>NZ_CAUQVQ010000150.1:0-2528 GCF_963521645.1 uncultured Microbacterium sp. | reverse complement strand
GCATCCGTCGACCTCACCGACCGAGACATCACCGAGTTCGGCGGGTGGCGCGCCTACCGCGCAGCATCCGTCGTCCCTGCGACCGCCTGACCTGCCCCACCCCGCCTGACCCGCCCCCACCAGGAGAACACATGACCTTCCGCACTCCCCGCCGCACGTCCTCGCTCGCCATCGCCTCCCTCGCCGCCGCTGCGCTCGCGCTCACCGGCTGCTCCGCCGCGTCGTCATCGGCCGACTCCGCGAGCGGCGAGAGCGGCAGCCAGTCCGTCACCATCGGGACGCTGCGTGCGCAGCCCCACCTGTTCAGCCCCTTCTTCTACGAGGAGGTCGCCGACGAGGGCATCGACGTCGAGATCGTGCTCTTCGACACCTCCAGCGACATCAAGAACGCGATCGTCTCGGGATCGGTCGACTTCGGCGTGACCGGTGCGGCGTCGGTCATCGCCGGCGTCGCAGAGAAGCAGGATGTGCGCATCGTCGCCTCCGCCGCCGACGGCGGCACCCGCATCGTCGCCACGGACGACATCGAGACGCCGGACGACCTGAAGGGCACGAAGGTCGGCTTCCCGATGGGCGCCACACAGGAGATCCTCCTCAAGCGCACGCTCGAGGCGCAGGGCATCGACCCTGCGAGCGACGTCGAGCTGGTCAACCTGCCCTTCGCCGACATGGCGACCGCGTTCGCCTCCGGACAGATCGACGCGTTCATCTCCGCCGAGGTGGGTCCGTCGATCGCGATCGAAGGCGGCGCACACGAACTCATGTCGGCCTACGACACCCCGATCGGGCAGACCAACATCGTGCTCGCCACGAGCAACAGCCTGATCGAGTCCGACCCCGAGCTCGTGCAGTCGGTCGTCGACACCCACATCGCGGCGGTCGAGCACATGGCGGAGGACACCGAGGCCTGGGCCGACGGCCTCGTCGAGGAGTTCGCCCTGGACCCCGCGATCGTCGACCTCGCGATCGAGAACATCTGGCCGCGCTGGGACCTCGACGCCGACTACCTCTCGACGCTGGCCTCGATGAGCGAGGAGATGCTCACCTTCGACCAGGTCTCGGCCGAGGTCGACCAGGACCTCCTCACCGACGACAGCTTCGTCGAGACCGCACGGACGGAGTGACCATGACGACCACCGCACTCGCCGATCCGCCTCAGGGCGTCGAGCACACCGAGACGCAGCCCGGCGGCATCCGCACCGCTCGGCCGCGCCGCCGACTGCCGCTCGGATGGGCCATTGCGCTTCCCGTGCCGATCCTCCTCCTCATCGGCTGGCACCTGGGTGTGCAGAACGCCTGGACGCTGCCGTTCGACATCAAGATGACCTTCCTGCCCACCCCCGGCGAGGTCGCGGTGCGCGGCGTGGACTTCGCGGTCGGCGGCATCTACGACGACTCGTTCAGCGGCGCGCTCTGGGGTCACCTGGGCGCCTCGACGCTGCGCGTGCTGCAGGGCTTCGGCCTCGCGGTCGCCGTCGCCGTGCCGCTGGGCGTGCTGATGGGTCGGTCGAAACTGCTGTTCCGGATGCTGGAGCCGACGATCAACCTCGTCCGCCCCATCCCGGTCACCGCCTGGGCTCCGCTGACACTGCTCATCATCGGCTTCGGCGACCGCTCCACGGTGTTCCTCGTGTTCATCGCGGCGGTGTTCCCGATCCTGCTGAACACCATCAGCGGAGTCCACCAGGTGCCGGGCCGCCTGCTCGAAGCCGCCGCGATGCTGGGCACCCCCCGCCTGCAGTCGCTCTACAAGGTCGTCATCCCGGCCGCCGCGCCGCAGATCATCAGCGGCATGCGCATCGCGATGGGCCTGTCGTGGGTGATCCTCGTCGTCGGCGAGACCGTCGGCATCAGCACCGGTCTCGGCGCGCTCATCACCCAGGCCAGAGAGCAGTCGCGAACCGACCTCATCATCGTGGGCATGGTCGTCATCGGCCTGGCCGGCTTCATCGCCGACCGTCTGCTCACGCTCATCTTCGCCATCGCCTTCGGGCGCCGACCGATCCAGAAGTGAGAGATCGCATGAGCATTCCTCCCCAGCACGCCGCAGACATCGTCATGAGCGGTGTCGGCAAGCGGTACCCCGGATCGCCGATCGCCGCCGTCGACGGTGTGGACATCACCGTCGCGGCCGGCGAGGTGGTCTGCATCGTCGGCGCCTCCGGATGCGGCAAATCGACGCTGCTGCGCATGGTCGCGGGCTTCGAGACGATCACCGAAGGGTCTCTGACCGTCGCGGGCACTGAGGTCACCGGGCCCGGACCCGACCGTGGCGTCGTCTTCCAGGACTACGGGCTGTTCCCCTGGCTGACGGTGCGCGAGAACATCGAGTACGGGCCTCGGCAGGCGCGCCTTCCGCGTGCGGTCGTGAAGGAGCGGGCGACCGCGGCGCTGGACTCGGTCGGACTCAGTCGCGTCGCGGCATCCTTCCCGCACCAGCTCTCGGGCGGGATGCAGCAGCGGGTGGCGATCGCACGACTGCTCGCCAACACTCCGTCGGTGATGCTGATGGACGAACCGTTCGGCGC
>NZ_CAUQVQ010000149.1:0-2580 GCF_963521645.1 uncultured Microbacterium sp. | reverse complement strand
AAGTCGACCGCCGCGAATCCGTCCACGGCCACAGGCTACGCTCGCGACGACCCACCGGCAGAGGGGGTTGCGCGACACCCGCCGGGCGGAGGAGGTCGCGACGTTTCGTCTCAGTCGACTCCGTCGTCTTCGCTCAACGAACAGGGGGCGGCAGCGATGCGCGGATGAGGTCGCGACGATTCGTCTCAGTCGACTCCGTCGTCTTCGCTCAACGAACAGGGGCGCGGCACTCCCGGTCGTTGAGCGAGCCCGGCGAAGCCGAGCGAGACGAAACGCGGCACCCGATGCGCGGATGAGGTCGCGACGATTCGTCTCAGTCGACTCCGTCATCTTCGCTCAACGACCAGGGGGCGCGGCACTCCCGGTCGTTGAGCGAGCCCGGCGAAGCCGAGCGAGACGAAACGCGGCACCCGATGCGCGGATGAGGTCGCGACGATTCGTCTCAGTCGACTCCGTCGTCTTCGCTCAACGACCAGGGATCAGCGGGTCAGGTCAGCTGACGACCCAGTCGAAGTCGTCGCCGTGCTCCTCGAGCCATGCGTCGATGGCATCCGCTTCCTTGCCCTCGCCGTACTCGTTCACGACCATGTCCTCGAGCGAGCCGTACTGCTCATCGTCGAGCTTGATCTGCTCGATGAGCTCGGCGGCCTCGGGGAACTCCTCGGCGAAGCCCTTCGTGCCCAGGAAGTGCAGGGCCTCCGACTCGCCCATGGCGCCCTTCGGGTCCTCGAGGTCCTTGACGGGGAAGGCGTCGTTGGCCCAGAACGGACGCCACAGCGTGACGACGATGTCCTCCTGCTTGTCGGTCGCCGACTTCAGCTCGGTGAGCATCGCCGCGGTCGACGAGGTGACGAGCTCGTACTCGCTGTCGAGGCCGTACTCGGGCATCATCTTCTGCGTCTGCGCGGTGAGACCGGCACCCGGCTCGATCCCGTAGATCTTGCCGTCGAGCTCGGCGCCCTTGCCCGCGAGGTCCTCGATCGAGTTCAGGTCGGAGTACTCCGGAACCGCGAGGGTCAGCTTCGCGTTGTCGTAGTACGCGCCGAGGTCCTCGATGTCGTCGCCGTACGTCTCCATGTATTCGGCGTGCGTCAGCTCGGGCCAGGCCGAGGGGTACATGTCGACGTCACCCTGGGCGAGGCCGGTGTACAGCGGGCCCGCCTCGGTCAGCGTCTTCATCTCGACGGTGTAGCCGATCTTCTCGAGCTGGTCCTGCAGCAGGTACGCGGTGCTGAGCCCGTCGGTCCACGAGGGCAGGAAGCCCAACGTGATCGTGCCCTTGTCGCCCGATCCGGTGTCTCCGCCGCCGGTGCCTCCACCGGTGCCGCCCATGCCGTCGCCGCTGCATCCGGCGAGGGTCAGGGTGGCTGCGGCGCCGATCGCCGCGATGGTCAGGAGCTTCTTCTTCATGTGTGTCTCTCTCGTTCCGTATATCTGTGTGCTGTGTTGCTGTGTACTGCGGTGTTGCGTTCTCTTGCGGGAGGGATGAGTCAGTGCACGCCGCCGCCGACGGGGGCGCGGCGCGGCGAGGCCTTCATGCGCTCGGCTTCGGCCTCGGCATCCTGCGCAGCGGCCGCCTCGGCCGATACAGGAGCGGATGCGGATGCCGTCGCGGGCGCCTCGGCGGACGCCGCGGCGAGGCGCTTCTGCGTGCGACGACGAGCCAGCATGCCGAGCAGCGACGAGCGGTTGCTGCTGAGATCGCCGAGCGCTGCCGTCACGCGGTCGAGGAAGACGGCGATGAGCACGACGCCCAGACCCGCCTCGACGCCCTTGGCGATGTTGATGGTCGAGATCGCCTCTACGACGATCTTCCCCAGGCCGTCCGCTCCTGCCATTCCGGCGATGACCGCCATCGACAGCGCGAGCATGATGACCTGGTTGACGCCGGCGAGGATCGTCGGCATCGCGAGGGGGAGCTGGATGCCGCGCAGGATCTGCCCCGGCTTGGCGCCGAACGCCTGGCCCGCCTCGACGGTCTCGGAGTCGACTCCGCGGATGCCGAGCTCGGTGAGTCGCACGCCCGGAGGCAGCGCGAAGATCACGGTCGCGACGAGTCCCGGCACGACGCCGATGCTGAAGAACACGATCGCCGGGATCAGGTAGACGAACGCCGGCATGGTCTGCATGAAGTCGAGCACGGGCTTGAGCACCGCGCGCACCGTGGCGTTGCGCGCCGACCAGATGCCCAGCGGCACCGCGATCAGCACGGCGATCACGGCGGCGACGAGCACGAGGGCAAGAGTCTGCATCGCCGGCACCCAGAGGTTCATGGCGACGATGAGCCCGAACGACACGACCGTGCCGATCGCCAGCTGCCACGATCGCACCGCCCAGGCGATGAGCGCGGCGATCACGATGATCACCGCGAAGTGCGGCGACAGCAGCGCACGGGTGAGGCCGTCGACCAGGAAGCTCACGACGAACGAGACGACGTCGAGCAGACCGTCGAGGTTGGTCTTGATCCAGTCGACGCCCGACGCGACCCAGGTTCCGAGGGGAAGGCGGAATCCGTCCATCAGCGCACCTCCTCTGCCGTCTGCGTTTCGTCTCGGTGCTGCGCTCCTCGCTCAACGACCG
>NZ_CAUQVQ010000148.1:0-2672 GCF_963521645.1 uncultured Microbacterium sp. | reverse complement strand
CCGCGTTTCGTCTCGCTCGGCTCCGCCGTGCTCGCTCAACGACCGGGGAAGCTGCACCCGCGTTTCGTCTCGTTCGGCTCCGCCGTGCTCGCTCAACGACCGGGGAGGCCGCACCCACGGTCGTTGAGCGAGGCCCGCGCAGCGGACCGAGACGACATGCGGTGAGATTCATCAGAACAGCCCCTTCGGAGCATCCGCCGCGTCGAGCAGGCCCGACCTCGCGATGATCGACAGCTCGCCGACCTCGGCCGCCGTGAGCTCGGGCAGTCGCTGCACGAGCTCGAGGAACCGCTCGATCTCCGTCGCCTCGAGCACGGGCTCGGCCAGCAGCCGGAACTTCGCGATGTAGTTCTCGCGGGCGAACGGACGCGCACCCAACGGATGCGCGTCGGCGACGGCGATCTCGTCGACGACGGTCGTGCCGTCGGTCAGGCGGAACTCGACGCGACCGCCGAACGCCTTCACGTCGGGGTCTTCCGAGTGGTAGCGGCGCGTCCACTCGGCATCCTCCGCCGTGGTGATCTTGTGCCACAGTGCGACGGTGTCTTCGCGGCCCGCACGCTCGGGAGTGTACGAGTCGACGTGGTGCCATCCGCCGTCCTGCAGCGCGACGGCGAAGATGTACGGGATCGAGTGGTCGAGCGTCTCACGCGAGGCCGTGGGGTCGTACTTCTGCGGGTCGTTCGCGCCGGAGCCGATCACGTAGTGCGTGTGGTGGCTGGTGTGCAGCACGATCGCCTCGATGTTGGCGGGGTCGCGCAGCGCCGGGTTCTCGGTGCCGAGCTTGCGCGCGAGGTCGATCCACGCCTGCGCCTGATACTCGGCCGAGTGCTCCTTCGTGTACGAGTCGAGGATCGCGCGCTTCGCCTCGCCTGCAGCGGGCAGCGGCACCTCGTACGCGGCGTCCTTGCCGTCGAGCATCCACGCGATCACGCCGTCTTCACCCTCGTAGATCGGGGCGGGGCTCGTCTGACCGCGCATCGCCCGGTCGACCGCCTCGACGGCGAGCTTGCCCGCGAAGGCCGGGGCGTGCGCCTTCCACGTCGAGATCTCGCCCTTGCGACTCTGACGCGTGGCGGTGGTCGTGTGCAGCGCCTGCCCGACAGCCTGGTAGATCGTCTCGACATCGAGCCCGAGCAGGGTGCCGATGCCGGCCGCGGCCGACGGGCCGAGGTGGGCGACGTGGTCGATCTTGTGCTTGTGCAGGCAGATCGCGCGCACGAGGTCCATCTGGATCTCGTAGCCGGTGGCGATGCCGCGCAGCAGCGCGCGACCGTCGGCCTGCACGTGCTGAGCCACGGCCAGGATCGGCGGGATGTTGTCGCCCGGGTGCGAGTACTCGGCGGCGAGGAACGTGTCGTGGTAGTCGAGTTCGCGCACCGCCACGCCGTTCGCCCATGCCGCCCACTCGGGGCTCGTGCGGTGGTCGAGAGCTGCGCCGAAGACCGTGGCGCCGATGCCGCCGGACGAGACGGGGTGGCTGAACGCCTGCGCACGGGCGGCGTTAATGGGCCCGCGGGTGAGGGATGCCGCGGCCACCGACGCGTTGTCGATGATGCGGTTGATGATCATGTCGGCGACGTCCTGCTCGACCTCGACCGGGTCGGCGGCGACCTCGGCGATCTTCCAGGCGAGCTGGTCTTCGCGGGCGAGGTTCTCGTCGCTGCGGTGGACGCGGACGTGGTGGGTGACGGTCATTTCACACCTTCGGGGTTGGCGGTCAGGGAGTCGAGGATGCCGGTGAGCGCGTTGTGCAGGTGCACGTGCGTGGCATGAGCGGCGAGGTCACCGTCTCGGGCGGCGAGAGCGGCGGCGATCGTGCGGTGCTCGGCCGCGGAGGCCGCAAGGCGGTCGGGCTTGTCTCGGGCCATGCGGCGCACCCGCACGAGATGGGTGCGCACGGTGCGCAGCGCCGAGGCGATGTAGTCGTTGGCGACGGCCGCGTCGAGTGCCGCGTCGAAGCGCGCGATGAGGGCGTAGTACGCGTCACGGCCTTCGACGGCGGCGAGGTCGACGTGCGCGAACTCGTCGGCGAGCGCGGCGAACAGGGCGGCGTCCCCTCGGGTCGCGGCGAGTCGGGCGGAGGTCTCCTCCAGCGCACGGCGGATCTCGAAGAGGGCGCGGATGTCGTCGGCATCCAGATCCGCGACCACCGTCACACGCGGCGACTGCTGTACGACCAGGCCGTCGGCCGCGAGACGACGCAGGGCCTCGCGCATCGGCGTGCGGCTGATGCCGAGGCGGGCGGCCTGCTCGACCTCGCCCAGCACGAAGCCCGCGGGGAGGGCGCCCGACTGGATCTCCTCCAGCAGCGCCGCGTGGGCTCGATCGCTCGCACTGATGCGTTCGGCGACGGAGCTCATGCCCTCAGTGTATACACAGAAGCGCCTGAATGGCAGAGGATGGCTGTTGGACGGTCATGGCGTATACACAAAGAGCTTGCCCCTACCCCGATCGCCCAGTTGGCACCTCATGTCGCTATGGGCGTGGAATTCCGACCACAAGCGCCACCCCACCGCCCCAACGCCCCGCAACCGCGCCTCAACCGTCGTGCACCTGGCATCTCATGTCGCCATTCGCGCGGGATTCCGACCTCAGGCGCCAACCCAAGTCCCACCGCCGTCGCGCACCTGGCACCTCACGACGCTATTCGCGCGGGATTCCGACCCCAG
>NZ_CAUQVQ010000147.1:0-2704 GCF_963521645.1 uncultured Microbacterium sp. | reverse complement strand
AGCACACGCGCGCGCTCCGGGGCCAGCATGCGCGAGCGCGCTCGGGCGAACGGCAGGGTGGCCAGCGCCGTGGGCATCTGCACGCCGATCCGCCGGCCGAGATCGGCGAACGCCCGCGCCTCGCGATGCGAGTGCACGACGAGCAGATCAGCGTGCCGCCGATACTCCAGCGCGCCGCGCTGCGCAGGGATCGCCATGCCGGGCAGACCCGCGACGACGACCGGCCTGTGGGTGAGCGCGTCGGTCACGCGGCCCAACAGCCGCACGAACGGCCCACGTCCCGCGAGCAGCACCACGTCGGGGCGCTGTCGCTCGAGCCACGCCGCGGCCTGCGCGAACTCGAGGCGTGTGACGTCATCGGTGAGTATCCCGGCGCCAGCCAGCGCCGTGCGCTGCTGCTCGACGCTCGCGGTCAGCGGCGTCTGCACCACCAGCACATGCGGGCGGATGCCGGTGACGCCGCCGAGCAGCGACGCCGACCACTTCAGGAACGAGTCGGCGTCGGCGATCGCGACGACCCGCAATCCCTCGGAACGGCCCATCCCGGCATCCGTCATGCCCGCTCCCCTCACGCCGAGACGCGACGCAGCTTCGCCATCGGCGCGCGCTCGCTGTCGAACACGCGCTTGACGCCGTCGCCGAGCGCCGTCTCGATCACGCGGATGTCCCGCACGAGGTGTTCGAGACCCGTGGGCTCGAGGGATGCCGCATGATCGGAGCCCCACATGGTCCGGTCGAGCGTGATGTGGCGTTCGACCGCGACCGCGCCGATCGCGACGGCGGCGAGCGAGATCTGCAGGCCGCGCTCATGACCCGAGTAGCCGACCGGCACGCCGGGATAGCGGTCGCGCAGCGTGGCGATCGCGCGAAGGTTCGCCTCTGCGGGCTCGAGCGGGTACGTCGAGGTCGCGTGCATCAGCACGACGCGGTCGGTGCCGAGCGTCGTGAGGGCTCGGTCGATCTGGTCGATCGTCGACATGCCGGTCGACAGGATGATCGGCTTGCCGGTCTCGCGAAGGGCCCCGAGCAGCTCGGTGTCGGTGAGGCTCGCCGAGGCGACCTTGTGCGCCACGACGCCCAGGTCTTCGAGGAAGTCGACGCTCGGCACGTCCCACGGCGAGGCGAACCAGTCGAGCCCCTGCATGGTCGCGTGGTCGCCGATCGCGATGTACTCGTCGCGGCCGAACTCGACCCGGCGGCGGTAGTCGAGGTAGCTCATCGTGCCCCAGGGCGTCTCACGCGGCACGTCGCGCATGTGCTCGGGCGTGGAGATCTCGGGGGTGCGCTTCTGGAACTTCACGGCATCGGCACCCGCTTTCGCCGCGACGTCGATCAGCCGCTTGGCGATGTCGACGTCACCGTTGTGGTTCAGGCCGATCTCTGCGATGACATAGGCGGGGTGACCGCCTCCGATGACACGCGAGCCGATGCTGACAGTCATGATTCCTCCGGTGGTCGAAATGGCCTTCTCCCTGAGTACGCGCCGCGGGTGAACGACCGGGGGCCTCGGGGTTACCGGAGTCGGTCAGGCCGGCAACACTCGCTCGATCAGCTCCCGCACCGCGCCGTGGCCACCCGCGCGCCGCAGCACCACGCGCGCCGCATCGATCACGAGTGGGTGAGCGCCCGCGACCGCGACGGGCCATCCGACGATGCGCAGGGCGGGCAGGTCGTTCACGTCATTGCCCAGATACGCGATCTCTGCGAGCGGGATGCCGTTCTCCGTCGCCCATGCGCGCAGCGCGGACTCCTTGTCGTCGATGCCGTGCAGCACGGGCACCCGCAGTTTGTCGGCGCGGGCCCGCACGACGGGGTTCACCTCGGTCGACAGGATGAGCATCGGTATGCCGGCCGCACGCAGAAGGGACACCCCCATCCCGTCCTCACGGCTGACGCGCACCCGCTCGACACCGTGCGCGTCGATGGTCGCCGTGTCGTCGGTGTGCACCCCGTCGAAGTCGGTGACGACCGCGCGCACCGGTATCCGCTCGGGCGATTCGTACAGTGCGGCGAGCGCCCGCGCCATGCGCAGCTGCTGCTCGTCGTCGATCTCGATCGCCGACCACTCGGGCACCTCGGCGATGCGGATGCGGCCGAAGAAGCGGTGCCGCGCCTCACGGAATCCGTCGGCGCGGAAGACGTAGAACGCGCCGGTCTCGAGGAAGTGCGGCTCGCGGTCCTGGCGGCGCGGGCGCACGGCGGCGTCATGGTTGAGGGCGACGGCGGCGCCCGCCTCGGCCGTGCCCCACAGGAACCCGTAGGTCTCGTGCGCGGCGAACACGGAATCCGCCCGGCCGTCGGCGACCTGCGCGATCGCCGAGGCGAGGGCGTCGCTCGGGATGAACGGCGACGTGGCCTGCAGGAACGCCACGACGTCGAACCGCTCACCCGCCCGATCGAGTTCGTCGAGCGCGTGCAGGACCGCGCTCTCCGACGAGGCCGTGTCGCCCGAGAGAGCGGCCGGCCTGCGCACGATGCGCGCACCGGCGGCCTCGCCGACCGCCGCGATCTCGTCATCGTCGGTCGACACGACGACGAGATCGGTCCGACCGGATGCGAGTGCGCTGCGCACGGCGCGCTCGACGAGCGGCACTCCGCCGACCCGCCGCAGGTTCTTTCGGGACACGCCCTTGGATCCGCCGCGTGCGGGGATGATCGCGACCGTCCTGATGCCGGGGGCCGGCGCAGTCGCCGCCGTGCTGCT
>NZ_CAUQVQ010000146.1:0-2761 GCF_963521645.1 uncultured Microbacterium sp. | reverse complement strand
GCGGCGATCTCGTTCCGCTTCGCGATCATCGTCTCGGTGATCTCGATCGGCATCATCCTGGTGTTCTCCGCGATGGCGCTGTTCTCGGGTGCGTTCTCGTGGGACGCCCTGTGGGACATCGTTCCCGACGAGGGCCAGACCGCGTTCCTGCCGCACGGCGTGCTGCCGATCCTCTTCGCCCTGCCGTTCGCGATGTGGTTCTTCCTCGGCATCGAAGAGCTGCCGCTCGCCGCCGAGGAGTCGCACAACCCGACCCGAGACATTCCGAAGGCGGGCTTCTGGGCTCGCGGCACCCTCATCGTCACCGGACTCCTGGTGCTGTTCCTCAACACGGGCGTGATCGGAGCCGAGGCCACCGGCACAGCAGGCGAACCGCTGCTCGACGGCTTCCGCGCGATCGTCGGCGACCAGCTCGCCGCCGTGCTCGCTCTGTTCGCACTGATCGGCCTGCTCGCCTCGCTGCAGGGAATCATGTTCGCCTACGGACGCAACATGTACTCGCTGTCCCGTGCCGGCTACTACCCGCGCTTCCTCTCGCTGACCGGCAAGCGCCAGACGCCGTGGGTCGCGCTCACCGTCGGTGCGGCGATCGGCTTCATCGCCCTGATCGTGCTCGACGTGCTCACCGCTGTCGACTCCGAGGGCGCGGGATCCGTCGCGGGAGCGATCGTGCTGAACATCGCCGTCTGGGGAGCCGTCGTCGCCTACGGTCTGCAGCTCGTGTCGTTCATCATCCTGCGCAAGAAGTTCCCGAACGTCGCCCGTCCGTACGTCAGCCCGTGGGGCATCCCGGGAGCCGTGATCGCGCTCGTGATCGCCGCGCTGATCTTCGTGGGATTCCTGCTCAACCCGACGTTCGGCCCGGCGATCATCGCGATCGCGATCGTCTACGCGATCATCCTGCTCGGGTTCGGCCTGTTCTTCCGGCACCGCCTCGTGCTCTCCCCCGAGGAGGAGTACGCGCTGTCGGGCGGCTCGCACGGAGACCCGCAGGCCGAGGGGTACGACGCCATGGAGGGCGAGGTCTTCGACGGAAAGCGGTGAGGAGGGAGGAGCGCGGCCCTTACTTGCGGTCGAAGTCGAACGCCTTGAGCAGCTCGTCGACGGCCTTGTCGCGCTCCTCCCCGCCCTCGTCGAACATGTGCGTCACGTGCGTGCGCAGGTGGTTCTCGAGCAGCAGGCGGTTGAGGGATTCCAGTGAACGCTGGATCGCGCGGGACTGCGTGATGATGTCCATGCAGTACTCCTCGTTCTCGATCATCCGCGCGACACCGCGCATCTGACCCTCGAGGATGCTGGTGCGGTGCAGTGCACGCTTCTTGATGTCTTCGATCACGTTTCGAGGGTACTCGGGTCCTGCGCGTGTCAGTCCTCGAACGGGTTCAGCACCGACAGGCCGGGGATCTCGAAGTCCTTCGTGTTGCGCGTCACGAGAGTCAGGCCGTGATGCAACGCTGTGGCCGCGATCAGCGCGTCAGCCCACGGACGACGATCCGGCACGTTGAGAGCGGCGCACGTCCGCGCGATCTGCGGAGAGACGGGGAGGATGCGGGAGCCGAGCCCGAATCGGAGCGCGTCCAGCCAGCGTCGGAGTGCTCTCGCCTGACGCGGATCGCGGCGCTGGAGTCCGAGGACACCGAGTTCCAGCTCGTAGTCGGTGATGGCGCTCATGTGCAGAGCCTCGGGCGCCCCGCTCTCCATCCAGGTGCGAGCGGCGATGCCGGCTCCGGTTCCACGCCTCGCGTCGGAGAACGTGTTCGTGTCGATCAGATACATCGGTCAGAACTCGATCGGAGGACGACCGAAGTCCGCCTTCCTGTCGGCGACGATCTCGTCGATGATGCGATCGAACTCGCCGTCGTCGTCCGCGAGGTCCTCGTCCGGCATCGCGAGGAACTCGAGAATCGACCCGGGTCGGGCCGGGGCGAGCCGTTCGTACTCGTCGATACTCAAGAGCACGTACGCGGCCTCGCCGCGCTTCGTGATCAGCACGGGCTGGTCGTCAGCGACGCGCTGAGCGCGCGCGACGGACTGGTTGAACTCTCGAGCGGTCATGGTGAACACGATGTACCCCGATTCAGCTTGTAGTGAGAGTACTACACAGCTCCAACTCAGTGAGATGCGAAGGACCGGACGCCGCAAGCGGACCTCAGCGAGCACGCGCGTGAAAGGATGACGGCATGCCGCGTACCCCGATGGCGCTCCTGTCGCCCGCAGACCAGGTGCGACTGCGCGCCCTCCGCCGGATGAAGGCCGTCGCCCTCGGCGCGCTGATCTTCATGGCCGTGCTCTTCGTGATCGCCTTCGCGCTGCAGGAGCGGCAGCCGTGGTTGGGCTACGTGCGGGCAGCCGCAGAGGGGGGCATGGTCGGCGCCCTGGCCGACTGGTTCGCGGTGACCGCGCTGTTCCGCCGGCCGCTGGGCCTGCCGATCCCGCACACCGCGATCATCCCGAACCGCAAGGACGAGATCGGCCGCACGCTGGGCGAGTTCGTCGAGACGAACTTCCTCGAGGCGGGCGTGGTGCGCGCGAAGCTCGCCAGCACCGCGATCGCGAAGCGGGCCGGCGAATGGCTGCGCGAACCCGCCCACGCCGAGCGCGTCGCGGCGGAGGGCGCCACCATCGCGACCGCGGTGCTCAACGCCCTGAGCGACGACGACGTGCGCGACCTCATCACCGACCTCGCCCGCGAGCACCTCGTCTCTCCCGAGTGGGGTCCCCCGGCGGGCGCCTGGCTCGAGAAGATCGTGGAGGCCGACGC
>NZ_CAUQVQ010000145.1:0-2787 GCF_963521645.1 uncultured Microbacterium sp. | reverse complement strand
CCCGGTCGCCGAGCGAGGACGGCGGAGCCGACCCTCCCGGTCGCCGAGCGAGGACGGCGGAGCCGACCGAGACGAAACGCGCCGAACCCTGCACACCGCCGTCCGCAGGGCTCACCGCGTTTCGTCTCGGTGCTTCGCTCCTCGCTCGACGACCGAGGCGCCGACCTCAGCGTCCGAGGGACGCCAATGCCGTGGTGATGCCACGGGCCGCGGCATCCAACCCGTCCTCGAGGTCCGAGACCACGGATGCCGGGAGCGTGCCGCCCTTGGCGACGTGCGTGCGCAGATCGGTGCGCACGCGGGCTCGGAAGGCGTTGATGATGGCATCCGCCCTGTGCATCTCTTCACGACTCACGAGGCGCTCGTCGTCGCCCGCGGTGCGCGGACGTGACTTGGATGCCGCGCGGTCGTCCTTCTCGGCGGTGGCGAGATCGGCGCGAAGGCTCTTCATCGCCTCCTTGACGCTCTGACGCACCTCGTTCGCGATCAGCCGCACCGAGTCGGTGATCCCGGCCTCGATCCCCGCGAGGTCACCCTCGCGCGTCGACAGTTCGGCGCGTCCGGCATCCGTGATCGCGTAGATCGTGGTGCGGCCGTCGGCGGTCTTGGTGACCAGGCCCTCCTCCTCGAGCTTCGCGAGCCGGGGATAGATGGTTCCGGCGCTGGGCGTGTAGGTGCCACCGGTGCGATCGGTCAGGGCCTGGATGATGCCGTAGCCGTGCTGGGGCGACTCGGCGAGCAGTGAGAGCAGGTAGAGCCTGAGGTCGCCGTGGGAGAACACCGCGGGGCTCATGCTTCCTCCCATTCGGCGTCGTTCTCGATCGAGGCGGGGGTGCGGCGCAGCACAGTGACGCCGCCGGAGACGGAGTTGGCGCGCAGGTCGACGAAGCGACCGGCGAGCTCACCGGTCGACCCGGTGTAGTTGTTGATGCCCGACGAGCCTCGTTCGACGCCGTCGATCAGCAGGCGGCCGCTGAGCGAGCGGATCACGTACTTCGCGGCGAGCGACTCGTCGAGGCGCACCGTGGTTCCGCCCGACACCGAGTTGATGGTGATGGTGTTGACGTCGCCGGCCGCGTCGACGAGCGTCGAGCCCGACACGATGTCGACCGTGGCCTTGCGCACGGTTCCGGTGACGGCCACGTCGCCCGAGACGCTGTTCGCGGTGATCGACCCGGTGAGGCCGCGCACCTGCACGTCGCCCGAGACCGAGTTCACCGACAGATCGCCGATCAGGGTGTCGACGATGATGTCGCCGGAGACGGTGTTGAGGCGCGCGTCATTGCGGATGCCGGAGATCAACGCGCCGGCGCTGACGACGCCGAGCGTGAGGGCGATCGAGCGGGGGACGGCCACGCTCACCTCGGCCTTGGGGCCCCCGGAGCCGAAGTTGCGGAACACCTCGAGGAAGTTGTCCCAGCCGAGCTGAGGGTGGTCGATCTCGACCTCGCCGTCGTGCGCCTCGATGCGCAGGTCCTTGGTGGTGACGCCGTGCACCTCGATGCGGATGCCCGGCTCGTCGTGCGCGATGACGTCGACCTGACCGCCGACCAGGCCGATCTTCAGCCGGGTGACGTTCTCGATGTCGATGACGCGTTCTTCGCCCGGGGCGATGAGCCACTTCTCGGTCATGTCTGTTCTCCTGTGTCGAGGGATCACGATATATCGTGTCTGACAACGATAACACGATATATCTCGATCTTGTCAAGAGGTGGACGCCACTCGAGCTTGACCTTGACGCTGCGTCAACTTCTACCGTGGAGTCATCCGAACACGAATGACAGAAGGAGGATGGGATGGCCGGTCGTGAATGGTCGATCCAGGAGATCGCCCGGCTCGCGGGGACGACGAGCAGGGCGCTGCGCCACTACGACGACATCGGCCTGCTCCGGCCCACGCGCATCGCGCACAACGGCTATCGCCACTACGACGAGGCAGCGCTCGTGCGTCTGCAGCGCATCCTGCTGCTGCGTCAGCTCGGGCTCGGTCTGCCGCAGATCGCCGAGGTGCTGAACGCTCCGCGCTCGCAGCACAGCGAGGAGTCGGCGCTCGAGACCCACCTCGCGCTGCTCCGCGAGGAACAGGCTCGACTGGCACGACAGATCGCCTCGGTCGAGAACACCATCGACGCACTGAGAGGAGGTGAAGAACTCATGGCAGAGAACATGTTCGACGGTTTCGACCACACCCAGTACAAGGAGGAGGTCGAGCAGCGCTGGGGCCGCAAGGCCTACGCCGACAGCGACCGCTGGTGGCGGGGCATGACCGACGCCGAACGAGACGACTGGCAGCAGCGCGTCGCCGACCTCGGTCGCGACTGGATCGCCGCCGCGGAGAGCGGCGTCGATCCGGCATCCGCGGAGGCTCAGGACGTCGCTCGCCGTCACGTCGACTGGCTCACCGGTATTCCGGGCACCCCCGCGTCGGTGCCGGGTGGCGACGTGAAGGGCTATGTCGTCGGTCTGGGCGAGATGTACGTCGCCGATCCGCGCTTCGGCGCGAACTATGCGACGTCCGCAGGCGGCACGCACGGCGCGGAGTTCGTCCGCGACGCGCTCCGCATCTACGCGGAGGCGAACCTGTAGGGCGCGTTTCGTCTCGCTCGGCTTCGCCGTGCTCGCTCAACGACCGGGGGGCGTTTCGTCTCGCTCGGCTTCGCCGTGCTCGCTCAACGACCGGGGGGCGGGGCGTTTCGTCTCGCTCGGCTTCGCCGTGCTCGCTCAACGACCGGGGGCGGGGCGTTTCCCGGTCGTTGAGCGAGGAGCGAAGCACCGAGACGAAACGTGG
>NZ_CAUQVQ010000144.1:0-3023 GCF_963521645.1 uncultured Microbacterium sp. | reverse complement strand
CCCCCGGCCCGCCGCCTGCCCCCCACCCCCCACCCCGCGCGGGCCGCCCCCCCCGGGGGGGCCCGGCCTCTCTCGTCTGCCGGCGGCGTCGACGCCGCCACCGCGTCAGCCTTCGAAGCGATATCCCAATCCGCGGACGGTGACGAGCATCACGGGCTCGCCGGGGTTCTCCTCGATGCGCGAGCGGATGCGCTTGATGTGCACGTCGAGGGTCTTGGTGTCCCCGAAATAGTCGCTGCCCCACACGCGGTCGATGAGCTGTCCCCGGGTGAGCACTCGCCCCGAGTTGCGCATCAGGACCTCCAGCAGCTCGAACTCCTTGAGGGGCATGTTGATCTGCTGGCCCGCGACGGAGACGGTGTGGCGATCGATGTCGAGCGACACCCGGCCGCCCTCGAGCACCCTCTCGTCGAGTTCGTTCTCGGCCTGCACGACGCGACGGAGCACCGCTCGCATGCGGGCGAGCAGCTCGCGCGACGAATACGGCTTGGTGATGTAGTCGTCGGCTCCGAGCTCGAGACCCACCACGATGTCGACCTCGGAGTCCTTGGCCGTGAGCATGATGATCGGCACGGCCGAGGTCGCGCGGATCTGTCGGCAGACCTCTGTGCCGGGCATGCCGGGCAGCATCAGGTCGAGCAGCACGATGTCGGCGCCGCGCTCGCGGAATGCAGCGAGCGCACCGGGGCCGTCCTCGGCGATCTCGACCTCGAACCCCTCGCGACGCAGCAGGTAGGCGAGCGGGTCGGCGAGGTCGGGTTCGTCTTCGACCAGAAGGATGCGGGTCATGCGTTCTCTCCGTTTCGGACGCGGGCCGCGGCCTTCGCCGCTTTGCGCTCGCGCTTCTTCTTCTTCTTCTCCTCGCTCGCGATGCCCTCGGGAGCATCGATGCGGGGAAGCCTGATGGTGAAGGTGGATCCGCGTCCGGGGCGCGACCACAGGGTCACCTCGCCGCCGTGCCGCTGGGTGGCGTGCTTGACGATGGAGAGACCGAGCCCGGTGCCGCCGGTGCGACGCGACCGCGCCTCGTCGGCGCGGTAGAAGCGCTCGAAGATCCGCTCGCGATCACCCTCGGAGATCCCGATTCCCTGATCGGACACCGCGACCTCGACGACATCGGCGTCGGCCTTGACCCCGACGCCCACACGCGAGCCCTTCGGAGAGTAGACGATCGCGTTCGCGATGAGATTGCCGAACGCCTCGATGAGGATCTGCGGATCTCCGTGCACCCAGACGCCGCGGTCGCCGCCGCGAGCGAGCTGCACTCCGGCCGAATCGGCCTGGACCACGTGCGCCTCGATGGAGGCGGCGATGACCTCGTCGATCGAGACGGGCCTCGCGTCGGTCAGGGTGTCGTCCGCCTGCAGCCTCGACAGGCTCATGATCCGTCCGGTCAGCTGACCGAGTCGCGTCGCCTCTGCCGAGATCCTGGCCGCGAAGTGCCGCACCTGGGCGGGGTCGTCCGCCGCCGACTCGATCGCCTCCGCCAGCAGCGTGACGGCGCCCACCGGCGTCTTCAGCTCGTGGCTCGTGTTCGCCACGAAGTCCCGGCGCATCTGGTCGAGCCGCTCCTGCTCGGTCACGTCGCGGATGATCAGCAGCGCCATGCGCGGGCTGATCGCGCTCGCCCGCGCCGAGACCAGACGGGGATCGAGGCTGAGGCCGCCACGGGTGATGCGCAACGACTCGGTGTGCGAGCCGTGTCCGCCGCGGACGTTGCGGACGAGCTGTCGCAGCTCGGGGTTCTCG
The DNA here is from genome assembly GCF_963521645.1 of uncultured Microbacterium sp. GTDB lineage: Bacteria > Actinomycetota > Actinomycetes > Actinomycetales > Microbacteriaceae > Microbacterium. The sequence continues at coordinate 1,274 of NZ_CAUQVQ010000144.1, read as the reverse complement.
AGCGGAGCGCCGACGGTGATGCCGAATCGGGCCGCAGCCTTCGACACCGCAAGCACCAGCCCCGAGGCGTCGACCACGCATGCCGCATCATCCATGCTCCCGAGCACGGCGCTCACGCCGTCGGGGACGACGAGCGACGTCTCGTCGGCGATGCGCGCCCTCGCACGGTACGCCCACACCATGAGGAGCGAGAGTCCTACACCGATCACGAGGCCGACGGCCAGCGCGAGCAGCGCTGTCTGCGGCAGGGTCATGTCTCCAGAGTAGAGTGCGTTCACCTCACGATCGGCGCGTTAACCGGCCTCGAGACCTGAGCGAGAAGTACTATTCACGTGCTGGGCACCGTTCGTTAACCTTCGGAGCAGACAATCGCTTTCGGGCCTGTGCGGCAGCGCGCACCTGCTCTCGCGCGAACGCCCCAGCCGTCTCGCGCTGACACACAGCCGAGACCCGAACGAAAGGTTGCGCCGACATGCGCGAAGTCTTCCACCAGTCCCTCGAGGATCTGCAGTCCCAGCTCGTGGAGATCGCCGACCTCGTGACGGTCTCGATCGACAAGGCCACCCGGTCCTTCGCCACGAGCGACGTCGCCCTCGCCGAGGAGGTCATCGCCGACGACGCGAAGATCGACGAGCTCGCCGTGGCCCTCGACGAGCAGGCCATCGAGATCCTCGCCCGCCAGCAGCCGGTCGCGCGCGACCTGCGCGTCGTCGTCACGGCTCTGCGGGTGAGCGCGTCGCTCGAGCGCATGGGCGACATGTCCGAGCACATCGCCCAGCTCGCGCGCCTGCGCTTCCCCGAGCGGGCCATCCCGAAGGGCCTCAAGGGCACGTTCACGAAGATGGGCGAGCTGGATGTCGAGATCTCGCGCACCCTCGCCGAGCTGCTCCGCACCCAGGACCTGAAGCTCGCCGACACCATCCGCAACACCGACGACGACATCGACGAGCTGCACGCGAGTGTCTTCGAGAAGGTCCTCAGCGACAACTGGAAGGGCGAGGCGACCGCGACGGTCGACGCCACGCTCGCCAGCCGCTACCACGAGCGCTTCGCCGACCACGCGGTCGCCGTCGCCAAGAAGGTCATCTACCTCGCCACCGGCGACTGGCGCATCGAGGAAGAGGACATCGCCCTCGCGATCGAGCAGCAGCGCGAGTTCGGGCACGCCTGACCCGCGACGGAACACACGGAAGGGGCGGATGCTGACAGCAACCCCCCCATCCGGGTGCGGGCTTTCTTATTTCCCTGCGCGGCGACCGCGGCGGCGCCGGCGG
>NZ_CAUQVQ010000143.1:0-3098 GCF_963521645.1 uncultured Microbacterium sp. | reverse complement strand
CCCCGCGGACGCCGTGGTGGTGGTCGGCTATGCCGAGCGCGCTGGCGAGCAGCTGTTCAACACCGCCGCGGTCCTCACCCGCGACGGTCGCCTGGCCGACTACCGCAAGTCGCACCTGTGGGGCGCGGAGACCCTGATCTTCGATCGCGGGTCGCAGGCGGGCCTCGTCGTCGACGCCCCGTTCGGTCGCCTCGGCGTGGCGCTCTGCTACGACAGCGAATTCCCCGAGGTTCCGCGCCGGCTGGCACTGGCGGGCGCCGACGTGCTCGCTCTTCCCGTCAACTGGCCGCTCGTGCCGAGGCCCGACGGTGAGCACGCTCCCGAGCTGATCCAGGCCATGGCGGCGGCGCGGTCGTCGAGGCTGCCCGTCGTGATCGCCGACCGGTGGGGGGTCGAGCGCGGCGTCGAGTGGACCGACGGCACCGCGATCATCGACGAGCAGGGGTGGATCGTCGCCTTCCGTGCCGTGATGGGCGCGACCGCCGTGCTGTCGCTCGATGCCGTGCGCAGCAAGTCGCTGCCACCGCACAACGACCTGTTCGCCGACCGCAGGGCCGAGCTGTACTGACGCGAGGCCGCCGTCACACGAGCGCGGTGCGGCCCTCGTGCTCGGGCAGGCGCTCGCGCAGCATCCGCTCGGCCAGCTCGGCGAGCCTCTGCGTGGCGGGGGACAGCAGCACCCCCGTGCGCTGCACCAGCGCGATCGTGTCATGCATGGGCTCGACGAAGGGGAAGGTCCGGATGCCCGAAGGGAACGTCGCGGACTCGGCGATCGAGCGCGACACGATCGTGTCGGCCGTGCCGGCGGCGACGAGGCTGAGCGCGGTCTCGACGTGCTCGACCTCGACTGCGGGGTCGACGGTCAGCCCCTGCAGACGCGCGCGTTCGAGCAGCTGGCGCCTGGTCGGGTCATCCCACCCGGCGAACGCGTCGTACAGCACGAGCTTGGCCTCGGCGATGTCCGCGATCGTGACGGGGCCCGCATCGTGTGGCCGCGTGCTCGACGCGTAGAGCACCTCGTCGCGGAAGAGCGGTCGCACGTCGAGGCCCTCTTCGTCGACCGGCAGCACCAGCAGACCGGCCTCGAGCTCGCCGGCCGCGATCGACCGGGCGACGTGCGCCGAGTTGATGCCCACGAGGCGCAGGTGCACGTGCGGATGCCGATGGTGGAAGGTCTCGGCCAGGTCGGCGAGCGCGTAGTACGCCGCATTGCGCAGCACGCCGAACGTGCAGGTGCCGCGTTCGAGCGAGGCGAGCGCCCGGATCGTGTCGATGCCGTTCTGCACCGCGCTCACCGCCTGCGTGGCGTGCGGACGCAGTTCGAGTGCGGCGGCCGTCGGCACGAGGCGCCTGCTGCCGCGCGTGAACAGCACGGCATCGAGTTCTCGCTCCAGACGCGCCACCAGCTCCGAGACCGAGGCCTGCGTCATTCCCAGGGTCTTGGCGGCGGCCGTGAACGACCCCTCGTCGAGGGCGGCGAGGAACGCCGTCAGCTGGGTGATGGTCATACCCAATGGTAAGCCCGATGGAAAGGCCAGGATCGTCAGGCTTGTCTCGTGGGATGCGACCGATCTAGCCTTCCTGCATGCGTTACTCCTCTCCCGTGCTCGCCCGCTATGACGGCGCCTTCCACCACCTCAAGACCCCTCTCGTCGACGCGCCCGCTGCACAGCGCGATCCCGCCGTCATCGAGACCGTGACGAACATGCTCGCCGACATCCGCGAGCGCGGCCTCGACGCCGTGCTCGACTACGCCCGCGCACTCGACAACTATCAGGGCGCCGACATCGAGCTCACCGCCGAACAGATCGCGAGCAGCGGAGACCGCCTCGACCCTGAGCTGCGCGCCGCGATCGAACTGGGTGCGGAGCGGACGCAGGCCTTCGCCCGCGCCTCGCGTGAGCACCTGACCGACTTCGAGACCGAGTTCGTGCCCGGCATCGTGACCGGAGCCAAGTACGTCCCGGTGTCGCGGGTCGGCGCCTACCTGCCCGCCGGGCGCTTCCCCCTCACGGCCAGCGCGTTCATGACGGTGGGCGTGGCCAAGGCGGCGGGTGTGCCGACCGTGATCGCGTGCACGCCGCCGCAGCCCGACGGCGGGGCGAACGACGCCGTCGTGTACGCCGCGCACCTGTCGGGTGTCGACCGGGTGTTCGTGATCGGCGGGGTGCAGGCCCTCGCCGCCATGGCCTACGGGCTGCTGGGAGACCTGCCCGTCGACATGCTCGTCGGCGCGGGCAACGCCTTCGTCGCCGAGGCCAAGCGCCAGCTCTTCGGCACGGTCGCGATCGACCTGCTCGCGGGGCCGAGCGAGGTCGCCGTGATCTCCGACGAGACCGCCGATCCGGTGCTCGTCGCCGCCGACCTGCTGGGCCAGGCGGAGCACGGGCCGAACTCGCCTGCGGCGCTCATCACGACATCCGAGGAGCACGGCCAGGCCGTGATCGCGGAGATCGACCGGCAGCTGTCGACGCTCGCCACCGCCGAGATCGCCGGTGCCGCGTGGCGGGACTACGGGGTGGTGACCGTCGCGAAAGACCGCGAGACGGCGGCGGCCCTCATGGACGACCTCGCGCCGGAGCACCTCGAACTGCTGACGGCCGACGACGACTGGTTCCACGAGAACCTGCGCAACTACGGCTCGATCTTCCTCGGACCCTGGAGCACCGTGGCCTACTCGGACAAGGGCATGGCCGGCACCAACCACGTGCTGCCGACCGCGGGCGGCGCGAAGCACAGCGCGGGTCTCTCGGTGTCGCGCTTCCTGAAGCCGCTGACGTACCAGCGCATCAGCCGTGAGGCGACGCCCGAGCTCGCGAACGCCGTGCAGGTGATCTCGGATTCCGAGGGCATGGCCGCGCACAGCGCGACGGCCACGCTGCGGCTGGACCGCCTCGGAGCCGTCCCCACGGCCTGACCCGGTACGGGCGGCGCGGTGCGTGGCCCGGCACGGGGCGGCACGGCGCGCGCGGCATCCGTCCGGCATCCGCCAGGTGCGTGTGCCGTGTCACTTCGGGGGCCGACACGCCACTTTTCGAACCGGACGCGGGTCGGGGGCCGACATCGGGGGGGTCGGCGCGCGCGGCGGGGGGGGCGGG
>NZ_CAUQVQ010000142.1:0-3120 GCF_963521645.1 uncultured Microbacterium sp. | reverse complement strand
CCCTCGAAGGGCTCGACGATGCGGTCGTGCACCTCCCAGGTCTCGGTGCAGATCTCGTCGAGGAACCAACGGTCGTGCGTCACGACCAGGAGCGCACCGGAGTTCGGGCTCCACCGCTTCTTGAGATGTCCCGCCAGCCAGGTGATGGCTTCGACGTCGAGATGGTTGGTGGGCTCGTCGAGCGCGATCACGTCCCAGTCACCCGTGAGCAGCTTGGCGAGGGAGACGCGGCGACGCTGTCCACCGCTGAGGGAGCCGATCTCGGCATCCCACGGCAAGTCCTTCAGCAGCCCTTCGATCACGTCGCGGATGCGAGGGTCGCCGGCCCACTCGTACTCGGGAGTGTCCCCGACGACCGCAGCACTGATGGTCAGGTCGTCGCTGAGCGTGTCGGCCTGCGAGAGCACGCCGATGGTCGTGCCGCCGCGCACGGTCACTCTTCCGGAGTTCGGCTCCTTGATGCCCGCGAGCATCCCCAGCAGGCTCGACTTACCGTCGCCGTTGCGGCCGACGATGCCGATGCGGTCACCTTCTTCGATGCCGAGGGTCACGGAGTCGAAGACGACCCTGGTCGGATATTCGAGATGAAGGGCTTCTGCCCCGAGAAGGTGTGCCATATCCCCTCCAGGTTAGTCGTGCATGCTGAGCGCGGGCGGTCAGGCCGGAACCTGCGACCGGCGCGGGTCGCGACATGATGCGGCCGGTCTCAGCGAGTAAAGCACGCGAACGGCGGATTGCATTCGAATTCTGGAATACATTCGAAACAAGTTTCGAATGTCCGTGGTGTCTGATCTACTCGAATCATGACAGCGCTCCTCGATGCGACCGACACCCAGATGGCGAACCTCGCCGGGCTGGTCGAGTCATTGCGTGTCGCCGAAGCGACGCTGAGCAGCATGCAGGCGGCGCGTGACGGGCTGCTCGCGATAGCGGGCAGGCTCGCGATCGAGATCGCCAGACAGGGTGACCACCCCGATCGTGGTGATCACTCGATCCGTACGGTGGCCGCCGAGATCGCGGCGGTGCAGCGAGCCAGCGACCGCACTGTCGAGCGACGAATGGCGGCTGCGACCGAGCTGGTAGACCTGTTCCCCTCTGTCTGGGCCGCGCAGGGCGAGGGTCGCATCAGCGCCGCGCACTCGCGAGTGATCGTCGACGCGGGGTCACACCTCTCCGACGCCGACCGGCTCGCCTATGCGGCGATCCTCGTGCCCCTCGCCGAGACCGAGTCCCCCAACCGGTTGCGGCCGCTGGCCCGACGCATCGCCGAACGGTTCATGCCGACATCGATCACGTCCCGGCATCGGAAGGCGCGCCTCGCGCGGCGGGTATGGGTGACGACAGGTGAAGACGGCATGGCCGCCCTGCACACTCACGCTCCGGCGGCGCTCGTGCACGGGATGTTCGACCGACTCTCACAGATGGCGCACTCGATCCGCGCACACAACCTGCGAGCCGGCCGCGATGCCCGTCGGTACGGTCGCGAGTTCGATGCCGACGACCGCACCGTCGATGAGATCCGCGCCGACCTGCTCGCCGACCTCGTTCTCACCGGAAGTCCCGTGGCGCACGACAGCGCCGACGCGCTCCTCGCCGAGATCCGCGCCCACATCACCGTCACCATCCCCGTCACCAACCTCACGACCAGTGACGACGAAGACACGGACGGCGACATCGACACCGATAGCGACGACCACACCGATAGCGGCAGCCACACCGTCGGGGACGCCGGCACCGACACCGGCGACTCGGTGAGTCTGCGAAGGCCGGCGACGCGGTCTCGCCCGGGGAACTCCGCTCACGCAGGTACTGCTCTCCGACCATCACCAGCTGAATTGGACGGTGTCGTCCCGATAGACACGGATACGGCCCGGCATCTCGCCGGCAACGCCACCGGGTGGGACCGGGTGTTCACTCACCCCCTCACAGGCGGCGCGCTCACCGTCGACCGTTACAGACCCAGCACGCACCTTCGACGGCACCTTCGCGCCCGGGACACGCGGTGTCGGTTCCCTGGCTGCGGTATCCCGGCCCGCAAGAGCGACCTCGATCACACCCAGGCGGCCTCGACCGGCGGCGGCACCAGCGACACCAACCTCGCCTCCCTCTGTCGGCGCCATCACGTGCTGAAACACCACACGCCCTGGCACGTCGAACAGGGGCGACACGGTGTGCTCGTCTGGACCAGCCCCACCGGGCGGACCTACATCGACACCCCGCCCGCACAGAACACCGTCACGTTCACCAGTGCGGCCGCCGAGACCGCGCCGTTCTGAGACCCTCCTCGGGACGCCGCGTCGGCCGGCGGCCTTCTGTGGATAACTCCGGCTGGAGGCGTCGCGCTTTCACTACGTTGGCGCGATGACTCCGCAGAATCGCTCCATTTCCTCGTATGTGCTCGCAAGCCTGCTGTTCGGTTCATCTCTCGTCGCGTGCACACCGGCCGCTGTTCACGACGCTCGCCGAGACGCGACGCCGATGACGGAGCATGCGGTCGCGCGAGCCGAGGTGCTGTATCGCGGATACATCGACGCTCTGGGCATGATCGACCTCACCGATCCTGCGGAACTCGAGCGCTTCGCCGATCTCCTCACACCCGACACCTACTCGGAGTTGAGCGTGGCGTTCGGGCGCTTAGGAGACGACGGCATCACCACCCGTGGAAGACCGGAGGTCGTGCACTTCTTCGCGACACAGGTCGAGGAACCGCGGAGGATCAAGGCTGTCGCGTGCACCGACTACTCGGACTATCAGGTGATCGACCGCAGTGGAGAGGTGATGTCGCCTCAGACCGGTTCCCCGATATACAAGCAGGAGAGCCTGGAGTTCGTCACGGTCGGTGATCGACTGGCGATCGCCTCGTCCTTCGCGATACCCGTCGACGAGTGCGAAGAGATCGTCGACATCGATGTCTACGAGGGCTGAGGCATGCCCACCCGCACGCTGAGAACGAGACACCCGGTGACAGCGACGATCTGCACGGGCGTGATCCTCGCGGCTCTCGTCGGATGCGTGCCGCAATCGACGCCCGAGCCCACTCCGACACCGCTGTTCGCCTCGGAGGCAGAGGCGTTCGCCGCGGCGGAGGACGTGTACCGGGCGTACAACGATGCGCTGAAC
>NZ_CAUQVQ010000141.1:0-3132 GCF_963521645.1 uncultured Microbacterium sp. | reverse complement strand
CCCCCCCCCCCCCACCCCCAGCCGCACCCCCCGGTTGCCGCCTGCCGCCGGGGCCGCGCGCCACGCGTCCACCGCCCCCGCCCCCCCCCCCCGACTCGAACAGGGGGAGGCTCGCGACGACGCGGAACGCGCCGTGCTCACGGAGCTGGGCGACCCGAGTGTGCTCGCGGCCGGCTTCGCCGACCGTCCCCTGCATCTGATCGGACCGAAGTACTACCTCGTATGGTGGCGGCTGCTCAAGCTGCTGCTCATCATCGTTCCGGTCTGCGCGTTCGGCGGCGTGATGCTCGGACAGCTCATCGCCGGCGCACCCACCGGAGAGGTCGTCGGCACGGCTGTGGTGGCCGCCCTCGGCTCCGTCGTGCACGTCGGGTTCTGGGTGACTCTGGTGTTCTTCATCCTCGAGCGCACCGGAGCCGACACCGGCGTGAAGTGGAACCTCGATCAGCTTCCCGAGCCGACTCAGAACGGCGCGGGGCGCGCAGACGCGATCGCCTCGATCGTCTTCCTGGTGCTTGGCGTCGGAGCGGTGTTCTGGGATGCCTTCATCGGGTTCTTCCCGACCGAGGGGGCGCCGATCGCGATTCTCGATCCCGGCCTGTGGCCGTGGGGCATCGCCTTCCTCCTCGCCCTGATCGCCGCCGAGGCACTGCTCGCGGTCGTCGTGTACGCCAGGCGGGGGTGGACGATCGGCGCAGCGCTGATCAACACGGCGCTCGCGGTGGCGTTCTCCGTCTGGTCTCTGATCCTCCTCGCGCAGGGGGAGCTGCTGAACCCCGAGTTCCTCAGCCATGTCTTCACCGACAACGGCGTGACCGACGAGACCATGCGCATCCTCGCAGTGATCACCGGTTTCGGCCTCGTGGCCTTCCCGGTGTGGGACATCGTCGACGGCTGGATCAAGACGGCACGTGCTCGCCGCGCGTGAGCACGACAGGCAGTCGGCGTCGCCTCATCCGGGTGACGTCGACTGCGTGTGCGACCGCTGCGGGAATAGGCTGGATGCCGTGACCAGCGCATTCGTCTCAGACCTGTTCGACCCGGACGAATGGGTGCTCGCGCCCGGCGCCGAGGACTACACCGACATCACCGCCCACGTCAGCACCGACGGGGGCGTGGCCCGCATCGCGTTCAACAGGCCCGAGGTGCGCAACGCGTTCCGTCCGCACACGGTCGACGAGCTGTACCGCGCGCTCGACGACGCACGGCAGAATCCCCGCATCGGCGCGGTGCTGCTGACCGGCAACGGCCCGAGCCCCAAGGACGGCGGATGGGCGTTCTGCTCGGGTGGCGACCAGCGCATCCGGGGTCGCGACGGGTACAAGTACTCCGATGACGAGACGACCGTGCACGATCCCGCTCGCGCCGGTCGCCTGCACATCCTCGAGGTCCAGCGCCTCATCCGCTTCATGCCCAAGGTCGTGATCGCCGTCGTGCCCGGGTGGGCGGCCGGCGGAGGGCACTCGCTGCACGTCGTCTGCGATCTCACGATCGCCTCCGCCGAAGAGGCGCGGTTCAAGCAGACCGATGCCGACGTCGGAAGCTTCGACGCCGGGTACGGATCGGCGTACATGGCCAGGCAGACCGGCCAGAAGTTCGCCCGCGAGGTGTTCTTCCTGGCCGAGGAGTACTCGGCGCAGCGCGCCTACGAGGCCGGAGCCGTCAACCGGGTGGTGCCGCATGCCGAGCTCGAGCGTGAGGCGCTGAAGATGGCCCGCACCGTGCTCACGAAGTCGCCCACGGCGATCCGCATGCTGAAGTTCGCATTCAACGCGGTCGACGACGGGCTCGTGGGACAGCAGGTGTTCGCCGGCGAGGCCACTCGACTCGCGTACGGCACCGACGAAGCCGTCGAGGGACGCGACTCGTTCCTCGAGAAGAGGGACCCGGACTGGACCTCGTTCCCCTGGCACTACTGAGCTCCTGACAGCATCGAACGGATCGAGGCGGACATGGTCGCACTGAGGTCGACGGATGCCGAGGACCCGGTCGAGCTCCGCCAGGCGTTGGCGCGCGCTCTCGACGGCGGCCCGGCACTCGGATTCGGCATGCTCGGCGACGCTCCGAGCCACGTGCCCGACGGCACAGCCGTCGTGATCGCGACCTCGGGGTCCAGCGGCATCCCCAAGCGCGTCGCCCTGAGCGGCGAGGCGCTCCGCGCCAGTGCGGACGCGACCGCGGCGAGGATCGGATCCGGTCGCTGGCTGCTCGCTCTGCCGGCCGGCTACGTCGCCGGGCTGCAGGTCATCGTCCGGTCTCTCCTCGCGGGTACGCATCCGGTGGCGCTGGATGGACGGTTCTCCCCCCGGTCCTTCGCGGACTCCACGCTCTCGATGCTGCGTCCCGCGCCCGGCGCATCCGCCTCGATCCCCGAGCTGTACACCTCTCTCGTGCCCGCGCAGCTGTCGACACTGCTCGATGCCGCAGGCGACCCGCCGATCCGCGCCGCGCTGCAGTCGTATCGAGCGGTCCTCGTCGGCGGTCAGGCCCTGCCGCAGCCGCTTCGCGACAGGGCCGACGACCTCGGGGTGCGCCTGGTCCGCACGTACGGGTCGACCGAGACCAGCGGCGGGTGCGTGTACGACGGCGTCCCGCTCGACACGGTCGCCGTGCGGACGGTGGAGGGAGAGCTGAGGATCGCCGGACCCATGCTCGCCGACGGGTATCTGGCTGATGGCGAGCTCACGGCGAAGACCTTCACGCGCGACGAACACGGGATGCGCTGGTACCACACCGGCGACCTCGGCCTCGTGGAGGACGGCGTGGTGCGCGTGCACGGGCGCGCCGACAACGTGATCGTGTCCGGCGGCCTGAACATCTCCCTCGATCGCGTCGAGAGTGTGGTCCGTCGAGTCCCGGGCCTGAGCGGCGCCGTCGTGGTGGCCGTGCCCGATGAGCGCTGGGGCGAGGCCTCGGTGATCGTGGCGGCTCGCGGCGAGGCGCTCCGTCGCAGTGAGGCGGAGCAGCTCGCGCACGCGCGCGACCTCGTCGCCGATGAGCTCGGCAGGCATGCGAGACCCGCGCGGCTGGTGCTGGTCGACGCGCTCGACGTCCTGGCATCGGGCAAGCCCGACCGTGAGGCGATCCGCCGCGCGGTCGCCGAACTGCGCTGACCCTCGGCGCAGTCGCGTC
>NZ_CAUQVQ010000140.1:0-3165 GCF_963521645.1 uncultured Microbacterium sp. | reverse complement strand
TGGCACCTCGCGCCGCAATCCTGCGCAGGTGGCGACAACAGGTGCCACACGAACGCCCCCAAGCACCGCACCCACCCAGAGGAGTGGGCACCCGGTGCCGCTTCGGCGAGCTCAGCTCTCCCAGTTGTCGGCGAGCTTGCTCAGGAGCGTCGCGAGCTGTTCGCGCTCGTCGTCAGTGAAGGCCGCGAGCGCCTTCCCGAGAGCTTCGCGCCGTTCTCCGCGCATACCGCGAGCGATCTTGCGCCCCTCGTCGGTCAACGCGATCCGGGTTCGCCGCGCATCGTCCGGGTCGGCCTCGCGACGAACGAATCCGTGGGCGACGCCCTGCTGCACGAGGCGTGAGGCGCGCGGTTGGTCGACGCCGATCGCGGCACCGAGGTCACTCACGCTGAGGGGAGCGGATGCTGCGGCGAGCGCCTCGAGCATCCGCATGCGCGCGGGACCGCCGAACCGCCCGGAGGGGTCGCTTGCCCATGGCGGCATTCCGGGGTGCACCGGGTGTCCGTGCCCGTGGGTGGGCTGCTCGAAATGATCGGGGTGAGGACCCCCGTGCCAGCCATGCGGAGCACCCATGCCCCGCGGGCCGCGACCGCCTGGGCGCCGACCTCGCAGACGCGACAGGGCGCGGGCGATGGCCTCGGTGGGGTCGTTCTCTGCAGCGCTCACACGTCGATTTTACATGCGACTTGACATGCAACATGAGTGCATGTCACACTACATATACATGCATAGTGACAAGCACATGCTCAATGACATCTAAGGATCACCCCATGAACACTCCTGACACTCAGAACGCCTCCCCCACCTCTCGCCCGTTCGGCTACTGGCTCAAGGCCGTCGATCGGCTGATGGCCGCCGAGTTCGACACCGCCTTCGAGGGCGAGCACGCGAGCCGCCGCGACTGGCGGATGCTGAACATCATCGACGGCACAGCGCCCGCCCGTCGCCCCCTGAACGCCCACAAGCTGCGCGGACTGGTCGAGCGCGGGTGGATCGCCGCAGACGACGCCGGCTGGACACTCACCGACGAGGGCCGCGAGGCGAAGCAACGACTCGGCGTCATCGTCGACGGCATCCGCACCAAGGTGTCCGACGCCGTGAGCCCCGAAGATCTCGAGACCACCCTCGCCTCGCTCGAGCAGATCGCCCGAGCATTCGGCTGGGACGAGGAGACACCGCTCCCCCGCGGACGCGGTCGTCGCCACGGGTTCGGCCGCACCCACGGGTTCGGCCCCGGCCGCGGCTTCGGCCACCGCCCCGGACACCCGTTCGGCCGCGCCTTCGGACCCGGTTTCGGAGGCGCACACGAACACGCTACGGACGCCGAGTTCGGCCACCGGGACTGCGGACACCGCGGCCACCCGGGTCACGCCCGCTTCGCCGACACCGGTCGCGCAGGCCACGGCCACGCCGGCGTCGAGCACGGCCACACCGGTCACACAGACCACGGCCACCCCGGCGCCGAGCACGGCGCCGACCACGACCACGCCCGCGGCCACGTCGGGCACGAGCACGGCCGACACGAGCACGGCCGACACGGAGCATCCCGTCACGGCGGGCACCGCTTCGCGCGGGCGGCGCAGGATGCGTACGAGCGCGGTTTCGACGCCGGCTTCTCCCGTGGCCGCGACGCCTGACGGCACCGCGAACCGATGGATGCAGAATGCCCCGTCCGCTCGCGCGGATGGGGCGTTCGCGTTATTGGGGGCGGACCCCCGCCGCCTACGTCAGAGCGGGGAGGACGACCTCGTCGACCAGCTGCACGACGGCATCCGGCTCGAGCGCCCGCCGACTCAGGCTGACGCTGCCGAACGCGGCGGTCGGCACGAGACCTGCGATGAGCGCGACCGGGGCGTCCACTCGAACGACGCCCCGCTCCCTCCACCGTTCGATCACCGCGACCAGTGCCGCGACCGGCGGTCCGCCGACCACCCGGTACGCCACGGCGCGCAACTCCTCGTCGCGGCCGATCTCACTGAGGATGCTGGCGAGCACGCTCGCGGTGCGCTCATCCGCCTGGGCGAAGTGCATCGCGGCCTCGAGGAGGTCGCCCCGGAGCGTGCCGGTGTCGGGGACCGCCGCAGTGACCTGCAGAGCCCCCACCGCGGCGACGACGAGCTCGGCCTTGGTCTCCCACCGGCGATAGATGGCCGAACGCCCGCAGCGGGCGCGCTCTGCGACGGCGCCGATCGTGGTGCCCGCGTATCCGTGCTCGATGAGCAGGTCCTGCACCGCGTCGAGGATGCCCGCGTCGACGCCAGGATCCCTCGGTCGCCCTGCAGCCCTCGTCGATCGGTCGTCGCTCATCGCACCCATTGTACATTCCGGGATTGAGCAGTACCGTTATATCCGGTACCGCCTGGTACCGGAATCAGTCGATCGAAGGAGTCGCCATGGTCACCACAACCGTCCGCCCGGTCGGACGCACTGCTCGGTCGCGCACGAGCGCCGCCCTCATCCTCGTCGCCGCCGTCACGGTCGCGATCGCGGCGAACTCCGTCGTCGCACTCGTCGCCGTCGCCGCCGGAGCACCGCCGACCTACGGCCCACTGACCCTCCCGGCCTACGGTCTGTTCACCGCGCTCGGCGTCACGCTCGGCTGGATCGGCTGGTCGCTCGTTCGCCAGCGCGCTCGCGACCCGCGCCGCACGCTGACGATCCTCGTGCCCGTCGTGACCCTGGCGTCGTTCGTCCCCGATGTGCTGCTGCTCGCGCTGCAGTTCATCCCCGGTACGACCACAGTCGCGGTCGTCGCCCTCATGGTGATGCACCTCGTCGTCGTCGTGGTCGCCGTGCCCGCGTACATCTGGGCATCCAGACGATCCTGAGTGACGACGAGCCCTGCCGTGGTGACGCTGCGGCTCAGGGCGCCGCGAGAGCCGCGACGCCCGTCGAGAGCTCGCCCACCGACAACCCGAGCGTCGTGGCGCCGAGATAGATCGCACACCCGATCGCCGCCGCCAGGAGCAGCAGCAGGAACGCGAAGATGACGACGGTGAGCGCCCGGTATCCGCCGGAGGTCGGCACCTCGGGGGCGATCGACGGCTGCGCCCAGTCGTCGGCGACCGGAGCGGGCTGGTCGCCCGTGAGGATCGCCGGCGTGGATCGCGAGCGGCGGGTGGCGGGGAGCATCGCCTCGGGCGGAGGCGGCGGGATCACGGCGTC
>NZ_CAUQVQ010000139.1:0-3208 GCF_963521645.1 uncultured Microbacterium sp. | reverse complement strand
TGGGCTGTCTGGGCTGTCTGTGTCGCGCGCTCGTGCAGCAGCGCGGCGAGGTCGTCGGTGCCGAGCCCGAGCGTGCGAGCCTCGGCGATGAGCGGGTCGATGTAGCGGTCGGCGAACGCGGCGCGGCGCTCACCGAGAAGCAGATCCTTCGCACCCGCGGCGACGAACATGCCGATGCCGCGGCGCTTGTACAGCACTCCCTTGTCGGTGAGCATGGCGACTCCCTTCGCTGCGGTCGCAGGGTTGATCCGGTAGAAGCCGGCGAGCTCGTTGGTCGACGGCGCCTGGGACTCCTCCTCGAGAGAGCCGTCGAGGATCGAGTCCTCGATCTGCTCGGCGATCTGGAGGAAGAGCGGCTTTCCTTCTTCGATCACGAATCCTCCGCTGCGGTTAGTGGGTTAGTTACTCGACTAGGTAACCACTTAAGCTGGACCTTGTCAACGGAAACTCTGAGATCGACGTGCTCCTCGCCGATGGGGGTGGTCACTTTCGCACCGGAATAGGGCTGTTCGGATGCGAAAGCGGCCACCCACCGCGGGGCGGGTGCGGAAGTGGCCCCACCGCTGGGTGGGTGCGGAAGTGGCCCCCACCGCCGGTGAAGCGGCGCGCGGTCGGCAGCCGTCAGCTCCAGAGAGCGGCTACCTGCGCCTCGGCGTCTCTCGTGCGGGCTTGAGCGCGTGCGGCGGCGGTCGCGGCGCTGACGAGGGCGGAGTGCATGTCGGCGGCGCACGCGCTCCATTCGCGGTGGGCGCGGTCGTACGCCTCGTTGGCCTGTCCGGTCCACAGGTCGTTCAGCTCCGAGATGTCGGCCTCGAGGCTGTCGAGAAGCTCGCGGATGCACTGCGCGGCGTCGGCGAGGCTCGCGATCGACTCGGCGAGGGGCGAGTGCTCGACGCGGATGCGCATCAGTCGGATCCCTCGGGCTCGGGTGTCGGCCGGGTCAGGTCGAGTTCGCGCAGCGTGTAGGGCTGGGAGACCTTGTCGGTGAGGAAGTAGGTGTAGAAGACCACGGCTGCTTCGTCGGCGGTGAACACCTCCGACGGGTGCACGGTGACGCTGTGGCGTCCGTCGTCGTAATGGATCACTTCCGTCGGCTCACCGGAATGGTCGCCTCCTGGCTTGCCGACGGCGTACTGGTGCGGCGTGCCGTCGGGGTCGAGGTGGCGTACCTCGACGGCGAGCGCGTCGGCGGTGCCCGCGCACTGCATGTACTCACGGCTGAGAGGGATGCTGTCCAGCAGATTTGCGCCCTCAGGGGCGCGCCACAGGCTCCACGCCCAGAACGACGAGCCGTTCATCCGATTCAGGACGAACCTGATCTGATCCGGATACGGGCGAACGCTGTCGATGAGCGCCATACGGCTGTATCCGTTGCGCTGGGTGACGTGCGTGCGCTTGATCGCCATCAGTGATTCTCTCCGGGTGCAAACTATCGGTTGGTTCACGGTACGTGCTTCAGGATTACATCGACGATCTGAATGGATTGACCGTTCAACGTAGCGGTAGCGGGTGTTTCGGGACTGACCATGGCGTCGAACTCTCGCTGGGCGGCAGTGCGCGATCCCGTCCCACCCTTGACTTCAACGGCAGTCCAGGTTCCGTCGCCATTGTCGAATAGACCATCGAAGTAACGATGTTGTTCTGTGGTTGCATCCGCTCGGTGGTGGTATCCCGCGATTGTCGACCGCACCTTGTCGCGAATGATGTCCTGCCCTGTTTCATCGGCGACCTCGTCCAACCCGATCTTCTCGGTGTCGACCCACGGACGCTGCCCGTCGCCGTTGTACTTGCCCGCGATGTCGCGTCCGCCGTACTCGGGGTGGGGTGGCCGTCGCTGGACCACAGAGGCCGCATCGTCGCCGCTCGCCTCACTGATCCAACGGCCGGCCGCATGGCCGACCCCGATGAGGCCGGCGCCCGCGACGCCGACCCCGGCCCACGCGACACCACCGCCGGGCACGGCTCCCACGCCCGTGACAGCGAGCGCGCCACCACCTCCCATCATCGTGCCGCCGCCGACGATCAGTGCGACTCCGCCGAGCAGCTCGAGCAGGATGTCGGGGTGGTTGATGAGCGCATTGCCCATCGAGGCGAGGAAGTTGAGCTGGTCGATCGCCGGGTTGAGCACGGCCGTCTCGAAAGCAACCGTGCCGACAGCACCCGCGATCGCCGAATTCTTCGAGCTCTCCGTCTGTCTCGGGGTCTCCAGCGGTGCCGCGTCGGCCGCGTCGTGGATGGCGTTCGCGGCGTCGACGGCGTAGCGATCGAGCACTCCACGCGCATTGGTCAGCGTGTCGAGCGCCTGGATGCGCAGATCCGCCCCGCCGTCGACGAACGGCAGGTCGACCTCGAGGTGTCGAAGCCGGAGGTCTCGTTCCAGCTCGCGTACGTTCGCCCGATACGCGTCGCGCGAAGCGATCGTCGCGGCCTCGGCCTGCTCCCACAGGTCGATCGCGCGCGCAGCCTCGTCCTGCGCCCATCGCAGTGCATCGCCGTATGCCGACAGTGCGGCGGCTCCGTTCATCAGGTGCTCGCCGCACCTCGCCCACGACGACCGCAGGTACTCCGCGCGTTCGAGGTACTTCTCGCAGGGGTATCCCTGCCAGGCAGACTCGACCTCGAGTCGACCCAGTCCGTCCCGAAGAGCGGTCGCCGCATCCGACCGCGATCGCCATGTCGATGCCACGGTATGCACCGCCGCGTACGACCCCGGCACCAGAGCGACCGGGTCGGTCGTCATGCCGAGCTCGAGCATCAGTAATCGCTCTCGGACCAGATCATCTGGTCGAGCTCGCTGCGCGAGGCATCGTCGCCCTGGTCGAAGACGTCGGCTGTCTGCCTCAGGTTCTCTGCGAACATGTCGACGTCGGCGAGGCGGCGCTCCACGGCCGTCGACCAGACGGTGGCGAACCGGTCGACCGCGTCGTCGACCCAGGGAGCCCCCAGGCCCGACGATCGCGCCACGACGCACGAGCCGAAGTCCGCTCGTACGGCGTCGGCCTTCGCCGCCCACGCCCGTAGGTCATCCGTATCGACATCGGTCACAACTCCCCCATATGTTTACGAACGAAAACGATACGTACTCATATGAGGCATTACTAGCGCGATGGACGTTGTATACCGGTGTTTACTGCTCGCCTCGCTCCGGTCGTCGAGCGAGCCCGGCGGAGCCGAGCGAGACGAAACGCGCCACAGCTGCGGGAGCGGC
>NZ_CAUQVQ010000138.1:0-3434 GCF_963521645.1 uncultured Microbacterium sp. | reverse complement strand
GCCGTCTCGGCGCGCCAGGCGCGCAGCGCCTCGAAGAGCTCACGGTCGGCCGCGTCGAGAGCGTCCGCAGCGCTGGCCTTGCGAGCACGCGGAGACGATGCCGGCCGCCCGATGGTGTCTTTGCGCAGGGGGACGGGGGTGTCGCCCTTCAGCACTCCCCCGGCCTGCGCGCCCGGCGCCAACGTGCCGTAGTCGCCCTGAGCCACGAGAACACCCCGCGCGAGCAGCTGACGCACGACACTGCGCCAGTCCTGGTCGGACAGATCGGCCCCGATGCCGTAGGTCGCGAGCTTGTCGTGGCCCTGCTGTCGGATGCGCTCGGTCGACGCCCCCCGCAGGATGTCGATCAGGTGGCCGGCCCCGAATGCCTGGTTGCGCTCGCGCTGGAGTCGCACGATGGTCGAGAGGAGCTTCTGCGCGGGGATCAGTCCGTCGAAGGTCTCGGGATTCTCGAGGCAGGTGTCGCAGTTGCCGCACGGCTGCGAGTCCTGCCCGAAGTAGCCGAGGAGATTCTGGCGACGGCACTCGACCGTCTCGCACAGAGCGAGCATCGCGTCGAGGTGCTGCCCGAGGCGCATCTTGAAGGTGCGATCGCCGGGGCTCTGGTCGATCATGCGACGCTGCTGCACCACATCGCCCAGGCCGTAGGCCATCCACGCGATCGACGGCTCGCCGTCGCGACCCGCACGGCCGGTCTCCTGGTAATAGCCCTCGACGGACTTCGGCAGATCGATGTGCGCGACGAAGCGCACGTCGGGCTTGTCGATGCCCATGCCGAACGCGATGGTCGCGACCATCACCACGCCGTCTTCACGCAGGAACCGCGACTGGTTCTTCGCTCGCACCTCGGCGGGGAGACCCGCGTGGTACGGCAGTGCGTCGAAGCCCTGCGCCGCGAGATAGGCGGCCGTCTGCTCGACCGACTTGCGACTGAGCGCGTAGACGATGCCGACCGACCCCTCGGGCTGCGCACGGATGAACGAGACCAGCTGCTTGCGGGGATCGACCTTGGGCACGATGCGGTACTGGATGTTCGGGCGGTCGAAGCTGGCGACGAAATGCTCGGCGCCGTCGAGCCGCAGCCGCTCGGTGAGCTCCTTGTGCGTCGCGCGGGTGGCGGTCGCCGTGAGCGCCATGCGGGGGACCCCCGGGAACCTCTCGCCCAGATCGCCCAGCGCGAGATAGTCGGGACGGAAGTCGTGGCCCCACTGCGACACGCAATGCGCCTCGTCGATCGCGATGACACTGAGTGTGCCGCGCTGCAGCAACGACGTCGTCTGCGCCGACGACAGCCTCTCGGGTGCGACGTAGATGAGGTCGAGCTCACCGGCGACGTACGCGCGCTCGACCTCGCGGCGTTCCTCGATCCCCTGGGTGGAGTTGAGGTACGCGGCGTTGACGCCGTTCGCCCGGAGTGCGTCGACCTGGTCGTGCATCAGTGCGATCAGCGGGCTGATCACGAGACCCGTGCCTTCGCGCACGAGCGCGGGCACCTGGTAGGTGACGCTCTTTCCCCCACCGGTCGGCATGAGGACGACGGCATCTCCGCCGCCGATGACGTGCTCGACGATCGCGGCCTGGTCGCCGCGGAACTCGTCGTAGCCGAACACCGTGTGCAGCGCCTCGCCAGCAGTGGGGTAGCGCCCGGGGGCGGCGTGCCGCACCGTCGTCGCGCTCGCCCGGGGCGCGGACGACCGTGGCTGCACCGGCGTCACCGGGCCCTGACCCCAGTCGAGAGGAGGCTCGTAGCCCGCCCCCTGAGGCTCCCAGTCCATGGGCTCGGGAGGCTCGGAGGGCTCCCACCCCGCGCCGTCCCACGGCTCGTCGGCGTAGGGCAGATCCTCGTACGGATCACGGGGGGTCTGCGGCATCCCTCCAGCGTAACGACCCCGGCCGACGTCGGCCGCGCCTGTGGAGACTCCACGGGCGTAGGTTGGTGGCAAGACGCCCGAAGGAGCTCCGATGACCGACATCACCGTCACCCGCAACGACGACGAGTCCCGCTATGAGATCCGCACCGACGGAAACCTCGCCGGCTATGCCGAGTACCAGCTGCGCCCCGGCGCGATCCGCTTCATCCACACCGAGCTCGACCCCGCGTTCCAGGGACAGGGCCTCGCCGGCATCCTCGCCGAGCGCGCGCTGACGGATGCCGCGGCGTCCGGTGACGCGATCGTGCCGCTGTGCCCGTACATCGCCAAGTACCTCACGACCCACGAGATCCCGGGCGCGGAGATCCGCTGGCCCCAGCGTCCCGGTGAGGCCACGACGGAGGCATGATGATCGGAGAACGACGCATCGTGCTGGAGCCCCGCGAGGTGCCCCTCGGCGGGGTGCGCGGCATGAACGTGCTGCGTGTGCTCCCGCACCGCAACCTCCCGACCATCGGAGCGTGGTGCTTCCTCGATCGGTTCGGCCCGGCCGACACCCGCATGCGTGTCGAACCGCACCCGCACATCGGCCTGCAGACCGTCACATGGCCGCTGGTCGGCGAGATCCGTCACCGCGATTCGCTCGGCAGCGACGCCGACCTGCGCAGGGGCCAGCTGAACCTGATGACGGCCGGCAACGGCATCTCGCATTCCGAGTACTCGATCGGCGACGACCCGATCCCCCTCGACGCGCTGCAGTTCTGGGTCGTGCTCCCCGAGAGCGCGCGGCACGGGTCGGGAGGCTTCGAGCGGCACACCGAGCTGCCGCAGGTGACGCTTTCCGCCGATGCGGGGGAGGATGCCACGGGCGTCGTCGTCCTCGGGGAGTTCGCGGGGGCCGTATCGCCCGCGACCGTGTACACGCCGATCGTCGGCGCAGAGATCTCGGTGCCGGCCGGCACCCGAGTGCGGCTGCCGCTGCGGCCGGAGTGGGAGCACGCCCTGATGCTGGTCGAGTGCGATGCGACCGTCGCGACGCACGCGATGCCCCGGAACGAGATGCTCTACCTCGGCGACTCGAGGGAGTTCGTCGAGGTGTACAGCGCCCAGGGGGCACTGCTGTTCCTGATCGGCGGTGAGCCGTTCGAGAACGAGATCGTGATGTGGTGGAACTTCGCGGGCCGCACACATGACGAGATCGTCGAGGCACGTGCGGACTGGGAGGCGGCATCCGATCGCTTCGGAGTCGTCGACGGTCACGACATCCGCATTCCCGCGCCCCCTCTCCCCGACGTGCGTCTCATGCCACGCGGCCGGAAGATCTGACGCACCCTCCCCCGGTCGTCGAGCGACGAAGTCGACCGAGACGAAACGCAGTGATACCCCGTTTCGTCCCGCTGCTTCGCTGCTCGCAGTCCCCCCGGTCGTTGAGCGAGGACGACGCAGTCGACCGAGACGAAACGCAGTGAGCCGATCCCGCACACCCACCCCGTTTCGACTCGCTGCTCCGCTGCTCGCTCAACGACCGAACACGCAGACCCCGGTCGTTGAGCGAGGACGACG
>NZ_CAUQVQ010000137.1:0-3533 GCF_963521645.1 uncultured Microbacterium sp. | reverse complement strand
TCGCTCATGCTCGAAGTCTGGCGGCGCGCGGTGAACGGACGGTGACGGCGCGCCGTACCGGATGCCGAGGCCGCTCGTATCAGCGACGCGCGCTGACCATCGGCTCCCGCAGGGTGCGCGCGTAGTCCTCCTTCAGCACGGCCAGGTGCAGCCACGACTCGATCCGGGTGACGCCGGGAAGCGACCGCAGCCGCTCGAGGCTCGCATACAGCGCCCCCGCCGAGGGGTCGACCAGGGTGGCGACCGCGTCGAAGCGGCCGAGCGTGCGCGCGGCGAAGTCGATGCCCCGCCCGGTGCGCAGCTCGTCGATGACCGCCTCATTGTCGTGGTTGAGGGTGAGCCCCACGCCCATCGACAGCTGTCGGTGCGCGAGACCCCTCGCCTCGACCGCGCTGATCTTGATGACGCCGCCGTCGATCAGGCGCTGCACTCGGGTCGCGACCGCCGACGGAGACAGTCGCACGGCCTCGCCGAGGGCCCTGAAGCTTAGGCGACCGTCCGACTGCAGGTGCTCGATGAGTTCTTCGTCGACCGCCCACCTATGCGACGCTCGGGTACGGGCTCCCGGCTGCGATCGGCGCTCGCGTGCACGTCCCCATGCAGAGACAGGACTGACAATGACCGAGAACGTGGGCCCCATCGACGCCTCCGTGAATCCCCGCTATTCGGGGATCGCGACCTTCGCACGCCTGCCGAGGATCGAGGACGTGCCCCGCGCCGACATCGCCGTCGTCGGCATCCCGTTCGACTCGGGCGTGAGCTACCGCCCCGGCACGCGGTTCGGGCCGTCGCACGTGCGCGAGTCCTCGCGCCTGCTGCGGCCCTACAACCCCGCGCAGGACGTCTCGCCGTTCGCGGTCGCGCAGGTGGTGGATGCCGGAGACATCCCCGTGAACCCGTTCGACCTCGACGAGGCCGTCACCGAGGTCGAGCGCGCCGCGCTCGCGCTGGGCGAGCGGGTGCAGCGCATCGTCACGATCGGCGGCGACCACACGGTCGCACTGCCGCTGCTGCGCGCGGTCGCGGCGACGCACGGGCCGATCGCGGTGCTGCACTTCGACGCGCACCTCGACACGTGGAACACCTACTTCGGCGCGCCGATCACCCACGGCACTCCCTTCCGCCGCGCGAGCGAGGAGGGGCTCATCGACCTCACCGCGAGCTGCCATGTGGGCACGCGAGGGCCGCTGTACTCGAAGAAGGACCTCGAGGACGACGAGCGCCTCGGCTTCTCGATCGTGTCGAGCGAGTACATCGAGGAGCACGGCGTCAAAGCGGGCATCCAGCGCATCCTGCAGCGCATCGGCGACGCCCCGCTGTACATCTCGATCGACATCGACGTGCTCGATCCCGCGCACGCGCCCGGCACCGGCACGCCCGAGGCAGGCGGCCTCACCAGCCGCGAACTGCTGCGCATCCTGCGCGCGCTCGGCGAGAAGAACATCGTGGGCGCCGACGTCGTCGAGGTGTCGCCCGCCTACGACCACGCGCAGATCACCGGCATCGCCGCGAGCCACGTCGTCTACGAGCTGGTGTCGCTGCTCGCGGCGCGCATCGCCCGCGACTGAGCGGGGCGCCGCTCGGTCGAACGCGGGCGCACGGATGCCGCCCGCCTCCTCGGACGAATGGTCGGATGCCGTGGACGCCGCGTCGGGCGCGGGCGGCCCGCACCTGCGAGCGTGAAACCATGACGACGACCGCACCCGTGCCCGTGACGACAGACCGCACCGAGCGCATCCGCTACGGCGGGCTCATCGTGCTGATGCTGATGGGCTTCCTGCTCGTCACGGCCGAGTTCCTGCCCAACGGTGTGCTCACCGAGATGGCCGATGCGCTCGGAGTGACGCCCGGCCAGGCAGGCCAGACCGTCACGGTCACCGCGCTCGTCGGGCTGATCGTCGCACCCACGGTGGGGCTGATCTTCCCCCGCCTGGACCGTCGCTCGCTGCTCGTCTGGATGGCGCTCGCCGCAGCGGCATCGAACCTGATCGTCGCGATCGCGCCCAACCTGATCATCGTGTTGCTCGCGCGGTTCCTGCTGGGGGCCGCGATCAGCGCATTCTGGGCGATGTCGATCACGGTCGCCGCGCGCCTGGCGGGACCTGCGCACCTCGGTCGCGGCGTCATGTTCACCTCTGCCGGCGTCTCGCTCGCCACGGTCGCGGGCGTGCCGCTCGGGGTGATGCTCAGCGAGATCGTCGACTGGCAGACGGTGTTCGCGATCGCGGGCGTGCTCATGGTGCTGCTGGCCGTGGCGCTCAGATTCCTGCTTCCGTCGGTCCCGGCCGAACAGGGCGCGAGCATCCGGCTCCTCGTCGACACGCTGCGTCGTCCCGGAATCGGGCTCGGCATGGTCGGGCACGTGCTCGTGGTGCTCGGTCACTTCCTCGCCTACACGTACGTGCGACTCGCGCTCGAGCGCATCCCCGAGGTCGAGCCGTCGACCATCATCGTGCTGCTCGCCCTCTTCGGGCTCGGAGGCCTCGCCGGCAACCTCGGGCTCGGGTTTTTCATCGACCGCACCTTCGGCTTCTTCGCGGTGTTCGCGCCGCTGGTGATCGCTGCGTCGGTGCTGTCGATGATCTTCCTGTCGGGGTCGGTGCTCGGCATCGGTATCGTCGTGCTGGTCTGGGGCTTCTTCTTCTCGTCGTGGCTGCTCGTGATCAACACGTGGGTGGGACACCGCTCGCCCGACCGGCTCGAGTCGGGCGGAAGTCTCGTGGTCGTGGGGTTCCAAGGAGCGATCACGATCGCCGCCGGCGTCGGCGGACTGCTCGTCGACACCCTCGACGTCGAGTTCGTCTACGTGCTCGGGGCTGCGTCCCTGCTGATCGGCGCCGTGCTCTTCGGAATGTCGAACCGCAGGAGCGTGGCCGCCGCGAAGCTCGCCTGAGCGGCGGACGGGGCCGGCTCAGGCCGGGACCGGCGCCATCTCCGAGGCTCGCCATGACGACGGGGTCATGCCCGTGCGGCGGCGGAAGGCGCGACTGAACCCCTCGTCGGAGGCGTACCCCAGCTCGCGCGAGGTCTCACTGATCGAGCGGCCCTCGCCGAGCATCCGCTTCGCGGCGTCGACGCGCACCTCCGTGACGTAGTCGGCGGGCGAGCGCCCGATCGCGCGGCGGAACCGCTCGGCGAACGCCGACCGCGACATCGCGCCGAGGCTCGCGAGCTTCTCGACCGTCCAGTCGCGTCCCGGCTGCTCGTGGATGGCCTCGACGACGCGGTCGAGGAACGGGTCCTTCGCGACCGACGGCCATCCCGCGGGCGCGCAGCCGTTGGCTGCCCAGGCACGGATGACCGAGAGCAGCACCGTCTGCGCCATGACGCGGCAGATCACGGGATCGCCCTCGCGCACCGGCCATGACGGCGGATCCGTGGGTCCCATGCTGGCCGCCAGCGCTGCCGCAGCCGGCTCGAGAGCCGCGAACGACATCACTTTGATGGGATCGGGGAGCAGTGCCGTCAGCATCGTGGCGCTGTCGGTGAACTCGAGGTCGACCACGACGAGCTCGGTCTCGGCCTCGGCCTCG
>NZ_CAUQVQ010000136.1:0-3703 GCF_963521645.1 uncultured Microbacterium sp. | reverse complement strand
AGGTCGGCGGGAAGGTCGGCCGACGTCGACCCCGCTTCAGCGCGGATTCAGCGTGCGCGCGCCACACTGGAGCAATGCGGATCCTGGTGGTTGACGACGAGGTGCGGTTGGCCGACGCCGTCCGCCGGGGACTCGAGGCCGAGGGCTTCGCCGTGGACGTCGCGCACAACGGCGTCGACGGCCTCTGGCGCGCCCGGGAGACGCGTTACGACGCGATCGTGCTCGACCTGATGATGCCGGGCATGAGCGGGTGGAAGGTGTGCGAGGCGCTGCGCGCCGAGGAGAACTGGACCCCGGTGCTCATGCTCACCGCCAAGGACGGCGAATGGGATCAGGTCGAGGCGCTCGAGACCGGCGCCGACGACTACGTCACCAAGCCGTTCTCGTTCGCGATCCTCGTCGCACGCATCCGGGCGCTCGTTCGTCGGGGGGCCGTGGCCCGCCCCGCCGTGCTCGAGGCCGGCGACCTGAAGCTCGACCCCTCGTCGCATCACGTGTGGCGGGGCGAGACCCAGATCTCCCTGACGGCCCGCGAGTTCGCGGTGCTCGAGCACCTGATGCGTCACCGCGGGCAGGTGCTGTCGAAGCGCTCACTGATCGAGGGCGTGTGGGACGACGACTTCGACGGCGACCCCAACATCGTCGAGGTGTACGTCGGGCACCTGCGCCGCAAGCTCGACAAGCCGTTCGGACGCGAGGCGATCGAGACGATCCGTGGAGCGGGCTATCGATTGGCGGCTGACGGTGGCTAGTCGCGCCTGGAGGTCGGTGCGGGGCAGGACCACCCTCGGCGCGACACTCGTCGTCGCGGTCGCGCTGCTGATCGGGGCGTTCTCGTTCTACGGCATCCTGAGCTCGAGCATCCATGCCAGCGCCGAGCGCGCGGCCGAGCAGCGGCTCGACGAGCTCACCGAGCGCCTGGACGGGCCAGGCGGCGGCCCGGGCGGCGGCCGAGGCATCGACACCCTCGACGACGAGCTCGTACAGATCATCGGACCCGGCGGCGAGGTGCGTTCGGCGAGCGAAGATGCGCGCGATGACCTCGGGTCGACCGCCCTGCCGATCTCCGACGATCCGCAGCGGGTCACGATCGACGGATCGCCGATGCTGGTCGTCTCGGACGGAATCGACGACGACCAGACTCTCGTGCTCGCCGTCCCGATCGAGGATGACGACGAGACCCTGTCGACCGTGGGCGTGCTGCTCGCGATCGCGCTTCCGCTGCTGCTCGCGCTCGTCGCGGTCACGACCTGGCTCGTGGTCGGTCGGGCGCTGAAGCCGGTCACCCGCATCCGCGAAGAGGTCGACGGCATCACCGCCGAGCACCTGCACAACCGGGTCGAGGTGCCGCCCTCGGCCGACGAGATCGCGGCGCTCGCGACCACGATGAACCGGATGCTCGACAGGCTCGACGCCTCGGCGACCGCGCAGCGCCGTTTCGTCTCGGATGCCTCGCATGAGCTGCGCTCGCCCCTCGCGACGATCCGTCAGCACGCCGAGCTGGCGCAGACGCACCCGTCCACCACCAGCATCCATGAACTCGCCGAGGTCGTCTCGGACGAGGGCCTCCGGCTGCAGGGCATCGTCGAGTCCCTGTTGCTGCTCGCGCGGCTCGACGAGGGCGGCGGCACGCTCGACGAGGCGGTCGATCTCGACGACCTTGCGCTCGGCGAGGTGCGACGCCTGCGGGCCCACGGGATCGAGGTCGACGGGTCGGGCATCCGTGCCGCTCGTGTCGAAGGCGATCCGCGGCTTCTCGGCCAGCTGCTGCGGAACCTGGCCGACAATGCCGCCCGGCACAGCGCGGGGCGCGTGGCGATCAGCGTGATCCCGCAGGACTCGTGGGTGTTCGTGACCGTCGAGGACGACGGGGCCGGAGTGCCGCTCGACGAGCGCGACCGCATCTTCGAGCGTTTCGTGCGCCTCGACGAGGCTCGCAGTCGGGACGCCGGCGGCAGCGGCCTCGGGCTCGCGATCGTTCGGGGAATCGCGGCAGCGAGTGGCGGGACCGTCGCGGTCGACGACTCCCGGTGGGGCGGCGCGCGTTTCGTCGTCACGCTTGCGCTCGCGGACTGAGCCGGAGCCGGAGAGCCGGTCGTCGCCGCCGCGCATGGGAGCATGGGCACATGCAGACCCCCATGATCGACTACCTGAACGTGCTGCTCGACTCGTGCGGGGAGGATGCCGGGGAGATCGCCTCGTACATCCCGGAGCTCGCGAACGCCGACCCCGATCGTCTCGCGGTCGCCGTCGCGACCCTCGACGGAGAGGTCTACGTGGCGGGTGACGCCGATGTCGAGTTCACGATCCAGTCGATCTCGAAGCCGTTCACGTACGCGCTCGCGATCGCCGACCAGGGGCTCGATGCCGTGCTCCAGCGCATCGACGTCGAACCGTCCGGCGATGCGTTCAACGAGATCTCGCTCGAGCCCGAGACGGGCCGCCCCCGCAATCCGATGATCAATGCCGGCGCGATCGCGGCGCATGCACTGGTCGGCGGCGATGACGCCGAGCAGCGCGTCGAGCGCATCGTCGAGCTCTACAGCCGACTCGCCGGCCGCGAGCTCTCGGTCTCGGAGGACGTGTTCGAGTCGGAGCTCGCATCCGCCGACCGCAACATGGCGCTCGCGTACATGCTGCGCACTGTCGGCACCCTCGACGTCGACCCGGCCGATGCCGTGCGCGGATACACCCGCCAGTGCTCGGTGTCGGTCACGGTGCGCGACCTCGCGCGCATGGCCTCGGTGCTCGCGGCGGGCGGTCGCACGCCCGACGGCGAGCAGGTGATCGACCCCGTCACCAACCGGCAGGTGCTCAGCGTGATGACGACGTGCGGCATGTACGACTCCGCGGGCGACTGGCTGACCTCCGTCGGCATCCCCGCCAAGAGCGGCGTCGCGGGCGGGCTGATGGGCGTGCTGCCCGGACAGGTCGGCATCGCGGCGTTCTCGCCTCGCCTCGACCCGCACGGCAACAGCACGCGTGGTGTGCGGATGTTCGAGCGCATGAACCACGACCTCGGTCTGCACCTGATGACCTCGACGGATTCGTCGCGGTCGGTGTCGCGTCGGGTCGAGCACGACGGTGCGGCCGTGCACGAGATCGCCGGCGATCTGCACTTCATGGAGGCGGAGCGGGTGCTTCGCGGCTTCACCGAGGAGCCCGCGGGAGACGGACCGGTCGTGGTCGACCTCGATCGCGTGCAGAGAGCGAACAGCATCGCCCGACGGATGCTCCTCGAGGGAGTGCGCCGTCTGCACCTCGACGGGCACGACGTGCGGATCGTGGATCCGTGGGGCGTGCTCGGGAGCGCCGAGACCGGATCGGGAGAGCTCGTGCACGGAGAGCACGCGCACGGCGGCTTCGTACCTGCGGCGTTCTCCGACGTGGCGAGCGCGGTCCGCGGGTGAACCGACGCGGAGGCGTGCGCGGCGAGCCCCGGTAGTCGACGCTTCCTGAAGGCGTCTTCAGGACGCTTCAGTGTGGCTTCAGCACTGCAACGAGAGCATCGAGACATGAACGACAAGAACCCGCACCCCGACCAGACGCCCGAGAACCTGCCCGCAGGAGCGACTCCCCCGGCACCGCCCGCTCCCCCGGCACCGCCCGCTCAGACACCGGACGCGCAGACCGTGGCCGTCGAACCGCTCCCGGCCGACGCGTCCGCCCCGTCGGCGGCCCCCGCTGCTGCCCCCGCCGCCCC
>NZ_CAUQVQ010000135.1:0-3779 GCF_963521645.1 uncultured Microbacterium sp. | reverse complement strand
GGCGCCCCCCCCCCCCCCGGCGCCCCGCCATCTGCCCCCCCCGGGCCCCCCGCCGGGGGGGGGGGCCCCCCCCCCCCCCCACCCCCACCACTTCACCCCGCACCTCCAGGAGAGAACGACATGACCATCGAGATCGTCGACGTCAACATCACCAGCCCCGGACGCAACTTCGTCACGCTCAAGATCACGACGTCCGACGGCATCGTCGGCCTCGGCGACGCCACGCTCAACGGACGCGAGCTCGCGGTCGCCTCGTACCTCTCCGATCACGTCGCCTCGATGCTCATCGGGCGCGACGAAGACAGGATCGAAGACACCTGGCAGTACCTCTACCGCGGCCCGTACTGGCGTCGCGGCCCCGTCACGATGGCCGCGATCGCCGCGGTCGACATGGCGCTGTGGGACATCAAGGCCAAGAAGGCCGGGATGCCGCTGTACCAGCTGCTCGGCGGCGCCAGCCGAGAGGGCGTCCGCGTCTACGCTCACGCGTCGGGCACCGACTACGCAGCCCTGAAGAACGCGATCACGGGCTACCAGGAGCTCGGCTACACCGCTGTGCGCGTGCAGACCGGCGTGCCCGGACTCGGCCAGATCTACGGCGTCTCGAACGCCGGACCCGGTGTGCGCTACGACTACGAGCCCGCCAAGCGCTCGGGCGACCGCCCCAGCGAAGAGACGTGGGACACCCGCAACTACCTGAACCACATGCCCGGGGTCTTTTCGCAGATCCGCGAGGACTTCGGGACCGACCTGCGCATCCTGCACGACGGGCACCACCGCATGTCGCCGATCGAGGCGGCCCGCTTCGCGAAGGACATCGAACCCTACGACCTGTTCTGGCTCGAGGACTGCACCCCCGGTGAAGACCAGACGGCGCTGCGCCTGGTGCGTCAGCACTCGACGACGCCGCTCGCGATCGGCGAGGTCTTCAACTCGGTGTTCGACTACCAGACCCTCATCACCGAGCGGCTGATCGACTACGTGCGCTCTGCAGTCACGCACACCGGTGGCATCACGGCCATGAAGAAGCTGCTCGACTTCGCCGCGATCTACGGCATCAAGTCCGGCATCCACGGTCCGACCGACATCTCGCCCGTCGGCATGGCCGCCGCGCTGCACCTCGACCTCGCGATCCACAACTTCGGCATCCAGGAGTACATGCCCCACAACGAACAGACGCTCGAGGTGTTCCAGACCTCCTTCACCTTCGACGAGGGCTTCCTGCACCCCGGCGACAAGCCCGGACTCGGTGTCGACCTCGACGAGGATGCCGCAGCCGGCCACGAGTACACCAAGGCGTACCTCCCGGTGAACCGCCTGCTCGACGGGACCGTCCATGACTGGTGAGGTGCGCCGGGTCGCGCTGCCGCCGCGCACGGTCGACTCCCGCCTGATCGTCGTGGCGCGCGCGCAGCGGGCCGAGGATTACGACGCCGTGCTCGACGTGCTCGTCGACGCCGGCATCCGCAGTGTCGAGCTGACGCTGACCACCCCGGGCACCTTCGAGCACTTCCCGCGGCTGCGTGCACGGTTCGGCGACGCGGTCGATCTCGGCATCGGCACCGTCACGAACGCGGCCGACCTGACGCGGGCGATCGAGGCGGGCGCGGCCTACATCGTCACCCCGATCACGTCGACCGAGTTCGTCACCCAGGCGACGGATGCCGGCGTGCCGATCGTGCCCGGCGGGCTGACTCCGACCGAGCTCTTCGCGTCCTGGTCCTCCGGGGCATCCGCGGTGAAGGTGTTCCCGGCCGGCCAGGTGGGTCCGTCGTACCTCAAGGACCTGCGGGGCCCCTTCCCCGACCTGGTCGCGGTGCCCTCGGGCGGCGTCGACCTCGCGGGCGCCGAGGCGTGGCTGCATGCGGGAGCGGTGGCCGTCAGCGTCGGCGGGCCGCTGCTCGGCGACGCGTTCAGCGGAGGCGACCTCGCGGCTCTGCGCGAGCGAGCGGCCGAGTTCGTCACGGTATGCGCGCGGAGCGCCGGATGACCGCTGCCTCGCCGTCTGTCGTGACGCTCGGCGAGACCATGGCGCTCATGCGCACGACCGACATCGGCTCGCTGCGTCATGCGAACGCGCTGGCTCTCGGCATCGGCGGCGCCGAGAGCAACGTCGCGATCGGGCTCGCGCGCCTCGGAGTCGCGGCATCGTGGCTGGGGCGTGTCGGCGACGACTCCCTCGGCGAGCGCGTCGTGCGGGAGATCCGCGGCGACGGCGTCGAGGTGCACGCGGTGGTCGACGCCGAGGCACGCACGGGCCTGATGGTCAAGGAGCGTCCGTCGACCGCCTCCACCGCCGTGCACTACTACCGCGCGGGATCGGCAGGCTCCCGGCTGCATCGGAGCGACCTGCCGCAGGGATGGGTCGAATCCGCCGCACTCCTGCACATCACGGGCATCACCCCCTTGCTGTCCGAGACCGCGCGCGATGCCGTGCACGCGGCCGTCGATCGGGCACGGGCATCCGACGTGATCGTCAGCTTCGACATCAACTATCGGTCGGCTCTCGCGCCCGCATCCACCGCCGGTCCCACGCTCCGAGAGCTCGCCGAGCGAGCGGACATCGTGTTCGGCGGCGAGGAGGAGTTCGAGATCCTGTACCCGCACGCCTCGATCGCAGACTCCGCAGCGCGGCTCCGCGCCGCGGGATGCGCGACCACCGTCGTCAAGCTCGGCGCGGAGGGCGCGGCGGTGATCACAGCGGATGCCGTCGTCGAGGCGAGCGGCTTCGCGATCGACCCGGTCGACACCGTAGGGGCGGGCGACGCCTTCGTCGGCGGGTACCTCAGCGCGCTGCTCGAGGGGCTCGACGCCGACGCGACCCTGCAGCGTGCGAACGCCTGCGGTGCGATGGCGTGCCTCATTCCCGGCGATTGGGAGGCCGCGCCCACGCGACGCGAACTCGATCGATTCTTGAACCGGGATTCCGATCCTGTACGCCGCTGACCCGGCCCGGATCCGAGCTCAGGACGCGTAGCCTCGAAGTATGTCGAAAGCCGCTGTATCGCCGTCCGCGGCTTCCACCCTCACACCCTCTCCGACGCCGCCCGTGTCGCTGTTCGCCTCGGCCGCAGTGAATTCGCGACGGGTGGCACTCGTGTTCCGGGGCCTCGCCCTGGCCGTGATCGTCACCGGGGTCATCCGCCACGCCGATCTGCTGACCGGGCGACCGGACTGGACGACCTTCCTCTTCTACACGATGGTCAGCAACCTGCTGTGCCTGGCGTGGATGCTGCTGCTCACCGTCCGCACGGCGCGCGACGTGCGACGCATCGGCCCCTCGGGCACCTCGAGCCCGAGCCCGCGAGTCAGCGGCGCGGTGATGATGGCCATCACCGTCACGATGTTGATCTATCTGGTCGTCCTGGTGCCGACGCGATTCGCCGACGGCGACACCGACGTGTTCTCGCTCACCGACAATCTCATCCACATTGTCACGCCGATCCTGATGATCGCGGACTGGCTGCTGTTCGTGCCGAAGGGCTCGTTCCGGTGGACCGACCCCTTGCTGTGGATGCTCATCCCCTACGCCTACCTGACGTGGGCGTTCTCCTACGGGGCCCTCGGGGGCGAGTTCTATCCCGGCCAGACGTACCCGTATCCCTTCATGGATGTCGATGCGCTCGGGCCGCTCGGCGTAGCCCAGTGGGTCGTGGCACTGTCGGTCGCGCTGATCGTCGTCGGCCTGCTGTTCGTCGCCGTCGACCGCGCACTCGGAGCCCTCGCCCGCAGAAGCGCCGAGCCCGGCCTCTGACCCGCGTCGGTACCGCGTCGGCACC
>NZ_CAUQVQ010000134.1:0-4228 GCF_963521645.1 uncultured Microbacterium sp. | reverse complement strand
TACTACGCCGGCATCGTGTCGGAGCGTGCGATCCTGCGACGCCTGGTCGACGCCGGCACGCGCATCGTGCAGCTCGGGTACGACGGGCAGGGCGACGCGACCGACCTCGTCAACAACGCGCAGGCCGAGATCTACTCGATCACCGGATCGGAGACCGCCGAAGACTACGTCCCGCTGCAGATCGCGGTCGACGCCGCCCTCGAGGAGATCGAGGCGGCCAGCGGACGCGACGGCTCGATGACCGGCGTGCCGACGGGATTCAAGGAGCTCGACGAGCTGACCAACGGCCTGCACGGCGGACAGATGATCGTGGTCGCTGCTCGTCCTGCCATGGGTAAGTCGACGCTCGCGCTCGACTTCGCGCGCGCTGCGTCGATCGGTCACAACCTGCCGTCCGTCTTCTTCTCGCTCGAGATGGGCAAGAGCGAGATCGCGATGCGACTGCTCAGCGCCGAGGGGCAGATCCCGCTGCAGAACATGCGAAAGGGAAACCTCGACCCGCGCGACTGGACGACCGTCGCCGCGACCCGAGGACGCATCAACGACGCGCCGCTCTACATCGACGACAGCCCCAACATGACGCTGGTCGAGATCCGGGCGAAGTGCCGTCGGCTCAAGCAGCGCGAGGGACTGCGGATGGTCATCATCGACTACCTGCAGCTCATGACCTCGGGCAAGCGCGTCGAGTCCCGCCAGCAGGAGGTCTCGGAGTTCTCGCGAAGCCTCAAGCTCATCGCCAAGGAGCTGCAGGTCCCCGTCATCGCTCTGTCGCAACTGAACCGTGGCCCCGAGCAGCGTCAGGACAAGAAGCCCGCCATCAGCGACCTGCGCGAGTCGGGATCCATCGAGCAGGACGCCGACATGGTGATCCTGCTGCACCGCGACTCGGTCTACGACAAGGACGTGCGCCCCGGCGAGGCCGATCTGATCGTCGCCAAGCACCGTAACGGCCCGACGGCGACGATCACGGTGGCGTTCCAGGGGCACTACTCGCGCTTCCACGATATGGCGCCGGGTGGCGACTTCAACTGAGTCGCAGAGACCACTCAGGGCGTCAGCGAGGGGGTCAGCCGCAGCGGAGGGGAGACGGGACGCCCCCACCACGGGGGAGGCGGCGGAAAGGGCGCCCGTCAGGCGCCGCCATAGGGACGGCGCCACGGCCGTCGCGTCGAGCGCGACAGCTCCGCTCCCTCAGGGTTACACCCGATCCGAATCGGCACAATTGACCCTTTGGCCAGAGCCGTCTCGCGTTCCGGCGGGGCGTGTTTCGGACGATCACTCTCACCCCGGCCACCACCACGCCGGCTAGAGCGTGATGTCGGATGCTGAGGCGAGCGGCCGCCACTCCGTCGGTCGCGCGCTGCGCTGCGGGAGCACATCGGCGGCGAGCACCGGTCCGAGGTCGAGCCCTGTCATCCGCGCGATCTCGGCGAGCGGAACCTGGAACGTGCGGAATGCGCCGAGCGGCGGCGCGGCCAGCAGACCGTCCCTCGTGTCCACGAGGTCGGACTGATCGAGCACGAAGCCCGTGGCGGCGAGACCGTCGGGTCCCTGCCAGACCGCGACCTTCCAGAACCGAAGAGGGATGCGGATGCCGCGGTAGGCCGGATCGTCGGCCTCCAGCACGGGGGCGGTGAAGACCGAGATGCGCTGATCCGTCGACTCGGCGTATTCGATCACATGGTCTTCGAGGCCCAGCCAGAGTTCCTTGGACTGGTTGAACCCCGCGGCCTGCGGCGCGGCGTTCGGATAGAAGAACGTCGCCTCGGTCGCCGCCCTCGCGTCATCGGCGTCGCCCCACCCGGGGTCTCGCCGACGCACGAGATGACCGCGGTCGAGGTCGTTGCGCGCGTACACCTCGGGGCCGGTCTGCAGGCCATCGTCGACGCGGGGGTCGAGCCGCCACTCTCCGCTGCGCAGCAGCTCGCGCAGCCGCCCGCCGTCGATGTTCACGCCCGTCACGGCGGCCAGGCGGCGCTCGCCGTCGAGCAGCACGGTGAAGCGCGGATACGTCAGCTCCACCGCATCCTGTGCGGGGCGGGGCAGGGGAACCCGCGTCGGAAGGAAATCGGGGTCGTATCCGTCTGCCATACCGCCATATTGCCTGGAGGCACCGACACCGCCGCGCGGGTGCCGCACGCGAGAACGCCCCCGCCCGAACGACTCGGGTGGGGGCGTTCGCAGTCAGCGACTCACGGTGTGGGCATGCCGCCGTTGACGTTGAGCGTCTCGCCCGCGACGTAGCTCGACTCGGGGGAGGCGAGGAACACGTAGGCGGGGGCGAGCTCGGCGGGCTGACCCATGCGGCCCAGAGGGGTATCCTCGCCGAACTCCGGGAGCTTCTCCTGCGGCTGCCCGTCGCTCGGCTGCAGCGGCGTCCAGATGGGTCCGGGGGCCACGGCGTTGACGCGGATGCCCTTCGGCGCGAGCTGGTCGGCGAGCCCCTTCGTGAAGGCGTTGATCGTCGCCTTGGTCGACGCGTAGTCGACCAGGATCCCCGACGGCGAATACGCCTGGATCGACGTGGTGTTGATGATCGTCGAGCCCGCGGGGAGGTGCGGGAGAGCGGCCTTCGTGATCCAGAACATCGCGTAGACGTTGGTCTTGAAGGTGTCGTCGAACTGCTCGTCGGTGATGTCGGTCAGCGATTCCTTGTAGATCTGCTTGCCGCCGTTGTTGACGAGGATGTCGAGGCCTCCGAGCGCACCGACCGCCTCCGAGACGAGCGTGCGGCAGTACTCGGGGTCGCGCAGGTCACCGGGGATCTGTGCGACCGTGGCGCCCGCCTCCCGCAGGATGCCGGCGATGCGGGCGGCATCCTCCTCCTCCTCGGGCAGGTACGAGAGGGCGACGTCGGCGCCCTCACGCGCGAAGGCGATCGCGGTCGCCGCGCCGATGCCGGAGTCGCCACCGGTGATGAGGGCCTTGCGTCCGGTCAGCCGGCCGGTGCCGCGGTAGCTCTCTTCGCCGAGATCGGCCTTCGGAGCGAGGTCGGCATCGAGGCCGGGCTCCGGCATGTGCTGCTTCTCGGGCTCGATGTCGGAGTAGAGCTCAGCCGGGTTGGTGAAGGTGTACTGGTCGC
The DNA here is from genome assembly GCF_963521645.1 of uncultured Microbacterium sp. GTDB lineage: Bacteria > Actinomycetota > Actinomycetes > Actinomycetales > Microbacteriaceae > Microbacterium. Next base: position 1,146 of record NZ_CAUQVQ010000134.1, on the reverse strand, counting down.
GAGACATGAGGGTTCCTCTCGGTCGCTGATCTGGGGGTACGACTCCAGCGTGCGCCGCAGCAGGAATGTCGGCCAGCGCCTTGCGTCTCGCCGGCCGGCCCGCTATTACGCGAGGCGTGCGCGGGTGCTTCCCCGCGTGCGGGGGCAGTCGCGCCGAGATCATCCGCCTCGGACGGAGTCCTCCGCCTCAGACGATGTCATCCCGTCGAGGTCAGGGGCGCACGCGAACGGTTCGGCCCTCGAAGGTGACCAGGTCGCCGTCGTGCAGCTGACGACCTCGGCGACGGTCGACCTCGTCGTTGACCTTCACGAACCCGTCGATCACGACCTCTTTGGCGTCGCCGCCCGAGTCGAGGAGTCCCGAGAACTTCAGGAACTGGCCGAGGCGGATCATCTCCCCGCCGATGGAGACGTCGTCGATCCGCCCGGAATTCGTCATGAGTGAAATGGTAGCCGTCGCACACGGAAAGAGCCGCCGGCCCCTGTGCGGGACCGGCGGCTCGAAGAACGACGTCGGGGCTGCGGTGCAGGTCGCTCAGTCGTCGGTGTCGGTGCCGACCACGGCGAAATCGGCGCCGAAGTCGATGTCGACCGAGCGGTTGTCCTCGGTCAGCACCGATGCGTCGTAGGGGCTGACCTCGTCGTTGTCGACGTCGAGGTCGGTGATCATGCCGTCGGTCTCGGCCAGGGCGGCGTCGACCAGGGCGCGGATGGTCGCCTCGTCGAGGGTGTTCGCCGGAGCCGAGTCGTCATCCTCCTCGGTCGAGATCACGGTGGCTTCGAGGTCGGCGTCCACCCGCACCTCGGTCTCGCTGCCGTTCGGTCCGGTCAGCTGCACCTCCCACGTGCCGTCGCGCTTGGCATCGATCGAGGTGACATCTCCCTCGGCGGCGCCGCGAGCCGCCTCCGCGATCGCCACGAGCTCGTCGGCCGAGTCTGTGCCGATACCGGTCACCGGGCCGCCCCCCTGCGAGGGACGCTGGCCGTCGTCGTCGCGGTCTCCTCCGCGATCGTCGCCGGGCTGGCCGTCGCGGTCCTCGTCTCCACGAGGTCCGTCGGACATCGACGGGCGATCATCGTCGTCGTCTCCGAACTCGTCGCCCACGGCTGCGCCCAGCGCCACACCGCCGCCGAGCAGCACCACGG
>NZ_CAUQVQ010000133.1:0-4493 GCF_963521645.1 uncultured Microbacterium sp. | reverse complement strand
GTCGGAGTTCGTGAGGGATTCCGACCACAGGTGCCACATCGATGGTCGGCCCCTCAACTGAGTTGGCACCTGTTGTCGGAGTTCGCGAGGGATTCCGACGACAGGTGCCAACTGAGAGGGCGCTACAGAGTGAGGGTCAGGCCTCGTCGTCCTCGGGCTCGAAGTCGACGCCGGCCTCGGCGCGCTGCTCCGGTGTGATCGGCGCGGGCGCAGCCGTCAGCGGGTCGAAGCCGTTGCCCGACTTCGGGAACGCGATGACGTCGCGGATCGACTCGGTCTTCGCCAGGTGCTGCAGCACGCGGTCCATGCCGAGTGCGATCCCGCCGTGAGGGGGAGCGCCGAACTTGAACGCGTCGAGCAGGAAGCCGAACTGCTCCTGCGCGACCTCGTCGCTGATGCCCATGACCTCGAACACGCGCTTCTGCACGTCTTCGCGGTGGATGCGGATCGATCCTCCGCCGAGCTCCGAGCCGTTGCACACGATGTCGTACGCGTAGGCGAGGGCCGAACCGGGGTCGGTGTCGAACGTGTCCTGGAACTCCGGCTTCGGCCCCGTGAACGCATGGTGCACGGCGGTCCAGGCTCCCGCGCCGACCGCCACGTCACCCGAGGCGACGGCATCCGCTGCGGGCTCGAACATCGGAGCGTCGACGACCCACGTGAAGGCGAACTCATCGGGGTTCAGCAGGCCGAGGCGACGACCGATCTCGACGCGAGCGGCGCCGAGGAGCGCGCGGCTCTCCTTGGTCGACCCGGCGGCGAAGAACACGCAGTCGCCTGCCGAGGCGCCGACGAATTCCGCGAGACCCGCCTGCTCGGCCTCGGACAGGTTCTTGGCGGCGGGGCCGCCGAGCGAGCCGTCCTCGTTGAACAGCACGTACGCGAGGCCGCGGGCGCCGCGCTGCTTGGCCCAGTCCTGCCACGCGTCGAGCTGCTTGCGGGGCTGACTCGCGCCACCCGGCATGACGACGGCACCGACGTACTCGGCCTGGAAGACGCGGAACGGGGTGTTCGCGAAGTACTCGGTGGCGTCGACGAGCTCGAGACCGAAGCGGAGGTCGGGCTTGTCGGAGCCGTACTTCGCCATGGCGTCGGCATAGGTCAGGCGCGGCAGCGGCGTCTGCACATCGACCCCGATGGTCTTCCACATCGCGACGATCAGCGACTCCATCAGCGCGATGACGTCTTCCTGATCGACGAAGCTCATCTCGATGTCGAGCTGCGTGAACTCCGGCTGACGGTCGGCGCGGAAGTCCTCATCGCGGTAGCAGCGGGCGATCTGGTAGTACTTCTCGACACCGCCCACCATGAGCAGCTGCTTGAACAGCTGCGGCGACTGGGGCAGCGCGTACCAGCTGCCCGGGTGCAGGCGTGCGGGCACGACGAAGTCACGGGCGCCCTCGGGCGTGGAGCGAGTGAGGGTCGGTGTCTCGACCTCGGTGAAGTCCTCGCCGTGCAGCACGTCGCGGACGGCCTTGTACACGTTCGAGCGCAGACGCAGAGCGGATGCCGCGGCGGGGCGACGCAGGTCGAGGTAGCGGTACTTGAGGCGAGCCTCTTCACCGACGGTCTCGGTGTCGGCGACGGCCGTGGACACCTGGAACGGCAGGGGAGCGGACTCGTTCAGCACCTCGACGTCGGTCGCGATGAGCTCGATCTCGCCGGTCGGCAGGTTCGGGTTCGCGTTGCCCTCGGGGCGACGCGAGACCTCGCCGGTGACCTTGAGCACGAACTCGTTGCGCAGCGGGTGCGCCACCTCTTCGTCGCGGATGACGACCTGGGCGATGCCGGATGCATCCCGAAGATCGATGAACGCGACTCCTCCGTGATCACGACGGCGATCGACCCAACCCGAAAGGGTGACGGTCTGACCGATATGCTCGGCTCGCAGTGAGCCTGCCGAGTGGGTGCGAAGCACGGAGGATTCCTTCTGATCTGGGAGATGGTGAACCCGCCCATTCTACGTGGGCGGGTGTCGCGCCCTCCGCCGGTGGCATATCGGTCAGTAGGCTCGCCACGACAGAAAGGGTCACCATGGACTCCAACGGCATCTCCGACCTGTACGCCTCGATCTTCTCCGGGACGACGGGACTCATCGTGCTCGTCTTCTACATCCTCGTCGTGGCCGGCCTCTGGAGGGTGTTCGCGAAGGCGGGGTACCCCGGCATCCTCGCGATCATCCCGATCGTGAACGTCGTGTTCCTCGTCAAGATCGCCGGAATGTCCGGATGGCTCGCGCTGCTGTATCTGATCCCCGTCGTGGGTTTCGTCTTCGGCATCATCGTCGCGATCAAGCTGGGCGAGCGGTTCGGCAAGGGCGGTCTGTTCTCCTTCTTCCTGCTCTTCGTCTTCCCCTACATCGGGTACCTGATCCTCGGGTTCGGCGAGTCCCGCTACCGCGCGATCTGACATGGTGGCATCGCGACTGCATCTCGTCCGTCACGGGGAGGTCCACAATCCGAAGCGTGTGCTGTACGGCCGGCTGCCCGACTACCACCTGAGCGCGGCCGGGAGGCAGATGGCGCAGGCGGCAGCAGACCATGTGGCCGCACTGGACCGCCCGGTCACGGCGCTGTACTCCTCGCCGCTGGAGCGAGCGCAGGAGTCGGCCGAGCCGTTCGCCGAGCACTTCGACCTCCTGCCCGAGATCGACATCCGCCTGATCGAGCCGACCAACGTGTTCGAGGGCACGCAGATGCGTCGCTCTCTGATGAACCCGCTCAAATGGTGGCACCTGCGGCAGCCGTCGCTGCCCAGCTGGGGTGAGCCGTACGCCTCGATCGCGGAGCGGATGCTGGGCATGATGGCGGAAGCCTGGCGATCGGTCGACGGCGGCGACCTGGTGATGGTGTCGCATCAGGCGCCGATCTGGATCACCCATCTGCGGGTCGCGGGACTCCCGCTGCAGCACGACCCGCGGACCCGCCGCTGCGCGCTGTCGAGCGTCACGTCGTTCGAGCTGGTGGGCGACGTGTGGCGCGAGGTGGCCTACGCAGAGCCGGCGGCGACCGGAGGCGCGATCGACGTCGGCGCGGTCTGACGCATCCGCCTTCGAATCGCGCACTTGGCAGATTCGCTGCCCCGAGATCTGCAAAGTGCGCTACTCGAACGGCGTCAGTGGGCCATCAGCGTCTGGATGGCTCCGACAGCGGCCATCTGGCCCGCGGCGGCGGCGAGCGTCACCGCGGCCATCGGGCCGGGCAGCGACGCGCGGTGCGCGATGTCGCCGGCCGCGAAGATCCCCGGCACGGAGGTGCGGCCGAAGTCATCGATCTCGATCGCGCCGGAATCGAGCATCCCGAGTCCCAGTTGCGCGGCGAACGGCGCGCGCTGACGCACCGACCCCGATGCGACGAAGATCCCCGCGACGACATGTTCGGCATCCGCGGTCCGCACCCTGACGTCATCGCCCTCCTGCCGCACCGCATCGGCCACCGCACGGCTCACCCGGGCGCCGTGACGCTCGAGCGAGGCGACCTCCTCGGGTGTGAACGGCTCCGACACGGGCACGGCGGTGATCTCGCCCACGAATCGCCCGAGCATCGCCATGAGGTGCTCCACCCTCGCGGCGGCGCCGAGCACGACGATCGGCTGCCCGGCGTGCTCGTGCCCGTCGCAGAAGGGGCACGCGAAGGCCTTCGTGCCCCAAAGCTCCGCGAGTCCGTCGACAGGCGGCAGATCGTCGGCGACTCCCGTCGCAAGGATCACGGTGCGCGCCGCCGCTGACGTGTCGCCCGGCAGCGTCACGACGAAGTCGCCGGCCACCCCGGCGACGCCCTGCGCGGCCACGTCGCGGATCTCGACGTCGGCGTACTCCGCCAGCTGCTCGCGAGCCGTCGCCCGGAACTGCGCGGGAGGAGTGCCGTCGTTCGCGACGACGTTGTGCATGTGCTGGACGGTGCCGTTGCGGTACTGGCCCGAATCGAGCATCAGCGTCGACCGGTGCATCCGTCCGAGCGTCAGGGCTGCCTGGAGTCCGGCGGGGCCGGCGCCGATCACGATCGCGTCGTACATGAGAGTCCTTCCGAGGGGCGTGCTTGCTTTCCCTGCCAGTCTGTGACTTCATGTCAACATGAAGTCAAGCGCCGAGAGCTCCTGGTCGGTCGGCGAGGTCGCCGCCCGCTTCGATGTGCCCACCAACGTCCTGCGCCATTGGGAATCGGTCGGGCTCCTGCGGCCCGCCCGAGACTCCGCGGGAAGGCGCCGCTACGCGCAGGACGACGTCGTGCGGATCGCGGTCATCCAACGCAGTAAGGCCGCAGGCATGAGCCTGGAGCAGATCGCCGTGCTCCTCGACGACGGCAGCGCAGGTCGGCACGAGGTGCTGCAGCAGCACCTCGACGACCTCGAACGCCGGATGGAGGAGATGCGCCGGTCCCGCGACATGACCGAGCATGCGATGCGCTGCCGGGCGCACGACATCGCGACGTGCCCCAGGTTCAGGGCGAGCGTGGACGACGTCCTGGCGCGGCTCTGAGGCGTTTCGTCTCGGG
>NZ_CAUQVQ010000132.1:0-4515 GCF_963521645.1 uncultured Microbacterium sp. | reverse complement strand
CCGCGCCGCGCCGCGCCCCCCCGTCCGCGGTACTGCCTTCTGCCACCGGCCCCTCGCCCCGCGGCGGGTGACGGGGGGGGGGGGCGCCGGGCGCGCCCCCCCACCCCTCGGTATGTTCGCGACTTCGATCAGGTCGCGATCGCTGCTGCACCGCCGATGATGGCGATGATGTAGCTCGCGTGCTCCCACCATTCGAGCGGGGCATCGATCTGTTCGAGTTCGAGGAACTCGAGTGATTCGGTCTGCACTTGTCACCTCCTCGGTGGACTCTGCACGCGGACTCCTATGTCAGCGCGAGGATGCCGATGATCACGCCGAGGGCGAACCCTCGCGTGAAATCCAGTGAGTCATCCATGGCTTCCATGGGCTCGAGTTCGGTGAACTCGAGCGTCGGGTGTGCGACTTGCATGTTCTTCTCCGTTCTGTCTCGGGTCTCCGTCGACCGTGAGGTCACGTCGCAGCGGCTGCGCCGACGAGTATCAGTGCACCGATCACGCCCTTGTAGAAGCTCTCCCAGCTGGGGGCATCCATCTCGTCGAGTTCCTGGAACTCGACGCGCATCTCGACCGTCTCTGTCATGTCATTCACCTCCTCTGCTCGATCTCCGGAACGTCGGCGCTCACGGCCGACGGGCTCAGGCTCCACAGGGAATCGCGGAGCACGTCGAGGAGATCCGCGGCGACGAGACCGGCGAGCATCGGAAGGCGACCGCCCCACGACCTCTCCGTCGCCGCCGCGATGACGCCCATCGCGTGCGTGCTCGGTCTCGGGGCGAGCGGGACTCCCCACCGGCGGATGAGCGCTGCGATGCCGGCCGGTGGATCGAGCGGAAGTTCGGCCTCCCGCGCCATGATCCCCCAGAAGCCCTCGAGGCACGCGCGGTCGCCCCATCGCCGGTCTCCCGAGCAGATCCGATGCCAGACGGTCGCCACGATGGACGCCGTCGCCACCATCTTGCGCACCTGCAGCGCGAAGGCGACGTCGTTCGCGAGATACCAGTGGCGTGCACTGTAGGGGTCGGTCCCGCGCAGTGCGGCGCTGCGCTGCGTCGCCGCACTCAGCCGCGCGATGCGCAGCCGCGACTCGAGGGATTCGGGATCGCGGGTGGCCGCGGTGAGGAGCGCCCTGCCGACGGCCACGGCGTCGCGGCGTCCTCTCGCACTCTGACGCGCACTCGTCGACGCTCCCGCCAGACGGAGGAATGCCTCCAGGGCGCCCTCCCTGACGGCGGCCGAGGCGAGCGTCATCAGGTTGCAGGGATCGATCACGGCGTGACGGGGGCGCAGCGCGGCGCCGATGATGAGCCGAGAGCCGCTGTCGTTCCTGATGATCCCGACGCTGTTCGTCTCCGACGAGGTTCCGACGGTCGTCGGCACGGCCACGACGTCAACAGCCGGCCGAGAGTCGGGCAGCACGGTCAGCGCCGATCTCGACGACCGCTCGAGGGCGAAGTCGAAGACATGACCGGGAGCGAGCGTCAGTGCCGCCAGTTTGGCGGCGTCGAGCGTGCTGCCGCCTCCGATCGCGACGACCACCTCGGGTCGTCGTCGGGCGAGCTCCTCTGCCACGAGGATGACGGCGTCGACGTCCATCGACCGTGCGTCGACCTCGATCCGTCGGGTCGACGGTGCGCTGAGACCGGCGACCGCGAGCGCCGAATCCGCGATCACGAGCGCATCGCGCCCGGCGGTGAGGCGCGCGATCATCCGGCGTGTGATGCCCTGCCCGTGCCAGAGCGTGCACGGCGGTGCGGGAGACCGAGGCGTCATGCCGATGACTCCTGCGCGCGAGAGAGGCCCGCGCGCACTGCCGAATCCAGCTCGCGGAGCTCTCCCGCATCGAAGCCGTATGCGGGGACCACCTGTATCGCGCTCGGGCCAGGCTGCACCAGCACTCCGCGCTGCGCGATCGCGGACACCACCCGAAGCACCTCCGCGCCCGAGAGCGGAGCCCCGTCCCGGTCGCGAAGACCCAGCCCCACGAAGCACCCCCGCCCCGTCAACTCGTCGACCAGACCGTCGGCCTTCCACCCGGCGGCGAGGAGCGACACGCGCGTCGCGAGCGCGCGCACGGTCGATTCCACATCGAGACGCCGCAACTCCTCGATCACCGTCACGATCGCGGCGGCGCACGCCGGCGTCCCTGCCTGCGTCTCGCCGTGGACGAAGGTCCACCCGCCGCGCACGAACTCGGAGGCGACCCGCGGACCGACGAGGATCGCGGCCGCACCCGCCGCGCCGTTCGTCAACGCCTTCGACAGGATCAGCAGGTCGGGCGGGGCGGGCCAGTCGTCGGTCGCGAACATCGTCCCCGTGCGCCCGAACCCCGTGGCGACCTCATCCGCGACGACCAGGAAGCCGTGCGCATCGCGCAGGGAGAGCAGACGGGAGACGAAGGCATCCGACAGCACATGCGCGCCGCTGCCCAGCACCGGCTCGACGACGACGGCGGCCACCCTGCCGCCCTCCCGTCGCAGCAGCAGCTCGAGCTCTTCCCCGTCATCGGTGTGGCTGACATGGCGCACCGATCTCCGGTCGACGGAATAGACCGACTGGAGCAGGTCCTGTCCGCTCAGCGACTGGCTGCCGTACATCGTGCCGTGATAGCTGCCCTTCAGGCCCACGATCAGGGAACGGGACTCGTCGCGTCTGTGCGACCAGTACTGCCGTGCGAGCTTCATCGCCGCGTCGTTCGCCGCGCCGCCCGAGGTCGAGAAGATCACTCGGCTGTAGCGGTCCTCGCCCGCGACGTCGATGAGCGCTTCGGCGGCGATCTGCGCGTGCCGATGCGGGGCACGGAACAGCGACAGGTACGAGGCCTCGCGAGTCGCCCTGTCGACGGCCTCGGTGATCGCCGGCGCCCCGAAACCGAGGGGCACGTTCCAGAGGCCGCTCGTGGCGCACAGGCGCTCGGACCCGTCGGCGAATCGGATGCGGTTCCCTGCCGCGCCCACGGCCACCTGGTCCGGCGCGAACGTCGTGTCCGCGGGCAGCATCGAGGTCCACAACGCGTGCGGAGCGCTCACGCCGCGCTGCCCATCCGGCTCGCCGCACCGACCCGTGTGCCGAGGTGCACGCCGAGCGCCTCGCGTGCCTCGCGGCAGAGGCGCTCACCCGCCGCGATCGACACGCCGAGTCCGCGAGCGATGCGCCGCGCCGCGACATCGAGCGTGCTCGACGTCTGGGTCGTCTCCACGACCACGGCCGTCGGGGGCGCGAGAAGCTGGCGGCGCAGCGTGGTGATGTCCGCGAGCACGACGCCGTCTGCGGTGTCGAGCAGGAACGGATCCGCCGTCCGCGGCTCGGCATCCGCACCGCCGTCGTCGATCGGCGACCATCCGAAGCCCGAGATCCGGGCTGCGCCGTTGACGAGACCGAGCATCTTCATCAGGTCCGTCGCCCCGAGGTACCTGCCGATCCATGCGGGAGCCGTCGGGTCGAGCGCGTGGATCGCCTGCGCGTCTGCTCCTCGGTATGCCGTACCGCGCCGCCAGGGTTCGGCCAGCGAGGTCCTCAGGTCATCGACGCGGCCGATCGCAGCGCCCCGCACGCCGACGCTCACCCGCCCGTCGGCGCCCAGACGCAGCGAGCTCGGGACGACGACCTCGTCCGGCCTCTCGATCGCCGCCCGGTCGGCGAGCACGACACGCGGGTCCAGCAGAGCGCTCGGGAAGACCCCCGTGCGCCGGGCGAGCTGCGCGTCGTCGACGAATGCACGCCGGCCGACGTCGTCGACGACGCAGACCACGGTCGGCCCGACGATCTGCACGAACGCGGCGGCGACGTAGTCCTGCAGCTCGACGCCTCGCGGCCCGAGGAACAGCTCGTCTCCGATCTCGCGCAGTGCGCCGGTGTATCGCACGGTCCTGGCCTGACCCGAATACGACGCGGACTCCGCGGGGAGCAGCAGCACGTCATCCGGCCGCACCAGCGCATCGAGGTCGTCTGCCGTCGCCTCGCGCTCGACGAGGACCACCCGGGCATATTCGTCGGGCTCGCCGAGGATCCATTCACGGAGCGCCCGCGCTCCCTGCGTCTCCGGCCCCGTCAGCTCGGTCCCGCCGCTCATGAGCGCCCGCTCGATCGCCGGTGACTCCGCCGTGATGCGGTGAATGCGCACGTCTGCATGGCACCTTCCCCCCAGAATGTGTGATGTCGCACGTGGTGCATGTGCTGTCATATGAGGCTATGTGCATGCACGACGGCTCGCAATATTCTTCGTGCGCGATGGACTGCCGCCTCCTCGCACGGCGGAGACCGATGACGACGGAGGCCGGATCATGCGCGCCGGCGCCTCCGCATCCTGCGTGGTCCTGGGCATCCGGTGCGATCGGATAGACTGTTCAGGTTGTTCCCTGGTGACGTGTCCGAGCGGCCGAAGGAGCACGCTTGGAAAGCGTGTGTTGTGCAAGCAACCGCGGGTTCGAATCCCGCCGTCACCGCCAGAAAGCTAGAAGGGTCTCCGCGTCTGCGGGGGCCCTTCCTGCTTCTCCCCGAGCACCGTCACCGCGCCCGT
>NZ_CAUQVQ010000131.1:0-4517 GCF_963521645.1 uncultured Microbacterium sp. | reverse complement strand
TGGATCACGAGCACCTCGTGGAAGTGCGGCGCCCCGAGTCTGACCGGCAGGTTCGTGCGCCGAGCGAGCTCCTGCGTCCACCGCATGGCCCGTGCCCGGACGTCGAGTGTGTCGAGGTAGACGTTGCTGAGCCGCAGCAGCGTCGGGCCGAGCATGTAGCGCTGTCCGCCGCGCTCCTTCGCGACCAGCCCGTGCTCGCGCAGGGACTTGACGATCCCGTGCACGGTCGAGGGGGGAAGACCCAGTGCGAGAGCCAGATCGGTGATGCCGAGATGGCGCGCACCCTGCAGCAGTTCGAGCACTCTCGCTGCGCGGTCGATGGCCTGGATCACGGGCGGTTCCTCTCTCCGGTTCGTCGTCGAGCCGGACTCTCGCGTCGATCGTCAGGTGGATCTTGACAACTCGACTGCGCCCGAGCATATTCGACATTGACGAATACCTTTCCAATATTGCGAAAGATCGCCACCGCAGAGATCAAGGGAGATCGAACGATGAAGAAGCTCATCAACAACCCCGCCGATGTGCTGGTCGAGTCGCTGCGAGGCGTCGCCCTCGCGCATCCCGAGCTGTCGGTGGACCTGGAGACGCACGTGATCACGCGCGCGACGCCGAAGGCGCAGGGCAAGGTCGCCGTGGTGTCGGGCGGTGGATCGGGACACGAGCCGCTGCACGGCGGCTATGTGGGCGTCGGCATGCTCGACGCGGCCGTGGCCGGCGAGGTCTTCACCTCGCCGACTCCCGACCGCGTGCAGGCCGCCACCAAGGCCGTCGACCGCGGGGCCGGCGTGCTGCACATCGTGAAGAACTACACCGGCGACGTTCTCAACTTCGAGATGGCGGCCGAGCTCGCCTCTATGGAGGGCATCGAGGTCGGCACCGTGATCGTCGACGACGACGTCGCCGTGCAGGATTCGCTCTACACCGCAGGCCGTCGCGGCGTCGGCCTGACCGTGCTGCTGGAGAAGCTGGTCGGAGCGGCTGCCGAGGAGGGGCAGGATCTCGCTGCCGTCGTCGAGCTCGCGAAGCGCATCAACGGGCAGGGTCGCTCGATGGGCATGGCGCTCACCAGCTGCACGGTTCCGGCCGCGGGCAAGCCCACCTTCGACCTGCCGGATGACCAGATGGAGATCGGCATCGGCATCCACGGAGAGCCCGGTCGGCACCGCGAGCCCCTGGCGCCGGCCTCCGAGATCGCCCGTCAGCTCGTCGAGCCCATCATCGCCGACCTCGATGCGGCGGGACCCGCGATCGTGATGCTGAACGGCATGGGCGGATCGCCCCTGATCGAGCTCTACCTGATGTACGGCGAGGTCGCCGCGCTGCTCGAGAAGGCGGGAGTGCAGATCGCGCGCAACCTGGTCGGCGACTACATCACCTCGCTCGACATGGCCGGATGCTCGCTCACGGTGCTCAAGGCCGACGACGAGCTGCTGCGACTGTGGGACGCTCCCGTGAACACCCCCGGGCTGCGGTGGGGAGCATGATGGCGTCGCTCGACACCGCGACACTGAGCGCGTGGATCCGGCGCTTCCGTGACAGCATCTCCGAGAAGCGGGATTGGCTCACCGAGCTCGACTCGGCGATCGGCGACGCCGACCACGGTGCGAACATGAGTCGCGGCATGGATGCGGTCATCGCGAAGATCGACTCGGGAGTGCCCGACACGGTCGACGATCTGCTCAAGACCGTGGGGATGACCCTGGTGAGCTCGGTCGGGGGCGCGAGCGGCCCCCTCTACGGCACGCTGTTCCTGCGCATGGGGATGGTGGCGGGACCTGCGACCGAACTCGACGCCGCCGCGCTCGGCGCCGCACTGCGCGGCGGGCTCGACGGAATCGTGGCGCGGGGCAAGGCCGAGGCGGGCGACAAGACCATGTTCGACGCGATGGCGCCCGCGGTCGATGCCTTCGACGCGGCGCTCACGGCAGGTGCGGATCTGGAGGCGGCGACGGCAGCGGCGGCGCAGGCCGCGGCGGTCGGCCGCGATGCCACCGAACCCCTCGTGGCGCGGAAGGGGCGCGCGAGCTATCTCGGTGAACGCAGTGCGGGCCACCTCGACCCCGGTGCGGCATCGACCACCCTGCTGTTCGAGACGCTCGCGCAGGCCGTGGCGGAACCGTCCTGATGATCGGGATCGTCGCCGTCTCCCACAGCGCTCGGCTCGGGGAGGCGGCGCTGGAGCTCGCCCTGCAGATGGTGCGCGGCGGGGGAGCGCGCGTGAAGGTCGCAGCCGGTGCGGGCGCGGATGCCGACGGCACGCCGATCCTCGGGACCGACGCCGTCGCGGTCGCTGCGGCCATCGACGACCTCGCGGTCGACTGCGACGGGGTCCTCGTGATCATGGATCTCGGATCGGCCGTGCTCAGCGCGGAACTCGCGCTCGAGCTCCGCATGAGCGACGTGCCGGTGCGCCTGGCTCCCGCGCCGTTCGTGGAAGGGCTCCTCGCCGCAGTGGTGTCCGCAGCGGCCGGTGCGTCGCTCGACGTCGTCGCCGGGGAGGCATCGGCCGCGCTCGCGGCGAAGACCGGCCAGCTCGACAGTCCCGCGGCGGGCGTCGATCCCGTGGACACGGCGTCGACCGAGCGCGCGGGCGCCGTGACGCGCGTGGTCTCCGTGCGCAACCCGCTGGGCATCCACGCGCGGCCTGCCGCGCTGATCGCCGAGGCATCGTCGGGGGCCGACGTGCGGATCCGGCGGCTGCCCGACGGCCCGGAGGCCCCGGCTGTCAGTCTGTCGCGACTGCTGATGCTCGGCGCCGCGCAAGGGGACGAGGTCGAGGTGTCGGCGCTCGGGCCGGACGCCGACGCGGTGCTCGCACGACTGGTCGAGCTGTTCGATGACGGGTTCGGCGAAAGAACAGGCCCCGTCGCCGCTGCGCCGGAGCCCGCCGCACGATCCGCCGAGCCCCACACGGAGGCGGAGCCCGTCGCGTCCGGCGCTGTGCTGCGCGGCCGCGGCGTGAGCGCGGGCAGCGCCACTGCCGAGGCCGTGCTCCTCGCTGCCCCTATCGCCGAACCCGACGGCAGCGCGGTGGTCGGAGTCGAGGATCGCGAGAGGGAGGTGTCGGCGATCGAACGGGCAGCCGTAGCGGTTGCCGACGACCTGCGTGCGCGCGCATCGGCGGCGACCGGCGAGGCGCGCGGGATCCTCGACGCGTCGCGGCTGCTGGCCACCGACCCCGAACTGGTCGCCGAGGCGGCCGAGCTCGTGCGGTCGAGGGGGCGCACGGCCGCCCGAGCGGTGTGGGAGGCCGCGGTGGCGCACGAGAGGGGATTCGCCGCCCTCGGTGGGAGGACCGCCGAGCGCGCCACCGACATCCGCGACGTGCGCGATCGGATCATCGCGCAGATCCTCGACACCGACATGCCCGGTGTCCCTGTGCGCGAAGAGCCGTTCGTGCTCGTGGCCGCAGACCTCGCGCCGGCGGACACCGCCGCCCTCGACGGTGGCGGCTGCGTCGGACTCGTCACGGAACAGGGCGGCCCGACCTCGCACACGGCGATCATCGCGCGCTCGCTCGGCATCCCCGCCGTGGTCGCCGTGGTCGGCGCGACCGGGATCCCGGCGGGTGCCGTGGTGCTCGTCGACGGCGACCGGGGCACGGTCGAGGTCGACCCGGACAGCACGCGCATGGCCGAAGCGAAGGCCGCGGCGATCTCGGTGCCGTTCGACGGCGAGGGTGTGCTCGCCGACGGGCATCGCATCGCTCTGCTGGCCAACGTCGGGGGAGCGGCGGAGGCGGTTCTGGCCGCGGCGTCGCATGCCGAGGGGGCGGGGTTGTTCCGCACGGAGTTCTGCTTCCTCGACCGCGTCGACGCGCCCTCGATCGAGGAGCAGGTGGCTGCGTACCGAGGCGTCCTGGCAGCGTTCCCCGGGCGGAGGGTCGTCGTACGCACTCTCGATGCGGGCAGCGACAAGCCGCTGCCGTTCGCGAATGCCGATACGGAGGAGAATCCCGCTCTCGGAGTGCGCGGGCTGCGGATCGCGCGCCGGGCACCGCAGCTTCTCGACGATCAGCTGAAGGCTCTCGCGCTCGCCGCCGCGGCGGAGGCTGCGCTGGTCGAGGTGATGGCCCCCATGGTGGCCACCGTGGACGAGGCGCGCGGCTTCGCCGACCGCGCGCGTGCCGCGGGACTCTCGACGGTCGGGGTCATGGTCGAGACGCCGTCCGCCGCGCTCCTCGCCTCCGAGATGCTCGAGGTCGTCGACTTCGTGAGCGTCGGAACCAACGATCTCGCTCAGTACACCCTGGCTGCGGATCGTCTGCTCGGTGAGCTCGGGGATCTGAACGATCCGTGGCAGCCTGCCGTGCTGCGACTGATCGGGGAGGCCGGAGCTGCCGGCCGCCGGTGGAGCCTGCCCGTGGGAGTCTGCGGCGAGGCCGCAGCCGATCCGGCCCTGGCGCCCGTCCTGGTCGGCCTCGGAGTCACGTCGCTGTCGATGGCGCCCCGTGCACTGGGCCGCGTGTCGGCGGCGCTCGCCGAGGTCACGGGCGAGCAGTGCGCCGCCGCCGCGCA
>NZ_CAUQVQ010000130.1:0-4519 GCF_963521645.1 uncultured Microbacterium sp. | reverse complement strand
AAACCACAAAGCCGGGGTACAGTCGGATCAGACACACCTCGATGATGAGAAAGGGCGACCATGGTCGACATCCGAAAGAAGCGCTGGACTCTGCTGGGAATCGCGGCGGTGACGGCGGTCACCCTGACCGGATGCTCGGGCGGCAACTCCGAGTCCGACGGCGGCTCCGGCGACGGCGGATCCGATGCGACCCTCATCGTCTACACAAACTCGAACAGCGACGGCCGCGGCGAGTGGATCACCGAGCAGGCGGCAGAGGCCGGCATCGACATCGAGATCGTGGGCCTCGGCGGCGCCGACCTCACGAACCGCATCATCGCCGAGAAGAACAACCCCGTCGGCGATGTCGTGTTCGGTCTGAACAACATGTTCTTCGAGCAGCTCAAGTCCGAAGAGGCGATCACCGCCTACGAGCCGGAGTGGAGCGGAGAGGTCCCCGCGGATGCCGGCGACCCCGCCGACGGCGCGTTCTGGCCGCTCGTCGAGCAGGCGATCGTCACGGTCTACGACAAGAACCGCATCACCGATGCCCCGTCCGACGAGGAGGACCTCTGGACCGACGAGCAGTATGCGGGCCGCTACGAGGTCAACCCGGCGCTCGGCCAGGCCACCCCGCAGCTCGTGCTCGCGAGCATCCTGAGCCGTCACCTCGACGAGGACGGCGACCTCGGTGTGAGCGACGAGGGTTGGGAGCTCGTGCAGTCGTACTACGCCAACGGTTCGCCCGCGGTCGAGGGCACCGACCTCTACGCCCGCATCACGCGTGACGAGGTCGACTACGGCGTGCTGCCGTCGAGCGGCATCGCGGCTCGTGACGAGGAGTACGGCACGACGACCGGCATGATCGTTCCCGACTACGGCGTGCCGTATGTCACCGAGCAGATCGCGCAGATCAACGGCACCGGCAACGAGGAGAAGGCCCAGGAGTTCATCGACTGGTTCGGCAGCGCCGAGGTGCAGGGCGAGTTCGCGGCCGAGTTCAACTCGATGCCCGTCAACGAGGGCGCGGTCGACAAGGCCAACCCCGACGTCGTCGAGCTCATGGGCACGCTCGACCGTCAGGACATCGACTTCGGCTTCGTGAGCGAGAACCTCGGCGCCTGGGTCGAGAAGGTCACGCTCGAGTACATCGGCTGAGCCGAACACACCACGACCGGAAAGACAGCATGATCCGTTTCGAAGATGTCGAGGTCGCGTTCGGCGATCACCGTGCGGTCTCGCACCTCGATCTGGAGATCCAGGAGGGTGAGTTCTTCACCCTCCTGGGTCCGTCCGGATGCGGCAAGACCACGGCCCTGCGCACCCTCGCCGGGTTCGTCGAGCCGACCGGCGGCCGCATCCACATCAACGGCCGCGATGTGACGCGCGTGCCGAGCGAGAAGCGCGGCGTGGGCATGGTGTTCCAGAACTACGCGCTGTTCCCGAGCATGAACGTGCGCGAGAACATCGCGTTCGGCCTGTCGATCCAGAAGACGTCGAAGGCCGAGCAGCGTCGACGCGTCGACGAGATCGCCGACCGCACCGGCCTCGCGCAATCGCAGCTCGACAAGAACGTGTCGGAGCTCTCGGGCGGACAGCAGCAGCGCGTGGCGATCGCCCGCGCTCTTGCGCTGACCCCCAGCATCCTGCTGCTCGACGAGCCGCTGTCGAACCTCGACGCCAAGCTGCGCGTGCAGCTGCGCGAGCAGCTGAAGGAGCTGCAGCACGAGGTCGGCGTGACCACTGTCTACGTCACGCACGACCAGGAAGAGGCACTGACCCTCAGCGACCGCATCGCGGTGCTGGATGCCGGCACGCTGCAGCAGGTCGGCACGCCTGAAGAGATCTACGACCGCAGCGCGACGCCGTTCGTGTGCCGGTTCATCGGCGAGAACAACCGTCTCAGCCCGGCGCAGCTCACGAGCCTCGGCGCAGGGCTCGATGCCACCGCCGAGAGCTACGTGCGGCCCGAGAAGCTGCACCTCGCCGAGGCCGGCGACGCCTCTGCGGCATCCGCCTCGCTCGACGGCACCGTCGTCGACCGCACGTATCACGGCAGCCACAGCGTCTACACCGTGAAGGCGGAGGATGCCGCGCTGCGCGTGAGCGTGCCCGCCGCGGCGAGCGCCCGCCAGTGGAGCCCGGGCGACGCGGTGCGCGTCGACATGGACCCCCGGTGGATCCTGCAGTACCCGGCGGCGTGACATGTCGGATGCGCAGAAGCCCCAGAACCCCTCAAGCCCCGCGGTCCCGCCCTCAGCGGCCGTGACCGGAGAAGCCGGCTCCTTGACGACCACTGCGGTCGTCGAGGGTCAGACGGCGGGACCGCGGCTCCGCACGAGAGGCAAGCCCGGCAGCCTGAAGGCGATGCTCCGCTCGCCTCTCGCGTGGATCACCGGCATCGTCGCGATCTGGTTCGCCGCCGCCTTCCTCGTGCTGCCGAACGCCGCCCTGCTCGGCGTCACGTTCTTCCCCGACGGTCAGTTCAGCATCCGTGCCGTCGAGAAGCTGCTCGGCAGCGAGCGCGCGCTGAAGACGCTCGGCAACAGTTTCCTGCTCGCGGTGACCCTGTCGATCACGGTCAACGTGGTCGGCGTGTTCATCGT
This sequence comes from uncultured Microbacterium sp., assembly GCF_963521645.1. GTDB lineage: Bacteria > Actinomycetota > Actinomycetes > Actinomycetales > Microbacteriaceae > Microbacterium. The sequence goes on along the minus strand of NZ_CAUQVQ010000130.1, from coordinate 1,934 downwards.
GCTGGTGACGAAGTACTTCCAGGTGCGCGGGGCGAAGATCCTCTGGCTCGGCTACGCCACCACCCTGATCTACGGCGGCATCGTGCTGGCCGCGGGATACAACTTCATCTACGGCAAGTTCGGGTTCTTCACGAACCTGATGGTCAACATCTGGCCCGACATGGATCGCGACTGGTTCTCGGGATACTTCGCCGTCGTCTTCGTGATGACGTTCGCGACCACGACCAACCACATGCTGTTCCTGTCGTCGTCGCTCGGCAAGGTCGACTACGCGTCGATCGAGGCCGCCAAGCTCATGGGCGCGTCCACCTGGACGATCCTGCGCCGCATCGTGCTGCCGGTGATGAAGCCGATGCTGTTCGCCGTCACCGTGCTGACCTTCCTCATCGGGCTCGGCGCGCTGACCGCTCCCCTCGTGCTCGGCGGGCCCGACTTCCAGACCGTCGCTCCGCTCATCATCGATCTCTCGCGCAGCCCGATCACGCGCGACATCGCCGCGCTGCTCGCGATCGTGCTCGGCATCGCGACGATCATCCTGCTCGCGATCATGAACCGCTTCGAGAAATCGGGCGTGTACTTCTCGGTCGCCAAGGTCGCGACGCCGATCCAGAAGCAGAAGATCCGCAACCCGTTCGCGAACGTGGCCGTGCACGTCATCGCGTATCTGCTGTGGGTGATCTACCTGATCCCCGTGGTGCTGATCGTGATCTTCTCGTTCGTGGATGCGCGCAGCATCCTCGCCGGATCCATCACGCTCGACAGCTTCACGCTCGACAACTACATCACCGTGTTCTCGAGCGCCGAGGCGATCCGTCCCTTCATCGTCAGCGTGGTCTACAGCGCGCTCGCGTCGCTCATCGTGGTCGGCGGTCTGCTGTTCGTCGCGCGGATGCTGCAGAAGCACCGCAACCTGCTGACCACCGCGATCGAGTACGTGCTGCACATCCCGTGGATCCTGCCGATCGTGCTGATCGCTCTCGCCCTCGTGACCGCCTTCGACGAGCCACGGGCGATCGTGGGCGGGCTCGTGCTCACCGGCACGCCGATCCTGCTGCTCGTCGCATACATCTGCGTGAAGATCCCGTTCACGCTGCGCCTGCTCAAGGCCGGGTTCGCGTCGGTGCCGGATTCACTCGAAGACGCCTCGCGCATCCTCGGGGCGAAGTCGCTCACGACGTTCCGCCGCGTGCTGATACCGCTCGTGCTGCCGACCGCCGCGGCGATCACGGCCCTGAACTTCAACAGCCTGCTCGACGACTACGACGCGGCGATCTTCCTCTACCACCCGCTGTTCAAGCCGCTGGGTGTGGCGATCCAAGAGAGCACGCGCGGCGAGAACAACCTCGACGCGATGCCGATCACGTTCGTCTACACAGTGCTGCTGATGATCATCATGGGTGTCACCATGTATCTCGTGTATGGACGAGGATCGCGCGCCGGGGCGCCCCGCAGGGTTCGGAAGGCTCGCGCATGAGTGGTGCATCGTCGTCGGACGCTCCGGGGCTGCGCGTCACGGTCAGCGATGTGGCCGCGGCCGCCGGGGTCTCTCGCGCGACCGCGACCCGGGCGCTCAAGGGTGAAGGGCGCTTCGCTCCCGAGACGCAGGAGCGGATCCTCGCCGAGGCCGAGCGCCTCGGATACGTGCGCAACACGATGGCCGCCGAGCTCGCCGCCGGCCGCACCGGCACCGTCGGGCTCATGCTGCGCGACGCGAGCAACCCTGCCTACGGTCTGCTGTTCTCGCGGTTGCAGGATGAGGCGCACCGGCGAGGCCTCGACCTCGTGACCGTGACGATCGGCGCCGATGTGCAGGGCACCGAGCAGATCGGCGCGCTGCACCGACTGCTCGGCATGCGCGTCGCGGGGCTCATCGTCGCGACCGGTGGCATCACGGCCGCGCAGCTCGAGCCGTTCGCCGACCAGGTGCCGATCGT
>NZ_CAUQVQ010000129.1:0-4529 GCF_963521645.1 uncultured Microbacterium sp. | reverse complement strand
CCGACGCAGGTCAGACCAGGGCGCGCACCGACCGATACGCGTCGGCGACGTCGCGGGTCGGCACGTCGTACACGCGCACGATGCCGTCATCGCCCTCGTGCGTCGGCCAGCCGGGGTCGCCTGAGACGACGAAGGCCACCGCGGCGCCGTGCACCTCGTCGGCGAGCTGCTGCGGCGGGTTCGGTCCGGCCAGAGCCTGCATCGACGGGCCGTCGAGGCAGTCGAAGAAGAACGGCACATCGAGGCAGTGCTCGGCGTACCCGAAGCGCCCCGACGGCCAGGAGAACCGATACACCCACGTGGGCGCGTCACCGCGGTCGGCCGCGACGCGCAGTACGCCGGCACGGAACATGCGGTCGGTGAGCACTCGGCCGGCGAGGCGCGACGAGCCGAGGCGCACGATGTCGGCGTTGTCGGCGAGGTAGTCGGCGCGGATGCTCTTCGGCAGCCCGAGGCGGTTCAGCAGCACTGTGCGAGGCACCCAGCGCAGCGCCTTCGCGGCGGCCCCGCCGAAGACCATCGTGAACTCGTCGTCGGTGGCCCCGATCACGAGCGGTTTGTCGGCCCCGATGCCGGCGCGCAGGGATTCTCTCGTCGGACGCGGGATGAGGTCGCCGTCGACCACGGGGCCGAGTGGCAGCCCCACGTCGACGAGGGTCGCGATGCCGCGGGGGCTCAGGCGTGTCGCGTTCTTCTGCAGGTCGAGCAGATGGTGCTCGTCGACACCGCCGAAGCCGCTCACGGTCGGCTCGACCCCTGCCGACGCGGCGAGCGCACGGGCGAACGCCTCCGACCGCCCGGGTGCGACATCCGTGAGCGCCGCGGAGATCGCGTACACCCCGTGGAACAGGTGCTGCGCGGCTGGCATCCCGAGCAGGGTGAGAACGGCCCCGCCACCCGCGGACTGCCCGGCGATCGTCACGCGCGCGGGATCTCCGCCGAACGCGGCGATGTTCTGCTGAACCCATTCGAGCGCCAGCAGCCAGTCGCGCACGCCGCGGTTCGACGGGGCACCGTCGATCCAGCCGAAACCTTCGAAGCCCAGTCGGTACGAGATCGTCACGGTGACCACGCCGTCGCGGGTGAAGCTGCGACCGTCGTACCAGGGGCTGGCAGGCGATCCGGACGTGAATCCGCCGCCGTGGATCCAGACGAGCACCGGCAGTCCCGCGGCGGCGGGGTCGGGGCCCGGAGAGGGCGTGAAGACGTTGACGTTGAGAGTCGATTCGCCGGCGACGCTCGGCTCGGGAATGAGGGTCTCGCCTTGATCGCCGCGCTGCGCGGTCGCCCCGTGAGCCAGGGCATCACGCACTCCCTCCCATGCCGCATGGGGCACGGGTGCCGCGAACCGCCGTTCGCCGACGGGCGGCTCGGCGAACGGGATGCCGAGAAACGCGGCCGACCTCGAGGCACCCCGATCCTGTGGGCCCGGGCGCCACCGCCCCCGGACGCGGCCTGCGGCGGTCTGCACCTCGACGTAGTCACTCATCACACACAGACTCCCACGACGAGCCTGATCCCCGCACCGGTCTGCGACCTCAGGCACGGCGCGAGGCGGCGCGGCTCCGGTCGCAGAGCCCGCAGGATCACGCCGGGAACCGCGACGCCGTAGCGTGCGGCATCCGCTCGGTCATCACCCGCACCGCTTCGGGGTTGTCGTCGACGAGCACGGCCTCGCGCCCGAGCGCGGAGGCGACGGCTCCGGTCGTGCCGCTGCCCGCGAAGAGGTCGAGCACGCGGTCGCCGGGGCGGCTGGATGCCCGCACGATACGGCGCAGGATGCCCTCGGGCTTCTGCGTCGGGTATCCGGTCTTCTCGCGCCCGGTGGTCGGCACGATCGTGTGCCACCACACGTCGGTGGGCAGCTTGCCGCGGGCGGCCTTCTCGGCGGTGACGAGACCGGGCGCCATGTACGGCTCTCGGTCGACGTCGTCGCTGTTGAACACGTACTCCCGCGGGTTCTTGACGTACACGAGGATCGTGTCGTGCTTGGTCGGCCAGCGCCGCCGCGACTTCGCACCGTAGTCGTAGGCCCAGATCAGCTCGTTCAGGAAGCAGTCGCGACCGAACACCGCGTCGAGCATGACCTTGGCGTAGTGCGCCTCGCGATAGTCGAGGTGCAGGTACAGCGTGCCGTCGTCGGCGAGCAGTCGCCACGCCTCTTCCAGGCGCGGCATGAGGAAGGCCCCGTAGTCGTCGAACCGGTCGTCATACGTGCGCAGCATGCCGCGCACCCGCTCGTACGCATGTCCGTGGAACCCGTGGCGCACCTCGGCGGGCGCCGACGCCTCGGTGCCGACGCTCACCACGAGCGGCGTGCCCTCGGCATCCGTCTCGTGCGCCGTCGCGAACGTGCGTCGCGCGGTGACCACCTGTCGCTCCTGCGCCCGCCCCGTGTTGAACGGCGGGTCGAGGTACACGAGCGTGAAGGATGCCGAGGGCAGCGTCGCCGCGACCGCGAGATTGTCGCCCTGGATGATCGAGACGGACCCGGGGACGAGAGCACCCGGATCGTCGATCACGGAACCCGGTGCAGCCATGCGTCGGTGGCGAACTTCGACTCCACCAGCGCCTCGGCATCGGCGTACTCGTCAGCGGTGACGGTGCCGTCCTCCGCCGAGGTGAGCGCGCGGAACGTGTCGATGAAGCGCTCGATGATCTCGGCGCGCGAGAGGCCGGTCTGGCTGCGCAGCGGGTCGACGCGCTTGGCGGCCGAGGTGGTGCCCTTGTCGCTGAGCTTCTCGCGGCCGATGCGCAGCACCTCGGTCATCGTCTGACCGTCGATGTCGTACGAGAGCGTCGCGTGGTGCAGCACTCCCCCGTTGGCGAGCCGCTTCTGCGCGGCTCCGCCGATCTTGCCCGACGAGCTCGCGATGTCGTTGAGCGGCTGGTAGATCGCATCGATGCCGAGCGAGCGCAGCGCCTGCAGCACCCAGTCGTCGAGGAACGCGTAGGAGTCGGCGAACGTCATGCCCTGCACGAGCGACGCCGGCACATAGAGCGAGTACGTGATGATCTGACCGGCGGCCATGAGCATCGCTCCGCCGCCCGAGATGCGGCGGACGACGTCGAAGCCGTGGCGCTGCGCACCCTCGGGGTCGACCTCGTTGCGGTACGACTGGAACGACCCGATCACGACGGCGGACTGGTCCCACTCCCAGATGCGCAGCGTCGGACGGCGGCGCCCTTCACCGACACGGGAGGTGAGCACCTCGTCGAGGGCGAGGTTCATGCGGGGCGACACCGCCGCGTCGTGCACGATCTCCCAGTCGAAATCGCCCCAGCCCGGCGCCGTGACGAGAGCGCGACGCACTGCGGTTCCCACCGCCTCGGGCGTGAAGCCGAGCAGCTGCGCCCCCTCGGGCAATGCTCCGCGCACGGCCGCGGCGATCGCTGTGGCATCGGATTCGACGGGCAGTCCCGTGACCGCGGCATCGATGTCTGCGAGAGCCGTGTCGGGCTCCAGGAAGAAGTCGCCGGCGAGCCGGAATCGGGCGATCCTGCCGTCCTCGACATCGAGATCGACGACGACGAGCTTTCCGCCTGGAACCTTGTATTCACCGTGCACGGTTACAGCTTAAGGCGCGCAGTGCCCGTGACGACCGATGATCGTCCGTCACCCGCCGAAGACGACGGCGCGCTCGCCGGCACGGATCGGCAGCGAGTATCGGTTGCCGTTCGGCGGCTGCGGGCACAGGTACTGATCTGAGAACGCGCAGGGCGGGAGGTAGGCACGGTTGAAGTCGACGATCGCGGATCCGTCGGGGTCGGGCTCGTCGATCGGGAGGAACCGGAACCGATACGTTTCGATGCCGTTCGTCCCGTCGGCGAACACCGCCGTCAGACCTCCCTGAGGGGTGCGGGTCGCGTGCAGCGTCAGCGGGTTGCCGTCGAGCGCGAAATGCAGACGCCCCGCGAGCTCGGACTCGGTCGCCTGTCCGTCGATCGTCGTGACCGTGATGCGCTCGCCGGGGGTGGGCTCGAAGGATGCCGGGATCCGCCAGCCCTGCCGCGGCGGATACGCGTCGATCGCGCTGAAGTGCTCTCGCTCACGGCGCCGGGGGTTGAACACGCGCAGCGCCACCGCCCCTCGCCTGTCGAAGACCCGCAGTTCACGCCGGCCGAGCCTCAGCGTCTCCGCTCCGCGCAGCGTGATGACGGAACCGCCCACCCCGAGGTCGCTGCCGCGGATGGCGCCGTCGTCCGTCCGAGCCCAGAGCCCCGGCACTCCCTCCACGGCGGCGGGTTCTGTGATGAGCCAGTTCGTGGATTCGAGCGCGGCGGGGCCGTACTCGGCTCCGGCATAGCGCTCGCGCGATTCGTGCCAGGCCCGCCAGTCGTCTTCGAATCCCACCTCGCACCTCCCTCTCGCCGCGAATCTATGCGGAGAGACGGTCGATATGCCGAGATGACGTCACGCGGATTCACCCGCTGTCACGGGCGTTCATCCGACGTAACACGCCGACGCGCGATGCCCCCTCCGGTCGTTGAGCGAGGACGGCGAAGCCGACCGAGACGAAACGCGGTCC
>NZ_CAUQVQ010000128.1:0-4625 GCF_963521645.1 uncultured Microbacterium sp. | reverse complement strand
GGGCTAGGCGGATGCCGCGGTGCGCCGCCTCGCGAGCAGGGCGAGGTGCAGCGCCGCGATCGTCTCGCCGTCGTCGAGGTCCGCACCCAGCAGGTCGCCGATCAGGGTGAGGCGCTGATAGAACACCGAGCGCGACAGGTGGCTCGCCGCCGCTGCCGCCGAGCGATTGCCGGGGTGCGCGACCAGGGCTGCGAGCACGTCGAGCAGGTCGCCGCGGCGCTCTCTGTCGTATCGCAGCAGCGGCGCCAGCATCCGCTCACTGTGCTCGTGCAGTCGGTGGTCGTCGCGCAGCGTGGCGACGAGACGCTCGAGCGGTCGGTCGTCGACACGGCGCACACGCGCGCCCGCCTCGGTCCGATCGCTGTCGGCCAGGTCTCGTGCCGCACGCAGGGACCCGAGCAGACCGATCACGTCGTCGGCGGCCGGCCCCACGAAGACAGCACGGTCGGGGCCGACGATGCGCAGCAGCACCTCGTCGGACAGCGCGGCGGATGCGGGCAGCGACAGCAGCGCGACATCGTCGCCGCCGACACGGGCGGCCATCACGGCGAAACCCGCCTGCCGCGCACGGTAGGCGAGTTCGCTGATCGACGCCGAACCGCGGGCGACGATCCCGTGACACTGCCGTTCGGCGAGCGCGAATCCTCCGGCGCGCAAGCGGGCGTCGATGTCCTCCGCGCGGGCGAACCGCGCCCCCAGCAGGTCGTCGATCACGGTCCGCTGCGCGAGCAGCGACCACTCGGCGTCTCCGCCGTCTGCGATGCAGCCGAAAGCGAGCGCCGTGGCCCCCTGTTCGAGCACGGTGACGCGGCCGGCGGGGTGCGCAGGGCCGGGCAGAGCGAGGAGCGTGCCCCAGCGCACCCCTCGCGCCCGTACCGGGACCTCCTCCGCGGCGCCGCGATGCTCGAGCACCTCGGCGATCGGCATCCCCAGCCCCTCGGTCGCGATCACTTCGCGCGCGAGGTTCTCGAGCACGACCGGGGCCCCGAGCGCGCGGGCCGTCTCCGACACCACGACGTCGGCGGGCGCCCCCTGCAGACTCAGCGCCGTGAAGAGCTCGTGCAGATGCTGCCTCTCGCGCAGCGCCTGGGTCTGCGCCGCGATCAGCGCATGATGCACGGCCTCCGTCACGGCCACGAACTTGACCTCGTGCGTGAGAGCGATGAGGGCCAGCCCCACTGTGGCGCAGACGTCGACGACCGCCTGCGGCACTGCCTGACGGGCCGTGCCGACCTCGAAGACGATGCCGGAGATTCCCGCTCGATGCAGGCTCGAGGCGAACGCGCGCAGTTCTGCGTCGTCGACCGGCCAGCCCGCTCCGGTCGTCAGCAGCAGCTCGCCCCCATCGAGCAGCCGCGCGACACCTACGCTGTCGGAGACATGCACCCACCGCACCGCGGCGTCCAGCGCGGTGCCCCCGACGAGGACCTCCGGTCCGCCCGCCTGCACCGCGGGCTCGGCGAGAACCTCGGAGACGGTCAGGCGGACACCGGGAGCCGGACGTTCTGTCCGGATAACGCTCATATCGCGACGTTCTGACACCGGATCGATCCTTCGCGCGCTGTGATCATGGGAGGAAGCCAGCGTATCGAACGTCGGTCAGAGTGTTCGATCTCGATCTACGACCCGAAGGAGCCCCGTGGACGTCGTCCGTCACCTCATCAATGGAGCAGACACCGCCGAGGCGGCCCGCACGGGGCAGGTCTTCGATCCCGCCACCGGTCAGGTGTCGAAGCAGGTCGCCTTCGCCTCCGCCGCCGAGGTCGACCGGGCCATCGCCGCTGCGGCATCCGCCCTGCCCTCCTGGCGGGCGACCAGCCTCATCAAGCGCGCCGACGTCTTCTTCCGTCTTCGGCAGCTGCTCACCGAGCGCACGCCCGAACTCGCCGCGATCGTGACCTCGGAGCACGGCAAGGTGCTCTCGGATGCCGCAGGCGAGGTCTCGCGCGGCATCGAGAACGTCGAGTTCGCGGCCGGCCTCGTGCACCTGCTCAAGGGTGAGCGCAGCGAGCAGGTCTCGCGGGGTGTCGACGTGCACTCGGTCAAGCAGCCGGTGGGCGTCGTCGCCGCGATCACACCGTTCAACTTCCCCGTGATGGTGCCGCTGTGGATGGTCGCGTCTGCGATCGCGTGCGGCAACACCGTGGTGCTCAAGCCCAGCGAGAAGGATCCGTCGGCGTCGATCTGGCTCGCGAAGCTCTTCCAGGAGGCGGGGCTCCCCGACGGCGTGCTCAATGTCGTGCACGGTGACAAGGAGGCCGTCGACGCACTGCTCGAGTCGCCGCGCGTGAATGCGATCAGCTTCGTCGGATCCACCCCGATCGCCCGCTCGATCTACCAGCGCGCCTCGGCTGCGGGCAAGCGCGTCCAGGCGCTCGGCGGAGCGAAGAACCACATGGTCGTGATGCCGGATGCCGACATCGACGCCGCGGCCGACGCCGCCGTCTCGGCCGCCTACGGCTCGGCCGGCGAACGCTGCATGGCGGTCTCGGTGCTTGTCGCGGTCGGCGACATCGCCGACGACCTGGTCGCAGCCATCGCCTCGCGCATCGAGGGCCTCACGATCGGCGCCGGCACAGATGCCGCGAGCGAGATGGGCCCGCTCATCACCCGCGAGCACCGCGACCGCGTCGCGTCGTATGTCACGGGCGCGGCAGCCGAGGGCGCGACGGTCGTGGTCGACGGCACGACGAAGCAGTTCGACTCGGACGGGTTCTTCATCGGGGTCAGCCTGATCGACCGGGTCGCGCCCGGAATGAAGGTCTACGACGACGAGATCTTCGGTCCGGTGCTCTCGGTGGTGCGTGTCGAGACGTATGCCGAGGCCGTCGAGCTCGTGAACGCGAACGCGTACGGCAACGGCACCGCGATCTTCACGCGCGACGGCGGAACCGCGCGTCAGTACGAATTCGACATCGAGGTCGGGATGGTCGGCGTCAACGTGCCGATCCCCGTGCCGATCGGCGCCTACTCCTTCGGCGGTTGGAAGGACTCGCTGTTCGGCGACTCGCACATCTACGGCCCCGAGTCGGTGCACTTCTACACTCGGTCGAAGGTCGTGACCACTCGTTGGCCCGACCACACGCCCTCGCAGATCGACCTGGGCTTCCCGAGCAACCACTGAGCTCCCGAGCAGACAGAGAACTGAGAGACGAGACATGACGAACTTCACCGATCGCCACGGCGTATCGCATCCGCTCCCGGCTCCCGAGGCCGAGGCGCAGGTGCGCGCGGATGACCGCGGCCACGTCTTCCACTCCTGGAGCGCCCAGGGTCTGATCGACCCGCTTCCCGTCGCCGCCGGTCAGGGATCGACGTTCTGGGACTACGCCGGCAACTCCTATCTCGACTTCTCGAGCCAGCTCGTGAACCTCAACCTCGGGCATCAGCATCCCGACCTCGTGGCGGCGATCCAGCAGCAGGCGGGGCGTCTTGCGACGATCCAGCCGGCGATGGCCAACGACGTGCGGGGCGAGCTCGCCCGGCTCATCGTCGAGGTCGCGCCCGAGGGCTTCGAGAAGGTCTTCTTCACCAACGGCGGCGCCGAGGCCAACGAATACGCGGTGCGCATGGCTCGTCAGACGACCGGTCGCCACAAGGTCCTCTCGATGTACCGCAGCTATCACGGATCCACGTCGACGGCGATCTCGCTGACGGGTGATCCTCGGCGCTGGGCGAACGGCACGCCGGACTCGGGAGCCGTGCGCTTCTTCGGCCCCTACCTCTACCGCTCGCCGTTCCATGCCGAGACGCCCGAGCAGGAGTCCGAGCGCGCACTCGCCCACCTCGAACAGACGATCCAGCTCGAGGGACCGGCGACGATCGCCGCGATCATCATCGAGACCGTGGTCGGCACGAACGGCGTGCTCGTTCCGCCGCCGGGCTACCTGCAGGGTGTGCGCGAACTGTGCGACCGCTACGGCATCGTGTACATCGCCGACGAGGTCATGGTCGGCTTCGGTCGCCTCGGCGAATGGTTCGGCATCGATGCGTACGACGGCCGCCCCGACCTCATCACCTTCGCGAAGGGCGTGAACTCCGGCTACGTGCCGCTCGGCGGGGTCGTGATCTCGGAGCGCATCGCGCGCGCCTTCGACACGACGCCATTCGCCGGCGGACTCACCTACTCCGGTCACCCTCTGGCGTGCGCCGCGGGTGTCGCGACGTTCGAGGTGTTCCGCCGAGACGGCATCCTCGAGCGCGTGCGCGATCTCGGCGAACACATCGTCGAGCCGACGCTGCGCTCGTGGGTCGACACCCACCCGAGCGTCGGAGAGGTGCGCGGGCGTGGCCTCTTCTGGGCCGTCGAGCTCGTGCGTGACACCGAGACCCGCGAACCGCTCGTGCCGTTCAACGCCAGCGGTGCGGATGCTGCGCCGATGGCCGCCTTCGCCGCCGCCGCGAAGAAGGCCGGCGTCTGGCCGTTCACGCACTTCAACCGGATGCACGTGGCGCCGCCGCTCGTGATCAGTGAAGACGAGCTCGTGCGCGGCCTCGCGGTGCTCGACAAGGCCCTCGCCGTCGCCGACGAACACGCTCGGACCTGATCTCGCGGGGCCTCGCCTCGCCCTCGCCAGTTGGCACCTCATGCCGCAATTCACGCGCCGAAGCGACGACAGGCGCCA
>NZ_CAUQVQ010000127.1:0-4762 GCF_963521645.1 uncultured Microbacterium sp. | reverse complement strand
GGATGCCGGTGCGCGGCGGCGCCGCGGCGCCGGGTGCCGGCACGGGGAGCGGCGCCGGGTGCCGGCAGGGGGAGCGGCGTCGGGTGTCGGCACGGGGGAGCGGGGCCGGTCAGGCCGTCTGCCCGAGGTAGGCGAGCACGGCCAGCACCCGACGGTTCACGCCCGAGCCCGAGGCGACGCCGAGCTTCGTGAAGATCGTGTTGATGTGCTTCTCGACGCCGCTCTGGCTCACGTACAGCCGCTCGGCGATCGCCGCGTTGCTGTGGCCCTCGGCGATCAGCTCGAGCACGGCGCCCTCGCGCTCGCTGAGTTCCGCCATGCGCGGGTCGGGTCCCGAGCGCTCCGCGATCAGACGCCGGATCACCTCGGGATCGAAGGCCACACCGCCCTCCGCCACGCGCACGATCGCGTCGAGGAACCCGGCGATGTCGGAGACGCGGTCCTTCAGCAGATAGCCGACCCCGCCGCGCCCGTCGAGCAGCTCGCTCGCATAGCGGCGCTCCACATGCTGCGACAGCACCAGCACGGCGACCTGCGGATGCTCGTGTCTGATGCGCAGCGCGGCACGGATGCCCTCGTCGACGAAGTCCGGAGGCATCCGCACGTCGACGATCACGAGGTCGGGTTCGTCCGTCGCCAGCGCCGCCATGAGCGCGTCGGCGTCGGACACGGAGGCGCTCACCTCGTGGCCCTCGGCGACCAGGAGCTGCACGATGCCCTCGCGCAGCAGTGTCGAGTCCTCGGCTATGGCTATCCGCACGGGATCACCGCCTCGATCACGGTGGGGCCGCCCGCAGGACTGCGCACGAGCAGACGCCCGTCACGCGCGGCCACGCGCGAGGCGATGCCCGACAGGCCCGTTCCCGCGGGATCCGCTCCGCCGATCCCGTCGTCCTCGATCGTCACGGTGAGCTCGTCGTCCGCACTGCGCACCCGGATGCTGATGACGCTCGCCTGCGCGTGCTTGATCGCGTTGGTGACGGCCTCGCTCGCCACGAAATAAGCGGCCGTCTCGGCGGCCCGATCCGGCACCACCGTGCCGTCGACCGCGAGATCGACGGGCATCGCGACGCGGTCGCGCAGCGCCTCGAGCGCTGCCGTGAGTCCATCGCGCTGCAGCATCTCGGGGTACGTCCGCCAGGCGACATCGCGCAGATCGTCGAGGATCTGCTGCGTCTCTCCTCGCGCACCGCTCAGCAGCCGGCGAGCCTCCGCGGGTTCCGCCCGCTCGACGCGGGCCAGCAGTATCGACAGGGCGACCACCCGCTGCTGCACGCCGTCGTGGATGTCGCGCTCGATGCGCCGCCGCTCGACGTCCACGGCCGCGACGACCTCGTCGAGGGTGGTGTGCAGGCGCACCACCTCCTGCGACAGCTCACCGGCGCCGGGGCGCTGGAACGACTGCCACACACGTCTCTCGAGCCAGGCGATCCCGCCGAGACCCGAGAGTGCGAGGAACAGCAGCACGAGACCCGGGATGACGAAGAGACCCACGGTCGCCCAGGTGACGCGTCCGGGGCGGGCGCTGAACAACGCGACAGGACCGCCGGTCGCGGCGGCGACGAGCATCTGCACGCCGACCACGACGCCCGCCACGATCAGCGCGAGGATGCAGAGCACGACGAGCTGGAGCAGCGCCGACAGCGCGAGCAGCCCGCGAAGACGGGGAGCCCGCGGCGGAGTGCGGCGCGGGATCCCGTCGACCCACGTGAGACGCGCCGCGATCGAGCGCACGACAGCCTGTGCAGGCGGCCGCGGTGCGGTGGCCACGGCGATCAGCGTGGGAACGAGCATCACGACGCCGGCGGCGGTGCCGCCGAGCATCCGCACCGCATCCCTCGAGATCGAGCGCGTCGACGACGCGGCGTCGGTGGGGTGCGTCATCTCTCCATTGTGCCGCGCGCCGACGTGATCTCCGCGTCGCGCGCCTCGCCCGACTCCGCGGGGTGCTCCGCTGCGGAGCGCGTCTCGCGCGCATCGTCGACATCCGTTCCTCGCCCGCGCTGGCGCACTCGCGCGACCACGAACATCGAGGCCGCGACGATCACGGCCCCGATCACGATCACCTGCAGGCCGTCGGCGTACTGCTCGATGCGGTGCCACTGCTCGCCGAGCAGGAATCCGGCCATCACGAACACCGTGTTCCAGATGGCGCTGCCCGCGGCGGTGAGCAGCGTGAACTTCATCAGCGGCATGCGCTGGACGCCCGCGGGGATCGAGATCAGGCTCCGGAAGATCGGGATCATGCGCCCGAAGAACACCGCCTTCGCGCCGTGTCGCGCGAACCACTCCTCGGTGCGATCCACATCGCTGACCTTCATCAGCGGCATCCGATCGACGATGCGGCGAAGGCGCACAGGGCCCAGCCACGCGCCGAGGCCGTAGAGCGCGAGGGCACCGACGATCGAGCCGACCGTGGTCCACACCAGCACCTCCCACAGCACGATGGTGCCCTGGCTCGCCGTGAAGCCCGCCAGCGGGAGCACGACCTCGCTCGGGATCGGCGGGAACAGGTTCTCGATCGCCACGGCCACGCCGGCGCCGACGCTGCCCAGCGCCTCCATCAGGCCGATCGCCCACTGCGCGAACACGTTCAGGTTGTCAGAGGCATCCATGCTTCCGACGCTACGTGGCCGCGCGGCGGCGGTCACTGCGGCTGGCCCTCCACCACCGTGCGGAAAACCGTAACGCCGTCGGGCCGTCCGCCTCCGACCCGGGCGTAGGGTCGAAGCATGGCAACCGTCGCAGCGAACATCGTCAAGACCCTCCGCGCCAATGGGATCGACCGTGTCTACGGCCTTCCCGGTGACTCCCTCAACGGTTTCACCGACGCCCTCCGCAAAGACGGCAGCATCCGATGGGTGCACGTGCGACATGAAGAGTCCGCGGCCTTCGCCGCCGCAGCGGATGCCGCGCTGACGGGTGAGCTCGCGGTCGTCGCCGGCTCATGCGGACCCGGCAACCTGCACCTGATCAACGGACTGTACGACGCGAACCGTTCGCGGGTCCCGGTACTCGCGATCGCCGCGCACATCCCCACGACCGAGATCGGCACCGGGTACTTCCAGGAGACCCATCCGCAGGAGCTGTTCCGCGAATGCAGCGTGTACGTGGAGTACGTCGCCGACCCCCAGCAGATGCCGCGCCTGCTCGAGATCGCCATGCGCGCGGCGATCGAGCAGCGCGGTGTCGCCGTGCTCGTGATCCCCGGCGATGTCGCCCTCGCCGAGATCGCCGACGACCGCGCCGTGGTGATCGAGCGCACGCGCCCGGTGATCGTGCCGAGCGGCGACGAGCTCGCGCGCGCCGCGACACTGCTCAACGCGTCGACGAAGACCACGATCCTCGCCGGAGCGGGTGTCGAGGGATCGCACGACGAGGTCGTCGCGCTGGCCGACCGGCTCGGTGCGCCGATCGTGCACGCGCTGCGGGGCAAGGAGTTCATCGAGTACGACAACCCGTTCGACGTCGGTATGACGGGCCTTCTCGGCTTCGCATCCGGATATCGGGCCATGGAGGCGGCCGACACGCTGCTCGTGCTCGGCAGCGACTTCCCCTACGAGCAGTTCTACCCGGAGCACGCCACGACGATCCAGGTCGACATCCGCGGCTCGCAGCTCGGCAAGCGGCATCCGCTCGACCTGGGACTCGTCGGAGACGTGGGAGCGACTGTGGCGGCGTTGCTGCCGCGGCTCGCCGAGAAGACCGATCGCGCGCACCTCGACGACTCGACGGCGCACTACCGCAAGACGCGCGCGAAGCTCGACGACCTCGCCACCCCGACCAAGGCGGGGCGGCCGATCCACCCGCAGTACCTGGCCCGGCTGCTCGACGAGCAGGCCGCGGACGACGCGATCTTCACGGCCGACGTCGGCTCGCCCACCGTGTGGGCCGCGCGTTATCTCTCGATGACCGAGAAGCGTCGACTGATCGGCTCGTTCACGCACGGGTCGATGGCGAACGCCCTGCTGCACGGCATCGGCGCGCAGGTCTCGCATCCCGATCGCCAGGTGATCGCGCTCGCCGGTGACGGCGGGTTGGCGATGATGCTGGGGGAGCTGCTGACCCTCACGCAGAACCGACTGCCCGTGAAGACGATCGTGGTGAACAACTCCTCGCTGAACTTCGTCGAACTCGAGATGAAGGCCGCCGGTTTCGTCAACTACGGCACCTCGCTCGACAACCCGAGCTTCGCCGCGATCGCCGAGGCCATGGGGATCTTCGCCCGACGGGTCGAGAACAGCGAGGACCTTCCGGATGCGGTGCGCGAGGTGCTGGCGCACGACGGCCCGGCGCTGCTCGACGTGGTCACCGAGCGTCAGGAGCTGTCGATGCCGCCGGCGATCGAGGCCGCGCAGGTCAAGGGCTTCGCGCTGTACGCGATCCGCACGGTGATGTCGGGCAAGGGCGATGAGCTGCTCGACCTGGCGCGGGCCAACTGGCGTCAGCTCCTCTGACGTCGTCTCGGTCGGCGTTCCGGTCGTTGAGCGAGCAGCGGAGCAGCGAGACGAAACGGGATGGGTTCGGGCGTTTCGTATCGGTCGACTTCGTCGTCCTCGCTCACAGACCGGGGGTGTTGTGGCGTTTCGTCTCGGTCGACTTCGTCGTCCTCGCTCAACGACCGGGGGGTGTTGTGGTCGTTGAGCGAGCAGCGGAGCAGCGAGACGAAACGGGGTGGGGCGCCGGGCGTTTCGTCTCGGTCGACTCCGTCGTCCTCGCTCAACGAGCGGGAGCGGTGGGCGGGCGTCGCTCAGCTGTCGAG
>NZ_CAUQVQ010000126.1:0-4932 GCF_963521645.1 uncultured Microbacterium sp. | reverse complement strand
CCCTCGTTGCGTTGTCGTTCTTTGGGGCCGACCCGCACCGGCTCTTCCCCCCCCCGGCCGGGGCCCCGGGGGGTACGCGCCCGGGGGCCCACTCTGCGTGAGGGTGTCAGTCGATGCGCGTGTGCATGTTGTCGGCACCGTACTGGAAGACACCGATGGTGGCTTCGGTCGGGTCACCGGCGTCGTCGAAGGCGACTCCACCGGAGTAGCCGTCGTAGTCGGCCGCGTTGCCGTCGAGGATGATGTCGGCGCACGCCTCGAACGTGTCGCACTTCTCGCCATCGCCCGAGCCGCCCGAGACCTCCTGCAGCTTCCCGGCGATCTCGGCCGGGTCGCTCGAGTTCGCAGCCAGCGAGGCCAGCGCGAGCAGCACCACAGCGTCATACGACTCTGCGGCGTAGTTGAAGTCGACGAGCTCCGCGCCGTCGCCCTGCTCCAGCCACTGCGCCTTCAGGCGGTCCTGGAAGTCGTCGGCGAGCACCGGCCCGGGCTGCGTGCCCTTCGATCCCTCGATCGACACCGACATGTCGGTGCCCCACTGCGAGATGTTGCCGTCGACGAAGTAGAAGTTCGACCCGTCGAAACCACTGTTGACGAACGACGGAACGATCGTGGAGGTCTCCTCGAAGCCGATCACCGCGATCGCATCGGGGTTCTGCGCCAGGATCGACGAGACCTGTGCGCTGAAGTTCGTGTCTCCGGCGTTGTAGGACTCGCTGGCGACGACCTCGCCACCGCTGGCGGTGAACGTCTCGTTGACGACGGCCTCGAGGCCGGTGCCGTAGGCGTCGTTGAGGTAGATGATGCCGAGCGAGGCGGCGCCGTCTTCCGCGATCAGGTTTCCGAGCACCTCGCCCTGGAGAAGATCGCTCGGGGCGGTGCGCCAGTACAGTCCGTCGTCATCCCAGGTCGTGAAGTCCGGCGAGGTGTTCGCCGGCGAGAAGGTGATGACACCGGCGCCGACGGCCTGGTCGAGGAAGAGCTTCGTCACACCCGACGACGCCGCGCCGATGAGCGCCTGCACGTCGGAACCGAGCAGACGCGGGACCGTGGTCTCGTACGCCTTGTTGTCGGGGTCTCCCGAGTCGCCGTACTCGACCTCGACGGTGATGCCCTTCGCAGCCTCGTTGATCTCGGCGGTCGCGAGTCCCACGCCGGCCTCCTCGGGCGGGCCGAGGTAGCTGAGCGCACCTGTCTGCGGCAGCACGGTGCCGATGCTGAGTGTGAGATCCTCGCGTTCCGCCGGATCGGGCGCCGCGGATTCCGTCGAACCTGTGTCTCCGGAACACCCGGCGAGGATGAGTGCGGCGGCACCGAGGACGGCGACTGTGCCGTACCGCTTGCGCGCACGCGAGCCAGTGAGAATGCTCATGCTGCTCCTTATGTCAGACGACGGAACTCAGAGCGCTCCGCCGTTCTCACCAAGGTAATCGTGCGGATGCTTCACGATTGTTGCGATGCGTTAACGGTGTGAAACAGTCCGGTCTCGGATGGATAACGGCACCCGTGACTGACGCCCGCGGCGAGCGGCGAGCAGCAGGTCGACGACGAACACCGCGATCGCGATCCAGACGATCACGAAGCCCAGCCAGCGTTCGAGAGGCATGGGCTCTCCCAGCACCGCCGCTCCGATGATGAACTGCATGACCGGCGTCACGAACTGGATCATTCCGATCACGGTGAGGTTGATGCGCCTCGTACCCGCCGCGAAGAGCAGCAGCGGAACAGCCGTCGCGACCCCCGCGAACGCGAGCACAGCCGCGTGCCAGGCGCCGAACTGCCCCATCGTGATACCCGCGGGCGTCATCGCGACGACGACGAGCTGCACCACCGCGATGGGGATCAGCCAGAACGATTCGAGTGTGAGCCCGCTGACGGCATCGACAGCGGGGCCGATCTTCTTCTTGATGAGCCCGTAGACCCCGAACGACGCCGTCAGCGAGAGCGCGATCCACGGGAACGAGCCGTAGAAGACCACGATCACGGCCACCGCGACGGTCGCGATGCCGATCGCGGTCCACTGGAGGCGGCGGATGCGCTCCTTGAGCACGAACACGCCCAGCAGCACGGTGGCGATCGGGTTGATGAAGTACCCGAGGCTCGTCTCGACGACGTGCCCGGTCAGAGTGCCGATGAGGAACACCTGCCAGTTGACGTAGATCAGCACTCCGGCCAGTGCCGTCCATGCGAGCAGCTTCGGCTGCCGTACGATCGCGCGCAGCGCCGGCCAGCCGCGCGTGACCGTGAGCAGGATCGCACAGAAGACGAACGAGAGGAGCACGCGCCAGGCGACGACCTCCCACGGGCCGGTCGGCGCGAGCATCAGGAAGTACAGCGGGAGCACACCCCAGAGCAGGTAGGCGCCGCCCGCATACGCGACCCCCGCGGTCTGGGCCGCTCGGTCCGTGCGCATCGTCAGGGTCACCGCACAACACTACGCCCGGCGCGGAGGAGCCCTGCCCCTCCGACGGTCGCGTGGCCGCGGAATGGCAGGAATCCTCCGCCTCACGGCACGGAGACGACGTCGGCGCGATCTCGTCGGCGGCGACGTGGCAACCTGAGGGCGACGGCGATCGCGATCGCGGTCGCCAGGGCGATCGCGGCGTTGACCGCGATCGCCGCCTGCACCCCGCGCAGGAGCCCGGCAGCGGCGAAGGCGGCGACGACGGCGGCCATGACCGGAGTCCCCAGCGCGATGCCGACCTGCTGACTCATCGTGACGAGTCCGGTCGCGAGCCCCTGCTGATCGGCGGGGACATCGGCCGTGGCGGTCACCACGTACCCCACGATCGCGACGAGGTTCGCGACGCCGCCGAGGAAGGTGAGGATCAGGAGCGGCACGACCCAGGACCCGTGCGGGGAGACGAACGCGAGCGGGAAGGTCACCGCCGCTTGGGCCGAGAGCGACAGGACGATCGCGGTGCGGGCGCCGATGCGGCCGATCACCCGTGGAGCGATCAGGCCGCCGAGCACGGTGCCGATGCCGAGCAGCCCGAGGATCAGCCCGGCCGTGAGCGGGTCGAAGCCCAGGATCTCCTGCAGATAGAGGGTCAGGACGAAGACGAGCGAGGTCTCGGTGGCGAACGCCAGGAGCCCTGCGAGGTTGCCCCACGCGATGCTCTTGCGGCGCAGCATCGCCGGAGCGACGAGCGGATCCGCCGAGCGGCGCTCCACGAGCAGGAACACCACGACGAGCACGACGGCGATCACGAGCGCCCCCCACGTACGGGGATGGGCCCAGCCGTCACGACCGGCCGAATCGATCCCGAGCACGAGGGCGACGAGAGCGGCCGTGACCGTGAACGCACCCACCGCATCGAGGCGCGGCCGCGAGGTGCGCGACGGCTCACGCAGGACGAACACTCCCGCGGCGAGCGCCACGGCAGCGATCGCGACATTGAGGAGGAACGCCCACCGCCACGACACACTGCCGGTGATCATCCCGCCGAGGATCGCACCCGTGGTGAATCCCGCGGCCATCAGCGCCCCGTTGAGGCCCAGCGCGCGCGAACGGGTTGGCCCCTCGGGGAACATCGTGGTCATCAGCGCCAACGCCGCCGGGGTGACCATGGCCGTCGCGATGCCCTGCCCGGCGCGCGCGGCCAGCAGCACGGCGGGAGTCGTTGCGAGCCCGCCCGCGAGAGACGCGAGCCCCAGCAGCACGATGCCGGCGAGGAAGACGCGCTTGCGACCGAACAGGTCGGCCACCCGTCCGAAGAACAGTGTGAACGAGGCAGCGCAGACGGCGAACACCGTCACGATCCACTGGAGCCCGGCGCCGTCGACACCGAGCTCCCGTCCGATCGGCGGCAGCGCCACGGTGAGGATGGAGAAGTCGACGGCGAGCGTGAAGTTGGCGGTCAGAAGCACGGCCAACGCCACGGTCTGCGTCGTGGAGAAGCGCTCGGCGGCGGCGGAATCGGGTGAGGAGACGGTCGAGTCGGTGGGGATCACGAGAACAGCCTGCGGGCGTCATGTCGCCGCAGCCAGATCCCTCGTATGGGTAGCACCATCAGGGGCAGGCTACGAGATGCCCGAGGGGTGAGAATGAACACCATGAGTACGCACCCGGCGACGGATCCGACCGCTGTCACGGCACGCCCGATCACGGAGCTCGGCGAGTTCTTGCGATCACGCCGCGACCGCGTCACACCCCAGCACGTCGGCGTGCAGAGCGTCGGCCGGCGCCGCGTGCCCGGGCTGCGTCGGGAGGAGCTCGCCCGACTCGCCGGCGTCTCGGTGACCTACCTCACGCGCCTCGAGCAGGGGCAGTCGCAGAACGCGTCGGACGCGGTGATCGATGCGCTCGCGCGCGCCCTGCAGCTGGATGCGGACGAGCATGCGCACCTGATCGCACTCGCACATCCCGCCGCTGCGAGGCGGCGCCGCAGCAACCGGCCCGAGCGCGCGCATGCGGGTGCCTCGCAGCTGCTGCATGCCATGACCGTGCCCGCGCTGCTGCTGGGGCGAGTCAACGACATCCTCGACTGGAATCGCACGGCTCACCTCCTGCTGGCCGGTCATCTGGATGCGCGTGCGCCCCTCACGCCCGCTGATCGGCCGAACAACATCCGGATGCTGTTCCTCGACCCGCACACCCGAGACCTGTATTCCGAGTGGGAGGACGAAGCCGCGCTCGCCGTCGCATCGCTGCGCTACACGGCCGCTCAGTTCCCCGACGATGCGCGTCTCACCGCGCTCGTGGGCGAGCTGAGCGTGAAGAGTCCGAGCTTCGCCCGGCTCTGGGCGGGACACATGGTGCGGCTCTGCACCAGCGGCACCAAGAGGTTCGCCCACCCCGTGGTCGGCGAGCTGACGCTGGGCTACGAGGTGCTCCACCTGCCCGACGGGGACGGCCAGCGCATCCTCGCGTTCAGTGCGCCCGCCGCCAGCGCTGCGGCCGCAGCGCTCGCCCTGCTCGACTCCCGGTGA
>NZ_CAUQVQ010000125.1:0-4995 GCF_963521645.1 uncultured Microbacterium sp. | reverse complement strand
GAGGGGAAGCGCCACCTCGTCGAGGCGTGGAGGGGAAGCGCCACCTCGTCGACGAGGAGAGGGGAGGTGCCACCTCGTTGAGGCGTGGACGGTGAGTGCGGCGTGGGCTCGCGGGTCGAGACGGAGCTCAGCGCCGCGGAGCCGCCGACGACGCACCGATCACGAGCTCGGTCGGCAGCACGACCTTCTCGATCTCGCTCGGTGCACTGATCTGACGCCGCACCGACTCGACGGCCTTCTCGCCGAGCGTGCGCTGCTCCTGGCGGATGTGGGTGTAGCGGAAGAGACGGGTGTCGAACGTCGCGTCGGGGTGGTCGAAGCAGACGATCGAGATGTCGGTCGGCACCGTGAGCCCGAGCCGGTGGCAGGCCTCGCGCAGCATCAGAGCGATGTTGTACTCCGCCGCCACATATCCGGTGATGTCCGGATGCTGTTCGACGAACTCCACCAGCCGCGCGATGTCCTGCTCCATGGTGTCGGCGCTGCCGGGCACGGTCGAGCCGATCGTGCGCAGTTCGGCGCTGTTCTCGAGCGGCAGGTGATTCGAGGCGTGCGCGTGGATGTACCCGTTGCGCCGATCGTCGCTCGACGACACATGGCTGGTCGAGCTGACGAAGCCGATGGTCTTGTGCCCGAGGTCGAGCAGGTGCTCGGTCGCGGCTCGGCCTCCGGCCAGGTTGTCGGAGCACACCGCCGACACGGGGATGCCGTCGAACAGTCGATCGAGGATGACGACGGGGAACTTCTTGGCCACGAGTTCGAGCGCGGCCGGCGGGATGTACTCCGACGAGCTGGGGAGCAAGATGAGTCCCTCGACTCCCGCGCCGACGAGCGCACGGATGCAGGCGTCCTCGTCCGCGAGGTCGCCGCCCGAACGCTTGAACACGACATGCGCGTCGGCGCCGGTGGCGGCCAGGATCCCCTCGATCACCTTGTTGCCGAAGGTGTCGTCGAAGCTCGTGATCACGCAGCCGATCAGCGAGGGAGAGCGGTCGGAGTTCTCGGCGGCGGCGCGGGCGGACGGCTGCGGTGCCGTGGGCGTCGAGCTCGTGACGACGGTGCCGATACGGGGCCGCCGCATGATCATGCCGTCGGTGCGCAGCAGGTCGAGCGCCCGCTTGATCGTGATCGGACTGACCTCGAACCTGCTCGACAGCTCGGCCTCGGAGGGGAGCCGGTCGCCGACCGCATAGTCACCCTGCGAGATGGACTCGCGCAACGCTTCGTACACCTGCTTGTAGAGCACGCCGGTCCGTTCATGTCAGCCAATAGTTATATTTAATCTTAGGCCGCAGCCGGCGAAATCGTCTCACCTTCCCGGTGCCGCCCTACCGGTGCCGCCCACCGCCGGGTGCCACCCGCCGCTCTGCGGGGTCACTTTCGCATCGGAACCCGGCCTTTCAGATGTGAAAGTGACCCCGCACTCAGTGGGCGGTGTGAAAGTGACCCCGCAGCGGGCGGGCGGACGTGGATGCGGGTGCGCGGAGCGTCAGCGCGCGCGGACCGCGTCTCCCATGGCGGCCAGCGCCTCGGCGAGGATGGGACGCGGCGTCGCGAACACCACGCGCACGAAGTCCTCGTACCCGTGCCCCAGCAGCGCACCCTCGGTGAGCACGACGCCCGCCCGCTCGCGGAAGAACGCCGCAGGAGCGCCGTCGATCCCCAGCGCGCTCGTGTCGATCCAGCCGATGTAGGTCGCCTCCGGCTCGCGATACACCGCCCCGGGCAGATGCTCGGCGACGAGCGAGCCCAGCAGGTGCCGCGACTCGGTCAGGTACGACAGCACGCCCTCGAGCCACGGCTTGCCCTCGCGATACGCCGCAGTCGACGCGACCACGCCCAGGGTGGCCGCGCCGTGCTGCACCGAGAATCCGAACCGGCGGTAGAGCTCCTGATCGGCGTCGTTCGAGGTGATCAGCTGTGCCGTCTTGAGTCCCGGGATGTTCCACGCCTTCGACGCACTCGTGCCGGTGATGGTGTGCGCGGCGGTCGCCTCAGAGATGGCGGCGTAGGGGATGAACGGCCGCCCGTCGAAGCGCAGCGGTGCGTGGATCTCGTCCGCGAACACGCGGCCGCCGTGCCGGTCGACGATCTCGGCCAGCGCCTGCAGCTCAGAGCGCTCGACCACGGTGCCCGTCGGGTTGTGCGGGTTGCACAGCACCAGGGTGCGCGCCCCCGCGGCGAACGCCTCATCGATGCGCTGCAGGTCATGGTGCCAGCGTCCATCGACCTCGATGCCCGGCACCTCGATCACGGGATGCCCGATCGTGGGCAGATATGTCAGGAACGGCATATATGCGGGCGTGGGCACGATGACCGGCGACCCGAGCGGGGCGTACTCCTCGACGGCGACGCGCAGCGCGGCCATGACGTCGGACACCGGATGCACGCGCTCCGGATCGATCGTCCAGTCGTACTCGCTGCGCATCCACTCGGCCGTCGCCTCGCCGAGGCGCGCTGCGCGCGGCGGCGACAGGTATCCGAGGTTCTCCTCGTCGATCGCGCGGTGCATGGCGTCGGCGATCACGGGAGCGACGCCGAAATCCATCTCCGCGACCCACGCTCCGATGTGCCCCGGATGCAGACTCCACTTGCGACTCTCGGGGCGATCGAGGTCGATCCTCGTGCGGGAGTCGAAAGGATGCGGGTCGGTGCCCGTGCGGTGGTCGGCCATGGCGCTCCCTTCGCGACGCAGGCTTCCACACTAGAGATGCGATGCCCGGGTCGCGACTCGCGTGTCGGCGGGTGACGGAGGCCACCCGGGTGTCATGCGCGTCAGGGAGCGTCGACGAACGCAAGCGCCGCGCGCACCAGTGCGGCGTTGTCGGGCGCGAGTCGTCCGTCGGGCAGCGCCAGCGTGTCTTCGAGGCCGATGCGCGAGTCGAGGCCGAGCTCGACGGCCAGGATGAGCGCCGGCCACGCCGACCGCTGCTCGCCGTGCAGCAGGATCGGCACGTCGGAGTCGGCGAGACGCACGTGTGCGATCAGTCCCTCGGCGTGCCGCCGCACCACGTCGGCGGCCTCGTCGGGGAGTTCGACGAGCACACGCATCGTCTCGGCCTGCACGGGTGAGCGCTGCCACGCGTCGAGGCCCGTCGCATCCCAGATGCCCGCTTCCACGCCGACACCGCGCTCGATCAGCAGAGATGCGACGTCATCGGCGCCCGCCTCATGCCAGTTGACCGAGGCGAAGTCGGGCAGCGTCGTCCACCCGCGAATCGCGTCGATACGGCTGTCGACGTCGGGAGCGATCCACGCCCCCGTGGTGACCCCGACCGGCACGCCCGGGCACGCCGACCTCATCGCGCGCACCCACCGCTCCACGTCGGAGGCACTCAGGCTGTCGTCGCCCTCGGCGTCTTTCGGGTGCACATGGATCTCGCCTGCGCCCGCCGCCACGGCCCGAGCCGCGTGAGCCGCCGCCAGGGTCGCGTCAGCAGTGAGCGCCGGATGCTGCGCTGCGGGCCGCGCCCCGTTGAGGCACACCTGCACCAGCATCCGTCGACCCCCGTCGTGAACGGCCACCGTCGCTCAGTTCATGAGGTCTCGCGGGTGCCACTCGTAGAGGTTGCCCGTGCCGGACGGGCCCTCTTCGACGCGCACCGTGTGCATGACCTGGCGTGCCGTCGCGGCGCTGCGACCGACGCGCACCGCCTCGGCTTCCGTCTCGAAGCCCGAGCCCAGCGTGCGGGACTCGCCCACGATGCGGTTGAACCAGATCCCGTCCCGCTGGAACGTCTCGATGTCGCCTACGGCCATGACCCGTCCTTTCGATCTGCCTCATTTCTATCCCAGACCACGGACAGCACGAGAGGGCCTTGACAGGCCGCCGACGCCGCGCCGGAGGCCCCCGGTGCCGGCGCCCGATCGAGCGGGTCGACGGTGCACTGGCGGGACCACTGACGGGACTGTGCGACGTGACTGTGCAACCGCGCGGCACTGCATCCGAGCGCATACATTCACCGATTCGGCCGCACGTCAACCCCTGTGACGGCCCCACCTCGCGCTCGCTACTGTCGTCGAGTGCATGACCCGGATGCACCTGCGAGGAGCAACTGATGACGCTGGAAGTGACGTCGCCTACCGAGGCGCTGCTCGACGGACGATACGTGCTGCACGACCGCGTGGGACAGGGCGGCATGGCGACCGTCTACCGCGCCGAGGACTCCCACCTCGGACGCGTCGTCGCGATCAAGATGATCCACCCGAGCGACGGGCCGGTCGAGTCGATCGAGCGCGCACACACCGAGAAGGCCCTCCTCGCCTCACTGAGCCATCCGTCGCTCGTCACGCTGTACGACGCGCAACTCACGCCGAACCGCCCGCAGTACCTCGTGATGGAGTTCGTCGACGGACCCACCCTGGCCGCACGCATGGCCGCGGGCCCGCTGCCGCCGCGCGACGTCGCACGGATCGTGCGCGACCTCGCCGAAGGTCTCACCGCCGTGCACGCAGCAGGCATCGTGCACCGAGACATCAAGCCGTCGAACGTGCTGCTCGCGCAGAGCCGCACCGATCGACCCCTTACGGCCAAGCTCGCGGACTTCGGCATCGCGTGCTCGATCGACGACAACCGACTCACCACCCCGGGCATCGTGCTCGGCACGCTCACCTATATGGCACCCGAGCAGCTGCGTGACGCCGACCCCGGCACTCCGGTCGACATCTTCGCGCTCGGCCTCGTCGCCCTCGAAGCCCTGAGCGGCGAACCCGGCTACCCATCCCTCGTGGGCGGTCGAGCTGCGGCCGTCGCAAGGCTCCTGCATCCGCCGACGATCCCCGACTCCGTGCCCGAGGAGTGGCGCGATCTGCTCACCCGCATGACGTCTCTCGAGCCCGGCGAACGACCCGCCGCGGCCGACGTCGCCCGCATCGCGCGTCGCCTGCTGCGCGACTACGCCGCAAACGGCGCCACCGTCGCCGCGCCGTCGGCATCGGCATCGGCCACTGCCGACGACGACCGTGACGCGCAGAGGGCGCCGGTCGCCGCCGGAG
>NZ_CAUQVQ010000124.1:0-5269 GCF_963521645.1 uncultured Microbacterium sp. | reverse complement strand
CGCAGCGTGTGCCCTTCGCAGCGTGTGCCCCTGCGCAGCGTGTTCTCCTTCGCAGGGTGTGCCCCGGCGGAGGTGGGATGATCGAGGGACCATGCCTGCGATCCTCGACCACACCACGCTGACAGACGGATCCGACGCGGATGCCGTGTACACGGCGTTCGTCGACTGGGCGGAGTCGACCGGCATCAGCCTCTACCCCGCGCAGGATGAAGCCGTCATCGAGATCGTCTCGGGCAACAACCTCATCCTGTCGACGCCGACCGGCACCGGGAAGTCGCTGGTCGCAGTGGGCGCGCACTTCGCCGCCCTCGTCGAGGGGCGCCGCTCGTTCTACACGGCGCCCATCAAGGCGCTCGTGAGCGAGAAGTTCTTCTCTCTCGTCGACGTCTTCGGCGCCGCCAACGTCGGCATGATCACGGGCGACTCCTCGGTGAACCCGGATGCGCCGATCATCTGCTGCACGGCCGAGATCCTCGCGAACCTCGCCCTGCGCCAGGGCACGGATGCCGCGGTGCACCAGGTCGTGATGGACGAGTTCCACTTCTACGCCGACCCCGACCGCGGGTGGGCGTGGCAGGTGCCGCTGCTCGAGCTGCCGCAGGCGCAGTTCATCCTCATGTCGGCGACCCTGGGCGACGTCTCGCAGTTGTCGAGCGACCTGACGCGCAGGACCGGCCGCGACACGGCATCCGTCACAGGTGTCGAGCGGCCCGTGCCGCTGCACTACTTCTATGAGACGACGCCGATCCACGAGACGATCGACGACCTGCTCGCCACGGGCCAGGCCCCGGTCTACGTCGTGCACTTCTCGCAGGCGGCCGCGATGGAGCGGGCACAGGCGCTGTCGAGCACGAAGGTCGCCACGCGGGAGCAGCGCGACGAGATCGCTGCCCTCATCGGCGGATTCCGCTTCACCACGGCGTTCGGCAAGACCCTCTCGCGCTTCCTCCGTGCGGGCATCGGAGTTCACCACGCCGGGATGCTGCCGAAGTACCGCCGCCTGGTGGAGCAGCTCGCCCAGCGCGGACTGCTGCGGGTGATCTGCGGCACCGACACCCTCGGCGTGGGCATCAACGTGCCCATCCGCACGGTGCTGCTCACGGCCCTGACCAAGTTCGACGGCACCCGGATGCGGCAGCTCAGCGCCCGCGAGTTCCACCAGATCGCCGGCCGCGCGGGCCGGGCGGGCTTCGACACCGCCGGAACCGTGGTCGCACAGGCGCCCGAGCATGAGAGCGACAACATCGCGGCGATCAAGAAGGCCGGCGACGACCCGAAGAAGAAGCGCAAGATCATCCGCAAGAAGGCCCCCGACGGCTTCGTGTCGTGGGGAGAGCCGTCGTTCCGCAAGCTGATCGATGCCGAGCCCGAGACCCTCACCTCGCACATGCAGATCACGAGCGCCATGATGCTCAACGTGATCGGACGCGGCGGCGACGTCTTCGGAAACATGCGCGCGCTGATATACGACAATCACGAACCGCGGAAGAGACAGCGCGAACTCGCTCTGCGCGCGCTCGGCATCTACCGCACGCTGCTCGAATCGGGCGTCGTCGAGCAGACCGACGACGGCGAGATCCGCCTCACGGTCGACCTGCAGCCGAACTTCGCCCTGAACCAGCCGCTGTCGCCGTTCGCTCTCGCGGCGTTCGAGCTCCTCGACCCCGATCCCACCGTCGGCACGGGCACGGGCTCGTACGCGCTCGACATGATCTCGATCGTCGAGTCGACGCTCGACAACCCCCGCGCCATTCTGGGCCAGCAGGAGTTCCAGGCGCGCGGCGAGGCCGTCGCCGCCATGAAGCGCGAGGGCATCGAGTACGACGAGCGCATGGAGCTGCTCGAGGAGGTCACGTATCCGAAGCCTCTGGACGAGCTGCTCAGCGCCGCGTTCGAGACGTTCAGCGCCGCACAGCCGTGGATCCGCGACTTCGAACTGCATCCGAAGTCGGTCGTGCGCGACATGTACGAACGGGCCATGTCGTTCGGGGAATATGTCGCGTTCTACAAGATCGCGCGCTCCGAGGGCGTCGTGCTGCGCTACCTCTCCGATGCGTATCGCGCGGCCTCGCAGACGATCCCGGAGGAGCTCAAGGACGAAGACCTGCGGGACCTGATCGAGTGGCTCGGCGAGCTCGTGCGACAGGTCGATTCGAGTCTGCTCGACGAATGGGAGGAGCTGGTCAACGGGGTCCTGCACGGACCGGACGACGAGCCGATCGTGCCGCCTGCCCCGAAGCGCCTGACCACCAACACGCGCGCCTTCCGCACGCTCGTGCGCAACGAGCTCTTCCGTCGGGTGCAGCTCGCCGCCCGCGACGACGTCGCCGCCCTCGCCGAACTCGACCCCTCGTTCGGCGCCGACGCCTGGTCGGACGCGCTCGACGGATACTTCGCCGAGCACGACGAGATCCTCACCGGCGCGAACGCCCGCAGCGCACAGCTGCTGCTTCTCACAGAGGGTGCGACCGAGTGGACCGCGCGGCAGATCTTCGACGATCCCGCGGGCGACCACGACTGGGGCATCTCGGCCACGGTCGACCTCGCCGCCTCCGACGAGGAGGGCGCCGCGGTGCTGACCGTCACGGGAGTGGATCGGCTCTGACGACGGCCGCGCTCACCGCTGCGTGCGCGGGTCGGTCGTCGGGTTGTCGTACATCACCGGGCAGCCGTTCGCCACGGCCGCGGGGCGCAGTTCGAAGTGCCAGCGCTCGTTCGCGTAGATCTGGCAGAGCCCGAACTCGGCGCCCCGCTGGGCGAGCCAATCCTGCGCCGTGAGCGGGCCGAGATCGACGGCATCACCCGAGACGTGCTCGGAGTTCTCCGGCGTCGCGACCCACCGCGCCGCCTCTTCGACCGAGCCGTACTGCTCCACGGCCTCCTGCTGCAGCACCTGCTGGAGCGCCGGCGAGCGCCAGCCGCTGTTCACGTGCATCGGCACACCGTCCTGCGCCGCGGCATCGGCGGCCGCACGCACGGCGGCGAGCAGATCGGAGTCCAGGTTCGAGACCGCGGGCACGTCGTCGTACACCGACACTGCTCCCTCGTGGCCGATGACCCCGTCCTGTTCGCCGAGCACCGCGCGCGTGACGGGCGGCGATGCCACCGCATCCGACTGCTGCCCCCACAGCACGAGCGCGGCGACGACGAGTCCCATCAGCATCAGAACGGCGACGGCGGCGACGACGCCGGGACGGGTGAGGGTGGTGCGTGAGTTCATGCCTCCAGTCAACGAAGACGACTGTTGCGACGACGTATGCGATTCTCCATACGCTCGCGATATGCGCGGATGCGTAAGCTCTGAGCACATGGGAGTCCTGCCGTGCGCGTGCTGATCGTCGAGGACGAGCCATACCTGGCCGAGGCGGTGCGAGACGGGCTCAGGCTCGAGGCGATCACGGCTGACATCGCGGGCGACGGCGACACCGCGTTGGAGCTCCTGAGCATCAACTCCTACGACCTCGCCGTGCTCGATCGCGACATCCCCGGGCCGACCGGCGACGACATCGCCCGCACGATCGTGGCGTCCGGCAGCGGCATCCCGATCCTCATGCTCACGGCGGCCGATCGTCTCGACGACAAGGCGAGCGGGTTCGAACTCGGAGCCGACGACTATCTCACCAAGCCCTTCGAGCTGCGCGAGCTGGTGCTGCGACTGCGCGCGCTCGACCGCCGACGCCGGCGCGCACGCCCGCCCGTGCTCGAGCTCGCGGGACTGCGGCTCGATCCCTTCCGCCGCGAGGTCTTCCGCGACGGAAGGTACGTCGCTCTCACCCGCAAGCAGTTCGCGGTGCTCGAGGTGCTGGTCGATGCCGGGGGTGGCGTCGTCAGCGCCGAGCAGCTGCTCGAACGCGCCTGGGACCAGAATGCCGATCCGTTCACGAATGCGGTGCGCATCACCGTCTCCTCGCTGCGCAAGAGACTGGGCGAACCCTGGCTGATCCTCACCGTGCCGGGCGTGGGATACCGCATCGAGGCCGACTCCGATGAGTGACGCCGTGCGACCTCCGCGGCGCCGAGGGATGAGCGCCCGATGGAGACTCACCCTGAGCTACGCGGGCGTCGTGGTCGTGACGGGTGTGGGCCTGCTCACCGCCGTCGCGCTCTACCTGCTGCGGTACGTGCCCGACGTGCAGTTCACGACCCAGAGCGGCCTGTTCGTGCCCAACAGGTCGGACCTGATCCGGGCGTTCATCCCGGCCGCGTCGATCGCGATGCTCGTGCTGCTGGCGATCGGGCTGGCCGGCGGCTGGCTGATCGCCGGACGCATGCTCGCACCGCTCGATCGCATAGGGCGGGCGGCCGAGCTCGCCGCCCAGGGATCTCTGTCGCACCGCGTGGAGCTGGTGGGACGGGGCGACGAGTTCCGCGACCTGGCCGACGTCTTCGACTCGATGCTCGCGCAGCTGGAGGCGCATGTCGCCGAGCAGCAGCGGTTCGCCGCCAACGCCTCGCACGAGCTGCGCACCCCCCTCGCGATCTCGCAGACCATGCTCGAGGTCGCACGCAACGACCCCGACCGCGACTCCGACGCCCTGATCGAGAGGCTGCACCGCGTGAACTCGCGGGCGATCGAGCTGACCGAAGCCCTGCTGATGCTCAGCCGCGCCGAACGTCGCGCCTTCACCCGCGAGCCGGTCGACCTCTCGCTCCTGGCCGAAGAGTCGGTCGAGACCCTGCTGCCTCTCGCCGAACGCCGCGACGTCACGATCGACGTCGGCGGCGACGCGGCGGTGGTGCTCGGGTCGTCGGCACTGCTGCAGCAGCTGATCACGAACCTCGTGCACAACGCGATCGTGCACAATCACGCCTCGGGCGGCACGGCGATCGTGCGCACGCATGCACGGCCGGATGCCGTGGCGGTCGTGGTCGAGAACACCGGCGGCGTGCTGCCCCCACACCTCACCGCGACCCTCGCCGAGCCCTTTCAGCGCGGAGCAGAGCGCACGCGCGGGGACGATCACGCGGGGGTCGGCCTGGGACTCGCGATCGTGCAGCGCATCGCGCAGGCCCACGACGGCTCTCTCGTGCTCACGGCGCTCGAGGGCGGCGGACTGAACGCGACGGTGTGGCTGCCGCATCCGAGTCCGCAGCCTCGCGCCTGAACGCGTGCGTGGTGGGGGTGGGTCTGGTGCTGGTGCTGGTGGTGGCCGAGTTGGCACCTGCTGTCGCAATTCGATCTGAGTAGCGACAACAGGTGCCACCCAAAGGACTCGCGCCCACCCTCAGTTGGCACCTCCTGACGCCACCCACGCCCCAGAGCGACAAC
>NZ_CAUQVQ010000123.1:0-5469 GCF_963521645.1 uncultured Microbacterium sp. | reverse complement strand
CGTGTCAGAGCAGGAAGCCGCGCAGCAGCGCCTCAGAGCCCGCGAGGTGATCGCGCATGGCCGCCTCCGCGGCGTCGGGGCGTCCGGCGAGGATCGCGGCGACGATCCGCTCGTGCTGCTCGCCCGAGTGCTGGATGTTGCGCGGCATGAGGGGGAAGGTGTCGAGCCAGGCGTTGACGTCGGCCCTGTTCTCCGCGACGAGAGCCACGAGCGACGGAACTCCCGCGGCCTCGGCGATCGCGAGGTGCAGCAGCGTGTCGAGGCGGCGGTACTCGTCCGGCCCGGCCGGCAGCGCAGCCTCGTGGCGGGCCCACAGGTCGGCGCGTGTCGCGGCATCCAGCGAGCGCCCCGCCGCGGCCCGCACGGCTCCCGTCTCGAGCACGCGGCGCAGCCCCAGGACGTCGTCGATCTCGGCCTCGGTGACCGCGCCGGCATCCGAGGGCTGAGGCAGCGGATCCGCGACGAACGTGCCGCCGTATCGCCCGCGCTTGGGCACGAGGTATCCGGTGTCGGCGAGTTCGCGGATCGCCTCGCGCACGGTGTCGCGACTCACTCCGAAGGATGCCGCGAGCTCGCGCTCGGGCGGGAGTGACTCCCCCGGTGCGACCACGCCGAGACGGATGGTCTGCACGAGGCGCGCAACGGCGTCTTCCAGGGCGTTGCCTCGGCGCAGGGGCCGGTAGACCGCGCGGCGCACTCCGACGAGATCGCCGTCGGAGTGGTGCTCGCTCATGCGTCTCAGCCTGTCACAGCGACATGACCCCGCTTCACAGCGGAGTGACGTAGGCGTTGGTGATGCCGCCATCGACCACGAAGGCACTGGCGGTGATGAACGACGAGTCGTCCGACGCGAGGAAGGCCACCGCAGCCGCGAGTTCCGACGGCTCGGCGAAGCGCCCCATCGGCACGTGCACGAGGCGGCGCTGTGCACGCTCGGGGTCCTTCGCGAACAACTCCTGCAGCAGCGGGGTGTTGACCGGTCCCGGGCACAGCGCGTTCACGCGCACCCCCTGTCGAGCGAACTGCACGCCGAGCTCGCGCGACATCGCCAGCACGCCGCCCTTCGACGCCGTGTAGCTGATCTGCGACGTCGCCGACCCCAGCAGCGCCACGAACGAGGCCGTGTTGATGATCGACCCGCGACCGGCCGGCACCATGTGGCGCAGCGCCGCGCGGCTGCACAGGTACACGCTCTTGAGGTTCACGTCCTGCACCCTGTCCCAGGCGGGCAGCTCGGTCGTCTCGATCGAGTCGTCGTCGGCGGGCGAGATGCCGGCGTTGTTGAACGCGATGTCGATACGGCCGAACTCCTCCGCCACGCCGTCGAACAGCGCGTTCACCTTCGCCTCGTCGGCCACGTCGACCGGACGGAAGGCGCCGCCGACCTCCGCCGCGGCCTTCTCGCCCGTCGCAGGGTCGACGTCGGCGATGACGACGAACGCCCCTTCGGCGGCGAAGCGCTGGGCCGTGGCGAACCCGATTCCGCTCGCTCCACCCGTGATGATGGCGACGCGGTCCTTGAGACGCTGAGTCAGATCGATGGTCATGTGTGTTCTCCGTTGCTGTGAGGAAGTGGGGTCCGGCGTCGCGATCAGTCGGTCGCGAAGAAGACGTTCTTGGTCTCGGTGAAGTGCTCGGCGGCGTCGGGACCGAGCTCACGCCCGAGTCCGGATGCCTTCATGCCGCCGAACGGTGTGGCGTACCGCACCGAGGAGTGCGAGTTCACCGAGAGCACGCCGCTCTGCACCCCTCGCGAGACGCGCACGGCGCGGCCGAGATTCTCAGTCCAGATCGACCCGGCGAGACCGTAGGCGGTGTCGTTCGCCAGGCGGATCGCATCGGCCTCGTCGTCGAACGGAATCACCGCGACGACCGGGCCGAACACCTCCTGCTGCGCGATGCGGTCGGACGGGTCGGCGAGCACCACGGCCGGGGCGAACCAGAAGCCGTCGCCCTCGGGAGCACTGCCGCGGAACGCGATATCCGCGTCGTCCAGGAACCCCGCCACGGTGTCGCGGTGCGCCGCCGAGATGAGCGGTCCCATGTCGGTGTCGATGCTCGACGGGTCGCCCACCCGCCAGGCGGCGACAGCGGGCTCGAGCATCTCGAGGACGCGGTCGTACACCGATCGCTGCACCAGCAGCCGGCTCCTCGCGCAGCAGTCCTGACCCGCGTTGTCGAACACCGACCCCGGAACCGCCGCGACGGCCCTCTCGAGGTCGGCATCCGCGAAGACGATGTTGGCGCTCTTGCCGCCGAGCTCCAGCGTGACGGGCTTGAGCGCTCGGGCGCATCCGGCGGCGACCTCGATGCCGACCTCGGTCGATCCGGTGAACACGACCTTGCGGACATCAGGATGCTCGACGAGCCGCTGCCCGACGACCGAGCCCGAGCCGGTGACGACCTCGAACAGCCCTTCGGGAAGGCCCGCTTCGAGAGCGAGCTCCCCCAGACGGATGGCGGTGAGCGGGGTGAGTTCGGCGGGCTTGAGCACCACGGCGTTCCCGGCGGCGAGCGCCGGCGCGAACGCCCACGCGGCGATCGTCATGGGGAAGTTCCACGGCACGATGACCCCGACCACGCCGTAGGGGTCGTGGAAGGTGACGTCGAGTCCGCCGGCCACCGGGATCTGCCGACCCGACAGCCGTTCGGGGTCGGCCGAGTAGTAGTTGAGCACCTGGGCGACATGCCCTGCCTCCCACCGCGCGGAGCCGATCGGATGCCCGGAGTTCAGCACCTCCAGCTGCGCGAGCTCTTCGGCGGCGCCCTCGACCGTGCGAGCGAAGGCGCGGAGCGCATCGGCCCGAGCGACCGGGGCGAGCGCGGCCCATCGGCGCTGCGCCGCGACGGCGCGCGCGATGGCGGCATCCGTCTCTCCGATGTCGGCGCGTGCGACCTCGCGGATCGCCGCACCGGTCGACGGGTTGATGACTGTGAACGCGCTCATCGGGCGTCCTCCTTCCGCCGCGCGGCGAACGCGCGGGCCTGTGAGACGAGGTCGGCGAAGAGACGCCGGTCCTCGGCGTTCTCCTCGGGGTGCCATTGGACGCCGACGATGTGGCCGGCCGAGGTGTCGACGACGGCCTGCACGAGCCCGTCGTCGGAGTGCGCCGCCGCCACGAGACCGTCGCCGAGACGATCGACGCCCTGGTGGTGGTAGCTGTGCACGCGCATCTCGGTCTCGCCGATGATGTCGGCGAGCGGGGTCTCGGTCGACACCTCGACGTCGTTCTCCGCGAACACTCCCCCGCCGATGCGGTACTTCTCGGTGCCGAGCGACTCGGGCAGGTGCTGCTGCAGCGTGCCGCCGCGGGCCACGTTCACAAGCTGCAGACCACGGCAGATCGCGAGCACCGGGATGCCGCGCCGCTCCGCCGCCCGGAAGAGGGCGAGCTCCCAGGCGTCGCGGTCGACGCGGGCGGGGTCGGTGAGCGGATGCCGGTCTTCGCCGTACAGCTCGGGGGCCACATCCGCACCGCCCGAGAGCACGAGGCCGTCCATCCCCGAGATCGCCGCATCCGCGGCATCCGGATCCTGTGGAGGCAGAAGCAGCGCGACACCGCCGACCGAGATCACGCTCGTGAGGTACTGCTCGGGCAGGAAGGCCGCCCGCACATCCCACACCCCCTGCTGCGCGCGCTCCAGGTACGTCGTGACGCCGATCAGCGGCGCGGGGTCAGAGTCGCTCGAAGCCACGGATGCGCTCCCAGTCGGTGACGGCCGCGTCGTAGGCTTCCACCTCGATGCGAGCCTGGTTCAGGTAGTGCTCGACGACGTCGTCGCCGAACGCCGCGCGCGCGATGGTCGACTCGCTGAACAGCTTCGCGGCCTCGCGCAGCGTGGTCGGCAGGTGGTCGACCGCATCCTCGTAGGCGTTGCCCGTGAACCGCTCGGGCAGCGGAAGCTCGTTCTCGATGCCGTGCAGTCCACCCGCGATGATCGCCGAGATGGCGAGATACGGGTTCACATCGCCGCCGGGGACCCGGTTCTCGACACGCAGGCCCGATCCGTGGCCGACCACGCGCAGCGCGCAGGTGCGGTTGTCGATGCCCCACGCCACGCCCGTCGGGGCGAAGCTGCCCTTCGCGAAGCGCTTGTACGAGTTGATGTTCGGCGCGAACAGCAGGGTGAACTCGCGCAGGGTGGCGAGGATGCCGGCGATCCAGTGCTCCATGACGGGGCTGAAGCCGTGCTCGCCGTCGCCCGCCATCACCGGAGCACCCGACTCGTCGCGCAGCGACAGGTGGATGTGGCAGCTGTTGCCCTCGCGCTCATTGAACTTGGCCATGAACGTGAGCGACTTGCCGTGCTGCTCGGCGATCTCCTTCGCGCCGTTCTTGTAGATCGCGTGCTGGTCAGCTGTCTCGCGCACCTCGGCGTAGCGGAACGCGATCTCCTGCTGACCGAAGTTGCACTCGCCCTTCACGCCCTCGCAGTACAGGCCCGCACCGTCCATGCTGTTGCGGATGTCGCGCAGCAGCGGCTCCATGCGCGTGGAGGCGAGCAGGTTGTAGTCGACGTTGTAGTCGGTGGCGGGCGTCAATCCCTCGTACTTGCGCGCCCAGGCCTCGCGGTAGGTGTCCTCGAAGACGATGAACTCGAGCTCGGTGCCGGAGTAGGCTGTCCACCCACGCTCGGCGAGGCGCTCGCGCTGACGGTCGAGAATCGCCCGGGGCGACGGCCCCACCGCCTCGCCGTTCTCCCAGACGAGGTCGGCCATGACCAGTGCGGTGCCCTCGAGCCATGGGATGTTGCGAAGGGTCTCGACGTCGGGCTTGAGCACCATGTCGCCGTAGCCGCGATCCCAGCCCGACATCGCGTAGCCGTCGACGGTGTTCATGTCGACGTCGACCGAGAGCAGATAGTCGCACGCCTCGGCACCGTGGGCCAGGATGTCCTCCTGGAACAGCCGCGCCGACACGCGTTTACCGACCAGGCGGCCCTGCGCATCCGCGAAGGCCACGATCACGGTGTCGATCTCGCCGGCGGCGATGCCGGCATCCAGCTGTTCGATGCTCAGGTTGCCCGACATCTGACGCTCCGTTCTCCTGCGGTGAAGCGATCGGCCGACCGGCTTCGCCCTCAGAGTAGATCACCTCGACGTTTAAAGGTAGACGAAACCACCATTGACTGTCACAATCAACCGCAAGGTGCACCCGGTGCCGGCACGCATGCGAACGGAGAGCAGATGTCCCAGCAGAGCAACGAATCCCGCAAGGTCGCCGGAGCGACCTATACACGCGCCGGGAGCGAGTACTTCGAGAAACGGACCCTGAAGCGATCGGCCGGAGTGTGGGGCCTGTGGGGCCTCGCGGTCGCCGCGGTGATCTCGGGCGACTTCTCGGGCTGGAACTTTGGCATCGACTTCGCCGGGTTCGGCGGCATGCTCATCGCCTTCGTCATCCTCGTCGCGATGTACTACGGCATGATCTTCGCGATCGGCGAGATGGCCGCCGCGATGCCGCACAC
>NZ_CAUQVQ010000122.1:0-5483 GCF_963521645.1 uncultured Microbacterium sp. | reverse complement strand
TCTTCGCGGGCAACTACTGGTGGCTCGTCTTCCCGATCATGGGGATGGCGGGCGGAGCAGCGAAGGCATGGGAGCGCAGCTCCAAGCGCCGCCACGAACGCAGGATAGAGACTCTGCGCCTCAAGGCCGAGATCAAGGCCGCCCAGCTCGAGGCGCGGGGCAAGACTCTGAAGGTCGTGCCCGAGATCGTCGACACGACGGCATCCGTCACCCCGAACAGCCTGCTCGAACGCCTGTTCGCCGAGCACGACGAGATCACCGCGCGCTGGCTCGACTACGAACTCGACGTCGCCAAGCTGATCGCGTACCCCGCGATGAGCGACGGCCGGCAGCCGCTGGTCGCCGCCTTCCTGCGGGCGAAGAAGACCGCGGATGCTCTGCGCCCGGCATCCGCCGACGCGAGCGTGTCTGAGCGCCAGGTCTCGGAGTACCTGGATGCCGTGGGCGCGTATGCGGTGGCGTTCGAGATCGCCGAGAAGGATGCCCGCAGGCTGCGCGACTCGACCTTCACCGAACCCGAGCGCAAGCGTCTCGATCGCGCACAGCAGCTGCTCAAGGTCGCGGTCGACGAATCCGCCACCCAAGCCGAGCGCAACGTCGCGTACCGCCGGGTGCGCGACGAACTCGAAGGACTGATCCTGCTGAGCGACGAAGCCGTGCAGGTGCTCGAGAAGCAGGTCGCGCGCGAGCTCACCTCACCGGCCGCGGATGCGGCGGCACCGCCCACTCAGGGGGCGGCGCAGCCCTCCCCACCCCACCCCGACGCCGAGCGGATGCCGAGGCGCACCGCAGAGGAGACGCCATGACGCCCGAGAACATCACAGGTCCGATCTGCGTGCACGCCGAGGCCCCCGCGTGGTCGACGGCCTGGGGCGGGCTGCGCTGGGTCGACGGCGACGCGGCCGACCTCGTCACGCTGCGCGCCGACGGCATCCACCGCCTGCATCTCGACGACGACTACGCGGCATTCGTGCGCCCTCGGGAATCCGGCGGATTCATCGCGATGGGTTCGCGTCACGCACACCTCGCCGATTCCGCCGACGGCCCGACCCGGGTGGCCGCGACCTTCGATCTCGGTTCGGCCCGCTTCAACGACGGCACGGTGGATCCGCTCGGCCGTCTGCTCGCCGGATCCATGGCGCTCGACGACGCGGGGCCCGTGGGGCGCGTGCTGCGCCTCGACGCGGATCTGACGGCGACCGAGGTGCTCACGGGCGTGGAGACCTCGAACGGCGTGGGCTTCACCCCCGACCAGCGGCGGGCGTACTACGTCGACACCGCCACGGGCCGCATCGACGTGTTCGACGTCGATGCCGGAGAGCTCGCGCACCGGCGCCCGTTCGTCACCGTCCCCGAGGGTCAGGGCGCTCCCGACGGGCTCACGGTGGCGGCCGACGGTTCGGTCTGGGTCGCGCTGTGGGGCGGAGGAGCCGTGCACGGCTATGCGCCCGACGGCACCCGGATCGTCCGCATCGAGCTGCCGGTGCCTCAGGTGACCGCGTGCACGTTCGGCGGAGACGACCTCGACACGCTGTTCATCACGACCTCGGCGCAGGGCCTCGACCCCGATCACGGCACCGAGGCGGGATCGGTGTTCGCGGTCGACGCCGGCGTGCGCGGCCTGCCGATCATGCCCTTCGCAGGCTGAACGCCCGGGCGCGGGACCCACCCGACACCGCCGACATCACGGAAGTGTGCAGAGACATGAAGACGATCGTCATCACCGGGGCATCCGACGGCATCGGCGCAGCCGCCGCGCGCCAGCTCACGTCATCCGGACACCGGCTGATCGTCGTGGGCCGGTCGGTCGAGAAGACTCGGGCGGTCGCGGCCGACGCGGGGGCCGAGTGGTTCACGGCCGACTTCGCGCGGCTCGACGACGTGCGCGAGCTCGCCACCACGATCGCGGATGCCGTCGGCGACGACGGCATCGATGTGCTCGCGAACAACGCCGGCGGGATCTTCGGCGATCGCACGCCCACCGTCGACGGACACGAGAAGACGTTCCAGGTCAACCATCTCGCGCCCTTCCTGCTGACGAACCTGCTGATGCCGCAGTTGCTCGTGGGCAGTGGTGCCGCCGTGATCAACACCTCGAGCGTGGGCCATCGGCTGTTCGGACACCTCGACGTCGACGACCTCGACAACTCCCGCAAGTACAGCGCCAACAAGGCCTATGGCGATGCGAAGCTGGCGAATGTGCTCTTCACCCGGAGTCTGCACACGAAGTTCCATGCCGCCGGGCTGAGCTCGGTCGCCTTCCATCCGGGCACCGTGCGCACGAACTTCGCCGCCGACTCGTCGAGCGTCATGCGCCTCGTCTATCAGAGCTTCCTCGGGCGGTTCCTCCTCACGGGCGTCGAGGAGGGCGGGAGCGTGCTGCGATGGTTCATCGAGGGCACCCCCGATCAGACGTGGTTCTCCGGCGCGTACTACGACGAGCGCACTCTGAGCAATCGGGTCAATCCGCAGGTGGATGACGCCGAACTCGCCGAGGCGCTGTGGCAGAAGAGCGCCGAGCTCGTCGGCATCCCCGTCGGCTGACGCCCCCTGCTTTCGAATCGCGCACTTTGCAGTTTCCGGAGCCTGAAAACTGCAAAGTGCGCGATTCGAAAGGCGGGTCGAAGGGTGGGGGAACCAGGGGTATGCTGGCACACCGGGTCGTGTGACCTCTCAGAGCGCGAAAGGCGGTGATGGCGATGTCCGGTGATAGTTGCGACGCCGCCTTCGTTGCGTCGCCTCTGACGGCATCCGTGCGTTGAGCTCCGGCTCCGCATCTGCCCGTCCTGCTCCGCAGCCGTCGGCGGCGTCATCCGCCCCCTGACGAATCCTGCGCACGCCCCTTCGACCCGGCGTGCGCCTGCGAGAACGGAGCCAGCCATGGCCCTCATCGACAACGGCGTGTACGTGCACGGACGCCGCGTGGAGACCCCGAAGAACCTCGACGAGACCTACCGGTCGCTCGATGCGCACGGCGGCATCGCCTGGATCGGCCTGTATCGACCGAGCCCGCAGGAGGTCGCCTCGGTCGCTCGCGAGTTCGACCTGCATCCGCTCGCCGTCGAGGACGCTCTCTCGGGCCACCAGCGGTCGAAGGTCGAGCGCTACGGCGACACGCTCTTCGCCGTGCTGCGCCCCGCCCGCTACCGCGACGAGCAGGAGTCGATCGAGTTCGGCGAGCTGCACCTGTTCGTCGGGCCCGACTTCGTCGTGACGATCCGGCACGCCGAGTCTCCCGACCTGGCCGCCGTGCGCCGCCGCATGGAGGCGCACCCCGAGCTGCTCGCGATGGGGCCCGAGGCGGTGTTCTACGCGATCCTCGATGAGGTCGTCGACGGATATGAGCCGATCGTGACCGGGCTGCTCAACGACATCGACGAGATCGAGGACCAGCTCTTCGGCGACAGCGATGACGACGCCCTCTCACGCCGCATCTACGAGCTCTCGCGCGAGGTCATCAACTTCCAGCGGGCCGTGCACCCGCTGGCCGGGATGCTGGAGTGGCTGCGTCGAGGGTCGCAGAAGTACCGCATCGACGAGGAGCTGCAGCGCTCGCTGCGCGATGTGCTCGACCACGTCATCCGGGTCAACGAGCGCGTCGACTCGTTCCGTGCGATCCTCGAGAACGCCCTGACGGTGCACTCGGCCCTGGTCGCGCGCCGTCAGACCGAGGCGGGGCTCGCGCAGAACGACGAGATCAAGAAGATCTCGTCGTGGGCGGCGATCATCTTCGCGCCGACCCTGGTCGGCACGGTCTACGGCATGAACTTCGAGGGGATGCCGGAACTCGGCTGGTCGTTCGGATATCCGATGGCGATCGGCGCGATGGCGGCGTTCGCCGTCGGGCTCTACGGGGTGTTCAAGTACAAGAAGTGGCTGTGAGCCGCGGATCGCTCAACCGCGAGCGGTGCGCTCGGCCTCTTTCGCGGCCACGATCTTGCGCAGCCCCGAGCTCGAGAAGCGGTGGTCGCGCGAGTTGAAGTACAGCTCGATGCCGCGCTCCTCGCAGTACTCCCGGCCGGTGAAGTCGCGGTCCGCGTATTCGTCTCCCACGATGCGCACATCGATCTTGAACGAGCGGAGGATGTCTTCGAGGTCCTGCTCGGTCGAGTAGGGCACGATCTCGTCGACGTACTCGCAGCCGCGCAGCTGGATGTACCTCTCGACCACGGTCTGGGTCGGCGCGTTCTTCTCGGGGCGGTCGAGAGTCGGGTCCATCTGCAGCCCGCAGATCAGGTAGTCGCACTGCCGCTTGGCCTCGGCCAGCATCATGATGTGCCCCGCGTGCAGCAGATCGAAGGTCGAGAATGTGATCCCGATGCGTGGTCCCGGGTTGTAATCCTGGTGCTTGGTGACGTGCTCGTCTGACATTCGCTCCCCCTCATGAATCGTGCGGTCGTCCCAGGAGATCCTATAGAGCGCACGCGCCCGGCCCCTGCCGCGCGGCCGCACGCAGTGCCTCGCAGAGCGGAATACCGACACTCCGCCAGTAGGCTCGTCAGCGTGTCGAACGCCGAATCCCCCGCATCCGCCGCCGCCGATCTGCGCCGCCTCGCCGCACTGCTCGCGGGCACCGACCCGCTGAACTGGGTCATCACCGGAGACTCGATCACACATGGGCTCGTACACACGCAGGGAGGCCGCAGCTACGCCGAGCACCTGCACGAGCTGATCCGCGGCGAGCTCGGCCGCACCCGCGACGCCGTGATCAACACCGCCATCAGCGGCCACCGCATGCCTGACATCCTCGGCGACTTCGACCGACGTGTGGAGTCCTGGCGCCCCGATGTCGTCACGCTCATGATCGGCACCAACGACATGTCCACGCTGCCGGACAGCCCGTTCGTCACTCCGGCCGAGTTCGCGGCCTCGCTGCGCGATTTCGTGGCACGCGTGCGAGCTCTCGGCGCCATCCCCGTGCTGCAGACGCCGCCGTCGATCGACACCCCCAACGCCCCCGGGCGCGAGCGGATCGCGGAGTTCGCCGACGCCGTGCGCGAGGTCGCCGCGAGCGACGACGTGATCCTCGTCGACCAGAACGCGCGATTCTCCGACCTCGGCGACGGCGGAGTGCCGTGGGGCCTCATGAACGACCCGTTCCACCCGAATGCCGCCGGTCACGCGGCGCTCGCTCTCGAGCTCGCGACGACACTGCGCATGCAGCCTCAGGCCGATCCCGGTCGCACGCTTCCCCTTCTCGAGGCGCAGGTCAGGGCCGCGCGCCTCTAACCCACCCGCGGCCCCCGGCCTCCGGCCCCGCGCCTCCTGCAGGATGCGGGGTCACTAATGCATCCCCGAACGCCCGTTCCGGTGCGAAATCGACCCCGCACCCTGCTCATCGCGCGCTGCCTGCGACTGCTCGCCACGCCGAGCCCCGTGGCGGGGAGCACACCGACCGCCAAAGCCAGCCCGATCTGCGGATCGCCGAGAGTGGCGATGCCCGCCGGCAGAGCGAGCACCACCCCGTGCAGGGCGTTCCGCCA
>NZ_CAUQVQ010000121.1:0-5505 GCF_963521645.1 uncultured Microbacterium sp. | reverse complement strand
GTCTCGGTGCTGCGCTCCTCGCTCAACGACCGAGTCTCGGTGCTGCGCTCCTCGCTCGTGGTCCGCCGGGTCGGCGGTCCACCCGTCGTCGAGCACCGCATCGATCTCGGCCTGCGGCATGGGCAGCAGCGGCAGGGTGAGCTCGCCGGTCGCACCGGGGCCGGGGCCGAGAGCTGCGAGCAGGGTGATGCGCGGGATCACGCCGGTCAGACGCCCTGCAGAATCCACCACGGCCAGCGGCAGCGGCGACTCGACGGAGGGGATGAAGAGGTTCATGAGCACTTCGTCCTGGCTCACGCTCTGCGGAACCGGCTTGATGATCGATTCGAGCGTCGAGACGCCCTGGCGGACGAGCTTGACCGCATCCCGATCGGTGACGATGCCGAGCAGCTTGCGATCGCGGCCGGTCACATAGGTGGCCGACATGAACGCGTCGCGCATCTGGCGAAGGGCCGTGCGGGGACCGGCGGTCTCGGCCACGACAGGACGCGCGCGCTCCATGACGTTCGCGGCGGTGAGCACGCGGGCGCGGTCGACGTCCTGCACGAACTGCTCGACGTAGTCGTTCGCCGGGTCGGTGAGGATGTCTTCCGGCGTGCCGATCTGCACGATGCGGCCGTCGCGCATCACGGCGATGCGATCGCCGAGGAACATGGCCTCGTTGAGGTCGTGGGTGATGAAGACGATGGTCTTCTGCAGCTTCTCCTGCAGTTCGAGCAGCTGCTCCTGCATCTCGCGACGGATAAGCGGGTCGAGCGCGCTGAACGCCTCATCCATGAGCAGGATGTCGGAGTCGGCCGCGAGCGCCCGGGCGATGCCCACGCGCTGCTGCATCCCGCCGGACAGTTCGGAGGGGAGCTTCTCGGCCTGGCCCTCGAGACCCACCAGGGCGAGGATCTCTTCGGCCTTCTTCAGCCGCTCGTCCTTCCCCACACCCTTGAGCTCGAGCGGGTAGGCGACGTTGGCGGCGACCGTGCGGTGCGGCAGCAGTGCGAAGTGCTGGAAGACCATCGAGATGCGGTCTCGGCGGATCTCGCGCAGCCGACCGGCGGGGATGCCGGTGATGGCGTCGCCGTTCACGACGACGGACCCATCGCTCGCCTCGTGCAGGCCGTTGAGCATGCGGATGATGGTCGACTTGCCGGAGCCGGACAGCCCCATGATCACGAAGATCTCGCCCCGGTTCACGGTGAAACTGGCATCGATGACGGCTGCGGTCCCTGCGTCGCCGACGGCGGATCTGGTCTCACCGGCCTTGAGTCGACGGACGGCGCTGCTCGGATTCTTCCCGAACACCTTGTACAGATTGCGCGCTTCTAGAGCGATTTCGGACACGTTTCCCCTGCGGCTCGCCGTCGGGTGGCTGAGCCTGCTTCGGTTACGCCCGGGTGACGCTCCCGGCCGTTTCGACATGGTGCTGTGGCGGCGCGGACGGCGGATTTCGGATCCACCGCGATAGAGCATCGACCGTACGCCCACGCCTCTTCGCAGCACAGCACATTCGAAAGAAGGACGTGGTCGCGGACTGGTCTTCGGGCCGTCAGGCCCACAGAACAACGTAACGAAATGCCCGATCAGGGGCAAATCCGTGATTTTCACCGTCGTTCAGTTTCGTCGGCTGACCGGGGGATTGCGCGGGTTTCGGACGCGCTTCCCGGGCCCTCACTCCGGGCGTTTCCGCCGGGTCGGGTCAGCGACGCACGCTGCGCGTGACCGTGAACTTGGGAGTGCGCTCCAGCTGCTCGGTGGCACCCACGAGACGGGTGAGTTCGGCGCGGTATCCGAGCGACGAGTTGTACACCGTGAAGAGCTCGCCGCCGGGGCGGAGGATGCGGGCAGCCGCCTCGAACAGTCGCGTCGCGGCGCCCGTGTGCACGCTCGATCCGAGGTGGAAGGGAGGGTTGAGCAGCACGACATCCGCGCGCGCACCGTCGATCTCCGAACCCGCGTCATCGTGTGTGACCACGACGCGATCATCGACGCCGTTCGCGACCATCGTGGCGCGGGCAGAGGCGACGGCCGCCGCCGATCGGTCGGTCGCGATCACGCGGGATTCCGGGTGCGCGAGGGCATACGAGGCGGCGAGCGCACCGGTTCCACAGCCCAGATCGACCACGGTCGGCGCGGAGCTCGGCCGTTCGCCGCCCATGACTCCGGACGAACGTGTGACGTCGGGCCGATTCGGGGTGTTCTCGGCCGATTCGGTTGCGTTCGCCCCGAGTCGCGAACGATCGAGCCCGAGCGCATCGAGCAGCACCCGCGTGCCGATGTCGAGTTTCGCCCCCGCGAACGCGCCGCCGTGCGCGACGAGCGTCAGGCCGTCGTGCCGCGCTGTCACAGGGAACGGCGGTTCTGCCGGCACCGGCCGGGGAGCGGAGG
This sequence comes from uncultured Microbacterium sp., assembly GCF_963521645.1. GTDB lineage: Bacteria > Actinomycetota > Actinomycetes > Actinomycetales > Microbacteriaceae > Microbacterium. The sequence continues at coordinate 3,126 of NZ_CAUQVQ010000121.1, read as the reverse complement.
CCACCACCAGACGCGACTTGCGCTCCGCGCGCTCGGCCCGCACCTCCGCAAAGCTGCGACCGAGCGCCTCGTTCTGGGCGATCGTCATGTGCTTCACCCGACCGCCCGCGACGAGCACGACGTCGGGCGCGGCCCAGCGAGCCACGGCGTCCGCGACCTCCTCGAGTTCGGCGAGCGCCTTGGGCAACTGCAGGAGCACGAGTCGTGCCCCGGCGAGCAGACTCGATTCGAGTTCGTGCGACGAGAACCCGGCGAGATCGAGCTCCGCCGCATTGCGGGCCAGCGCGCGACGCCCCGTCGCGAGGTCCTGATGCACGCGAACCCCGTCGAGTCCGGCATCCGTCAGCGCGAGCGTGATCGCCCCGTACTCGTCGCCGATCACCGCGATCTCCCGGCCATCGACTCCGAGCGAGAGCGCGCGGTCGACCAGCAGCAGATCGGTCGCGTCGTAGGCCTGGAGGTTGTCGGCCTCGACGTCGGGCCAGCGGCGCAGGCGGCTATAGGGAAAGTCCACCTCTCAAGACTAGGAGCGCCACCGTTGACATCGACTGAACGCGCGTTTAGTATGCTGTACATGCGTTCAGCTTCCGACGACCTGACGGCACGGGCCCGCATCCGTGACACCGCCATCGCCGCCTTCGCGCGCGACGGATACGATGCCGCGAGCCTGCGCGCGATCGCCAGGGAGGCCGGGGTCAGCCCGGCTCTGATCGTGCACCACTTCGGCGACAAGAACGCCCTCCGCAGGGAGTGCGATGACTACGTGGTCGGCGTCTTCATCGACGAGGACCACGACCTCATCGTCGCGCCGACTCGCGATCGCATCCGCACCGCGCTCCACGACCTCGAGCGATACGGCCCCTACATCGACTATCTCGCGCGCATGCTCGCCGACGGATCGGCCGCCGCAGATCGACTGTTCGACAGCTTCCTGGCCAACACCCGCGATGTGCTCGCCGATCAGCGCGAAGCGGGGATGCTCGAGCCGATGAGCGACCCCGAGATGACGACGATGCTGCTGACCCTCCTCGGGCTCGCCCCGGTCGTGATGTGCGCGCAGATCGCGCGAGCGCTGGGCACCGACCAGCTGAGCCCCGCCGGGCTCCTGCGCACCACTCTGCCGACGCTCGAACTGCTGACCCACGGCATCTATTCGACGACCGCACTGCTCGACGGCGCGCGAGACGCACTCTCGGGCGAGGAGAGCACCCCGGAAGGAGCAGCGTCATGACCGACACCATCGAGATCGCACGCCTGCACAAGCGCTACGGCAATCGCGTCGCGCTGCACGAGCTCGACCTGCGGGTGCGTCCGGGCACCGTCTTCGGGCTGATCGGTCCCAACGGCGCAGGCAAGACGACCACCCTTCGCACACTAGTCGACATCATCCGCCCCTCTTCCGGCTCGGTGCGCGTCCTGGGCGAAGACCCCCGGCATGGCGGCGCGGAGCTGCGTCGTCGCATGGGCTACGTACCGGGCGAGCTGCACCTGGAAGGACGGCCCAGCGGACATCGGATGCTGGCGTTCTACGCCCGGGTCTCGGGCGCGCGCGATTCCGCGACGACGCTGCGCACCGGCCGCGATCTGGCCGACCGGCTCGGCGTCGACCTGACGCGCCCTGTTCACACGCTGTCGAAGGGCAACAAGCAGAAGGTCGGGTTGATCCAGGCCTTCATGCACCACCCGGAGCTGCTGATCCTCGACGAGCCCACCGGCGGTCTCGACCCCCTGATGCAGCGCGAGTTCCTGCAGATGGTGCGCGAGGCGAAGGATGCCGGGCAGACCGTGCTGCTGAGCTCGCACGTGCTCAGCGAGATCCAGCAGACCGCCGACGAGGTCGCGGTGCTCGCGAACGGACGCGTCGTCGCCGACGGTGACGTCGCCTCGCTGCGGCTGGGCTCGATCCGCCGGGTGCGGGTCGAGCTCGCCACCACGGATGCCGCGGCTGCCCGCGCCGCTCTCGAGCGGATTCCCGGACTCACCGAGGTCGACGTGCACGCTGCCGACGGCATGCTGAGGCTGTCGGGCACTGTCGACGGCGCGATCGATCCGTTCCTCAAAGCGCTCGCCCGGTTCGAGGTGCGGGACCTGACCGTCGAGGAACCGGACCTCGAGGAGTCGGTGCTGCGCCTCTACGGCGTATCCGCCACGCCGGCATCCGCCCGTCCCGCATCCGCCCGATCCGCGAGCCGACGTTCGCGGCACGACAGTGAGGGGCAGCGATGAACGGGATCCTGCCGGTGTTCCGGCGCAGCCTGCGCGAGTCCTGGCGGAGCCTCCTCGGATGGACCGTCGGCCTCGCCGCAGTGCTCTTCCTCTACCTGCCGCTGTATCCGAGCCTCGCCGGTGACGGACAGCTCGAGGACATGATCTCGTCGCTGCCGAAGGAACTCGTCGACACCCTCGGGTACGACCAGATCGCGACCGGTGCCGGATACGCGCAGAGCACGTTCTTCGGCCTGATCGGCTTCCTGCTGCTGACGATCGCGGCGGTGACGTGGGGCTCGGCGGCCATCGCCGGCGCCGAAGAGAGCGGACGCGCCGAGCTCGACCTGGCGCACGGCATCGGACGCGGCCAGTACGCGCTGGAGTCGGCCCTCGCCGTGCTCGTGCGGCTCCTGTGGCTCGGTGTCTTCTCGGGGTTCGTCGTCTGGGCGTTGAACGACTCCGCCGAACTCGGCCTCGAGGGCTGGCGCATCGTCGGAGCGTGCGCCGCGCTCACCGGGCTCTCGTTCCTCACGGCATCCGCGGCGCTGCTCGCGGGAGCGGCGACCGGCCGTCGCATCTGGGCGACGGGCGTCGGCGCGGGGATCGCCGTGGTCGGGTACGTCCTGCAGGCGATCGCCCGTCAGTCCGACGACCTCGAGTGGCTCAACGCGCTCTCGCCCTACGCCTGGGTGTACCGTCAGCCACCCCTCGCCGAGGGCGTCGATGCCGGCGGGCTCGCGCTCACGTGGGGCCTTGCTCTGGTGCTCGTCGTCGCATCGACCCTCGCGCTGCGCGCCCGGGATCTGCGCGGCTGAGTTCCGCGCCCGTCGTCGAGCAAGTCCCCCGGTCGTTGAACGAATCATGCAGCTGTGGCGCGTTTCGTCTCGCTCGGCTCCGCCGGGCTCGCTCAACGACCGG
>NZ_CAUQVQ010000120.1:0-5564 GCF_963521645.1 uncultured Microbacterium sp. | reverse complement strand
CACCGTAAGAGACCGCCGACGCTTGCGCTCCGCCTAACGCCGGGCGCCCGCCTACTTGCGGTGGGCGCACAACGATCCTGTGACGGTCACTCGCCTCGAGAGACGCGCACCATCTCGTCGCGGGGAACGACCTTCACGCGGGCACGCTCGTGCGGCGCGCCGAGCGAGATCTCGTGCTCGTCGAGCCGGTGCCATCCGTCGAGGTCGGTCCACCGCACACCGCGCTCCTGCAGCAGCGCGGGGATCGCCTCTTCGGACGGGTCCTCCGGGTGCCACCACGAGCCCTGGTCGTTGATGATGTGGCGCACGGTCTCCATGGCATCCGACTTGGTGTGGCCGATCAGGCCCACCGGTCCGCGCTTGATCCATCCGGTCGCGTAGATGCCCGTCATCTGCTGGTTCGAGTCCTTCGCGAGCACCTGTCCCTCACGGTTGGGGATCACGCCGTGCTTCTTGTCGAACGGCACGCCGGGGAGCGGGGATCCGAAGTATCCGATCGCGCGATACAGGGCCTGCAGCGGCACCTCGCGCATCTCCCCCGTGCCCACCGCGCCGCCCTGCCCGTCGGGCTTCGTGCGCTCGTACACGAGCGCGGCCACACGTCCGGTGTCGTCGGTGCGGACCTCGACCGGGCGCGCCCAGAAGTGCAGGTGAAGGCGACGCGATGCCGTGCCGCCCGCGTTGTTCACCGAGTCGCGCTTGCGCCACGACTGCAGGATGCGGTCGATCACCATGACCTGCTTGTTGCTGGCGACGGCATCCTTGGAGGCCTCGTCGTAGTCGAAGTCCTCGTCGTACACGACCATGTCGACGTCGCGCAGCTCGCCGAGCTCGCGCAGCTCGAGCGGAGTGAACTTCACCTGCGCGGGACCGCGGCGTCCGAACACGTGCACGTCGGTGACCTCGCTCGCCTTGAGCCCCTCGTAGACGTTCTCGGGGACCTCGGTGACCAGCAGATCCTCGGCGTGCTTCGCCAGCATGCGGGCGACGTCGAGAGCGACGTTGCCGTTGCCCAGCACGCCCACCGACGCGGCATCGAGCGGCCACTCGCGCGGCACATCGGGGTGCCCGTCGAACCAGCTGACATAGTCGGCCGCGCCGTAGGAGGCGACGGCGTCGATGCCGGGGATGTCGAGAGTCGTGTCACGGATCGCGCCCGTGGCGAAGATGACCGCGTTGTAGTGGTTCTTCAGGTCGTCGAGCGTGATGTCCTCGCCGAATCGGACGTTGCCGAACAGGCGGATGTCGCCGCGGTCGAGCACATCGCGAAGTGCGTTGATGATGCCCTTGATGCGGGGGTGATCGGGAGCGACGCCGTAGCGGACCAGCCCGTAGGGCGCCGGAAGCTGCTCGAAGAGGTCGATCGAGACGTCGAACTTGCGCTCGGCCTTCAGCAGGATGTCGGCGGCGTAGATGCCGGCGGGGCCCGCTCCGACGATGGCCAGTCTGAGCTTGGTCATAAGGGGTCCTTTCGTATGCCGTGTCGCCCGGCGGTCACGATCGCGGCCGGAGCCGCGGGGTCGTCAGCTGGAGCGTTCGACGAGGGTCTCGGCGAAGCGCGTCAGTGCCTCGCGCACGGTGCCACGCGGAAGCGGGGCGAGCGCGTCGATCGCATCCTTGGTCCAGGAGTGCGCGAGCGCAAGGGTCTTCTGGGTGCTGGCATGATCGCGCAGCTCGGTGAGAGCGCCGTCGAGGATCGACGGGTCGGCACCGTCGGCGATGCGAGCCACGCCGTCGTCGATGCGCGATGCGAGGTCGATCGAGGCGTCATCCTGTTCCGCCTTCAAGAGCAGGTACGGCATGGTCGGCACGCCCGCGCGCAGATCGGTGCCGGGAACCTTGCCGGTGTCCTCGGGCTTGGCCGAGAGGTCGATCACATCGTCGAGCAGCTGGAACGCGACGCCGATCTTCTCTCCGTAGACCCGCAGCGGCTCCTCGTACTCCGCCGGGGCGTTCGAGAAGATCACGCCGCCCTGCGTGGCCGCGGCGATCAGGGACCCGGTCTTGTCGGCGAGCACCTGGATGTAGAACTCGATGGGGTCGTCATCGGGCTGCGCCCCGATCGTCTCGTGCATCTGACCGAGCACGAGCCTCTCGAACGTGTCGGCCTGCAGACGGATCGCGCGCTCCCCCAGCCTGGACATCAGCTGGCTCGCACGCGAGAACAGGATGTCTCCGGTGAGGATGGCGATGTTGTTTCCCCACACCGTCTGCGCGGCGGGAACACCGCGACGGCGGTCGGCACCGTCCATGACGTCGTCGTGGTAGAGCGAGCCGAGGTGGGTGATCTCGAGCGCCTTGGCGACATCGATCACCTGCTCGGTGTTTCCGTCGCCGAGCTGCGCGGCGAGCAGCGTGAGCACCGGACGGATGCGCTTGCCCCCGGCCTCGTACAGGTACCGACTCGCGGCGTCGGCCAGCGGATCGGCGACGCGCACGTCATCGGCGAGCCCGGTCTCGACCTTCTCGAGACCGTCTTCGATCGCCTGAGCGATGCGACGCCCTGCGGTGCCGATGAAGACACGGTCGCTGAAACCGAGACGGCTCGCCAGTCGCGAACCAGGGGCTACGCGGCTCGAAGTCACGCTCTCACCCTACCGTCGTCACGCGTACGTGTTCGTGCCCTGCTCACGTGGAAGCGCTCACGTCGGGCTTGCGCGCACGGTGCAGCGCCACGATGCCGAAAGACAGGTTGCGGTACGCGACGTCGGCCCATCCCGCCTCACGGATCCACGCGGCGAGCTTCTTCTGATCGGGCCACTCGCGGATCGACTCGTTCAGATAGTCGTAGGCCTCGCCGTTGGTGCCGGCGATGCGGGCGACGCGCGGCAGCACCTGGGAGTTGTAGAAGCGGTACCCGGCGCGGAACAGCCCGCTCGGCGGGGTGGAGAACTCGTTGATCACGAGGCGACCGCCCGGCTTCGTCACACGCAGGAGCTCGCGCAGCGCCTTCTTCGGGTCGTTCACGTTGCGCAGCGCGTACGACATGGTGACGGCGTCGAACTCGTCGTCGGAGAACGGCAGATCCGTGGCATCCGCCTGTACGAACGAGAGATTGCGGATGCTGCCGTGTCGACGCTGGCCCTCGGCGAGCATGCCGGCTGAGAAGTCGGCTGCGACGACCTGAGCGCCGCTGCGTGCGAGGGAGGCCGACGACGATGCAGTGCCCGCGCCCAGGTCGAGGATCTTCTCGCCCGGTTTCGGGGCGACGGCCCTGGTCGTGGCTGCACGCCAGAGGGCGTCGTTGCCGACCGTCATCGCCGTGTTCGTGCGGTCGTAGCCTGCGGCGACCTGGTCGAACATGCCGCTGACACGGGCGGGGTCCTTGCCGAGATCGGCGCGGTTGGCTTCGTTCGGGGTCACATGTCCAGTCTAGGCGCGAGCCCTGGGCGCCAGCCGCAGAGCCTCGAGCCGATCCAGCCAGACGTCGGCTGTGGCGTCGTCGAACGGAGCCGTCTGCGCGCAGACCCGGCGTTCGAGGTCGAGAGCGAGGTCTTCGAGCCGCGTCATCACGTCGACCGGGTAGCCGAATTGCACGCTGTGCTCAGCCCACTCGTCGCGGTCGTCGACCCAGGTGCCGCGGTCGCCGACGACCCGCACCACATCGAGGTCCATGTCGATGCCGACAGCGAGCAGCGGATCATCCGACCACCCGACGTCCCACCCGAGGTCGATGTAGATGCGCATGCCCCTCGGGTGATCGCGATTGACCGTCAGCGCATAGTCGTGCTGACGAGGGACGAGAGTCACGTTCGGCGTCGCCGCCACGAACGACGCTCCGGGACGGGCACTGTGCCACCCGGTGGGCTGCCCCAGCCAGTCACCCCACTCGTCGGCGCCGAGATAGACGCATTCGTGTCGCCAGTGCGGGGAGCCGTCCCACTTGCGCCACTGGAAGACCATCTCGGTGCCGGGGTCGGGGCGTGCGTCACTCATGCCCCTCAGCGTAGGCGGCAGCGGCACCTGCCTCTCCCCCTTCCCCGGGCGGGACCCTCGGTGCGGCCGTGGGTCTCGCGCGGGGAAGGCGGTCTCGCCGTGCGGGCGATGCCGCAGGCGGGGGAACTAGGCTGAAGGAGTGAGCAACAGGCTGGTCGTGGAGACCCGTGAGATCGATCCGGTCGAGGATCTCCTGGCCTACGCAGACCCCGCGAATCCCCTCGCCTGGCTGCGCCGAGGAGACGGGATCGTCGCCGTCGACGGCGGCATCGTGGCGAGCATCCGGGTGCCGGCGGGCTCCGGGCGACTGCGATCCGCAGCGATCGCCGCGGCCTGGCGCGACCTCGCACGGGATGCCGAGATCACCGACCCCCTGGCGCTCCCGGGCACGGGCCTCGTCGCCTTCGGAGCGCTGACCTTCGACGAGGACTCCGCGGCGGACAGCGTGCTGATCGTTCCCTCGCTGGTCATCGGCAGGCACCGCGGTCGCGCCTGGCTCACCAGCATCCGATCGTCGTCCGCTCATACGACGGCGGATGCCGAGACGCAGGCCTACGGTCCGCACTGGGCCGGGCGGGTCGGCCCGGGGGCGCAGAGTCCACAGGGATATCAGGACTCGGTGCGGCAGGCGCTCGAGCGCATCGCCGCCGGCGAACTGAGCAAGGTCGTACTCGCACGCGACCTCAGCGGCAGCATCCCGGCCGGCTCCGACCTGCGCCGCCTCGTGCGAGCGCTGTCGACCGGGTACCCCGACACCTGGGCGTTCGCGGTCGACGGGCTCATCGGCGCGAGTCCCGAGACGCTCGTCACCGTGCAGGAGCGCACCGTGACCGCCCGTGTGCTGGCGGGGACCATCGGGCGCGGGGCCGACGCGGACGCCGACACCGCGGCATCCGCCTCCCTGGCATCGAGCACCAAGGATCTCGACGAGCACCAGTACGCCGTGCAGAGCGTGCTGGCGTCGCTGCGTCCGCACACGCGCGCCCTCGCGGCGAGTGAGCAGCCGTTCCTGCTGAAGCTGCCGAACCTCTTCCACCTCGCGACCGATGTCGAAGGGGAGCTCGCCGACGGCGGGTCGTCGCTCGACCTCGTCGGCGCGCTGCATCCGACCGCCGCCGTCGCCGGCACCCCGACCCCCGCGGCGATCGCCGCGATCCGCGCACTCGAGCCGTTCGACCGCGGGCGCTACGCGGGCCCCGTCGGATGGGTCGACGCCGCAGGCAACGGCGAGTGGGCGATCGCGCTGCGCTGCGCGCAGTTCTCGGTCGACTCGAGGGCCGACGACGGCGACATCGCCGTCACCGCGTATGCGGGCGCCGGGATCGTGGCGGGCTCGGATCCGGAGTCGGAGCTGCTCGAGACCAGGGTGAAGTTCCGCCCGCTGGTCGACGCACTGGCCTGAGCCCCGAGGCGAGGGGCTCGACGTCGCGCCGGTGTGGGTGTTTGGGGCGGGGTCGGTGTGTGGTGGGGCTGGGTGGTGGGGTCGGGCTGGCACCTCGCGCCGGAATCGAAGGAAAACAGCGACACCAGGCGCCAACCCCACGCGTGACCCCCACCCCGAGTTGGCACCTCGCGCCGGAATCAAGAGTGAACAGCGACACCAGGCGCCAACTCGACGCAGACACGCA
>NZ_CAUQVQ010000119.1:0-5686 GCF_963521645.1 uncultured Microbacterium sp. | reverse complement strand
GCTTGTTGATGACCTCGACCATGTGCACCGGGATGCGGATGGTGCGGGCCTGGTCGGCCATCGCGCGAGTGATCGCCTGACGGATCCACCAGGTCGCGTACGTCGAGAACTTGAAGCCCTTGGTGTAGTCGAACTTCTCGACCGCACGGATGAGACCGAGGTTTCCCTCCTGGATCAGGTCGAGGAACTGCATGCCTCGCCCGGTGTAGCGCTTCGCGAGCGACACGACGAGACGCAGGTTGGCGCCGAGCAGGTGGCTCTTCGCGCGCTGGCCGTCGCGGGCGACCCACTGCAGGTCCAGTCCGAGCTGGCTCGTCTTCTCGGCCGCCGTCATGGCGGAGAGCTTCTCCTCGGCGAACAGACCGGCCTCGATGCGCATCGCGAGCTCGACCTCTTCGGCCGCGTTCAGCAGTGCGACCTTTCCGATCTGCTTCAGGTAGTCCTTGACCGGGTCGGCCGTGGCGCCGGTGATCTGGGTGGAGTAGACCGGGACGTCTTCGTCGTCGTTCGACGAGATGACGATGGCACCGGTGGGCAGGGGCTCGGTGAACTTGGGCTTGGAGTCCTCGTCCTCGTCCTCGGCCGCCTCCGCGACGGGAGTCTCGTCATCTTCGACGATGTCGTCAGACTTCTTCTTCTTCGCGGGCGCGCGCTTCGCAGCGGCACGCTGCGCGGCGGTCTTGGGGGCCGGCTTCTCAGCCACCTCCTCGACCTTCGCCTCGCCCTCCGGAGCTTCAGCGGTCTTCTTCGTCCGGGTGTTCTTTGTCGTGGCAGGAGTCACGTTTCGCCTTTCACGGGGCCGCTGGCGACCCCGGGACATTTCGGACACTAGTAAGACCCTTGTCAAGTCGGATCTCCGGAAAGATCGATTGACAACGGGTCAGACTCCTAGTATCGCACACGTGAGCGGATGCGGGCGCATTACCGCCGAGTTCGACTCCGGGACGCCCCGAGGAGGGCCGATTCTCAGCCGCGGCCGGGTTTGTCCTCGTCGCCGCTCGGGCGCGATGCGAGATACCGCTCGAGCTCGGCTGCGAGCTCATCCGCGCTCGGGAGGTCGCGTTCGCTGAACCCTCCTTCGTCGTACGAGCCGTCCTCCGGGTCGCGTCCCGCCATGTATGCGTCATAGCGTCGCTCGAGCCCGTGGACCATCTGCTGCAGTTCGTCGTTGCCGATCACCTGCTCGTCCACGCGCGCGATGTAGGCCTCCCGGCTCTCGCGCACCTCGTCGAGCATGAGCACGAGCCCCGTGGCCGCCATGAGAAGCTCGGCGGCGGCGATCACCGCGTCGGGGTTCTCGGTCTCGGCGAGGTAGTGCGGCACGAGCAGAACGAATCCGACCACGCGGTCTCCACGTTCTGCGAAGCGGAACTCGAGCAGATGACCCGCGGTCGCGGGCACCTGCGTGCGAGGACGCCACACCGAGTGCGCGACGGTGAGTTCGCGACGGTTTCCGCTCACGGTGGTTCCGATCGGCCGGGTGTGCGGCACGGGCATCGCGATCGAGTGCACCCAGTTGAGCCCCAACACCTCGAACTCGTCGGCGAGGTCGATCACGGTGCGTGCGAACTCGTTCCACGCGAAGTCGGGTTCGTATCCGGCCAGCAGCAGGAACTTCTGCCCGAGAGCATCGGTCGCGAGCGACAGCTCGAGCCTGCTCGGGCGGAACTCGGTGAGGTGGTCCTGATCGAAGGAGATCACCGGGCGACGCGCGCGGTAGTCCAGCAGCACGTCGTTGTCGAAGATCGCGATGGGCTCGGGCGACGTGGTCTCGCGCAGATGCTCAACGAGTCCCGACACGGCGTTGCCCGCGTCGGTGAAGCCGGTCAGGAGCAGCACGAGCGGCAACCCACGCGGCACCGCCGGCGCATTCGCGACACGTTCGAGGATCTCACCGGAGAAGGGCATATCTCCATGCTACGAGCACCGTCCGATGGGAGGGCGGCGGGCGTCATGCTGAGAGCGAACACGCCGTCCTGCGACCCGACCGGCGTCGATCCGTAGGATGGAGGCATGACGCTTCCCGCGCTCTCGCGCACCTCAGATCAGTTCCCCGGAAGCGCTGCAGACGCCGCAGTGCTCGTCATCCCCGACATCTCGGACTCCGCAGAGTCGCTGTCCGGCTATCCCGGGCTCGCGGCGTCGTTGAACGGTGTCGGCTTCACGGGTTCGGCCTCGGGCTTCACGCGCGTCCATGCGCCCGAGGTCACGGACCTCGCGTTCGCGGTGGTCGGTGTCGGACGCGCACCGGACGCCCGCGCCGTGCGCAACGCGGTCGGCACGGCCCTGCGCAGCCTGACCGGGTTCGCCACGGTGTCGGTGGGCCTCGCCCCCGGTCTCGAGCAGTTCGCTGATGCGGCCGCCGAAGGCGCCGTGCTCGGCGGCTACCGGTTCGACGGATACCGCCGGGACCCCGGCAAGAGCCGCGCCACCTCGGTGATCCTCCACGCCGAGCTCGACGAGACCGCGCACGCGACGGCTGTCGCCGTCGGCGACGCCGTCGCACTGGTCAAGGACCTCGTCTTCGTGCCGGCGGAGTGGCAGAGCCCGGCCACGCTGGCGCAGAGCGCCGCCGACAGCGTCGACGGGCTCGACGTCACGGTCGAGATCCTCGACGAGAAGGCGCTGGCGGAGCAGGGATTCGGAGGAATCCTCGGAGTGGCTCAGGGCTCCGACCGGCCGCCGAGACTCGTGCGTCTCGACTACGCGCCCGAGAACGCCACGCGTCACATCGCGCTCGTGGGCAAAGGCATCACGTTCGACACGGGCGGTCTCTCGCTCAAGCCGGCGGCGTCGATGGTGGGCATGAAGTTCGACATGGCCGGTGCCGCGACCAGCGTCGCCGCCCTGCGGGCCATCGCCGTCCTCGGCCTGCCCGTGCGCGTCACCGCGTGGCTGTGCATCACCGACAACATGCCGTCGGGCCGCGCACTGCGCCCGGGCGATGTGATCAGGATGCTCGACGGCACCACGGTCGAGGTCCCGAACACCGACGCCGAAGGCAGGCTGGTCATGGCGGACGGCCTGGTCGCGGCCAGCCGTGAGAACCCCGACGTGATCATCGATGTCGCAACGCTCACCGGAGCGATCGTCATGGCTCTCGGCCACCGCCACACGGGTGTGTTCGGCGACGACCGCGCGGTGGCGGAGTTCCTCGCCGCAGCGGATGTCGCGGACGAGCTCGCATGGCACATGCCGCTCCCCGACCACATGGAGGACTCGCTCGACTCCCCCATCGCCGACCTTCAGAACGCGAACATGAGCGATCGCATGGGCGGAGCATCGTACGCAGGGCTCTTCCTGCGACGCTTCGTCGGACGCGTCTCCGACGAGGACGACGCCCCTCGCATCCCCTGGGTGCATCTCGACATCGCCGGATCCGGCGAGCACAACGGTGCGCCGTACGGCTTCACCGACAAGGGCCCCACAGGCGCGATGGTCCGATCGATCATCGCGTTCGCCGCCGCATCCCATCAGGAGGCATGACCATGACCACGCACACCTTCGACATCGTCGTCCTGGGAGGCGGGAGCGGCGGCTACGCGGCCGCGCTGCGTGCACGAGAGCTCGGCAAGTCCGTCGCCCTCATCGAGAAGGACAAGGTCGGAGGCACCTGCCTGCACCGCGGCTGCATCCCGACCAAGGCGCTCCTGCATGCGGCCGAGGTCGCGGAACACGTGCGGGATGCCTCGCACGTCGGCATCTCGGCCACCCTCGATCACATCGATCCCGCCGGCGTCCGCGCCTATCGCGAAGGCATCGTCGCCAAGAAGTTCAAGGGGCTCGAGGGCCTCGTCAAGGCACGCGGGATCACCACGGTCGCCGGCGCCGGCCGCCTGAACACCGATCGCTCGGTCAGTGTCGGGGACGACGTCTACATCGGCAAGGACGTGGTCCTGGCCACCGGCTCGTACAGCCGCACGCTGCCCGGGCTCGAGATCGGCGGACGCATCCTGACGAGCGAACACGCGCTCTCGCTCGATGTGATCCCGGATCGCGTGATCATCCTCGGCGGCGGCGTCATCGGCGTCGAGTTCGCGAGCGTCTGGCGTTCCTTCGGCGCCGAGGTCACCATCGTCGAGGCCCTCCCGCATCTGGTTCCCAACGAGGACATCGCGATGAGCAAGGGACTGGAACGTGCCTTCCGCCGTCGCGGCATCCAGTACTCGCTCGGAGTCCGATTCCAGACCGCGACACAGGACGACAGCTCTGTCACCGTCACACTCGAAGACGGCACGGAGTTCACTGCGGACTACCTCCTCGTCGCCGTCGGGCGCGGACCGGTGACGGCCGACCTCGGTTACGAGGAGGCGGGCGTCGCGCTGGACCGCGGCTTCGTCACCGTGGACCAGGACCTGCGCACGAGCGCTCCCGGCGTGTGGGCAGTCGGTGACATCACTCCGGGTCTGCAGCTGGCTCACCGCGGATTCCAGCAGGGAATCGCCGTGGCTGAGCGGATCGCCGGTCTCTCGCCGGCTCACATCCCCGATGTGCAGATCCCCAAGGTCACGTATTCCAGCCCCGAGGTCGCCTCGGTCGGAGTGACCGAGCAGGCGGCGGTCGCCGAGCATGGCGCCGACGCGGTCGTCTCCTACGAGTACAACCTGGCGGGCAACGGCAAGAGCGAGATCATCGGCACGAGCGGTCTCGTCAAGGTCGTGCGTCTCGCAGACGGTCCCGTCGTGGGCGTCCACCTGCTGGGCGACCGCGTGGGCGAACTCATCACCGAGGGTCAGCTGGCCGTCGCGTGGGAGGCCCACCCCGAGGACATCGCGCCCTTGATCCACGCGCATCCCACGCAGAGCGAGGCCCTCGGAGAGGCCTTCCTCGCGCTCGCCGGGAAGCCGCTCCACACCCTCTGAACACCAACCGGTGCGCAGTTCACTAAGCTAGTCACGCGTCATTAAACTTCTTGAAGGAGACTCAGTCATGAGCACATCCGTCGTCCTCCCTCCTCTCGGCGAGAGCGTCACAGAGGGTACGGTCACCCGCTGGCTCAAGCAGGTGGGAGACACCGTTCAGGCGGATGAGGGCCTGCTCGAGATCTCGACAGACAAGGTCGACACCGAGATCCCCTCCCCCGTGAGCGGCGTGATCGAGGAGATCCTGGTCGCCGAGGACGAGACCGTCGAGGTCGGAGCGCTCCTCGCCCGTATCGGCGACGGCAGCGACGCGGCTCCCGCCGCGGACGCCCCTGCAGCAGCCCCGGCCGAGCAGGAGACCGCCCCGGCAGAGCAGGAGGCCCCTGCACAGGCCGAGGCACCCGCCGCTGCGGAGCCGGCAGCCGAGCCCGCAGCCGAGGCACCCCAGTCCGCCCCCGCCGGCGACGCCAAGGACATCGTCCTGCCCGAGCTCGGCGAGAGCGTGACGGAGGGAACCGTCACCCGCTGGCTCAAGCAGATCGGCGACACCGTCGAGGTCGACGAGGCGCTTCTGGAGATCTCGACCGACAAGGTCGACACCGAGATCCCCTCGCCCGTCGCCGGAGTCCTGCAGGAGATACTCGCTGCGGAAGACGAGACCGTCGAGGTCGGCGCCGTGCTGGCCCGCGTCGGATCGGGCGCAGCACCCGCCGCCGCTCCCGCCGAGGCGCCCGCCGCTGAGGCGCCGTCCGCTCCTACCGAGACTCCCGCGTCGCCCGCAGAGGCTCCGGCCGCTCCTGCTGCAGAGGCACCCGTCGCCGAGG
>NZ_CAUQVQ010000118.1:0-5751 GCF_963521645.1 uncultured Microbacterium sp. | reverse complement strand
CCCTCGCGAGCAGCGCAAGCGCGCGACGACCCGCGCGCTCACCGATGCCGCGCGCCGCCTGACGACGGAGCGCGGCTTCGCGGGCTTCACCGTCGAGGAGCTCTGCACGGAGGTGGGCGTCTCGCGGCGCACGTTCTTCAACTACTTCGAGAGCAAGGAGAACGCGGTCTTCGGGTTCGCCGCGATCGACTCCCGACAGGAAGCCCTCGAGACCGAGTTCCTACGCCGGCACGGCGACCTGGTCGACGACTTCATGCAGCTCACGATCGCCCGGCTCGACCTCTTCAACCCGCTCGACGACGCACCCGCGCTCTTCGCGGTGATCGAGCAGGAGCACCGGCTGCTCAAAGCTGCGTTCGAGCAGCTGGCGAAGAACGAGCGCCGCGACATGGAGCTCGTCATGCGGCGGAGCGACGAGGGCCCGGATGCGGAGCTGCGCGCCGAGGTCATGGTCCACACCGTCGGCGCGCTGGTGCGCCTGAGCATGGACCAGCTGCTGCACCACCACTCGACCGACTCCTTCACAGACCTCCTCCAGCGACGCCTCGAGATCGCTCGCGCCGTGTTCGCACCATCACAGAAAGCCGACTGAATGTCCGCCACAGCCACCAAGGACGCCCCCTTCCTGCTCACGAAGCGGCGCATCTGGATCATCTTCAGCGCCCTGATCGCCGGGATGCTGCTCTCGAGCCTCGACCAGACGATCGTCTCGACCGCCATGCCGACGATCGTCGGCCAACTCGGCGGCGTCGACCACCAGGTATGGATCACGACGGCGTATCTGCTCGCGACCACGATCGTCATGCCCATCTACGGCAAGTTCGGCGACGTGCTCGGTCGACGCAACCTCTTCCTCGTCGCGATCGCCCTGTTCACACTCGCCTCCGTCGGCTGCGCCTTCGCCACCGACTTCTGGATGTTCGTGACCTTCCGAGCGCTCCAGGGACTCGGCGGCGGCGGACTCATGATCCTGTCGCAGGCGATCATCGCCGACATCGTGCCGGCGAATGAGCGCGGCAAGTACATGGGTCCCCTCGGGGCGGTCTTCGGGCTGTCCGCCGTCGCAGGCCCGCTCCTGGGCGGCTTCTTCGTCGACCACATGACCTGGCAATGGGCGTTCTACATCAACATCCCCGTCGGCATCGCCGCCTTCATCATCGCTCTCGTCGCCCTCAAGCTGCCGAGCAAGAAGGCCGAGAAGCCGATCGACATCTTCGGTGTGATCTTCCTGTCGATCGCGACGACCTGCCTGATCTTCTTCACCGACTTCGGCGGCGACAAGGAGTTCGGCTGGGACTCCCTTGCCACCTGGGCGTGGGGTGCCGGTCTCGTCGTGGCCGCGACCGCCTTCGTCATCACGGAGGCCAGGGTGCAGGACCCGATCATCCCGCTGAGCCTGTTCCGCAACCCGATCTTCGTCAACGCGACAGCGATCGGACTCGTGCTCGGCATCGGCATGTTCGCCGCGATCGGCTTCGTGCCCACGTTCCTGCAGATGTCCTCCGGCACGTCCGCGGCGGCATCCGGCCTGCTGATGATCCCGATGATGGTGGGACTGATCGGAACGTCGATCTTCTCGGGGATCGCGATCTCGAAGACCGGAAAGTACAAGGTCTACCCGATCGTCGGGACGATCCTGACCGGTCTCGCGATGGTCGCGATGACGACACTGTCGGCCGAGACGCCCATCTGGCTGATCTGCGCGTTCCTCTTCGTGTTCGGTGCGGGTCTCGGCCTCATCATGCAGGTCGTCGTGCTGGTCGTGCAGAACGCGGTGCCGGCCGGTGAGATCGGCACCGCCACCAGCACGAACAACTACTTCCGCGAGGTGGGCGCCTCTCTCGGCACCGCCGTCTTCGGCACGATCTTCACCACCCGACTGACCGAGAACCTGCTGGGCGTCTTCGCCGAGGCGGGCGCGTCACCCGAGGATGCATCTCAGGCAGCGTCCACGATCGATCCGGCGACACTCAACGCACTTCCCGACGAGGTGCGTGACGGCATCGTCACGGCGTACGCGGATGCTCTCGCTCCGGTCTTCTGGTTCCTGGTGCCCTTCATCGCTGTGGCGCTGGTGCTCTCGCTGTTCCTCAAGCAGATCCCGCTGTCGGACCAGGCAGGTCTCGTCGCACGCGGTGAGGCGATCAGCGGAGAGGAGGCCGAGCGCCTGGAAGCCGAACAGCGCCGCACGGGGCGTATCGTCGCCGGCGGCACGGACGAGGACGAGGATGCGGCAGAGCCTCGCCCGGCTCCGCCGAGCACGCGCTGATGCCGCACACGCACGACGGGCCCGCTCCTCACACCGAGGAGCGGGCCCGTCGTCTCGCGCTCGAGATCAGGGGAGGTCTTCGACCTCGAGCTCGTCAGGGTGATCGGCGTTGTCGCCGTCGGCTTTCTGGCCCTCCCCCGGTGTCGCGGGGTCGACGTCGGGGTCGGGGTCGTTCGTCACGAAATCGGCGTCGACGCCG
Organism: uncultured Microbacterium sp.; assembly: GCF_963521645.1. Taxonomy (GTDB): domain Bacteria; phylum Actinomycetota; class Actinomycetes; order Actinomycetales; family Microbacteriaceae; genus Microbacterium. The sequence continues at coordinate 3,283 of NZ_CAUQVQ010000118.1, read as the reverse complement.
GTCGCGTCGATCTCGGCTCCCTCATCCGGTGCTGCCTGGGGATCTGACATGTTCGCTCCGATCGTCTGTTGCGGAAAGGTGCGATCAGCCTCTCGCCGTGTCGCGGATCGGTCAGCCCCCTTGACACCGCTCAGCAGAGGGCTGAGCCTTCCTACAGCTCGTCCCAGGGCGTGAACTCGACCGTCACGTCATCGCCGTCGATCGTGTACCTGCCGAGGAGGTCGGTCGGGTAGTCGGTCGTGCCGGTCCCCGACGAGGTTCCGCCCTCCGGGGGATACCAGAAGACGACCTTGACCATGAATCGGTGGTCGGTCCGGAAGGACACGTCATACGGCGCCCTGACGACGCCGATGGTCGACGGATCCTGCTGCCTCAGGATCGACGGACACGCGGCATCGCCCGATGTCCCGGGTTCGACGCAGGCGTCGGCCCGGGCGCTCGCTGCATCCCGCAGGGTCGCCTGCAGCGAATCCGTCGCGGCCACCGCGAGTTCGGCCGCAGCCGTCGGCGGCAGGGCCACCAGGTCGACGGGGGTGATCGTGAAGTACGTGCCCTGGTCCCGGCCGGTCAGGTCGTAGACGGCGGGGTACACCGAAACGGGCTCCGACCGGGAGTCTGCCGAGACACCGGGAACGTCGCTCACCGTCAGGTCGAGTTCGGCCCCGGCGAGTTCGATCTGCTCCACGCCGGTGAGGGAGATGCGGTCCGCGACGCTCACGGTCGCCTCCACCGTCAACGGTGCGTCGGGTCGCCATCCCGGTTGCAGCAGCCAGGTTGCGCCTGCGTCCCGCGTCATCGTGAACGCATGGGTGAAGGACTCGGAGCCGAGCTCCATGACCGCCGTCACCTCGGCTGTGTCGCCCTCGCGCCCGGTCGTCGTGACGGACACCCACTTCGATGCGTTCGGTCGCGGCTCCGAGGATCTCGTCGGTCAAGTACGTCTCATCGGTACCTGATGCCGCGGGATCGACGATCTGCGCGGCGGCGGATGCATCGCCCTCGGCGATCGCCGAGAGATACGAGCGCACCGCCTCCGACGGATCGCTGGAGGAGGAGACCACCGCCACGGCGGCGAGATAACCGCCGAACGCCAGAGCGGCTGCGCCGACGGCGATCCACACTCGTCGCGTGCGACGGACCGCGGACGACGCCCCCGTGCTGTGGGTCTGCGAACTGCCGATCGTCGAAGTCGTCGTCACGTGTTCGATCCCTGTCTTCAGGTGGGCGCCTGGCTCTCCCCCAGACTAGAGCGCGCCCCGATGGCGGCGGATACGACAAAACCCCCGGAGATCCGGGGGTTTCATTCTGTAGCAGGAGCGGGGCTTGAACCCGCGACCTCACGATTAGGAGTTGAAGGGGCTGATGATCACTCCGATCGTCGATGAGAAAACGACCAGTCTCGCGGCGGACAGCTTCGCGGCGGCCTTGCACCCCCGGCACCCATTGACATCCGGCGCGCGCACTTGCGCCCTTGCGACTTCTCGACGCGGTGACATCATGGCTCTGACAGCATCCTGCGCTCGAGGATCCTCTTCCGGCGGTTCAGTCTCCACCAGCTGAACATGTACCGGATCTGGAGCCTGCCCAATTCGTCGAGACTCGGAAGACCGCGCTCGGTCAGTTCACGCGTGATCGCGTCGGAATTCTCTTTACCGTGGCGTTCGATGACCTCGAAGGCGTCCCGCACCGGTTCGGAGGACAGCGGGTGGTCCTGGATCCGCGCTTGAACCGCGGCCATGCGCGCAACGATGTGGTCCGGAGTGGCCATGCGCTATCGCCCCGCGAAGACGGAGCGAAAAGAGGGGTGGGCGCGGGAGAAGGATCGAGGGATCATGGTGGACAAGCCTGTTGCGAATACGAAGACCCGTCCAGCGAATCCGGAGGGCCATGCCAGCATACCGATAGAGCACCTTCAGCCGAGCCGCAACCTCAGCGTGGGCTCTCCGATCCGCTCCCCAGATACGACAAAACCCCCGGAGATCCGGGGGTTTCATTCTGTAGCAGGAGCGGGGCTTGAACCCGCGACCTCACGATTATGAGTCGTGCGCTCTGACCAGCTGAGCTACCCTGCCGCACTGTATCCGCATCGCAGATACGAACACCGTGAGCCCCGAGTCAGGATTGAACTGACGACCCCTTCCTTACCATGGAAGTGCTCTGCCACTGAGCTATCGGGGCGTGCTGCCCCTCGCGGGGCAACCACACGAGAATACCATCTCCATGGCGTCCTCATGAAATCGAGCCGATCAGTACGAGGTCCGACCGGCGTTCTCGCGCAACCACGGCAGCGGATCGATCGTGCTGCCGTTGACGATGATCTCGAAGTGCAGGTGCGCACCGTACGAGCGGCCGGTGTTCCCGGTGTGCCCGACGATGTCTCCGACCTTCACCTTGTCGCCGGCCTTGACCTGCAGCGAGCCGTACTGCATGTGCGAGTAGTGGCTCGTGATGACCTGTCCGTCGATCACGTGATCGATGTAGACGGTGACACCGTATGCGTTGCCCTGCTCGGTGGCGATGCGAACGACGCCGTCGGCGATCGCCTGGATAGGCGCGCCCTCACCCGGCACGAAGTCGATGCCCTCGTGAAGCCGGCCCCAGCGCATGCCGTAGCCCGAGCTCATTCCCACGCCGACCTTGAACGGCCACTGGATGGCTGCCTCGGTGTCGTTGGTGAAGATCTCGTTCGAGTAGTTGATGCCCTCTTCGGATGCGACCTGAACGAGCGAGACCGTCGAGAAGCTGTCGGAGCGTGCGAGCGATTCGTTCTGCACGTCGGACGATGTGACGAAGGCTTGGATCTCTCCGTCGGACGATGCCTTCGACGCCGATCCGGACGACGCGACCAGCGAGGTCGACGCGAGGTTCTGGCCACCGTGGACCGCGGCGACCGCCTCGGCGGGCAGGGTCATGCCGACAGCGAGAAGACCGGCGAGGCTCATGACCCCGACAGTGGCGCCGAGCGCGAGGAATCGACGAGGCGAGCGACGGCCGACGGCCACGTGCGACGTGGACGACTCGGATGCCGTGGTGTCGGCCGCGGCCTGCGGCGTCTCGGTGATGGGAGTGCTGCCCGTGGCGGCGGAACGGAACGCGCGGGCTGCCGTCTCGAATGCGTCGTCGTCGACGGAGTCGACGGGAGTCGATGCGTGCTCCGCGTCGGCGGGAACGCGCGGGGCCTCGGCCGGAATCTCGGAACTGGCAGGTGCGACTGCCTCAGCCACCACTTCGACCGACTCGACCTCAGTGACGATCGCGACAGCATCCGCCGGAGAATCGGCGT
>NZ_CAUQVQ010000117.1:0-5761 GCF_963521645.1 uncultured Microbacterium sp. | reverse complement strand
CGCGCACCTGGCACCTCACGTCGCTATTCGCGCGGGATTCCGACGCCAGGTGCCAACCCAACCCCTGCCCCAGCCCCCGCCCCAGCCCCCGACTCAGCCTCAACCCCAGCCCCCGCCACGAGCGGCCCCTGCCTGGCACGGGGCAGCTCCGCAGCATCCGGCACGGGCTCGACGAATTCGACGGGACGCGGCTCTCCGAGCTTCACGACCACGACGCCGACCAGCACGAGCGCACCGCCGAGGGCCTGCAGCAGGTCGGGAAGCTGTCCGAGCAGCAGCCAGCCGAAGAGCAGCGCCGCGACGACTTCCGACAGGGCGACGAATGATGCCAGCCGCGATCCCAGCATCCGCGTCGACGCGATGCCGAGCACGTACGCGAGCGCGGTCGCGATGAGGCCGATCGCGAGCACCGGCACGAACCACGGCACGGTGCCGAAGCGGTAGGTGATGTCGTCGGTCGTCCAGGCGATGGGCAGGATGCCGACGGCGCCCGCCACGGTGAGTGCGACGGCCCCGAGCAGCAGCCCTCCCCCGGCGAGCGCGATCGGCGGCAGTCCCGTATCGGCCTTGGCGGAGAGCAGGAAGTACGTCGCGGCGCCGACCATCGCGGCGAGCGCCCAGAGGATGCCGGCGACGTTGACCTCTGCGCCGGTGACGATGTCGAGCATCAGCACGAGACCGATGAACGCGATGGCCGCGCCGATCACGCTGCGTCGACTCGGGCGTTCGCCTCGACGGAGCCAGAGCCAGAGGATGACGGCGATCGGCGCGGTGTATTCGATGAGCAGTGCGAGGCCGACGTCCATCACGGCGACGGCCTGGAAATAGCAGAGCTGCGTGGCGGTCACCGCGAGGAGTCCGTAGGCGGCGACCATGCCTGCGTTCTTCCGCAGCGCACCCCATCGACCTCGAAGGGCGAGGATCGTCGGCACGAGCAGCACGAGCGCCGCGACCCAGACGCGCACGGTCACGGCGGCTCCCGGCGTCCATCCCGCATCGATCAGCCCGCGGGCCCAGGCGCCCGACATCCCGAACGCGAAGGCCGCGCCGATCGCCAGCGGCAGGCCGAGGCGCACGCCTCGTGCGGTGATGTCATTTGCCACAGTGCTCATGACAGGTGACGCTACTCTCGCACGATGTAAGGTGTCAACATGAACTTCACCGATGACACGGAGGAGGCTCTGCGCTCGGCCGTCTGGCTCGTGAACTCGGCAGAGGACCCGGAGACCCTGGCGACGCTCGACGACTACGACACCTTCCTCGCGGAGTTCCCCTACTCCGGTCGCCTCGACCGCGACGAGGCCGAGCTCGCCTCGCTGCGCGACCTGCGCCCGCGACTGCGCACCATGCTGCTCGCACCCCGCGATGAGATGGCCGAGCACGTCAACGCCGCCCTCGCCGAAGCTCACCTCGCGCCACGACTGGTGCGTCACGACGGAGCCGACTGGCACCTGCACGCGGTGGCCGACGAGCGCCCGCTGGCCGAACGCGTGCTGATCGAGACCGCGATGGCGCTGATCGACGTCATCCGCGCCGACGAGGGCTCGCGCATCTCCATCTGCGCCGACGACACGTGCCAGGCTCTCGCCCTCGACCTGTCACGGAACCGTTCGAAGCGCTACTGCTCGAGCACCTGCACGAACCGCAACGCCGTCGCGGCCTACCGCGCCCGCCGCACCCGGAGCGACATTCACGCATGACCTTCCCCTCTTCCTACGACGCCTGGTTCCCGGATGCCGCGTTCGACGCCAGCTACGGCCACACGCTCGAGACACTGCGAGCGGTCGCACCGATCGCACCTCCCGAAGGCTTCGCGGAGCGCTGGATGCGGTGGCGCGACGAGGCGCGGCAGGTGGATGCCGCTGCGGTCGTCCTGTCGGTCGACACCGTGGCAGGCCGCCGGGTCTCGGTGATCGAGTACTCGGGCGCCGACGGCGTGCGCCTGCGTGCGTGGGTCGTCGAGCCGGTGTCGGGTGCGGCCCGCGTCGGCGTGGTGCACAGCCACGGGTACGGCGGTCGCGATGCGATCGACCTCGCGCGGGTTCCCGACGATGCGGCCGCGATCTTCCCGGTCGCCCGGGGACTGCCGACGCTGAACGCGGGGGTGGGCGCGCCCGAGCCGAGGGACGAGCACGTGCTGGCCGGCATCGACGACCCGGAGCGCTACGTGCTGGGGTTGTGCGCACGAGACCTGTGGCTCGCGGGTGACGCGTTGATCACGTCGGCAGGCGACCTTCCGCTCTACTACGTCGGCGAGAGCTTCGGCGGAGGCATCGGCTCGCTCGCCCTCCCCTGGGACGACCGCTACATCGGCGCGACCCTGATCGTGCCGAGCTTCGGCCAGTACGACGAGAGATTGGCTGTGCCCTGCCTCGGCAGCGGAGAGGTCGTGCGCGCGCACGTCGCCACGCACCCCGAGGCCCGCGAGGTGCTGCGCTGGTTCGACGCGTCGAGTTCGATGACGCTCGCTCGGGTGCCCGTGCGGGTCGAGGCCGCGCTGTGGGATCCGTACGTACCGCCGCAGGGGCAGTTCGCGGTCGCGAACGCCGCGAACATGCTCGACCTCGAGGTGCTGCCCGCCGGTCATGCGGATTACCCGGGGTCGGACGACATCGGTGCCGCAGCGATCCGGCGCGGCCGCGCGCACCTCGAGCGCGTTCTCGAAGCCCGCTGAGCTCTCTCCGCGGCGAGCGCTCACCCCGCGGCGACCCGTCGAGGCTTCGGCGCAAGATCGCCGATGACATACGATGACACCATCGGATCCGAGGGGGGAACATGTCCGATACCGATTTCTGGATCACTCCGGACGGTCTCGTCGATCAGGCGCGCGCCTTCGATCAGTGCGCGCAGCTCGTCGGCGACGGCAAGACATGGGTGGACGAGCACCCGGTGGGCGACTCGAGCGAGTACCCGCTGTATTCGGGAGCGGCCGAGCAGGCCATGGACATCAGCGCCGGCCTCTCGGTCTTCCTCGGACACGTCCAGGAAGTGCTCGTGGGGGTCGGCACCGAGCTGCGGGACGTCGCCTCCGAGGCCGAGACCATGGACCTGATGTCCGCCGCCGAGCTCGACGCGTACGACCCGGACGAATACAACGACTTCGATCCCGATGCGCCGGGGCGCCGGAGCGCCGCCGAGCTCGCCCCGTCCACCGACCGCACGGACGACGGGGGGCTCTTCCCCGTCTACCCGCTGAACGGAGGCGGCATCGCCTTCTACTGCGATTCGGGTGGACAGTACGACAACCTCGACGAGCAGGGGACCGCGCTGCTGCCCGGTGACCTCCTCAGTCCGTCGGAGTGGGTCTGGACCGTCATGGGATGGATCGGCGCGCAGAGCATCAAAGAAGACCTCCTGGAGGTCTTCGGCGGGCGCTGGTCGGACCTCTACGAGTTCCGCTTCATGCTCGAGGGCATCAGCACGATGCTCAGCGAGGTCGCCGACAACCTGGAGTCCGCGAAGGGCGCCCTGGCCGTGTACTGGCAGGGGTACGCCGCCAACAGCGCGCAGGACTACTTCGAGCACCTCCTCGAGCAGCTCCGCGACGCGAGTTCCGAGATCGGTGACGCGGCAGGGCAGTTCAGCCAGTTCCTGCAGGGCGTCGAGCTCGAGTTCGACGCGCTCGCCGGCGCTGCACACGGGTTCATCGACGCGATCCTCGTCGCGGCGGCGGCTGCCGGAGCCGGCACCGCGACGGCTCCGAGCGGCATCGGCCCCATCGTCGGATACAGCGCGGCCGGCGTCTCGCTCCTCTGGGCGGCGAAATGCGCGAAAGACGTGTGGGACGGCGTCCAGAACGCCCTGACGATCCTCACGCTCCTCGAGGCCGTACGACACCTCTCGGCGGATCTCAGCGACGTCACCGCCGATCTGCATATCCCGACGATGGAGACGACAGGATGAACCGCGAAGAGCGATTCGCAGCGATGGAGGCGAGGCTCGGGGATGCGCTCCGCCCGTCCCCCTTCGGCGCGGCGGACGATCGTCCACTCGTGGACAGCATCCCTGCCTCGTCGCCCCTCATCCGCGAGGTCCGCGCCGAGCTCGAGCGTGCAGCGAACACCGCGGACGCGAGCCCGGAGCTTCGGCTGCGGATCCGAGCGGTGCTCGCCGGACAGCAGTCTCTGAGCGCGCTCCTCAGCGATGATCTCCTCCCCATCCCGCGAGGCGACGCCATCCCGGAGGACGCACGCGACGTCATCGACGTCATCGAGCGCATCGAGCGCATCGAGGACGTCGAGGAAGGAACGCCCGAATGATCAAGATCTCCGGTTCCACGATCGCGACCCTGGACCAGGTGCAGGCGGGACTCGACGGCATGGCCGAGCTGCTCGATGCCCTGGAAGCCCGCCTCGATCGCCTCGAGAGCGCCTGGAACGGCGAGGCGCGTGAGGCGTTCGCCATCTCCCGTCGGCGCTGGAACTCCGACATCCGCGCGCTCCGCGCACTCGCGGCATCCGCGCGCGAGCGTGCGACGAGACACATCGGCGACGTGGATGACTTCGATGCGCGCCGCGCCGGCGCCTGGGCTCGATGAGCCGCCGCCACCCAAGACTGACGCTCGCGTCTGGCGTCGTCGGTGCGGTGCTCCTGCTCGCCGGGTGCGCGTCCGCGTCAGCCGGGGTCTCGATCTCTTTCGACGACGGCGACGGCCAGACGACTGTCTCCGGGAACCCGGCGTCCGTGCGGTGCACGACCTCGAGCGCGAGCGGCATCGCGACCGACGCACCCCAGAGCGGGATCACCGTGCAGTTCGGCGACGGCGCACAGCCGTCCTCCGTCACCGCCTGGGTGTACGACGAGCGCATCTACGTGTTCGAGGCTCGTGACATCGACATCGCGATGGAGGGTGACCGCATCCGCATCGACGCGGCACCCGGGACGGTCACCATCGCCGAGGCCGAGCCGGGCACCCCACCGAGCGCTGGCGATCTCGACACCGAGAACGCCACCGAGGTGGACGGCTCGCTCACCGTCGACCTCACGTGCGACCGATGACGCGCCACGGCTCACGCCGACACCTTCTGCGCGGCGTCGTCGCTCCGGCAGCCGTCGCGGGGATGCTCCTCGCGGCCGGCTGCGCAGCCGGGTCCGGGCCTGCGACGCCTTCCGGAGAGGAGACGGCCGTGCCGGTCAGCCCCTCGCCCCAGGGCGTCGCGCCGACCGAGCCCTCCATCGAGATCACCTACGAGGTGGACGGGCGTTTCGAGACGGTCACCGCCCAGCCGGACAAGGCTTCGTGCGCTTCCGGCGTCCTGCAGGCGTTCTCCGACGGTGAGGTGGCGTCGATGGTCGGCCTCCCTGATGAGGAGGGCGGGCAGGGGCAGATCCGGGCCTACGTGCTCGACGGACTGTACGTCGGGTTCCTCGGACGCAGCGCCGCGGAACAGGAGCGGCTGGACGGCGGCGCGCTCCGTGCGTCAGTCGTCGCACTCGAGGGCACGGCGACACTGGTGGAGCTCCCCGCCGGCGAGCGCCCGTCCGCCGGCGAGCTCGACCTCACGAAGGGCGTCGAGGTGCCCGCCACGCTCACCGCCACCGTGGTGTGCCCGGCGGAGTCCGCGGGGTAGTCGGATCGGAAGAGCGAGCTGCGGGAGATGAGGCAGCTAGCCTGAAAACGGAGCACGCGTCACATCGAGCGACGTGAGCAGGGGGGAACATCGTGGTCGACGACGCACACTCGAACGGTTCGGATCCGGATGCTGTCATCCCGCCGCCTCCGGCCGCGCCCGCTGCCGGCCCGGCTTCCTCCGTCCCGTTG
>NZ_CAUQVQ010000116.1:0-6004 GCF_963521645.1 uncultured Microbacterium sp. | reverse complement strand
GCTCTGTCCGGCTCATGCACGAGGTACAGCCCTGAGGGCGCGTTGGCCGTGTAGGCGAGCGTCTTCACCCAGTCGCGATTGAGATCGTGCGCCGCGTGGCCTGCATACGCGAACACCAGGTTCGAACCGGGGTGCAGCCACACAGCGATGCGACCGCCACCGATGCTGAGGTCCTCCCGCCAGGTGAAGGTGAAAGGCTCCCCGCGCCGCAGCTTCGTCGTGATCACGACCTGCAGGTGATGCAGGGCGCGGTCGTCGACCGCCACCCGCTGGCTCGCCTCGTACGTGAATCTGCCCATGGTGTGAGATTCCCTCCGGCATAGCCCCCGCATTCCAGGCCTACAGGCAGGCGGCTCGCGTCGCAAGGCCCTCTCGTGCGATGCGGCCCTACCGGTCGCCGCATCCGGAATCAACCCGCTCGTCCCGGCGGGTCGACGCAGCTACCGTCGGCGCGACGGCGTCGGCGACGGAAGGGACGTGCATGCACAGGACGGGACAGCGGTTCGAGGTCGACGAGTGGAGTGTCGGCGTGGACGGGATCGACCTCGACGGCCTCGCGCAGGAGGAATCGGTGTTCGGGCTCTCCAACGGCCACGTGGGCTGGCGCGGCAACCTCGACGAGGGGGATCCCCGAGGGCTCGCGGGCAGCTACCTCAACGGCCTGTTCGAAGAGCACCCCATGCCGTACGCGGAAGAGGGCTATGGCTACCCCGAGTGCGGACAGAGCGTGATCAACGCGTCGAACGGCCAGCTGATCCGCCTGCTCGTGGGCGACGAGCCGTTCGACGTCCGACGCGGCACGCTCGACTCGCACTGGCGGCGACTCGACTTCCGTGCGGGGACCCTCGAACGAGGAGTCGAGTGGACGAGCCCCGCGGGCCGGCGCATCCGACTCCGTTCGACGAGGATCGTCTCGTTCACCCACCGCGCCGTCGCGGCCGTGCGCTACCGGGTGCAGGCGATCGACGCTCCGACGGAGGTGACCGTCGTCTCCGAGCTCCTGGCGAATGAACCGCTGCCGATCACCCACGACGATCCACGCGTGCAGGACCTGCTGAGCGAGCCTCTGGAAGCGGTGGAATGCGCCGGAGACGGGGGAGCGGCGACTCTGGTGCACCGCACGCGGAGGAGCGGGCTCGCGACGGCGGTGGCGATGGATCATCGCGTGAGCGGATCGGGTCGGACGGAGGCGAGCGTCGAGACGGATGTGGAGCCGTCGGGGGATCGCGCGCGCACGACGGTGCGCGCGTCGCTGGAAGCGGGGGCGACGCTCGAGATCTTCAAGGCGGTCGGCCACGAGTTCTCTCCCGATCTGTCGACCGCGGCGCTGCGCGACAGGGCCGAGGCCGCGGTCGGAGACGCGATGCGTGTGGGATGGGAGGCACTGGTCGCCGACCAGCGGACCCGACTCGACGAGTTCTGGGACTGCGCCGACGTGCGGGTCGACGGTCCGCGCCGATTGCAGCAGGCGGTGCGGTTCGCGCTCTTCCAGGTCTTCCAGGCATCCGCTCGTATGGAGCTGCGGTCGGTCCCGGGGAAGGGTCTGACGGGTTCCGGCTACGAGGGGCACACCTTCTGGGACTTCGAGGCGTTCGTGCTCCCCGTCCTCACCTCGACCCTCCCGCACGCTGCGGAGCAGGCACTGCGGTGGCGGCACTCTGTGCTCGATCACGCCCGCACGAGAGCCGCGCAGCTGCACCTGCGCGGTGCTGCCCTGCCATGGCGGACCATCGACGGCCGGGAATCATCGGGCTACTGGCCCGCGAGCACGGCCGCCTTCCACCTCAACGCAGACGTGGCCGCAGCGGTTCTGCACTATGTCCGAGCCACGGGCGACGTGGAGTTCGAGCGGCAGGCAGGCCTCGAGCTGCTCACGGAATCAGCGCGTCTGTGGCTGTCGCTCGGACGCTGGGATGTCAGGGGCGGCTTCCACATCGACGGCGTCACCGGCCCGGACGAGTACTCCGCGATCGCCAACGACAACGTCTTCACGAACCTCGCGGCGCAGAAGAATCTCCGCGGCGCGGCCGACGCGGCACGTCGCCATCGGGATGTCGCGGCAGAGCTCGAGATCTCGGACGACGAGATCGCCCAGTGGCAGCTCGCAGCCGCGTCGATGACGGTCCCTTTCGACACTGAGCGCGGGGTCCACCCGCAGTCCGCCGGATACACCGACCGCGAGCGGTGGGACTTCGAGTCGACGTCGCCGGATGAGTACCTGCTGCACGACCACTTCCCGTACTTCGACCTGTATCGGAAGCAGGTCGTGAAACAGGCCGACCTCGTGCTCGCGCTCTATTTCGCTCACGAGGCGTTCACTCTCGAGCAGAAGGCGCGTGCATTCGCCTACTACGAGGAGATCACGGTGCGGGACTCGTCGTTGTCCGCAGCGGCGCAGGCGGTGGTGGCGGCGGAGCTCGGGCACCTGGACCTCGCGCTGGACTACCTCGCCGAGGTGGCCACCCTCGATCTCGACGACCTGCACGGCAACACCGGCGAGGGTCTTCACATCGCCGCACTCGCAGGTGTCTGGACCGCCATGACCGCAGGCTTCGGGGGGATGCGCGAGAGCGACGACGGCATGCGCTTCTGCCCGCGTCTGCCGCCGCAGATCGGCCGACTGGAGTTCGGCGTGCGCGTTCACGGCTGCATACTGCGCGTCGACGTGGGCCGGACCGAGGCGACCTATCGGCTGGCGTCGGGGGACCCTCTCACGATCACCCACCACGACCAGCGGCTCACGCTCGAGGCGGGATGCGCGGTGACGGCGGCGATTCCCCCGCTGCGGCAGCAGGGCCCGGCCCCGCGGCAGCCGAGAGGTCGCGCTCCGCGTCCCGCGATCGAGGCGCTCGGGGCCTGACTCCTGGCACGCAGCCGGTGAGAGTGTCGTACGCCGAGTCAGTCGGCGCCCGACTGCCATTCCAGGCTCGCGAGCGCCCCGATGTCGAGCGTGTAGCGCCCGTCGACCTGCAGGCAGGTCAGCAGTGTGCGGCCGCATCCGCGGCAGAGCAGGATGACTCCCGCCGGGTCGAGCTCGGCGACCGCATCGCCGAGCTCGGCCTCGCGAGAGCAGTGCCGACAGGCGCCGCGAGCGGACGTCATGTCCCTCCCGAACAGCTCGATCAGCATCCCGCCCGCGGCGTTGCCGTCGAGCCTCGTGCGGTGGCCGGGGTGGACAGCGTCCATCAGGCACCTCCGAAGCGTTCGGTACGGATGCGGTCGGGCCGATGCCCCGCCGCCACGAGCAGATCGGCGACGGCTTCGACGAAACCGGTCGGACCGCAGACATAGACCGAGGGGCGCTCGGACGCGGGGATGACGAACGCCTCGATCGTCGCGGCGTCCACTCGACCGGCCGGTTGTGTCGAGCTCTCGGGTGCGGAGCGGCTGTACGCCCAGGCGAGCGTGAACGCCGCGTCGTCGATGCCTGCGAGCTCCTCGGCGTAGAAGGCATCGTCTGCCGAACGCACCGCATACAGCAGTCGCATCGCCGCCGCGCTGGCGGAGCGAGCGTGGTCCCGGACCATCGCGAGAAGCGGCACGATCCCCGACCCGCCCGCGATCAGCTGCACGGGCTCGGTCTGCGCGGGAGTCCACACGAAGTACGCCCCGATCGGGCCGCGCACCTCGAGTTCGTCGCCGGCGCGCACATCCTCGACCAGGTAGGGGGAGACCTCGCCGTCGGGCACCTCGTCGACGGCCAGTTCGAGCACGTCGCCGTCGCCGGACGATGCGAGCGAGTACGACCTGACCGCCTGATAGCCGTCTTCCGCGGTCAGTCGCACGTCGACGTGCTGGCCGGCCAGGTTGCCCGGCCACCCGTCCACCCGCAACGACAGCACGCGCCCGTGAGCCGTCGCCGGTCGGACGTCGACGACAGCGGCTCGGTGCCAGGAGGATGTCACCAGTAACGCTCTTCCTTCCAGGGATCGCCGTACATGTTGTAGCCGTTCTGCTCCCAGAATCCGGGCTCGTCGTGCTCCAGCAGATCCAGGCCGTGGACCCACTTCGCGGATTTCCAGAAGTAGAGGTGGGGGACGAGGAGTCGCGCAGGGCCGCCGTGCTCCGGCGCGAGCGGCTCTCCCTCGAACTCGAACGCGATCCATGCCTTGCCGCCGAGAAGATCCGCACGGGGAACGTTGGTGGTGTATCCGCCGTAGGAGAAGACCCGCGTGAAGTCGCCCTCACCGGCATCCTCCAGCAGGTGATCGAGCGAGACTCCGCGCCACTGCGTGCCGAGTTTCGACCAGCGGGTGACGCAGTGGATGTCGGTGGTGATTGTGTCGATCGGCAGCGCCTGCAGTTGGTCCCACGACCAGCTGCGGCGGATGCCGTCGAGGCCCACGACCGCGAACTCCCACGTGTCGGTGGAGACGCGAGGGGTCGGGCCGGCCGAGAGCACCGGGAAGTCCTCGGTCAGGTACTGGCCCGGAGGGAGACGGTCGTCGGACTCGCGCCGCCGTGCACCGAAGCCTCGTGAGATCACACCCATGATCGCCTTCTCTCGTTGTCGGACCCGTTCTCCCCGAGCGATCGGGGAAGCCACGCGTGCGTCGAACTCCGGACACCTTGTGTCGCCCGATTCTAGGGCCGAGGCATGCCGTGGCGCATGCGTTCGGAGACGACGGCCGGTCTTGCTCGATCGGAGGATATTTATTTTTTGCTCATAAACGTGATGTCTGTGCTAGTTTCCTCGTAAAACAGATGATCTAGCCACGGAGTCGCATTGCTGAGTAATTCTGCTGTTTCCGCTGATCTCAGTACCGGCGGCGATTCCCCTTCCACCCCCGAGAAGCTCGCGCGCGACAACATGCCGCTCGCCACTTTCCTGGCCGTCGAGAAGGCGAAGTCCGCCACGCACGTCGATCTCGACGACCTGCTCTCGGCGGCGCGGTTGGGGCTCGCGCGAGCCGCACTGTCGTACGACCCTTCGCGCGGCATCCCGTTCGGCGCGTTCGCGAGCGGGCAGATCAACTGGGCGATGCTCTCGGAGATGCGCCGAGCCGATCCCGCGGGCGAGCGCAGCCGCGACAAGATCGAGCGCGTCCGCCTCGCCGCCGAGACAGTGTCGGCGCGAACAGGTCGACCGGCCACGCCGGCCGAACTCGCGAAGGAATCGGGACTCGATCTCGCCGCCGTGATCGAGATGCAGAAGCTCGACGAGATGGTGCGCACCGCCACCAGCTTCGAGGAGCACTTCGACGTGGAGAGCGGACGCCAGGCGGCCGACCTCACGGACAGCGTGATCCTGCCCGAACACGCCGTCGAGCAGTCCGAGCTGCGAACGATGCTCGCGCGTGTCATCGAGGCACTTCCGGAAGCGATGCGGAACGTCGTCCGCGGCATCTATCTCGAAGACCGCATGGTCAAGGACATCGCCGAGGAGCTGGCGGTGAGCCACGCGTACGTCTCGAAGCTGCGATCGAAGGCTCTCACGCTGATGCGCGAGGCGATGCAGGCGTGGGAGGACGGCACGGGCGGCGACCGGTCGACCAAGGCGAAGTCGGAGTTCTTCGAGACGCTGTTCGGCGGGACCGCCCCCGGCGTGCCGCCGGTCTCGGAGCGTGTGCTCGCCGCGGTCTGAGAATTCCCACGCGGCGGGTTACGCGCCGTGCGCAGGTCGCGAAGGTGGGGAGTACGGGTCCACGGATGGACCCGCGTCCAACCCCATATCCACGGAGGAATTCTCATGGGTCTTCAGATCGCAACAAACGTCGGTGCACTCAACGCGTACCGCAACCTGTCCGTCAACCAGAACGACGTCTCGAAGTCGCTCGAGAAGCTTTCGAGCGGTCTGCGCATCAACCGTGCAGCAGACGACGCCGCCGGTCTCGCCATCTCCGAGGGCCTGCGCTCGCAGGTCAACGGCCTGAACGTCGCAGCCCGCAACGCTCAGGACGGCATCTCGGTCATCCAGACCGCAGAAGGTGCGCTCACCGAGGTGCACTCGATCCTGCAGCGTGTTCGTGACCTCGCCGTCCAGGCCGGCAACGACTCGAACAAC
>NZ_CAUQVQ010000115.1:0-6091 GCF_963521645.1 uncultured Microbacterium sp. | reverse complement strand
CCGCGCGCGGAGCGGACAACCCCACCCAGCCCTGGGCCCCCGCGGGGGGGGGGGGGCCCTTCTCTGTGCCGGCGACGAGGCGTGTCGGGCAGCTCGGTCGCGCCCGACAGAACGCCGAAAAAGGGAAAACCCCCGACCTTCAGTTGAAGATCGGGGGTATTGGCTCCCCGGCTTGGACTCGAACCAAGAACCTGCCGGTTAACAGCCGGCTGCTCTGCCAATTGAGCTACCGAGGAATGTGCTCCGCTGCGCGGGCAACTCGTCAATCCTAGCAAACTCCGACGCGTGGTCGTGACATCGGCGGGACATCGGGCGTGTCGTCGTCAGGCCGGCTCACGGCTGCGAATCGGCCTCCGCGTTGGGTGCCCACAGCAGGTCCTTGCCGACACCTCGAGCGACGACATGACCGGATCGGAGCATCAGAGTCTCTGCGTTGAGCTCGCGGATGAAGTCGGCGTCGTTCGTGACCAGCAGCGCGCCCATCCCCTCATCCTTGCGGCGACGCGTGATCGCGTCGAACACGACGGGCCGCACCTCGAGGTCGAGATTCGCGAGTATCTCATCGGCGATGAGCACCCGCGGTTCGAGGACGAACGACCGAGCGATCGCGACCCGTTGCCGCATGCCCGCGCTGAGCTCGTACGGGAACTTCGCCGCGAGTCCGAGCGGAAGGTGGAGCTCGTCGAGCAGCGTCGCGACACGGATCGAGAGCGCCTTCGTATTGACCCGCTTCTCGCGGATGAGAATCGGCTCGGCGATGACCTCGCTGACGGTCAGCTGGGGCGGCAGATCGGCGCCCGCTCCCTGTGGCACGAATCCGGTGCGGTAGGTCAGCACTCGATGCTTGCGTCCCGGGCGACGCACGTCGACACCGCACACCTGTGCACTCCCGCCCACGACGCGCACGGAGGCGTCCGTCGAGCCGGCGAGAGCGGCCACGAGCGTGGACTTTCCCGAGCCGGTCGGGCCCGCGACGCAGATGAGTCCCCCGGGCGCGAGGGAGAACGTGACTCCGTCGATCGCGCGGGTCGGCCCGCTGTGTCCGATCCGGTCGATCACCAGGTCGGAGCAGTCGATCGCGTTGGTGGATTCGATCCGGGCAGACATGTTCCCATCCTGCACCGCTGAGACAGGCGCGCCTCGTTACGACTCGGTGAAGCGCTGACGCTCGACGTCGATATCGCGCAGTCGCATGCGCAGTGCGCGACCGCCGTCCGAGTCCGCCGGCACGCGCTGCACGGCACCCAGCAGCTCCTGCTTCTCGTGCTCGAGCCCGCGGAGGATCAGGCGGCGGGCGAGATCGGTCGTCGAGGCGACCGCACCCTCTTCATTGCGCGCCGGGAACGGCATCATCAACAGCTCGCCGGCAAGCGAGCGATAGGGCTCACGAACCGCGTTGACCGCTTCCGTCACCCAGCCCGCTCGAGTGCGGTCGGGGGCGGCACGCACCGCTTCGCGCACGGCGTCGAGCCCGGGGGTGCGGAACGGCTGCTCCAGTGCGCGGGCGAGCAGTTCCTGGTCGACCCGGTGCCCGTACTGCAGCGCTCCCATGAGCGCGTCCCGCTCGACCGCGGCGTCGGCGGTGCGCGGGAGGCTCGCCAGAGTGACGGCAGTGACGGCGGATCCGCCGGGCCGGTTCTCGTCACGAGTGCTGTCCTGACGAGACGCCTCCTGCCTTCCGCCCTGAGACGCCATCCGCGCGGCACGCTCGACCTCGCCGTGCACTTCGGTGGGGTCCATTCCGAGACGGCGTGCCAGCACGCGCTCGTAGCCCGGCCGCAGGAGCCGGTCGCGGATCTCGGCGACGATCGGCGCTGCGGCGCGCAGAGCGCCGACGCGCCCCTCCACCGTCGACAGGTCGAAGCCGCCCAGCCTGCGGTCGATGGCGAACTCGAACATCGGCTGCTTGCTGTCCATGAGCGACCGCACGGCGGAGTCGCCGCGCTGCAGCCGCAGGTCGCAGGGATCCAGCCCGTCGGGCGCCACCGCGACGAAGGTCTGCGCGTTGAAGCGGTCGTCCTCGGTGAAGGCACGCAGCGCGGCCTTCTGCCCGGCTTCGTCGCCGTCGAAGGTGAAGACGACTTCACCCGACGCATTGTCATCGCCCATCACACGCCGCAGAACCTTGATGTGATCCGTGCCGAAAGCCGTTCCGCAGGTCGCGATCGCGGTGGTCAACCCGGCCAGGTGGCAGGCCATGACGTCGGTGTATCCCTCGACGACGACGACGCGGCGAGGATCCCCCCGTGCGATGTCGCGCTTGGCGAGGTCGAGGCCGTACAGCACCTGAGCCTTCTTGTAGATGGGCGTCTCAGGCGTGTTGAGGTACTTGGGTCCCTGGTCGTCGTCGAACAGCTTGCGCGCACCGAACCCGATCGTCTGACCCGAGACGTCGCGGATGGGCCACACCAGGCGTCCGCGGAAGCGGTCGTACACTCCCCGCTGCCCCGTCGACACGAGCCCTGCGGTGCTGAGTTCCTCGCGGGTGAAGCCCTGCGCGGTGAGGGCCTTGAGCATGCCGTCCCATCCGCGCGGGGCGAAGCCGACACCGAAATGCGCCGCGGCACCCGCGTCGAAACCGCGCTCTCCGAGAAAACGTCGCCCTGCCTCCGCGTCCGGCGTGAGCAGCTGCCCTCGGAAGAACTCCGCCGCCGCGGTGTTCGCGGCGTAGAGACGGCTGCGTCCGCTCGTCTCCGGGGCGGATCCGCCGTCTTCGTAGTGAAGCGAGTACCCGATACGTCCGGCCAGCCGCTCGACGGCTTCCGTGAAGCTGACGTGGTCCATCTCGCGGAGGAACGAGTAGACGTCGCCGGATTCACCGCATCCGAAGCAGTGGTAATAGCCGACCTGTGGTCGGACATGGAAGCTCGGACTCTTCTCGTCGTGGAACGGGCAGAGCCCCTTGAGGGAGCCGACGCCCGCGGATTTCAGCGCGACGCGCTCTCCGACGATGTCGGCGATGTTCGTGCGGGCCTTGACCTCGTCGACGTCTGCCTGGCGGATGCGGGGCATCAGCCGGCCCCTTCGACGACCGCCTGCCGCGGCGTGTGCACGCGAGCGCCGGGCCGCGCATGCCGCGGGTTCCAGATGCCGACCTCCGCGGGATCGATCTCGCCGACGAGGCGGTTGTGCCAGTCGATGGCACTCTGGTCGGTGAGGCTCGCGATCTGGTCCACGACGACACGCGCCCGCTCCGCATCGGTGGTCGCGGCGAGGAAGTCCGCCGAGAATGCGGGTTCGAGCACGTCGGCTCCGGCCGACCACAGCGCGTCGGTCGACCAGAGCGCATCGGCGAGACGAGTGAGCACGCGTCGCTGCTCCTTGTAGACGCCTTTACGGGCGTCGATCGTCACGATGGCCTGGCCCATGATGCCCTTCAGCACCGCGATCTCGGCTTCGACGACACGAGGGACGACGACGTGCGCGTTGTAGCGCACGAGCGCGGGCCCCGCGTATGCCTCTCGCGTGGCCGAGACAGCGGCCCGGGCGAAGCGTCCGATGAAGTCGCTCGTGAGGTTCTTGAGTCGCGCGAGGTCGTGACGAGACCTGTCGAAAGAGGTCAGCCACATCGGCTGCGACGCAAGTCGATAGAGGGCGTCCGCCAGTTCGTCCCTGGTGAAGTCGTAGCCGACCCACTGCTGGATGCGGTCGATCAGCGAGTCGTGCGCTCGAGGGTCGGAGAGCTGGGCCACGTCGACGTAGCCGTTGACGATCGCATCCTCGAAGTCGTGCACCGAGTATCCGATGTCGTCAGACAGGTCCATGATCTCGGCCTCGATGCAGCGCAGACGCCCCGTCGCCCCCTCGCGCATCCACCGGAAGACGGCCTCGTCCTCGGGGTACACACCGAACTTGAGCCGACCACCGGGATCGGGAACGGGGCTGTCGACGGTCCACGGATATTTGCAGGTCGCGTCGAGACTCGCCCTCGTGAGGTTGAGCCCGACCGACTGTCCGGAATCGTCGATGACCTTGGCCTCGAGGCGGGTCAGGATGCGCAGAGACTGCGCGTTGCCCTCGAATCCTCCGATGTCGGCCGCCCACTCGTTGAGCGCCCGTTCTCCGTTGTGGCCGAAGGGTGGATGACCGAGATCATGGCTCAGGCATGCCGTGTCGACCACATCCGCGGAGACGCCCAGCGCTGTGGCGAGTTCACGGCCGACCTGTGCGACCTCGAGCGAGTGGGTCAGACGATTGCGTGCGAAATCGGCGGTGCTCGCCGGGCTGAGCACCTGCGTCTTCGCGGCCAGGCGACGCAGGGCTGCGGTGTGGAGCACACGGGCGCGGTCTCGGGCGAAATCGTCGCGCTCGGAACGGTGGGTCTCGGCGAAGAAGCGCTCGGCGTCGCGCGGGTCGTAGCCGTCGGCGCGCCGCTGGGACGCGCCCGACTGAGGATCAGCCACCACTGTTCTCGATCTCCGCCCCTCGCATCATCTCCGACGCCGATGCCGCGAGCTCCCGCGACTCCAGCCACTTGTCCGGCAGGGCCGGACGTTTCGGGCGTCCCGACCGACCGCGCTGTCCCTCGGCGTCCGCTCCCGGGTACGGAGCGGAGTGATCGAGCCGTCCGAGCAGTTCATCGATCTCGGCAAGGCTGGATGCGGTCGCGAGTCCGGTGCGGATGTCACCGCCGACCGGATAGCCCTTGAAGTACCACGCGACGTGCTTGCGGACATCCCGGCATCCGCGATCCTCGTCTTCGAAGAACTCGACGAGCAGCTCGGCATGCCGGCGGAAGGCATCGGCCACGAAGCCCAGGGTCGCGTCTACCGGGTGCGCTTCCGCGCCGAACGCCGCGGCCAGCTCGCCGAAGAGCCACGGGCGACCGAGACACCCGCGCCCGACGACCACTCCGTCGCAGTCCGTCTGCTGCATCATGCGCACCGCATCGTCGGCCGACCAGATGTCGCCGTTGCCGAGCACGGGAACGCTCGTCACCGCCTGCTTGAGCTCGCCGATCGCGTTCCAGTCGGCGTGGCCCGAGTAGAACTCGCTCGCCGTGCGGGCGTGCAGGGCGATCGACGCGACACCGGCGTCTTCGGCCGCGCGTCCGGCGTCGAGGAAGGTGAGGTGGTCGGGGTCGATGCCTTTGCGCATCTTGACGGTCAGCGGGATGTCGCCTGCGGCTTTGACAGCCTGCGTGACGATCTGCGAGAACAGCGAGCTCTTCCAGGGCAGCGCCGCTCCCCCGCCCTTGCGTGTCACCTTGGGCACGGGGCAGCCGAAGTTGAGATCGATGTGATCGGCGTGGTCCTCGGCGACGATGATGCGCACGGCCTCGGAGATGGTGTGCGGGTCGACGCCGTACAGCTGGATCGACCGTGGGGTCTCGGACTCGTGGTGGCGGATCAGCCGCATGGTCGTCTCGTTGCGCTCCACCAGCGCGCGGGACGTGATCATCTCGCTGACGTACAGCCCGGCACCGTATTCGCGGCAGAGTCGGCGGAACGCGGTGTTGGTGATACCCGCCATGGGTGCGAGGACGACCGGTACGTCGAGAGCGATCGGACCGATGTTCAGGGTGCGAGCGGATGCAGTGGCGAGAGTCATGTCTCCCCCATTCTCCCAGACATGGAGCGGGTCTCGGCGCATCGACCTAAGCTGTGAATATGACCGATCCCGCAGTCCGCTCCATCCCCTTCCGAGACGCCGACGGCACCGAGAAGACCTTGGACGATCTCGGGGCTGACGTGGTGCTCGTGGTCAACGTCGCCTCGAAGTGCGGGCTCACCCCGCAGTACGAGCAGTTGGAGGAGCTGCAGCGGCTGTACGGCGACCGCGGATTCAGCGTCGTCGGCTTCCCCTGCAACCAGTTCTTCGGCCAGGAGCCGGGCTCTGTCGATCAGATCCTCGAGTTCTGCTCCACCACCTACGGCGTGACGTTCCCGATCACCGACAAGGTGAAGGTCAACGGGAAGAACGCGACCGACCTGTACAAGACGCTCAAGGAGACCCCCGACGCCGCAGGCAAGGCCGGGCGCGTCGAGTGGAACTTCGAGAAGTTCCTCGTGCTGCCCGACGGCGAGGTCGTCCGCTTCCGCCCGAAGCAGAAGCCGAACGACCCCGAGATCGTCGGCGCGATCGAAGCCGC
>NZ_CAUQVQ010000114.1:0-6270 GCF_963521645.1 uncultured Microbacterium sp. | reverse complement strand
ATCCAACCCGCACCCACCGACATTCGAACCCCCGACACCGGCCCGTTAACACCAGCTCAAGAGCATATTCCGAAACACCGCTCCCCCGTTCCGGCATTCCGGAGAACACAACCAGACGACGCCCTCCGGAACGTCAGGACGTCCGCTCAGTCCGCGAACGTCGATGCGTCGATCACGAAGCGGTACCGCACGTCCGACGCCAGCACCCGCTCGTACGCCTCGTTGATCTGCGCGGCCGAGATGACCTCGATCTCCGCGGCGATGCCGTGCTCGGCGCAGAAATCGAGCATCTCCTGGGTCTCACGGATCCCGCCGATGTTGGACCCTGCGAGCGACCGACGACCGCCGATCAGCGACGACACGGTGACGGGAAGCGGCTCGGCCGGAGCGCCGACGCACACCATCGACCCGCCCACGTCGAGCATCCCCAGATAGGCGCGCAGGTTGACCGGTGCGCTGACGGTGTTGAGGATCACGTCGAAGGAGTTCCGCAGCGAACGGAACGTGTCCGCATCGCCCGTCGCGTAGTAGTGGTCGGCGCCGAGACGCAGTCCGTCGTCCTTCTTGTTCAGCGTCTGCGACAGCACCGTCACCTCGGCGCCGAGCGCGTGCGCGATCTGCACGCCCATGTGTCCGAGCCCGCCGAGACCGACGACCGCGACGCGCGAGCCCGGGCCGACGTTCCAGTGCCGCAGCGGCGAGTAGGTCGTGATGCCCGCGCACATCAGCGGCGCGGCCACGTCAAGCGCGAGGCCGTCGGGGATGCGCACGACGAACGATTCCGTCACGACGACCTGCTCCGAATAGCCGCCCTGCGTGACGGTGCCGTCACGGTCGGTGCTGCCGTATGTGAAGACCGCGCCGTTCGAGCAGAACTGCTCGTCACCGCGCAGGCAGTTGCGGCACTCGCCGCAGGAATTCACGAGGCAACCGACTCCGACGCGGTCGCCGACGGAGTGCTTCGTGACCTCGGCGCCGACAGCGGCGACGACGCCCGCGATCTCGTGGCCGGGTGCGAGCGGGTACTGCTGCGGCCCCCACTCGCCTCGCACGGTGTGGATGTCGGAGTGGCAGATGCCGGCGAACGCGATGTCGATGAGGATGTCGTGCGGGCCGAGCTCACGCCGCTCGATGACGGTCTTCTCGAGCGGAGCGGCTTCGCTGGGGGCGGCGTAGGCGGTGACACGGGTCATTTCGGACTCCTCGGGTCGATTCGGGTGGGGCAGGTCGACACTACCCGCGTCGTCCCGGTGACAGCTGATCACGCACGATGCAGGCCGGGATCACGCGATCCCGGCCTGCATCGGAGGCGGCTCGAACGAGCCTCAGCGCTTCGACTTCTTGAGGGCCTTCTCCTGCACGGGTGCGGCGCCGGATGCGGCGAGCGCGGCGTAGTAGTCGCGCGCCTCGTCCTGACGCTGCTTCTCGGCACCCGAGGCGATCGGCGCACGTACGTGCTCCGGCTCGTAGCCGAAGGCGTCGACCAGGTCGAGAGCGTAGGGGCGCAGCCGTGCGCACAGGCGGTCGATGTACCGCGAGACGGCCGCCGCACGCTGCGTCGAGAGGCGTCCGTGGATGAGGTGCCAGGCGAGATGCTTCTCGATCAGCTGCAGGCCGAACAGATCGCGCAGCCAGGTCAGCACCTTCTTGGTGTCGGCGTCGTCGACGCGACGGACCGCATCGGTGAACGCCTCCCACTGCAGCAGCTCACCGTGCGCGCGCGCCGCCTCGATGAGTTCCGCCTGGTTCTCGTTGAAGAGCCGCGCCCCGAGCGCCTTGTCCTTGCCGGCCGCACGCAGGCGACCGGCCACGTCGGCGACCATCTGCTGCACGCGCTCGGCGAGCAGCTGGTGCTGCTGCTCCTCCCGCAGCCCGTTCTCGACCGACCGCGCGACCTGTCCCAGGTCGATGACTGACTGCCCGAACTGACGGAGACCCGCCCCGTGGAACACCTTGCCGGCGGTCATCCCGACAGCGAACTTGGCGAGCGCCGCGGCATCCTTCCCGGTGAACTGCTTGGCGTAGTCGGTGAGCAACCGCTTGCCCACGAGCTGCAGCAGCACGTTGTTGTCGCCCTCGAACGTCACGTAGATGTCGAGGTCGGCTCGGAGACCGACGAGGCGGTTCTCGAACATAAACCCGGCGCCGCCGCAGGCCTCACGCGCCTCCTGCAGCGTGTCGAGGGCGTGCCAGGTCGACAGCGGCTTGAGCGCAGCAGCCAGGGTCTCGAGATCCTCGCGGTCCGCGGGCGTGTCGATGCGGCCGGAGAAGACGCCGTCGAACTTCTGCAGGAACTCGTCGTGCGCGAAGATCTGCGCGTAGGTCGTGGCGAGGCGAGGCAGCAGGCGGCGCTGGTGCTTGCCGTAGTCCATGAGCACGACCTCCTGCCCGTCGGCCCCGTCGAACTGACGGCGCTGCGTCGCGTAGGTGATCGCGATCTTGAGTCCGAGAGCCGAGGCCCACGACGCCGCGCCGTCGAGGGAGACGCGTCCCTGCACCAGGGTGCCGAGCATCGTGAAGAAGCGGCGTCCGGGGCTGTCGATCGCGCTCGAGTACGTGCCGTCGGCGGCGACGTCGCCGTAGCGGTTCAGCAGGTTCGTGCGCGGGATGCGCACGTGGTCGAACGACAGGCGGCCGTTGTCGATGCCGTTGAGGCCGCCCTTGAGTCCGTCGTCCTCTCGCCCGATGCCCGGCAGATCGACACCGTCGTCTCCGCGCAGCGGCACGTAGAAGCAGTGCACGCCGTGGTTGACGCCGTTCGTGATGAGCTGCGCGAAGACGGTCGCCGCCACGCCGTGCAGCGCCGCGTTGCCGAGGTACTCCTTGGTCGCCCCGCGGAACGGGGTGTCGATCACGAACTCCTCGGTCTCGGGGTCGTAGGTCGCCGTCGTGCCGACCGCCGCGACATCGGATCCGTGGCCGATCTCGGTCATCGCGAATGCGCCGGGGATCGAGAGGTCCATCACGCCCGGCAGCCACTTCTCGTGGTGCTCGGCCATTCCCAGCTGCAGGATCGCGGAGCCGAAGAGCCCCCACTGCACCCCCGACTTGATCTGCAGGCTCGGGTCCGCGACCACGAGCTCCTCGAACCCGGCGATGTTGGCGCCGTTGTTCTCCTCGCCGCCGAGCGACTTCGGGAACGCGCGGTGCACGGCTTTGTTCTCCACCAGCAGGTGCAGCTGGCTCAGCACGCGCTCACGATGCTCGTCCTTGCCGAGAGCGTCGTCGCGCCAGAACGCCGAGTCCTTGATGAGCTCCCTGGCTTCGCGCCGCGTATCAGCCCAGGTGCCGAGCAGCAGTTCGGTCAGCTGGGCGACGTCGACCTGCAGTGAGGCATCCACGGTACCGGGAGAACCGTGAGCGGGAGTCGTCTTCGGACGGACAGCGGCGTCGACCATGTGCATTCCTCTCGAGGAGAAGTAGGGATGCTCTCATGGTAGGTCTGCCACAACCACAGAGGAACTCGCCTGTGGGCATCCTCTAACCACATCGGGCGGCGTCGCCGCGCCCGATTGTCGTCAGGCCACAGTCCCCGGTGGCTCCCCGCTCGCCGCGGGTCGCTTCGCGGCATTCCACCGCCGCACGGTGCCCGCGCTCAGGCGGGCCCACGTGCGGTCGCGGATGAATATCGAGTCGATCGCGATCATGGTGAGCGAGAACCAGGGCAGGCCCATGAGCACCGCGATGCCGATGTGGAACGACAGGATGCCGAGCAGGCCGAGCAGCCGGGTGGGACGCGTCAGGAGCATCAGCGGGAAGGCCACCTGCAGGATGATCGACCCCCAGCTCGCGACGACCACCATGGGTCCCCACGCGGTGACCAGATCGCTGAGCACCGGCCAGGTGCCGAAGCGCGCGGTCTGCAGAGGGTTGTAGACCGCGTACCCCTCTTTCCACGGTTCGCCTCCTGCCTTGAACAGCGCACCCGACGCATACACGAAGCACACCTGCGCGGTCAGGGCGACGAGAGCCAGGTTGTGGAACATCGTGCCCAGCAGTGCCGGCTGGCTGTTCGGCGGGAACCATTCGCCGCTCCGGGCCCGGCGCCTCGCATCGAGCGACCACCGCGCCGCAGGATCGGCGAAGAACAGCAGCAGCAGCGCGATGCGGAACATGTTGTCGCCCTGATCGCCGACCATGTCGTTCGCCTCGATGAAGCCCACCCACAGACAGAAGAAGACGGGGAGCACGATCCGGAAACGCCATCCCAGCACGAACAGCACGGCGAGCACCCCGAGCAGCAGGTACAGGGCGGTGTACAGGACGTCGTTCCCCATCGCCGCGTGGAAGGCGCTGAAGAGCCAGATCTTGGGGAAGTCGCTCACGGGCTCCGCCAGCTCGCCGTTCCACGCCGAGCCGGAGCCGAACGTGTACAGGCGCGTGCTGAAGTTCGACGCGAGGAGGCCGATCGCGGTGACTCCGAACAGGATGCGCGTCACCGCGAGGCCGTACAGCGCCTTCTTGCCGTTGAAGAGCCAGTCGCCCACGAACGCCGAGATGCGATCGATCGCCGTAAGCACCATCGCCCACAGTCCGCCGATCATCGACGAGGCGAAGCTGAGCACGGGCAGCGAGACGGTCGAGGCGGCCTCGGACGGCGGGGCCGCAGGGGCTTCGGGCGCGCGCGGTGCGGCGACCTTCTCGGTCACGGCCGCCTTCTTCGCCGATGTCTTCGTCGGCGCGCTCACGGCTGGGCCCTCTCGAACTGGCTGCGGAAGGTGTTCGCGAAGTTCTCGCGACTCTGCCCTTCCTCTTCTATAGGAGAGCGCCAGCCCGTGGTCGAGAACGTCGGATCCGGTCGCTGCGCGCCGGGGTCGTTCCGGTCGGCGTAGGGCACCACATTCTGCCGACTCACGCGGTACTGCACCGCGGTCACGGCATCCGCGCCCCAGATCGCGTAGGCGACCTGGGTGGCGTACGCCGTGGAGAGGTGCTCCTCAGCCATGTACGCCTCGGTCGACGGGTTCTCACCGTCGAGCTCCTCGAAGGAGCGGACCATCCAGTCCTCCCACCCCTCCTCGGTGAAGTCGAGCGCCACGACCGCCTGCTGCTGCTCGTTCAGCTTGTTGAAGGCACCCATCTGACCGCTCGCCACCTCGGTGGACTGGATGCCGGCGCGCGGCGGGAACAGGTTGTAGCGGATCATCGAGAGCTCGACGTCTGTCGCACTGACCCAGCCCGTCTCGACCTCCTCGCCGTCCTTCTCTATGACCGCACGCACGTTGAAGTGGTAGTCGCCGTTGATCGGCTCCGGCGCGAAGACGCTCCACGACTGCCCGAACATCGGCAGCATGTAGCCCGCGAGCACCTCCTGCGTCGGGATCTCCCGCAACGCGGAGTAGGGCGCGATCCACAGGAACGACGCCCCTATGTGCCACAGTGTCAGCACGCACGCCGCGAAGGCGACGAGCTTGACCCACCACGAGGGACGGGGCCTCGGGGATGCGGTCGAGCGAGGATTCTCGTCCAGTGCGTCCGGTGACGCCTCGGTCATCGTGCTCATTCCCATACCTTCTCATCACCGAAGGTCGGGACCGCCGCATTGACGGCCCCGACCTCTCAGCGTTTCCTACGCGACGCTCACTCGGTGTCGACGAGCGGACGTCGGGAGCGGGCGACCCTCATGGCTCCGAATCCGAGCACCAGCAGCAATGCCGCCAGCGCGATCCATCCGCCCTGCACGTCTCCGCCTGTGGTGGCGAGCCCCTTCGCCACGACCTTGAACGTGGTCGCGATGCTTCCGGACTCCGGTCCGGTGAGCGTCACGGTGTGCGTTCCGAGGTCGTAGTCGGCCGGAACCGTCCAGGTGAAGGTGACCGTGCCCTGCGCGTCGGCGACCTGAGTGCCGAGCGCGAGCGGTTCGGAGCTCATCACACCGGTGACCACCTCGCCCGCGCGGAACCCGGTTCCGATCGCGGTCTGCTGCTCGCCGCGCTCGAGCACGGGCACGAGCACCCGGATCCCGAGCTGCTGCGCCAACGTAACGTGCGACTGAATGGAGGTTCAATGACCGGATTGCCCAGATCTGATTCACCGGCCGCTCTCGGCGTGTCGCGTCCACGACGCCACTCCGGTCGCGGAAGGCAGCACGAGACGAGCCGCGGCCGCACCCTCCGAAGGAGCCGCGAGGGGAGAGCGCGGAGCGCATCAGGGTGGCCGGACAGAGCCCTGCCGACGCGGTGTCAGTTCACCGTCATCCGGACGCGTCGTCGAGAGAGGCGACGATATATGCCGATACGGGAATCATCGTCGAGCGATTCATTCCGAGGC
>NZ_CAUQVQ010000113.1:0-6294 GCF_963521645.1 uncultured Microbacterium sp. | reverse complement strand
CGCTCCGGGGATGCCAGCCTGCGCAGATGCGCCATGAGCGACGACGCGAGGTTGTAGACGACGAGGTCGGCGCCGTCGGCGAAGGCCGCGCTCGCGGCATCCTCGGTTCCCACGATGTCCATGCGCAGCGAGCCCGTGCGAGCGAGGGCGCCGTGCACGGTGGAGATCGCGTCGGGCACGGCGGGGTCGGCGGGAGAGGAGGATGCCGCCAGGTCGGCCGGACCGACCATGATGCCGTCGAGTCTCTCGGTCGCCACGATCTCATCGACGTGCGCGACTCCGCGCGGCGACTCGATCATCCCCAGCACCAGGGTGTTCTCGAGCCACGCGTTCCTGTGGTCCTCGGGCGCGACGAGGCCGAACCGTCCGGCGCGGCTGTACGTCGCGAAGCCGCGGTCGCCGAGGGGCGGGTACATCGCCGCGGCGACCAACGCTGCCGCATCCTGGGCCGTGTCGAGATGCGGGGCGAGGATCCCCTCCGCTCCCTGGTCGAGCACGCGCAGGACCTGCCCCCGGTCGTCCTCACCCACGCGCACGATCACGGGTACGCCGTGCACCTGCGCCAGCGCGACGTGGTGGCGCAGCGCGACGAGGTCGGCCGGGCCGTGCTCGCAGTCGATCAGCACGAAGTCGAACTCCGCGACCGCGAGCATCTCGACCAGCTCCTCCGACGGCATCCGCAGCAGGGCGCCGATCAGCTTCTCGCCCGCCCGCGCGCGGGTGCGCAGCGACGGCATCACGCCACCATCCCGGCCGACAGGTCGATGTCGGCGCCGCACATGCCGGGCATCCCCAGCATCGCGATGACGGCCGCGCCCACCTCGTGCTCCGTCACCATACGACCGAGAGCCGCGCGCGAGACGAAGGCGTGCTCGGCGTCGTCGACGCTGGTGCCCGATCTCTCCGCCTCGAGGCGGAAGTTGCGCTCCATGCGCGGTCCCTGCACGGGTCCCGGCGACAGCGAGTTCACCCGCACGCCCGCCGGCCCGACCTCGAACGCGAGCGTCGAGGTGAGTCCGATCACGGCTATCTTCGAGGCGCAATACGGCGTGCGGTGCGCGAGCGGACGCTTGCCCGAGACGGAGGCCACGTTGATGACGTCTCCCTCGCCCCGCGCGACCATGCCCGGAAGCAGCGCCTTGCACAGCAGGAAGGTGCCGCGCACGTTGACGGCGAACACCTCGTCCCAGTCGTCGACGTCGATGTCGGTGAGGGCAGCTACGGGGCCGGGGATGCCGGCGTTGTTCACGAGGATCGAGACCTCGGTGCCGTCGAGCCGTGCGCGCAGCTCGTCGACGGATGCCGCGTCAGCCACGTCGCACGTGAGCGCACGGGCTCGCGGGCCGAGCTCGTCGACGACCCGGCCGAGCTTCTCGGCATCCCTGCCGACGACGATCACGTGCGCACCGGCGGCGTGCAGCGCCCGGGCGATGGCCGCCCCGAGTCCGCTGCCGCCGCCGGTGATCACTGCCGTGCGACCCGTGAGGTCGGTCATCGCGACTCCGCGCCGACCGCCGCGTGGCTCTCGTCGATCCAGGCGAACTCGGTGCCGGCGTGACGCCACGCGCGGGCGTCTCCCGAGCGGGCGTGCCCCTCGAACAGCTCGACGCGGGCGGCGCGACCGCACACGGCGCCCAGCTCGGCCGACGACTCGGCGCTCTGCACCTCCTGGTACGTGACGGTGCGCAGGTACTTGCCGACCCAGAGGCCGCCCGTGTACCGCGCGGCACCCAGCGTCGGCAGCACATGGTTCGTGCCGATCACCTTGTCGCCATAAGAGACGCAGGTGTTCTCGCCGAGGAAGAGCGCGCCGTAGTCGTGCATCTTCGTCAGCGCCTCACGCGGATTCTGCGTGAAGATCTGCACGTGCTCGAAGGCGAGGTCGTCGGCGATCCGGTAGGCCTCGTCGAGGTCGTCGGCGACGATCACCTGGCCCCAGTCGCGCCACGCGGGGCCCGCGTAGTCGCGGGTCGGCATGCCGGGGAGGATCTTCTCGATCCAGTCCATGACCTCCTCGGCCAGTGCCTGCGAGGTCGTCACCAGCACGGCAGGCGAGTCGGGGCCGTGCTCGGCCTGCGACAGCAGGTCGACCGCGGTGAAGAACGGGTCGGCGTGCTCGTCGGCGACGATGAGGATCTCGGTGGGTCCGGCGAACAGGTCGATGCCGACCTCGCCGAACAGCTGCCGCTTGGCCTCGGCGACATACGCGTTGCCGGGCCCCGCGATCATGTTGACGGGGGCGATCGAGTCGGTGCCGACCGCCATCGCGGCGACCGCCTGCACGCCGCCGAGGATGTAGATCTCATCGGCGCCCGCCATCTTCATCGCGGCCACCGTCGCCGCGGGGATCTCGCCCCGGATCGGCGGGGTGCACGCGACCACCCGAGGGACTCCTGCGACCTTGGCGGTGATGATGGTCATGTGGGCGGATGCCGTCAGCGGGTACTTTCCGCCGGGGATGTACGCGCCGGCCGCCTGCACCGGCACGTGCTTCTGGCCGAGGAAGACACCGGGGAGGGTCTCCACCTCGATGTCGACGAGTGAGTCCCGCTGAGCCTGCGCGAAGCGCCGCACCTGGTTCTGCACGAACTCGATGTCGGTGATCACCTGCTCGTCGAGCGTGCTGATGATGTCCGCGATCTCCGCGTCGGAGAGGCGGTAGGAGTCGCGGCTCCAGTTGTCGAACTGCTCGGCGTACCGCCGCACGGCGTCGTCGCCGTTCTCGCGGATGTCGCCGATGATTCCCCTCACCCGCTCGGCGACGTCCTGCTGAGCGGTGTCCGCGAACGTCTTCGTCGGCGCGGTCTTGAGATGCAGGGGCATGGCCCTTCCTTTCATTGCATACGTATGTGCTGATTATGACCGCGTATGCACAGCGAGGTCAAGAGCGGTAGAATCCGGAGGACAGAGGGGGAGGCGGCACATGGTCGTGACCAGCCGAGACGTGGCCCGTTTGGCGGGAGTCTCACAGCCCACGGTGTCTCGCGCGCTGCGCGACGACGCGCGGGTGTCCGAGGCGACGAAGCTCCGGGTCCGCGAAGCCGCCCAGCTGCTGGGATACGTGCCGAGTGAAGCGGGGCGCGCGCTGTCGTCGGGGCGCACCCGGCGCATCGGGCTTCTGCTGACCGACCTCGACAACCAGTTCTACTCGCACATCATCGCCCCCGTGCACCGGGAGCTGGAGACCCTCGGCTATCAGCTGATGCTGCACACCGAGTCGGCCGACAACGACACGATCGTCGAGAGACTGCTCGCGAACGGCCTCGACGGCGTGATCCTCGCCACCACCACCGTCGACTCGGTCGCGCCTCTGCGCCTCAGAGACCGCGGCCTGCCGTTCGTCTACTTCAACCGCACCGGCTCGTTCGTCGAGGCGGATGCGACGGTGGTCGACCCGTCGCCGGGATACCGCGAGGCCGTGAAGCGCGCCGTCGAGCTCGGCCACTCCCGGGTCGGGGCGGTGCTCGGCCCGAGCAACACGAGCACGGCGCAGAGCCGCGAGGCGGCACTGCGGAAGGCGCTCGCCGGGCAGGGCGTCGCGCTCGACGAGGCTCTCGTGCGGCGGGTCCCCTACGGCGCGGCCGAGGGCGAGGCGGCGGCCGCCGAGATCCTCGCGGGGGCGGATCGGCCGACGTTGCTGTTCTGCGGCAACGACGTGGTCGCGTACGGTGCGCTGAACGCCGCGCATCGTGCCGGGCTGCGGGTGCCCGAAGACCTCTCGGTCGT
Source organism: uncultured Microbacterium sp. (assembly GCF_963521645.1). Taxonomy (GTDB): domain Bacteria; phylum Actinomycetota; class Actinomycetes; order Actinomycetales; family Microbacteriaceae; genus Microbacterium. The sequence goes on along the minus strand of NZ_CAUQVQ010000113.1, from coordinate 2,568 downwards.
CGGCTTCGACGACCTTCCCGAGGCGGCGTGGCCCATCATCGACCTGGCCACGATCGGCTACGACATCGCGGGCATGGCGCGCACGGCGGCCGATCTCATCGTGCGACGCATCGAGGATCCCGCGGCCGAGCTCGAGAACGCCAGGTTCGAATCGGCGTTCACTTCGCGGCGCACACTCGACGCCGCCCCCGCATCCTGACCGCCCCACGGCCGATGATCACCGTGTGCGCAGGATCGTCTCTTGCGTCGCATTGTGCATACGCATACACTGACCAGGACGAAGCCAGCGATCACCGATGAACCGCAGCTTCGCATCCTGAAGGAGTGAAAAGCGTGTCTCTCGACCCGGTTGCCTATCTGCCGTACAAAGACCCCGACGACTTCATCCGTGAGGTCACAGATCTGATCTGGGTCGATCGGTCGATCAGCTTCATCCGCGAAAACTACGAGCCCGATTCGATCGTGCACGGCGCCTACGGCACCTCGACCACGCGGCAGGAGGTCATCGAGGGCACGCTCATGCGCATCTCGGCGACGCCCGATCGCACCGGTCAGGCCGAGGACGTCATCTGGGAGGCTCGCGGCGACGACGCGTTCCTCAGCTCGCACCTCGTGCTGTCGGGGCACCTGCAGACCTCGGCGCACAGTCGCACCATCGCGAACTGCCTGTACCGCAAGGGCCGCATGGTCGAGGAGTGGGTCGTGCGCGACTCGCTCGCCGGCGCGCTCGAAGTGGGAGCCGACCTCGACGAGCTCGCCCGTGCGCAGGCGTTCCGCGGATACACGGGCTCATGGACCGAGCCGGCCCCCGCCGACCCGATCGCGAAGGGCGACTCGGGCGTCCGACCCGACGAGTACCGCTCCGAGGTCGAGACCGTGATCGACATGATCCAGACGGTGTGGAACGAGCGCGACCTGCAGAAGGTCGAGAAGTTCTTCCACCGCGACCTCGTGCTGCTGACGGTCGGCAACCGCGTGGTCATCCGCCCCGAGGGCTACCGCCGCGCGCTGCTGCGGTTCCTCGAGTCGTTCCCCGCCGGGCAGTTCGAGATCCGCGACATCCAGACCAACTACGACGTGCGCTATGCGGGCCTGCGCGTCGCCGTGACGTGGAAGTTCGTCGGCGACTACAACGGAGTGCCCAACTACGGCAGCCTCACCGGCAAGCCCGTCGACGTGCTCGGCATCTCGCAGTTCACGTTCCACCAGGGCGCCCTCGTCAAAGAGGTTCGTCTGTGGGACGACATCGCACTGCGCGCCCAGATCGCGGGCACCCGCGGCGACGAGCCCGCGGCCTTCAGCAACATCTACTGATCACCGACTGATCGACTAGGAGAAGAAGAAATGAGCAACGCCACCGTCGACCAGGTCGACGTCATCGTCGACGCGGACGAGATCGCACGACGCACCATCCGCCGCTCCGACTGGGTGCCGTGCAATTCGGCGTTCATCGACTGCCGCACCCCGGGCTCCGACCGCAAGGAGAACTACTCCTTCATCGGTGCCGGTGTCTCGCAGAACGCCAGCCAGTACGTGAACCTCGAGGTGAAGCACGGCTTCAACACCGGTGCCGCCGGTATGCCGAACGGCATCTCCAACAACCTGCATCTGCACTTCACGGCCGAGGTCTTCATCAACCTCGGCGGCGAGTTCCGCCTCCGGTGGGGCGTCGACGGAAAGCAGGGCGAATACATCAGCCACGACGGCGACATCGTCACGATCCCCACGTGGATCTTCCGCGGCTTCACGAACGAGGGACCGGATGACGGCATCCTCTACACGGTGCTCGGCCGCGACGACAACGGCGGCATCATCTGGGGCCCCTCGGTGCTGCGCGAGGCGGAGTCGTACGGGCTGCACCTCACGGCCGACAACAAGCTCATCGACACGGTCGCGGGCGACGTGCTGCCCGACGACGTGCCGCTGATCACGCCCATGAAGCAGCACTACATCGACGAGCTCACGACCTACACGGTCGAGGACATGCGTTCGCGGGTCATCCAGCCCGGCGACCGCAAGTACTCGGCGGCGGCGCTGCTGTGCGCCGCGGTCGACGGCGGCCGCGTCGAGCTCGCCACCGCGATCGGCTACGGCATGAGCGAGAACCGTCGCCAGGTGCCGAACGTCACCGAGCCGCACTCTTTCAACCTCGCGTGGGTCAAGGCCGAGCCGGGGCAGGGCGTGCTGCGCCACCGTCACGACAAGACGCAGGCGCTGCTGTTCAAGACCGGTCGCTGGGAGGTCACGCTCAACGGAGACCCGTCGACGACCGTCACGCTGGGCGCGGGCGACACGTTCTCGGTGCCCGAGGGCAGCTGGCGCTCGTACGTCTGCGTCGAGGGCGACGAGACCGGCACGGGCACGGTGCTCGTGATCAACGGCGGTGACGACCGCGTCTACCTCGAGTGGGCCCCTGAGGTCGTGGAGACGGCCGCAGCGGCCGACTGGACCATCGACCCCAACGGCTACCTCGCCCCGCTCGGGGTGATGGTCACCGCCACGGAGGATGACTGAGATCGACGGGGCGCGGGGGGCTTCGGGCTCCTCGCGCCCCGGCGCCGTCGCGGG
>NZ_CAUQVQ010000112.1:0-6419 GCF_963521645.1 uncultured Microbacterium sp. | reverse complement strand
TGCTCCCACGACCCAGTCATCACAACCAGGCCCGAAGGGCAACTTCTCTATCTTATCCGTGTCTTTCGGGCTGTCAATTCGACACGCCGAAAGTATCGGAACCAGATCTGCAGCTCGGGGCTCAAGGCCTTCGAGGCAACTTCACTAGCTTATCCGTTTCGGAATCGCTGTCAAATCGACCGCTTGTCCGAGGTGGATGCTCCAGGTCAGACAGAAGTGTGTCTGCGATCCGCTCCGGGGAGCTGATCGAGTGGAGGTGGTTCTCCGCTTGAGGGGGGTAAGGCTCTCGGCCTCTCCGCGTCCCTGTGGGGCGAACAAGTAATAAGTTACGGGGGATTCGGGGTTCCGGCAAATCACGGCCGCCCGCCGGGCGTGTCGCGTGGCCGGATCCGCTCACACGTCGCGCGAACGGATCGGATACGCGAAGAAGCAGAGCCAGGCCAGAGCGGTGAACGCCAGTGGGACGACTGCGACCATGGCGCGGATCCCCGCATCCACCGACTCGCGCTGCGCGTCGCCCAGAGAGGCGTCGAACCCGGATGCCGTGAGCACGACCGCCGCGACGATCGCCTGCAGCACCACCGAGCCACGCACCACGAAACCGTTCACCCCGAAGTAGGCGCCCTCGCGTCGGTGCCCCGTGCGCACCGCGTCGTCGTCGATGATCTGCGCGAGCACCACCTCGAGCAGCTGCAGCAGACCGCCGACGCCCACGCCGACGCCGACGCCGACGAGCGCCGCGCCCAGCACATCGGCCGGCAGCAGGTAGCCCAGCACCGCGAGTCCGAACACGGAGACGCTCCACAGCAGCGCCGTGCGTGGGGTCGTGCGCCGCACCACCCAGCTCCAGAGCACGATCGAGGGGATCGCGGTGGCGAAGATCGCCCCGAGCAGCAGGCTGCTCTCCCCCTCCGCAGCGCGCAGCGAATAGCGCACGTAGAACGGGAGTCCCGCGAGGATCACGGCGATCGCGGTCTGCATGAACAGGGAACCCAGCACATAGGGGACGAACGCGCGGTTGCGGAACGTGTAGGCGAGCTGTGCACGCCATCGCATGGCCTCCGACGCGGCCTCGGGCACTCTGCGCTCGACCATGCCTCCCCAGAACGACCATGCGAACAGCACCAGACACACCGCCGACAGCACGATCGCCATGCCCGCCCAGCCGATCCACCCGTAGAGTGCGGGGGCGCCGGCGGTCCCCAGCACCATGCCGAGGATCGCGAAGACCTGTCGCGGCACATTGCCGCGTGCACGCTCCTCGGTGGTGCGGAAGATCTCGGGGAAGAGCGCCGAGATGTTGAGCACCACCACCACGAAGGCGACGTCGTACACCGCGACCACGACGAGGAACCAGACGATCAGCCCGCCGGGCGGTAGCGCCGGCGGCATCCACACGAGCGCGAACGCGACCACGAGCGGCACGATGCCGAGTCCGATCCAGGGGATGCGTCGTCCCCACGGCGTGCGGATGCGATCGGAGAGCGCGCCCACGAGGGGGTTGAGCACCGCGCTCAGCACGCCGTGGGCGACCAGCGCGCCGGCGACCCATGCGGGAGCGACCCCCAGCTGCGTCACGTAGAAGTACACGACGAAGGCGGAGAACGTCTGCGCCATCAGCTGGGTCGGGAAACCCGACAGGCCGAAGGTGATCGCCTGCGATCGGCTCGGCGCGGCATCCAGGCGGCGCTCGCGCAGGCGTGTGGCGAGCGAGGTCACGCGGCACTCCCCCGCTGCAGGTCGCGCAGGGCCCGCCACCCGAGACGCACGAGTCCTTCCTCGGCGATGGCGTCGTGCACGTGCGGGTCGGCGAGGAGTCGCAGCTCGTGTCCGCGCTTCGCGGCGCCGAAGTCCACGACCGCGCGCAGTTCGTCGTCGTCGACCATCGGATGCAGGTATATCTCGGTCACTCCGGGCGGCACGTCCCGCAGCAGAGCGCAGAAGGCATCGCGCACCTGTTCATAGCTCTCCCCGGGCACCTCCTCGAACGGATGCGTCCACAGCCGATCGATGATCTCGACGCCGAGCGCATCGGCCGCGGCTCCGGCCTCCTCGAGACGACGGGAGAGGGCGGCATCCGCTCCGTCGAGCACCCGCGGCAGGCGGAACGGCAGTCCGTGGCGCGCCGCGAGTTCGAGCACGGGGGCGAGGAAGTCACGCCCGGTGAGGAGCCCGTAGACCGAGCCCATGTGGTTGTCGAGGTGCGTGACGTCGACGCCCGCATCGAGCGCGGCCCGCAGCTGCGCCGCGAGCTCGAGGGCCACGTCGTCGGCCGAGGCCCGACGCTCCACCGACAGGGCGTCCGCCGGAAAGTACCCCGCACCGTCGACGAGAGTGGTCGCGGTACCCGTCAGCGGACGCCACCGGCAATCGGTCCATTCGCTCGTGAGCACGAGGTGCACGCCCACGTCGAGGTCGGTGCGGGCGGCCGCGAAGGACAGCGCCTCGGGCGCCCACCCGCACGGCACCATGAGCGTCGTCGAATCGATGTGCCCGGCCTCGAGCAGAGAGGTGACGGCGGTGTTGGCGGCGTGACACATCCCGAAGTCGTCGGCGTTGATGATGACGGCTCTGGTCCCGGGTGCGAGCCCGAGCCGTTCGGCGAGATCCGAGGTCATGTCCTGTTCCGTCCGTGAGGCGACTGCGGCTACGCCCGGCGCGCAGAGGATCGGTCGACCGAGGGCACGAGCTGTGCGAACACCGTGGCGCGAAGAGCCGCGGCCGCTTCGCCGATGCCCCCGACGAGCGGCGCCTCGGGGCCGAACGACGAGACGAGGAAGCGCATCGGAAGCCGTGCAGCGAGGTCGTCCGCCTCCCGTGCGACAGCGTCGACGAGCACCGGATGCGCGGCGAGGCCGCCCAGGATGAACGCCTCGGGGTCGAGCACGAGCGCGATGGTGCCGGCCACGAGGGTGAGCCGTCTCGCCATCTCGGCGGCCATGGCCTGCGCGGCTTCGTCGCCGTCGGCCGCCGCGTCGAGATGCTGCACGACGGGAGCCTGCGGGTCACGACCGTGCGCGAGCGCGAGATCACCCACGACGGCGTCGCTGAGCACCGGGGCGCCGATCGGCAACGGCGTCTGCGGCACGTACATGACTTCGCCCGCCACGCCGGAGAACCCGCGATGCACCGAGCCGTCGATCACGATCCCCGCACCCAGCCCCTCGTCGAGCAGCAGCAGCGCGAAGCTCGCGAGCGAGGCGCCGGAACCCGCAGTGAGCTCGGCGAGGGCCGCGAGGTTGACGTCGTTCTCGATGCGCGCGGGGCATCCGAGCCGCTTCTCGAGAGCGTTGCGGAACGCGCCGCCGTCGGGACCCTCGTCGTCGCGGATGGCGCCGTCTGCCGACACGATCCCCGGAACGCCCGCGATGACGACATGCAGGGGACCGCGCACGGACTGCAGGCAGGTCTCGATGAGTCCCGAGATGAGCTCGACCCTCTCGACGTGCGGCGTGAACGGCGCGTGCTGCTCGGCCCTCACCGCTCCTGTGGGATCCACCAGCACCACGTGTGCGCCGTGACCGTCGACGTGGACCACAGCGGCGAACCCGAGCTGCGGGTGCAGAGCGACCCGGCCCGCTGCGGGTCCGCGCGTCTCACGATCGACACCGGCGGGAGCGACCGCGCCGACGCTCTCGAGCATCCGGAGCACCTGCGTGACAGCGGTGCGCGACAGACCGGTCTCGGCCATCAGGTCGGCACGCGTGAGCGAGCCTCGGCGGGCGAGTGTCTCGAGGATCGCGCGCCCGTTCAGGGTGCGCAGCAGCGTCTGTGGTCCCGCGAGCGGTCGTGCCATGGTGATCCCCCCGGAGTCGATGCTCGCCCAGCATGACACATCGCGTCTCACCGGTCGAGGGCGCGAGGTGCTCACGGCGAGGAAGACGTGTCGGTTGCCACGATCACAGAAGTCTGAACCGTGTGAAACGACGGAATCGGTTGCGTGGAGCCGTGTCCGCTGTCAACATCGTCACATGAGCACTCCTCGCAAGCAGCCCGTGCTGGATGACATCTCGAAGCGGATCATCGAGCTCCTGCAAGAGGACGGACGGCGTCCGTATGCCGAGATAGGCCGCGAGGTGGGGCTCAGCGAGGCGGCGGCCCGACAGCGGGTGCAGCGCATGACCGACGCAGGGATCATCCAGATCGTCGCCGTCACCGATCCGATGCAGCTCGGCTTCCACCGGATGTCGATGATCGGCATCCGCGTCACGGGCGACCCTCGACTCGTCGCGGAGGAGCTGACGAAGATCACCGAGCTCGCGTACGTGGTCGCGACTCTCGGCACCTTCGACATCCTCGTCGAGGCCGTATGCGAGAGCGATGCGGACCTCCTCGACCTCATCGCCACCCGCATCCGCACGATCCCCGGAGTGACCCACACCGAAAGCCTGCTGTACGCCGGCCTGTACAAGGACCTCTACAACTGGGGCACGCGCTGACGCGCCGCCCCCGAACAGGAGTGATCATGGGAACCACGGTCTTCGAGCGGCGCCGCCCCGCGGACTCCGTCATCGACGCCTCACTGAGCGACACCGCCTTCGGGGTGTTCTGGCTCGACGACGTCGACCGCCCCGCGCACCCCGCACTGACGGGACGCATCACGACCGACCTCGTCGTGGTTGGCGGCGGCTACGCCGGGCTCTGGACGGCCGTGCGAGCCAAGGAGCGCGACCCCGAGCGACGCGTCGTGCTGCTCGAGGCGTCGCGCATCGCGTGGGCGGCATCCGGCCGCAACGGCGGGTTCTGCGAAGCGAGCCTCACCCACGGGCACGAGAACGGCCTGACACGCTGGCCCGACGAGATCGACCGCCTCGAAGAGCTCGGCCACGAGAACCTCGACGGCATCGAAGAGACCGTGACGCGCTACGCGATGGATGTCGACTTCGAGCGCACGGGTCAGCTGGCCGTGGCCGTCGAGCCGCACCAGGTGGACTGGTTGCGCGACGAGGAGGGCTTCCTCGATCGCGAGGCCGTGCAGGCGGAGGTGCACTCCGACACCTTCCTCGCGGGGGCCTGGGAACGCGACGGCTGCGCTCTCGTGCATCCCGCGAAGCTCGGTCTCGAGCTGGCCCGCGTCGCGGTCGAGCTGGGTGTGGAGATCTACGAGCAGTCGCTGGTGCGCGAAGTGATCGGCGACGGGGCGGGCCCGATCACGCTCGTCACGCGCGGCGGAGGACGAGTGACCGCGGAGGCCGTGGCGCTCGCCACGAACGTCTTCCCGTCCCTCCTGAAGCGCAACCGCCTGATGACGGTGCCGGTGTACGACTACGTCCTGATGACCGAGCCTCTGACCCGCGAGCAGCTGGCGTCGATCGGCTGGTCGAACCGCCAGGGGCTGGCGGACAGCGCCAACCAGTTCCACTACTACCGGCTCACGGCCGACGACCGCATCCTGTTCGGCGGGTACGACGCGGTCTACCACTTCGGCGGCAAGGTGCGTCCGGAGTACGAAGACCGCGCCGAGAGCCACCGCAAGCTCGCCTCGCACTTCTTCACGACCTTCCCCCAGCTCGAAGGGCTGCGGTTCACGCACCGGTGGGCAGGCGCGATTGACTCGTCGAGCCGCTTCTGCGCGTTCTTCGGCACCGCGCGTCGCGGCCGTGTGGCCTATGCCGCGGGCTTCACCGGGCTGGGCGTCGGGGCTGCACGATTCGCCGCCGACGTCATGCTCGACAAGCTGTCGGGCGAGCCCACCGAGCGCACCGAACTCGCGATGGTGCGGGAGAAGCCCATCCCGTTCCCGCCCGAGCCCGTCGCCTCGATCGGCGTCAACCTCGTGCGCGCCGCGATGGACCGGGCCGACCACAACGAGGGCAGGCGCAACCTGTTCCTCAAGACCTTGGATGCCGTGGGCATGGGATTCGATTCGTGAGCGAGCTGCGCGCGGGCGAGGGCGTGGATGCGGCGGCATTGCCGCTCGAGCACTCGCGCCTGCCCGCGGAGGACGTGATCCTCGGCACGCAGACGACCGCCGTGCATGCGCTGGCGACTCTCGGTGAGGTCGAGATCGGCATCTGGGAGATGACGCCGGGCACGGCATCCGACACCGAAGCAGACGAGGTCTTCGTCGTGCTCGCAGGGCGCGCCCGCATCCAGTTCGTCGAGCCCGCGCTGCCTGCGATCGAGGTCGGGGCGGGCTCGGTCGTGCGCCTCACCGAAGGTCAGCGCACCGTGTGGACGGTCACCGAGACCCTGCGCAAGGTCTACGTCGCCTGAGAGGTCGCTGCCTCTCCTCCCTCTCTCCTTTCCACGCCCTCCCTCTCCACGCCCTTCATGTGGCACCTGTGGTCGGATAGCGCGCGGCGTTGCGACGACAGGCACCAACTCAAAAGCCCCACCCCTCGCTCACCTGGCACCACTGGTCGCATAACGCCGCACACTGCGACAACAGGCGCCAACTCAGAAGCCCCACCCCTCGC
>NZ_CAUQVQ010000111.1:0-6569 GCF_963521645.1 uncultured Microbacterium sp. | reverse complement strand
GGGAACGCCATCTCGCCGGTGAACAGCAGCGGCCGGCGGGTCTCGTCGAACTGCGCGCGCCGCTCGCGCTCGGTCTGCGCCGCCCACGCCGTCGGGCCGCTGTGCTCGTCGCCGTAGATCGACTCCTGCAGGGTCCAGAACAGCGGGTTCCCGGCGCTCGACGACAGCGTCATCACATCCTGCAGGAACGCAGGGGATAGCCGATCACCCTCGATGAAGGCCTTCTCGACCAGCCAGTGCAGGCGCTCGAATCCGGGCTTCATGCCGAAGTCGATGCCGAGCGACTGCCACCGCCGCACGCTCAGCACGTCGCCGTCGGGCAGCCGCACGTCACCCGCGGCCAGCCTGTCGGCGATGCGCGCGACCGCGGCCTCGTCGTCGGGATAGCGGCGGTAGAACTCGGCCGTCTTGGCCTCGACCCGATCGAACGTGCGGCGATAGACCTCGCTCGCGCGGGGCGGGATGCCCGGCACGCCGCCGCACACGTAGCTCGCCGTCAGGCCCTCGGGCGCGAACGACAGATACGTCATGGTGATCCAGCCGCCGAAGCTCTGCGCCAGGGTCGCCCAGCGGCGGCCGTCGTAGAGAGAGGCGCGCACGTGCTCGAGATCGCGCACGATCGAATCCGCGCGGAAGCACGCGAGGAAGGCGCCTCCCGCGTCGCCGCGCGCGGCGACGATCTCGGCATCCACCGGGGTGCTGCGGCCGGTGCCGCGCTGGTCGACCAGCACCACGCGGTAGTCGCGCAGGGCCTCGTCGATCCAGCCGTCGCGGCCGAGCGGACGCGGGTTCGCGCCGCCCGGCCCGCCCTGCAGATAGGTCAGCAGCGGACGCTCGGCGGTGTCGGCCGCCGGATCGACCAGCTCGCGCACGAACAGCTCGATCGTCTCGCCGTCGGGGGTGTTCCAGTCGAGCGGCACGGTCGTGCGGTACTCGCGGACGCGGATGCCGGGCAGCATGTACTGCGCGGTCGGTGTCGTGGTCGCCGCGGTGCGGGTCATCGGCTCTCCTCCGTGCTCACGGCGGCAGCGGCGTGCGGCGCTGCGGCGGTCCCCGCCTCGGGGGTCGCGCCTGCGCGTGCCGCCTCCGCCTGTCTGCGCGCGCGGTCCCACTCGGGATTGATGCGCGGAACCGCCCGCAGCAGGGTCTGGGTGTACTCGTGCTCGGGACGCTCGAAGATCTCGTCGCGCATGCCCGTCTCGACGATCGCCCCCTGCGACATCACGGCGACCCGGGTCGCGATCTGCCGCACCACGGCGAGGTCGTGCGCGATGAAGAGGTAGCCGAAGCCCTCGTCGGACTGCAGGTCGCGCAGCAGATTGATGACCTGCGCCTGCACCGACACGTCGAGCGCCGACACCGCCTCGTCGCAGATGACGAGCTTGGGTCGCACGGCCAGCGCCCTCGCGATGCCGATGCGCTGCGCCTGCCCGCCCGAGAACTGCGAGGCGTAGCGCTCGGAGTGCATCGGGTTGAGGCCCACCCTCTCCATGAGCTCGCGGGTGAACGCGCGGGCGCCGCCCGGGATCTTGCGTCCCTGATACACGAGCGGGGCCGTCACGAGGCGTTCGACCGTGTGCTTGGGGTTCAGCGACGAGTACGGATCCTGGAAGATGACCTGCACCGCGCCGCGGAACTCCCGCAGCTCGGAGCCCTTCGCGCGGGTCACGTCGGCCCCTTCGAACTCGAGCGTGCCGCTGGTGGCGTCCATCAGCCGGGCGACGAGTCGCGCGGTGGTCGACTTGCCCGACCCCGACTCGCCGACCACCGCGAGCGTCTCGCCGCGATGCACCTCGAGAGACACGTTGTCGACCGCGCGGAAGGTCTTCGACTTCCCGAGCGGACCGGCGGAGCCCGTCGCGAACTCCTTCACCAGGTCGGTGCCGCGGAACAGCGGTGTGGTGGGTGTCATCATGCGCTTCTCCCGTTCTGCACCGTGATCTCGGTCGTGCGCAGCACGCCGATCTCGTCGTCGATGCGCGGCACCGCATCGAGCAGCCGACGGGTGTAGTCGGCCTGCGGATCGCTGAAGACCTGCTCGACGTCGCCGCGTTCGACGGTCTCCCCCGCGCGCATCACGACGATCTGGTCGGTGACCTCGCTGACGACGGCGAGGTCGTGGGTGATGAGGATCAGGCCCGCCCCGGTCTCGCCGCGGATCTCGTCGAGCAGGTCGAGGATCTGCGCCTGCACCGTCACGTCGAGCGCGGTGGTCGGCTCGTCGGCGATGATCAGGTCGGGCTCCATGCTCAGCGCCATGGCGATCATGATGCGCTGGCGCATGCCGCCCGAGAACTGGTGCGGGTAGTGGTCGACACGGCGGGCGGCGTCGCGGATGTGCACCCGCTCCATCGCCTCGATCGCGACCGCCCTGGCCTGCCTGCGCGAGACGCCGCTGCGGTGCGAGAGGTAGGCCTCGGCGATCTGCGTGCCGACCTTGTAGTACGGGTTCAGCGACGACAGCGGATCCTGGAAGATCATCGCGATGCGGTCGCCGCGGATGCGACGCTTCTCGCGCTCGGGCATGCCGAGCAGCTCGGCGCCGTCGAACCGCACCGACCCGGTGGCCGTGCCGCCCTTGGGCAGCAGGCCCATGATCGCCAGGCTCGTCATCGACTTGCCCGATCCCGACTCGCCGACGATGCCGAGAGCACCGCCGCGCGGCACGTCGAACTCGAGGTCTTTCACGACGCTGACGGGTCCCTGTGCCGTACGGAACGAGACCGTGAGGTCGCGCACCGACAGCAGCGGCGCCGCATCCGGCATCCGGCCCTCGGGGCTGGTGTTCTCGGGCATGCTGTTCTCGGTGCCGCTCATGCGGTGGCCCCCGTTCTGACGCGCGGATCGATCGCTGTGTACAGCAGGTCGACCACCATGTTGCCGATGATCACGAAGAACGCCGACAGCAGGGTGACGGCCATGATGACGGGCTGGTCGTTGGCCGTGATCGAGTCGGCGGTGAGCTTGCCGACGCCGTTCAGGCCGAATACGGTCTCGGTGATCACGGCGCCGCCGAGCAGACCGGCGACGTCCATTCCGAAGATCGTGACGATCGGCGTGAGCGCCGGCCGCAGCGCATGACGCCGCCAGACCAGCGCCGGTTGCAGACCCTTCGCCCGCGCGGTGCGCACGAAGTTCTCCTGCAGGGTGTCGATGACGTTGGCACGCGTGAGGCGCGTGTACACCGCCGCGTAGCCGACGGCCAGGACGATCCACGGGAGGATGAAGTTGAGGAACCACTGCACGGGGTCGTCGGAGAACTTCACGGCCTGCGGGAACGGCAGCCAGCCCAGCGCCACCACGAAGATGAACTGCAGCGCGAGGGCGAGCACATAGTTCGGGATCGACATGGAGCCGAGCGTGAGCCCTGCGAAGAAGCGGTCGAGGAACTTCCCCTCCTTCACGGCGCTGAGCACACCGGCGATCACACCGCCGAGCAGCCACAGCGCCGCTGCGCCGATCGCGATGGTCGCAGTGATGGGCAGCCGCTGCACGATCATGTCGCCCACGAGCTGGCTGGTCTGGAACGAGTAGCCCAGGCACGGGGCCGCGCACTCGACCGCGGCACCCGCGACCGTGAACGTGCGGCCGGTGAACAGGCCGCCCAGGTAGCCCCAGAACTGGGTCCAGAACGGCTGGTCGAGCCCGAGGTTCAGGCGGATCTGCTCGATGCGCTCGGGCGTGCAGTTCTTGCCGCAGATCTGCACGGCGGGGTCGGCCGACAGCAGGAAGAAGATCGCATAGGTGAACAGCGTCACCAGGAACAGCACGACGAGCATGCCGAGCAGACGCGAGCCGACGATGCGGATCATGAGCGGGCCTCCCCACTGGTGGCGATGGTGCGGATGCGGTCGCCCAGGGTGGTGAACGACAGCACCAGGAGGAAGAGGAACGCACCGGGGATCACGAAGTACATCGGGTCCACGGCGTACCACGGGGTCGCGGCGGCGATCATCTGGCCCCAGCTCGGAGTGGGCGGGACCACGCCGACGCCGAGGAATGAGAGCCCGGCCTCGGTGCCGATGTAGCCCGGCACCGCGAGCGTCGCCATGACGATGATCGTGGACTGCAGGTTGGGCAGGATCTCGCGGAAGATGATGCGCGCGCTGGTCGCTCCCGAGGCCTTGGCGGCCTCGACGAACTCGCGCTCCTTGAGCGAGAGGGTCTGCGAGCGCACGATGCGGGCGAGGTAGGGCCAGCCGAAGAGCGAGATCACGACCACGAGCAGGAAGACACGGTTGTCGGCGGGGAGGGCCGAGAGGATCGCGATCATGAAGATGAGAGCGGGGAACGCCATCAGGAACTCCATGACGCGGGAGATCACGAGGTCGATGAGTCCGCCGAAGTAGCCGGCGAGCAGGCCCATCACGACGCCGATCACGGTCGTCAGCAGTGTCGCCGAGAGGGCGACGGTCATCGAGACGCGGGCCCCGTAGGCGATGCGGGCGAAGATGTCGCGGCCGCTGCCGGGCTCGACGCCGAACCAGTGCTCGGCGCTGATGCCGCCGAAGGGTCCGATCGGGATGGCGCCGAGGTTCGGGTCGATGGCCGACTGGTCGAACTGGTACGGGCCCCATCCGCTCAGCATCGTCAGCAGAGGCGCGAAGATCGCCATCAGGATGATGAGCAGGATGTAGGCGCTGGAGAGCATGGCTCCCCAGTCGGTCAGGAACGCGCGAAGCAGCCGCCGGCCAGAGGCCGGGGGTGACTCCAGTGTCGTTTCGAGACTGGAGTCACCCGCCGGCGTGGCTTCGGACTCGAGCGATGTCGAGCTGAAGGTCATGCTCAGCCCTTCGAGGGGTCCTTGAGACCGATGATCGTCAGGTCCGTGAGGCTCGTGCTCGGGTAGTAGCCGGCGATGTTCTCACCCGGCAGGAAGATGCCCTTGCTGAAGACGAGCGGCGCGATGGGCGAGAGGCCCATGATCTGCTCGTCGAGGTCGCCCCACGCGGTCTTCGCCTCGTCGACGTCGGTCATCGCGGTGATCTCGTCGATGCGGTCGTTGACGGCCTGGTCGTTGATCTGGGCGAGGTTGGAGTTGCCCTTCTCGAAGATGTTCCGTCCGTCGAACAGCGGCGGGATGATCGTGCTCGCGCTCGAGGCCCAGTCCGGGCACCATCCGGTGATCGCCGCGTCGTGCTGCTGCGAGGGCGTGCCGATCGTCTCGTAGTAGATCGAGGTGTCGATCACGTTGAGGTTGACCGTGATGCCGAGCGGCTCGAGAGCCTGCTGGATCGCCTCGGCCTGACCCTGCATGAGCGGCTGCGAGCGGATGTCGAGCGTGAACTCGAAGCCGTCGGAGAGACCGGCAGCGTCCAGCAGCTCCTGCGCCTTCTCGGTGTCGCCCTTGTCGCCCTCGGACTCCCACAGGTTGAAGTCCTTGAAGCTCGAGACCACGGGCGGGATGATCGTGTACGCCGGATCGGCGAGCTGCGTGCCGCCCGAGGCGTTCACGAGCGCCGAGCGGTCGATAGCCCAGTTGATGGCGTCGCGCACCTGCGGGTCGTCGAACGGCGCCTTGGTCGTGTTCATCGACATGTAGGTCGTGCAGAAGGCATCCGCCGTGATCGCACGATCCTTCAGCTGCGGGGTCTGCAGACGCGGCAGCGTGGCCGCGCTCACCGTGCCGGCGATCGCGTTCCGGTCGTCGCTCTGACCCGCGATCATGCGCTCGTCGATCGTGGCCGCGTCGATGCCGATCTCGAACTCCCAGCTGTCGGGATACGCCTTGCGCACGTCATCCGTCGCGTCGTCCCAGTACTCGTTGCGCTCGAGCACGATCGAGCTGCCCGGGGTGTACTCCGCGAGCGTGTACGGGCCCGAGGCGATGACGTCGTTGATGAACTCGTCGCCCGCGCCGGTGCCCTCAGGGAACGGCACGGCGTTGGGCTGCGCGAGCACGTTGTCGAACTCGGGGAACGGCTTCTTCAGGTGGAAGACGATCGTCTTGTCGTCGGGCGTCTCGATCGTGGGCAGATCGCCCGAGACGTAGGGGCCCTGGTAGTCCTCGGGAGCGTCGATGACCTGACGCAGGTACGGCGAGCCGATGCCGACCTGGGGGTCCCACGAGCGCGAGATGCCGAACTTCATGGCCTCCGACGTGATGGGGGTGCCGTCGTCGAAGAAGATGTCGTCCTTGAGCGTGTACGTCCAGGTGAGGCCGTCTTCCGACGCCTCGCCGAGCTTCTCGGCCAGGTCGGGGACGATCTTGTTCGGGTCCTCGGCGTCACCCGCAGCCTGCATGGTGAGGCCGCGGTAGATGAGACGGTAGAACGCGTTGACGCCGCCGTCGAATCCGCGGGACGGGTCGAGGTACGAGAAGTCGGCGTTCTGCAGCATGTGCACCGTGCCGCCCGACTGGGGCGTGCCGTCGGTGCCGGGCTGGGAGGCGTTCGAGTCACCTCCTCCGGCAGAACAGCCGGTGACGAGCAGAGCGGATGCGGCTGCCGCGGCGATGAATGCGGGGAGCCTTCTAGATGCGGTCACGAGACCAGACCTTTCTGTCGATTGCGCCATTGCGAATGGTTTCCATAGAACCCCATGACAGTGCAATGTACAACTGTACTGGT
>NZ_CAUQVQ010000110.1:0-6862 GCF_963521645.1 uncultured Microbacterium sp. | reverse complement strand
GTCGGGTTCTCGTCGATGTTCGCCATGATCCTCGGCTATCCGCTTCCCGACGCCGCGTGGGTCGGCTGGGTGTCGCCGGTGCTCGGCACGGTCATGTACGTGTGGGGTGGAGCCCCGTTCCTCACCGGCGCGGTGAGCGAGCTCCGTGCGCGCACACCGGGGATGATGCTCCTCATCGCGCTCGCGATCACCGTCGCGTTCCTCGCGTCATGGGGTGCGAGCCTCGGCCTGCTGCACCACGAGCTCGACTTCTGGTGGGAGCTGGCGCTGCTGATCGTCATCATGCTCCTCGGGCACTGGATCGAGATGCGCTCCCTCGCTCAGACGACCTCCGCGCTCGACTCCCTCGCTGCACTGCTGCCCGACGAGGCCGAGAAAGTCGTGGGCGACGACACCGTCACGGTCACCCCGTCCGAACTGCAGGTGGGCGACGTCGTGGTGGTGCGCCCCGGGGGCCGCGTGCCCGCCGACGGTCGGATCATCCAGGGCTCCGCCAGCATGGACGAGTCGATGATCACGGGCGAGTCCCGTCCCGTGCGCCGCGGCGAGCGCGAACAGGTCATCGCCGGCACCGTCGCCACCGATTCGGGCGTGCGGGTGGAGATCACGGCCATCGGCGAGGACACCGCGCTCGCCGGGATCCAGAGGCTGGTCACCGAGGCGCAGAATTCCTCGTCGCGGGCTCAGCGTCTCGCGGACAGGGCCGCCGGGTGGCTGTTCTGGTTCGCGTTGGGTGCGGCCGCGATCACCGCGGTCGTGTGGACCGCGGTCGGTCTACCGGATGCCGCCGTCATCCGCACGATCACCGTCCTGGTGATCGCCTGCCCGCACGCGCTGGGCCTGGCCATCCCGCTCGTGGTCTCGATCGCCACCGAGCGCGCCGCCCGCGGAGGCGTCCTGATCAAGGATCGGCTCGCACTGGAGAGCATGCGCACCGTCGACACCGTGCTGTTCGACAAGACCGGCACCCTCACCGAGGGCGCGCCCGCCGTGACCGCGGTCGAGACCGTCGCCGGCATCGAGACCGAGCAGCTGCTGGCGTGGGCGGCGGCAGCCGAGGCCGACTCGGAGCATCCGCTGGCACGCGCGATCGTCGCGGCCGCGAAGCGATCCGCCTCGCTGCTTCCCTCTACGGAGTTCGAATCCTCCCCGGCGATCGGGGTCCGTGCACGCGTCGACGGGCGGGTGGTGCAGGTCGGAGGACCACACATGCTCGACCGGGAGCACGCGGTCGAGCTGCCGGTGGCCGAGGAATGGCGCGCGGAGGGGGCGATCATCCTCCACGTCCTGGTCGACGGAGAGGTCGCGGGTGCGCTGCGTCTGGCGGATGAGATCCGCCCGGAGTCTCGCGACGCGGTCGATGCCCTGCACGAGCGCGGTGTGCAGGTGGTCATGATCACCGGCGATGCGGATGCGGTGGCCGCCTCGGTCGCGGGCGAACTCGGCATCGACCGCTTCTTCGCGAGCGTGCGCCCGGAGGACAAGGCTTCGAAGGTCCGCGAGCTGCAGGGCGAGGGCCGCAGGGTCGCGATGGTGGGCGACGGGGTGAACGACGCTCCCGCACTCGCGCAGGCAGACGTCGGCATCGCGATCGGGGCGGGGACGGACGTCGCGATCGCATCGGCGGGCGTCATCCTCGCCAGCGACGACCCCCGCTCGGTGCTCTCGGTCATCGAGCTGTCGCGGGCCAGCTACCGCAAGATGACGCAGAACCTGTGGTGGGCCGCGGGCTACAACCTGCTCTCCGTCCCGCTCGCGGCCGGCGTGCTCGCCCCGATCGGGTTCGTGCTGCCGATGTCGGTGGGCGCCGTACTGATGTCCCTCTCGACGATCGTGGTCGCCCTCAACGCGCAGCTGCTGCGCCGGCTGGATCTGCGACCGGACGCAGTGGTCGCACAGCAGCGAGGAAGTGTCCGGGCTGCGGACGTACGCTGAGAGGAACGGGAGGTGAGCATGGCCCTGATCGACGTCGCACAGCGGGTGCGAGGACCGCGCACGCTCACCCGAACCGTCCTGGCGACCCTCGCGGTCGCCCTGGGGATCATCGCCGGCCTGTTGGCGATGCACACGTTCACTTCGCACGCGACACCTGCCGGCCACCACGGCACGGTCGCTGTCAGCACTCACGCCGGAGCGGAGGGGGACCATCACCACGACACCTCCGACGCCGCCGCCCTGCCCCCCTCGACACCGGTGGTTGAGGGATGCGGGACCTGCGGGGGCGCGGACCCGATGACGTGGATGGCGTGTGTGCTCGCGCTCCTGGTCGCCACGATCCTGCTCAGGAGGATCGGGCTCGCGCGGCGACACGCCATGCCGATCGCGGCGCTCACCGCCGCGACGGCACCCTGGCCCGCCCGCGCCCACGCGCTCCCCCCGCCGCCTTCTCTCACGGTTCTCTGCATCAGTCGCACGTGATGGCGCGACAGCCCGCTCTGCGGGCACGCACCCCTGGCATCGGCACCCGCCGTGCCTCATCACCGACCCTTGGAGAACACTCATGAAGATTCGACCCGCGGCGATCGCCGCACTCACCCTCACCGCCCTGCTCGCCCTCACCGGATGCGTCGTCACCACCGGATCCGACAACGGCATGGACGGCATGGACCACGGCGCGGGTTCCTCCGCATCCGCCGACGTGAACAGCGACGACGTCATGTTCGCCCGGATGATGATCGAGCACCACGAGCAGGCCATCGAGATGTCGGATGTCCTGCTCGGCAAGGAGGGCGTCGATGAACGCGTCGTCGCCCTCGCGGAAGACATCAAGGCAGCTCAGGAGCCGGAGATCCAGAAGATGGACCAATGGCTCGAAGACTGGGATGCCGATATGGGCGGCATGGACGGCATGGATCATGGCGACGGCATGATGTCTGAAGAGGACATGCGGGCTCTCGAAGATGCCGCCGGCCCCGATGCGGGACCTCTGTTCCTCGAGCAGATGATCGAGCACCATGAGGGCGCCGTCGACATGGCACAGGACGAGGTC
This sequence comes from uncultured Microbacterium sp., assembly GCF_963521645.1. Classification (GTDB taxonomy): domain Bacteria; phylum Actinomycetota; class Actinomycetes; order Actinomycetales; family Microbacteriaceae; genus Microbacterium. The sequence goes on along the minus strand of NZ_CAUQVQ010000110.1, from coordinate 3,873 downwards.
GACAACGGTCAGAACAGCGACGCGATCGCACTCGCGGAGACGATCATCACGGCGCAGACCGAAGAGATCGCCACCATGAAGGAGATCCTCGCGACCCTGTAACCCCTCCGGGTGGGGTGCGGAACTCCCGCATCCCACCCGCCGAGGCGACCACCGGTGTCATCGCCCCCGCCGTCAGTCGGCGGTGACGCTCCGGAACCCCCGCAGACGCAGGCTGTTGCCGACCACGAAGACACTCGACAGCGCCATCGCCGCTCCGGCGAGCATGGGGTTGAGCATCCCGAGCGCGGCGATGGGGATGGCCGCCACGTTGTAGGCGAAGGCCCAGAACAGGTTGGTCTTGATGGTTCCGAGCGTGCGTCGCGACAGCCGGATCGCGTCGACCGCGCTGCGCAGGTCTCCGCGCACGAGGGTGATGTCGGAGGCCTCGATCGCGACGTCCGCCCCGGTGCCCATCGCGATGCCGAGGTCGGCCTGCGCGAGTGCGGGGGCGTCGTTGACGCCGTCGCCGATCATCGCGACGGTCTTGCCCTCGCGTTGCAGTCGCTTGACGACCTCGACCTTGTCCTTCGGGAGCACCTCGGCGAAGACCTCCTCGATGCCCACCTCGGCAGCGATCCGCCGGGCGACCGCCTCGTTGTCGCCCGTGAGGAGGATGGGGGTCAGCCCGATCGCCGTGAACTGAGCGATCGCTTCGGCGCTGGTGGGCTTCACCGTGTCGGCCACGACCAGGATGCCGCGCGCCTGCCCGTCCCAGCCCACCGCCACGACCGTCTTGCCCTCGGCCTCGGCATCCGCTTTGAGCGCAGCCAGCTCGGCGCTCAGGGTCTGCGACCACTCGGCGAGGAGCGAGTCCCGGCCGACGAGCACGGCGTGACCCTCGACGATCCCCTGCACTCCCCTGCCTTCGATGTTCGCGAAGTCGTCAGGGGTCGGAAGCGCCCCGACCTCCTGCGTCGCGGCCTTGGCGATCGCCTGGGCGATCGGGTGTTCGGAGGCATCCTCCAGCGCGCCGGCCAGCCGCAGCAGCTCGGCGCGATCGGTGCCGGGCTCGACGACCACGTCGACGAGCGTCATCCTGCCGGTGGTGACCGTGCCCGTCTTGTCGAGCACGACGGTGTCGACCGTGCGGGTGGACTCCAGCACCTCCGGACCCTTGATCAGCACTCCCATCTGCGCACCGCGCCCGGTGCCGACCAGCAGCGCGGTGGGGGTCGCCAGTCCCAGCGCGCACGGGCACGCGATCACGAGCACGGCCACCGCCGCGGTGAATGCCGCTGTCACGGGGAACCCCGCGCCGAGCCAGCCGCCCAGCGCGACGACGGCGATCACGATCACGATCGGCACGAAGACGCCCGAGATGCGGTCGGCCAGGCGCTGCACCTCGGCCTTCCCGGTCTGCGCGTCCTCGACGAGCCGGGCCATCTGCGCCAGCTGCGTGTCGGAGCCGATCCGGGTGGCGCGCACCACGAGTCGCCCGCCGACGTTCGTCGTGGCACCGGTGACCGTGTCGCCCTCGGCGACCTCGACCGGCACCGCTTCTCCCGTGAGCATCGACGCATCGACGGCAGACGTGCCCGACACCACGACACCGTCGGTCGCGATCTTCTCGCCCGGGCGCACGACGAACTCGTCTCCCACGCGCAGGTCCTCGACAGGGATCTTCGTCTCCACGCCACCGCGCAGCACGGCGACGTCTTTCGCGCCGAGTTCGAGCAGCGCGCGCAGTGCCGCACCGGCCTGCTTCTTCGACCGCTTCTCGAAGTACCGCCCGGCGAGGATGAACATCGTCACGCCGGCGCCGACCTCGAGGTAGATGTTCGCGGCCCCGTCTGACGGGGCGAGCGAGAACTCGAACGGGTGGATCATGCCGGGAGTGCCTGCCGTTCCGAAGAACAGCGCGTAGAGCGACCAGAGGAAAGCGGCCGACGTGCCCAGAGATATGAGCGTGTCCATCGTCGCGGTGCCGTGCCTGAGGTTCATCCACGCCGCCCGGTGGAACGGCCACGCACCCCACAGGATCACCGGGGCCGCAAGTGCGAGCGAGGCCCACTGCCAGTACGTGAACTGCAGCGCCGGGATCATGGCCATCGCGATCACCGGCACCGTGAGCACGACAGCGCCGATCAGCCGGTGGCGCAGGGACCGCAGCTCAGGGTCCGCGTCGGCGTCGCCCGCCGACCCGGCGTCGGCCTTCGCCTTCTTCGGAGCGGGGAGGGACGCCGAGTACCCGGCCTTCTCGACCTCGGAGATCAGTGCCGCCGGGTCATACCCCTCGGGCACGGTGACCTTGGCCTTCTCGGTCGCGTAGTTGACCGTGGCCACGACGCCGTCGAGCTTGTTCAGCTTCTTCTCGATCCGCATCGCGCAGGAGGCGCAGGTCATGCCGCCGATCTCCAGCTCGACTCCGCTGCCCGCGTGCGCAGGTGCTGACGTGCTCATGTTCGTTCCTTCTCTGGCTTGCAGCTGTGGGCCGCAGTGATCAGTGGCGGCGTCGGCTGACGGTCAGTGTCCGTCGTCGTGCGGATCGCCCTCGGTGTCGGTCACGCCCTGTTCCTGAGCGGCATCGTCCCGAAGGGGCCGGGACGCGCCGGCTTTCATGCCGTGCGCACCGCCGAATAACCGGCCTCGGCGACGGCGGCCAGGATCTGCGCGTCATCGATCGGGGCGGAGCCCGAAACCACGAGCATGCCGGTCTGGGCGCTCACCTGGATGTCTTCGACGCCCGGGACCTCGGAGACCTCTTCGCGCACCGACATCTCGCAGTGTCCGCACGTCATGCCCGTCACCTGGAACTCGTTCTTCGTCATCATGACTCCCTTTTCTCATCCTAGTACCCCAGGGGGGTATTAAGAACAAGCGTATACCCTCTTCGGGTATTCCGCGATGGGCAGCACGAAATCAGGCCGAGATATTCATTCACACGCATCCATCTCGCTCGTGCGGGCGTAGGCTGGAGGCCGAGGACGGACCGTCCGAGAAGATCTCCCGGCACCGAGACCGTCCGGAAGTGGAGTCACCCGTGGCTCAGTACGACGTCTCGAACCGCTCGGCGATCGTGACGGGAGCAGGCAGCGGAATCGGCCGATCGACCGCGCTGCTGCTCGCCCAGAACGGCGCAGCCGTGGTCGTCAACGACCTGAACGCGGACAACGCGAACGCGGTCGTCGACGAGATCCGCGCCGCCGGCGGCACGGCGGAGGCATCCGTCGGCGATGCCACCGACACCGAGTGGATCGCCCGCTCGGTCGAGCTCGCCAACACGCTCGCGCCGCTGCGCATCGGCGTCAACAACGCCGGCATCGGAGGAGCATCCGCCCCCACCGCCGAGTACGACGACGCCGCATGGGACAAGGTCATCTCGATCAACCTCAACGCCGTCTTCCGCAACATGAAGGCGCAGATCCCCTCGATCCTCGCGAACGGCGGCGGCTCGGTCGTCAACATCGCGTCGATCCTCGGCAGCGTCGGCTTCGCGAACTCCCCCGCCTACGTCGCCGCCAAGCACGCGGTCGTCGGCATGACCAAGTCGGCCGCCCTCGAGTACTCCGCCCAGGGTGTGCGCGTGAACTCGGTCGGCCCCGGCTTCATCGACACCCCGCTGCTGGCGACCATGGGCGACGAGGCCAAGGCGTTCCTCGTCAGCAAGCACCCGATCGGTCGCCTCGGCCAGCCCGACGAGGTCGCGAACCTCATCGCGTTCCTCGCCAGCGACGCCGCCAGCTTCATCACCGGCAGCTACCACCTCGTCGACGGCGGCTACACCGCCCCCTGAGGCGCGGACCCCACGCGCCGCTGTCCGCGCCGCGCCGTTTGCAGGACGAAAACACGGATGCAGGGCGAGATCGACCATCTCGCCCTGCATCCGCGCTT
>NZ_CAUQVQ010000109.1:0-6876 GCF_963521645.1 uncultured Microbacterium sp. | reverse complement strand
TCGACGCGGATGTCGCTCGGACGCAGCGCGCGTGACAGGTACAGGCCGTCGATCGACGTCAGGCGCGAGAGAGCCACATAGGTCTGCCCCGGTGCGAAAGCCCCGGCCCCCAGGTCGATGATCGCCCGATCGTAGGTCTTGCCCTGCGACTTGTGGATCGTCACGGCCCACGCGAGCCGCAGCGGGAACTGGGTGAACTCCGCCACGACGTCACGGCTGAGCTTCTTGGTCGCCGGTTCGTAGGAGTAGCGGAACCGCTCCCAGACCGCGGGTTCGACGTCGACCTCGTCGCCGTCGATCTCGACGCGCACGGTCTCGCCGAGGATCCGCATGACCGTGCCGATCGTGCCGTTCACCCATCGCGGCGGCTCCCCCGACATCGAGGTGTCGTTGCGCAGGAACATCACCTGAGCGCCGATCTTGAGCTTGAGCTCGGGTTCCGCGGGCAGCGATGCCTCCCCGCGACCGAATTCTCCGCTCACCTCGGCCTTCGCCGTCTGCTCCTTGCCGGGGAGTGCGGCGAGGTGCCTGCTGTTGATGGTGTTCACGATGTCGTTGCGTGTGGCGAGCGTGATCATCGGCACCTCGCCGGGCTCGGGATCGGGTGGCGTCCTCGCGCCCTGCGTGTTGAGCACGCCCGCGATCTCCGCCGTGACCCGGCCGTAGCGCACCGCGTTCAGCATCGCCTTGAAGCCGTCGTCGGACTGTCTGTGGATGTGCACGAGCTCCCGCACGTGCAGCTCGGCACGCGTGTCGACCACGAACAGTCCGTCGCCCGCCTGAGCGTCGGGGTCGTCGTCCTTCCAGGGGCCCGCCCACACCTTGGCGTCGAAGAACCAGAACGACCGGTAATGATCCTTCACGTACCGCAGCTCATCGCCGCGCGGCGGCACCGGCGCGAGCTGGTACGGGTCGCCGAACATGACGATCTGCACTCCGCCGAACGGGATGCCGCGTTTGCCGCGCGCCTGGCGGAGGGAGCGGTCGATCGCATCCATCAGGTCGGCGTTCACCATCGAGATCTCGTCGATCACGAGGGTCTCGATCGCGTTGAGGATGCGGCGCGTGTTGTCGTTCTGGTCGATGTCGGAATCACCGATCAGGCCGATCGGCAGTCGGAACAGCGAGTGGATCGTCTGCCCCTCGACATTCAGCGCCGCGACGCCCGTGGGCGCGCAGATCGCGATCTGCTTCTTCGTGTTCCACGAGAAGTACTGCAGGAGGGTGGACTTGCCGGTGCCTGCGCGACCCGTGATGAAGACGTGCTCGCTGGTGTCCTCGATCAGTCGGAACAGCTCGTGCTGTTCGTCTGAGAGGGCGGGTAGCGACACGTCTCCATGCTACGTCGCGCTCGGCATCGTCCCAGGACGCACTCCTAGACTGACGCCATGCAGCGAGTCGAGTCGAAGGCGCCCCGGCGCTCGCGGCTCATCGCCGACCTCGCGATGCTGTCCGTCATCGGGCTCATGCTCGTGGCAGCCCTCGCAGCCGGTGGCGCGACGCTCTATCAGCAGTTCTACGGACCCTCGGCGTTCGTGGTCCGCTACCTCGACCTGCTGTCCGAAGGACGCGCGGCCGATGCTCTGCGGATTCCCGGCGTCGCCGTCGACCGTGAGACGCTCGAGATCGCCGGCATCGACCCCACCGCATCCGAGGCGATGCTGCGGGGTGCCGCACTCGCACCGCTCACCGACGTGGAGGTCGTCTCCGAGGAGCCCGACGGCGAGACCACCGCCGTCACCGTCTCGTACAGGGCCGGCGGCAACGCCGGTCGCACCACCTTCTCGATCGCGCAGGACGGCTGGGCGGGCGTGACGCCGAACTGGCGCTTCACCGCGAGTCCGCTCGCCGTCGTCGAGCTCACGCTGCGCGGTGCCGATCAGTTCGCCGTCAACGGATTCGAGGTCGACCGTCGTCAGATCTCGGTGGCCGGGATCGACGCGGCTCCTCTCGACCCGCTGCCCATGCTCGTGTTCACCCCCGGGCTGTACTCCGTCACCGTCGACACCCCCATCTCCGCATCACCCGGAGTCGGTGTGCTCGCCGATTCCCCGCTCGCCACGACCCCCGTCGACCTGCAGACCGAGCCGACCGACGAGTTCGTGGCGGTCGTGCAGCAGCGCGTGGAGGAGTTCCTCCTGACCTGCACCGAGCAGGAAGTCCTGCAACCCACCGCGTGCCCGTTCGGACTCGAGGTGTCGAACCGACTCGCCTCGCTGCCGAAGTGGTCGATCGCCGCGCAGCCGCAGGTCACCGTCACCCCCGACGGCGGCCACTGGCAGATCCCGCCGACGAATGCCGTGGCGCACGTCGAGGTCGAGATCCGTTCGCTGTTCGACGGCAAGGTGCAGGCCATCGCCGAAGACGTGCCGTTCCAGGTGAACGGGTCGGTCACGATCCTTCCCGACGGATCGGCGTCTATCCGCGTCGGCTCGCCGGATCCGGCGCCCCCGGCCGGCTGACGACCCCCGGCAACACGGCGCACGCAGCTCAGTGCGCCTGCTCGGCCGCTCGTTCGGCCTCGCGGCGATCGCGATCGGCGAGGGCTGCGAGCTGGGCGTTGTACTCCTCGAGCTCGGCCTCTCCCGTGCGATCGGCATGCCGGTCGCGGCGCTTCTGCAGCTTGGTGTCGTTGCGGCTCCACTGGATCGCGACCGTGATCGCGAGGATGAGGGTCGGGATCTCCCCGATCGACCAGGCGATGCCGCCACCGATGTACTGGTCCTCCATCGGGTCGGGGCCCCACGTGCGCCCCATCGACCCGAACCAGTCGGCGACCATCAGCCCCTCCTGCATCATGATCGCGACGCCGAAGAACGCATGCATGGCCATGATGGCGATCAGCGTGATCAGCCGACCGGGGTAGGGCAGGCGGTACGGCACCGGATCCGCGCCGACGAGGCTCATGACGAACAGGTAGCCCGAGATCAGGAAGTGCGCGACCATCCATTCGTGGCCGAGGTGCTCGTACATCGACCAGCGCACCAGATCGGTGAAATAGAAGGCCCACAGCGACAGGATGAAGATGCCCGCTGCGACGAACGGGTGTGTCACGACCCGCGAGAAGGGCGAGTGCACCGCCCACATGATCCACTCGCGGCCGCCCCGGGTGCCGTCGTCACGCTTGTGGATGGCACGCAGCGCCAGGGTGATCGGCGCTCCCGAGACGAGCAGCAGCGGAATCGCCATCGACAGCATCATGTGCCCGAGCATGTGCACGCTGAACAGGTACTCCTGATACGCGTTGATCGGCCCGCAGGTCACCCAGATGAGCAGCAGCATTCCCAGCACCCAGAACACGGTGCGGTGGATCGGCCACCGGTCGCCGCGCGCGCGGAGCCTGCGCGCGCCGGCCAGGTACAGGAACAGTCCGAAGCCCGCAGCGACCAGCCAGAGGATGTCGATGTCCCAGCTGGTGAACCAGCGGTCGATCGTGAACTCCGGGGGCAACGCCGATCGGGTGAGGTTCTCGGCCGGCGTCTGCACGAAGGCCGCCTCTTCGCCGGTCGGCGGAGGCGTCCGGGCGAGGGCTGCCGCCGCACCCGAGGCCAGACCCATCAGCGCGACCTCGCACAGCACCAGCATCCAGAACCAGCGCGACGCGTTGGCGCCCTCGAGGCGGGGGATCAGTCGGATGCGGTACCAGGCACCGAGCAGCCCCATGCCGACGAGCAGCACGGCCTTCGCGATCAGGATGCCCCCGTACGGCGTCAGCAGGTCGGTGATGTCGCCGAGAGCGACCACCGACCTCGCGAGCCCCGATACTGCGACCACCGCGAAGGCTGCGATCGCGAGGCTCGAATACCGGCTGACGAGAGCGGTGGTGCCGACGCCCGAGCGATCGCGCAGGATGACCACGAGCATGAGTCCGCCCAGCCAGACGGCGGCGCCGATCGTGTGCAGCAGGATCGAGTTCACGGCCACGGTGTGCCCCGCGAGGTCGCCGGAGTGCCCCTGGGTGGCCAGAGGGAGGAAGGATGCTGCGGCGAGCAGCGCGGTGATCAGGGTCGGCGTCCACGTGCGCCACGCGAACGCCAGCACGGTGATCACGGACCCCATGACGGTCGTGATCAGCCACGACTGACCGAGCGCCGTCTGCAGCAGGAAGAACCCCAGCTGCTCACCGAACTGGCGGTCGGCGCTGACCTGGGGGTTGAAGGCCGCGACCAGCGCGAGGAACGCGCTCACACCGGCGGTCACCGTGAAGACGGCCGCCGCGATCGAGGCGGTGTTCAGGGCGATGTCGAAGGACTTCTGCTCACTGCGCAGCGCGAACAGCGCGAGCACGAGGGAGCCGAGCATCGCAGCACCCGAGATGTTCATGGCGAGCTTGACGATCGGGATCGCCCACCGCACCGCGGGACCCGGGTCGCCCAGAAGCAGGGGCGCCGCACCGCCGCCGAGCGCGAGGGCGACGACCGCCCCGATCACGCCGGCCCCCGCCAGGATCGCGAGACCGATCACCCGATACGCGGGGTTCGTGCGGGTCTTGACGGCGAGGGAGGTCACCCCTCCAGCCTATGCCGCGGCGGCTGACCGCTCGCCCGTCTGCGGGTCCGGCTTCGCGGCGACGTGGCGCGTTCTCAGGGATGCACGAAGGCCGCCCCCGACGAGTCGGAAGCGGCCTTCGAAGAGGTGCAGTCTTACTTGACGGCAGCCTTGAGCTTGGAACCAGCGGTCACCTTGACGCGCTTGCCGGCCGGGATCTTGATCTCGGCGCCGGTCTGGGGGTTGCGGCCCGTGCGAGCTGCGGTGTCGACCTGCTCGAACGAGATCCAGCCCGGGATCGAGACCTTGCTGCCCTTGGCAACAGCGTCGGAGACCGAGGAGAACAGCGCGTCGAGGACACCCGAGACGGTGGCCTGGCTCTGGCCGGTGGCAGAAGCGATGCTCGCGACGAGCTCGGTCTTGGTGATGGACTTGTCAGCCATGTCATCCTCCAGCGACGAGGATACCGTCGCATCGTTGTGGTGCGGAGGGCGACTGCCCCCCGTTGGTCGAGTGACCGCCTCGAATGTATCAACGCTGACCGACATTTCCGCGTCATTTCGCGGGTTTTGGGCTTTTCGGCGGCGTGTCGTGGGGCAGATGTGACGAAAGTGGCGCCTGAGGCACCCTCCGAGCGGCGGAGATCACGCGCAATGAAGGAGATCTCGCGCAACGAAGGGCCGCACTCGGCATCCGGTCCTTCGTTGTGAGAGATGTCCTTCGCTGCGAGCGCGCCGGTCCGCACGGGTCGCCGGTGGTCGAGCCGATCTCAGCGCGGGCGGTGACCGGCGACCACCGCCCGGGCAGTGCGCTCGAACGCCGGTGTGACCCGCTCATCTCCGTCGAGGTACCCGCCCACGAGCGCGGCGTCGCGCAGCAGCACGAGGGATGCGGCGACATCGGCGGGACTCTCCAGGCCGGCCTGTTCGGCGACGGTCTGCAGAGTCGAGCGGAACCACTCCCGGTGCTCGTCGATCAGCCGCCGCACCGCGCCCTCGGCATCCGGGTACTCCGCGGCCGCGTTGATGAAGGGGCATCCGCGGGTGTGCCGCAGGCGGATGTCGGCGGCGATGCCGTCGATCACCGCGTCGACCAGGTCGGCCGGATCCGCCACCGCCGCCCCTGCGTCGGCGAACAGCCCACGCAGGATCTCGTCTTCGTTGCGCAGATACGCGAGGACCAGGTTCTCCTTGCCGCCGAACTGTTTGTACAGAGTGGCTCTCGTCACCCCGGCCTCGTCGATGATGCGGTCGACGCCGACTGTATGGATGCCCTCCTCGTAGAAGAGGCGGGTCGCGCTGTCGATCAGCCGGATGCGCGCGGCGCTCGGTCGCTTCGGCGCCGGAGCGGCGGTCGGGGTGCCCGAGAGGGTCGGCGTCGTCGTGTCGGTGGTGGTGTCCATGGTGATCCCTCTCATCGTGTCATCCGACGCACGCGATCAGGACCACGACTGCGCCGGTGTCGATGCACTTCTCGATCTTCGGGAATAGATTGCGATAGATAGAACGTTCGGTCTACCATCATCGTAACGCAGCCGCACCGGGCGGGGCAGAACAGGAGAAGAGTCGATGAGCACCACCGAGAAGACCCCGATCGTCCTGATCCACGGACTGTGGATGACGCCGAAGAGCTGGGACACCTGGGCCGAACGCTTCCGCGCGCGCGGTCACGAGGTGATCGTGCCCGGCTGGCCCGGCATCGACGACCGCTCGGTCGAGGACATCCGCCGCGATCCGTCGGCGCTCGAGGGCATAGGCCTGGCGCAGATCGCCGACCACTACGAGCGCATCATCCGCGAACTCCCCGTGAAGCCGATCATCATGGGCCACTCGTTCGGCGGAGTGCTCACGCAGATGCTCGCCGACCGCGGCCTCGGTGCCGCCTACGTCGGCGTCGCCCCCGGACAGACCGCCGGCGTCACCGCACTGCCGCTCTCGACCCTCTGGACAGGAACGCCGATCCTCTCGAACCCCTTCGCTCGCAACGGTGCCAAGCCGCTCTCGAAGCGCCACTTCCACTTCACGTTCGGCAACGACCTGTCGCGCGCGGCATCCGATGTCCTGTGGGAGGAGTACGCCGTCAACTCCTACAACCGCGTCTTCTTCGAGGGCGTGACCTCGGTGCTCGACGAGAAGGGCGGCGTCACCCACGTCGACTACGCCCGAGCCGACCGCGCACCGCTGCTGCTGATCGCCGGCGAGATCGACCACGTGGTGCCGCCGGCCATCGTCCGCGCGATCGAGAAGAAGTACCGTTCCACCGGCAGCCCCGCGATCGTGGAGCGCAAGGAGTATGCGGGCCGAACCCACCGTCTCGTCAGCCAGGACGGCTGGGAGGAGATCGCCGACTACGCCCTGGACTGGGCCGTCTCCCACTCCTGAGGCACCC
>NZ_CAUQVQ010000108.1:0-7182 GCF_963521645.1 uncultured Microbacterium sp. | reverse complement strand
CCGTAGTACAGCTCGAACTCGAACGGGTGCGGGCGCTGGGCCATCGGCAGGATCTCGTTCTCGTACTTGTAGGAGATCCAGGTCTCGATGAGCTCTTCGGTGAAGACGCCGCCCTCGAGGAGGAACTGGTGGTCTGCCTTGAGGGCGTCGAGCGAGTCCAGCAGCGAGTTGGGCACCTGCGGGATGTTCTTGGCCTCCTCGGGCGGAAGCTCGTAGAGGTCCTTGTCGACCGGCTCGTGCGGCTCGATGCGGTTCTTGATGCCGTCGAGACCGGCCATGAGCTGCGCGGCGAACGCGAGGTACGGGTTGCCCGAGGCGTCGGGGGCGCGGAACTCGATGCGCTTGGCCTTGGGGTTGGAGCCCGTGATCGGGATGCGGATCGCAGCGGATCGGTTGCCTGCCGAGTAGACGAGGTTCACCGGGGCCTCGAAGCCCTTGACCAGACGGTGGTAGCTGTTCAGCGTCGGGTTCGTGAAGGCGAGCAGCGCGGGCGCGTGTGCGAGGATTCCGCCGATGTACCAGCGCGCGATGTCGCTGAGCTGTCCGTAGCCGGCCTCGTCGTAGAACAGCGGCTTGCCCTCGCTCCACAGAGACTGGTGCGTGTGCATTCCCGAGCCGTTGTCGCCGTAGAGCGGCTTCGGCATGAAGGTCGCGGTCTTGCCCCACAGATCGGCCGTGTTCTTGACGATGTACTTGAACTTCAGGATGTCGTCTGCCGCGTGCACCATCGTGTCGAAGCGGTAGTTGATCTCCTGCTGGCCCGCCGTGCCGACCTCGTGGTGCGAGCGCTCGAGGATGAATCCGGCATCGATGAGCTTGAGCGTGATGTCGTCGCGGAGGTCCGCCGTCTTGTCGACGGGGGAGACGGGGAAGTAGCCGCCCTTGTAGGGGGTCTTGTTGCCGAGGTTTCCGCCCTCCTCCTCGCGACCCGTGTTCCACGCGGCCTCTTCGGAGTCGACCTTGTAGAAGCTCTCGCCTGCGGTGACCGAGTAGCGCACCTCGTCGAAGATGTAGAACTCGGCTTCGGGTGCGAAGAAGGCGGTGTCGGCGATGCCGGTGGACGCGAGGTACTTCTCGGCGTTCTTGGCGACCTGACGCGGGTCCTTCGAGTAGATCTCGCCCGTGCGCGGGTTGTAGATGTCGAAGATCATGACCAGGGTGCTGGCCTCGCGGAACGGGTCGATGTACGCCGTCGTGACATCGGGGATGAGCTGCATGTCGGACTCGTGGATGCTCGCGAAGCCGCGGATCGATGAGCCGTCGAACAGCTGTCCGTCGGTGAAGAAGTCCTCGTCGACGGTGGAGGCGGGGATGTTGAAGTGCTGCTGGACACCAGGAAGATCGGTGAATCGGATGTCAAGGAACTTGACGTCGTTCTCCTTGATGTAGGCGAGCACCTCGGACGAATCTTTGAACATGTACGACTCCTGGATTGCGGATCGATGGCTTCACGGCCATTGTGCACAGTACGTGCAGGGCGTTACTCCACGGTATCGGCTTTGTTTCGGGGATGTTACGCGCCGGTAGGCTGGTGACGTGACGGATGCCGTGAACACGTACCCCGGAGAACGACTCGGAATGCCGGAGACGGGACCCGGGAGCATCGCTCGACCCGGGCGTCGGATCGGCGCACTCGTGATCGACTATGCCGCCGCGACGATCATCGCGACGGGCTTCCTGGGCTTCGACCAGTTCGCCCTGCCCTCCGAGGCCGGGCTGACCCAGTTCGCGCCGCTGGCCGTGTTCGCGTTGCTGCAGATCCTCTTCATCCCCACCGCGGGCGGGAGCCCCGGACACCGCATCCTCGGCATGCGCGTCATCCGCCTCTCGGGCGGGTGGGTGGGCCTCTGGCGCCCGGTCGTCAGAACCCTGCTGATCGTCGTCGTGATCCCCGCCGTCATCTGGGACGCCGATCAGCGAGGGCTGCACGACAAGGCCACGGACCTGGTGCTGATCCGCGCCTGAGCGGGGTCAGTCCTTGCCGCGGTTGCGGCGGCGTGCCTCGCGCGGCGCACGCCCGCCCACGAACGACCGCGCCGGGTCGACGACGTATCCCTGACGCAGGGCCTCGCGCCCGATCAGCATCCGGAATCCCATCTCGTCGCGATTGCTGAGGGTGACTTCCGCCAGCACTTCGCGATCGTAGAGACGGATGAGCAGCTCGACGACGTACCGGCGCTGGGCGTGCCCCGACGAGCTGCGCACATCGCGCCGGTCGTGCACCGGGGACTCGACGATCACCGCATCCTCTTGGCTGTCCTGCCAGGGCTTGACCTGGAACCTCACCCACGACGCGCCGTCGCGCTCGAACTCGTGGATATCGAATGCATGCAGTGAAGAGGTGCGCGCTCCCGTGTCGATCTTGGCTTTGATCCAGTCGACGCCGAGATCGGGGAGGCTCACCCATTCTCGCCACCCGATAAGAGTGTTTGAATGGGATGACTTGCTCACCCGACCATCCTGGCAGGAAATCCCCCGTGAAGATCGCAGTGCTCTCCCGTGCGCCGCAGGCGTACTCCACCCAACGACTGCGTGCGGCCGCGCTGCAGCGCGGGCACACCGTCAAGGTGCTCAATACGCTGCGATTCGCGATCGACCTCACCGCAGACGAACCAGATCTGCACTATCGCGGGCGCCAGCTCAGCGACTACGACGCGATCCTGCCGCGTATCGGCAACTCGATCACGTATTTCGGCACCGCTGTGGTCCGACAGTTCGAGCAGATGGACGTCTACACGCCGAACACGGCGAACGGGATCTCGAGTGCGCGGGACAAGCTCCGCGCGAACCAGATCCTCTCGCGGCACAACATCGCGATGCCGCCGACGGCGTTCGTGCGCAACCGCGCCGATGTGCGACCGGCGATCGAGCGCGTCGGCGGTGCGCCGGTCGTCATCAAACTGCTCGAGGGAACCCAGGGGATCGGCGTGATCCTCGCCCCGCAGGTCAAGGTCGCCGAGGCGATCATCGAGACGCTGCATTCGACGAAGCAGAACGTGCTGATCCAGAAGTTCATCTCCGAGAGCCGCGGGCGCGATATCCGGGCCCTCGTCGTCGGCGACCGGGTGGTCGCCGCGATGCGCCGCTCAGCGGCAGGCGACGAGTTCCGTTCGAACGTGCACCGGGGAGGATCGGTCGAGGCGATCGAGCTCGACCCGATCTACGAGCGCGCCGCGGTGCGATCGGCGCAGATCATGGGTCTTCGCGTCGCCGGTGTCGACATGCTCGAAGGCGAGGACGGACCCCTCGTGATGGAGGTCAACTCCTCGCCCGGCCTCCAGGGCATCGAGACGGCCACGAAGCTCGACGTCGCGGGCGCGATCATCGACTACATCGCGGGTCAGGTCGCCTTCCCCGAGATCGACGTGCGGCAACGCCTGACCGTGTCGACGGGCTACGGCGTCGCCGAGCTGATGGTGCACGGCGCGGTCGATCTCGTGGGCAAGACGCTGGGTGAGGCGGGTCTCTGGGAGCGCGACATCACGGTCCTGACGCTGCACCGTGGTGTCTCCGTGATCCCGAACCCGCGGAAGCACGTCGTGCTCGAAGCAGACGACCGGTTGTTCTGCTTCGGCAAGCTCGATGAGATGCGCTCCATGGTCCCCGAACGCCGACGGCGCCGTGCGAAGGTGCGCAGGCTGCCTCGTCAGCCACTGTCGGAGTGAACGACGAAGCGCGGCCGCCCTCCGAGGAGAGCGGCCGCGCGGCAGGGGGGGGGCCCCCCGCACAACCAGGCCGCGGAGCGCGGGCCATCGTCGGGGCGCAGGCCTTCGGGATCGGCAGCGACGAGATCGACTGCGACACGGATTCGATGCGCCGGATGACGGCCGCCATGGTCGCCTTGTCGATCACCTTGGGAAGCTTCTTGATCGTCTTCGCGAGGTCGGCGATCGCGACCTCGTCCTCACCGTGCCCGACGTAGAGCACGGTCACCGGGACGCCGTGGGCGACGCGTGCGGCCTTGCTGCGCTCGTCGTTGACCAGGCGCGTCAGACGGCCTCGGGCTCCCTCGCCGACCACGACCACTCCACCGCGTCCGACCGTGCGGTAGACGGCGTCCTGCGTCTTCGGGTTGATCCCCACGGGGGTCTCCGACGCCGACCAGCTGCGACCGAGGCTGGTGCTCAGCACATGTCCCGTCGCGCCGGGCATGCCGTCGATCTTCTGGTACATGGCCGACGTGGACATGCGCGTCATGAGGAACATCGCGCCGAGCACACCGAGCATGAGTCCGGAGATGGCCCAGAGGATGAGCGTCCACACCTGGAACGGCGGGATGAGGTATCCGACGATGAGGCCGAGGAGCACTCCCAGCACCAGCAGGGCGATCTGGGCCCAGGGAAGCCACGGGTACACCTCGCGGGTGAACCTGAAGAGGGACTTGATCTGGGAGAAGAACCCAGGACGCTTCTCGGGTGCGGACGTGCGGTTTGCCATGCTTCTAAGACTACCGATTGCCCGACGGCTTCATGACGCCGTTCGCGTGAGGCGGATTCGACGATCGACTGCTCCTGCACGGGGCGCAAGGCACCGGCGATCGGTGCACATCGCGCGACTCTGCGGACTCGGCACACACCGGGTGCGCTGAGATGGGCGGATGAACAGCGCGGATGCTCATCGTGATTCGGCCGCACTCGTGCCGGGGGCCCATCGGGTGATCCGGGTTCTCGACGCACACGAGGGGCCGTTCGCCGGCGCGCTCGTCGGCGACCGCGAGTCCGTCTGCGTCATGACCGACGCCGACTCGCTGAGCGGGTGGGCAGGGTGGGCGCACGCGGGCGACGAGCATATCGCGGGTCCTGTCGACGTGGTCAGACGGCGAGACGGCCATGACGTGCTCCTCCCGTGGTGCACCGAGCGGGTGTCGGTCTTCCTCGGTCGTCGCGAGGCGGTCGCCGAGGCGCTTTCGGCGGGTGAGGTGAGCACGCTCGTGGGGAGTCTTCTTCGGGGTCTCGACGAGCTTGCGAGTGCGCCCGGGGGGACCGAGGCGGGTGAATGGTGGCTCTCCGACCAGGGGCGCCCACTGTTCGTGATCGGTGCGGGCGATGACGCGCGCGCGAGTGCCGCCAGGCTCGTGGATTCGCTGCATCGGACGTCCGTGGACCGCACGATGTTGCGCCTGCTCGCGGGGATTCGCGACGGGCTGCGGAAGGACGCGGAGCGTCCGGGTGTGCCCCCGCGACAGCTGCACCTGTGGGAGGCGGAGCTGCTCGCGGTCGCGTCCCCGAAACCGTTGCGCCGGAACTCCCACGCACCTGAGCGAGCGCGAGACATCGAGATGGTGCGGAGCCTCCGCGCGGAGCCCCTCGGATCCCGACGCAGCGCGCGCGCCGCCGCACGAGGCGGTGAGGAGAACGGCCCATGGTCGACGATGCGCCACATCATCGCCGGCGCGGGCTCGTCGCTCCGCGAGACGGGGCAGAGCGCGGTGCGCCGGATACGCAGCGCGATCCCGGGGGCCGATCGCGCGCGCGACGCCCGCACCGGCGGAGCAGCCGGCGGCGGGACACGGTCGAACCCCGGGCGTGAGGGTGAGGTGGGGGGATCCGCACGCCCGGGGCGTCGGCTGGTCGTGGCGGGGGCAGTCGCCGCCCTCATACTCGTGGGCGGGCTGCTCTGGCCCGGCGGAGCCACGGGGGAGGCGCCTGCGTCAGGCGGCGCCGGCGCGGAACCCGACGTGACGATCGCGACGAAGGCGGACGCCGCCGAGAGCGACGAGGCGGTCACCGCGAGTCCGACCACACCGAGCAGAACGCCGCACGCCCCCGCTCAGGATGCGCCGGACGCGCCGTCTCACGGGGCTGCCGCGGAAGACCCTGTCCAGGCCGCGTCGCGCCTCTCGGCCTCGATGCGTGAGTGCGCGCAGTCCGGCGACGAGGAGTGCCCGACGGCGCTGGCCCCGGGATCGACCGCACTGCGCGACATCCTGTCGTCGGAGTCGGTCGATGCGATCGGCGCCGAGGCGGAGTTCTCGCTCGTGGACGAGTACGGCGACGTCGCGGTGATCAGGGCCGCCGCCGCGACGGAAGCGCATGACGACGAGCCGCTGCTGAGCGAGCGGCTGCTCGTTCTCGTCCGGGGGGAAGACCGATGGCTGGTCCGCGACGCCTACGACGTCGCGGACCAGCCATGAAGGTGCGGTGCTCAGGCTCCGAGCTGAGCGGCGAACTGCGCCGACTCGAGGCGTGCCTTGACGGCACCGAGGAAGCGCGCCGCGTCTGCACCGTCGATGATGCGGTGGTCGTACGACAGCGCGAGGTAGACGTACGAGCGCACGGCGATCGCGTCGGCGCCGCCGACCTTCACCAGACCGGGGCGCTTGACGACCGTGCCGGTGCCGAGGATCGCCGACTGCGGGAGGAACACGACAGGCGTGTCGAACAGGGCACCACGCGAACCGGTGTTGGTCAGCGTGAACGTGCCGCCGGCGAGCTCATCCGGCTTCAGCTTGTTGTCACGCGTGCGAGCCGCGAGATCTGCGATCTCGTGCGCGATCTCGGCGATGTTCTTCGATGCGGCGTCGCGCAGCACCGGCGTGAGCAGGCCGCGCTCGGTGTCGACGGCGATCGAGACGTTCTCCGTCTCCGGGTAGACGATGTTCTCTCCGTCGACCGTGGCGTTCACGATCGGGAAGGCGCGCAGCGCCTCCGCGGCGGCGAGGGCGAAGAACGGCAGGAAGGACAGCTTGTCTCCCGTCTTCTCGAGGAACGAGCCCTTGACGCTGTCGCGGTACTCCGCGAGAGCGGTGACATCGACCTCGACGACGGTCGTCAGCTGAGCCGTCTGCTGCATCGACTCGACGGCACGCTTGGCGAGCACCTTGCGCAGACGGGACATCGGCTGGGTCGTGCCGCGCAGCGGCGAGGTCTCGAGCGGGGCCGGAGCTGCGGGGGCGGCAGCGGCGGCGGGTGCCGACGACGCGCTCTCCGCGGCCTTGAGGACGTCTTCCTTGCGGATGCGTCCGCCGACGCCGGTTCCGGTGACGGTGGCGAGGTCGACGCCCTGCTGCGAGGCGAGGCGCCGCACGAGCGGCGTCACGTACAGGTTGTCGCTCTCGGTCGGCAGGTTGAGCTTCCCGGCCGGGGCGGACGCCTCGGACGCGGTGGTCGATGCTGCGGCGGGCGCGGGCTCCGACGGCGCGGCCGCAGGAGCGGGAGCGACGGGCGCCGGAGCGGCCTCGGC
>NZ_CAUQVQ010000107.1:0-7291 GCF_963521645.1 uncultured Microbacterium sp. | reverse complement strand
CGTGGCGTTCGCGGGGCAGCTGCTCCCCGACGGCCCGCCGGATTCCGGCGGCTCGGCGCCGACGTCGGTCGTCGCGGATGGGCAGTCGACCGCGTCGCCCGACGACGACGCGTCGTCCGATGACGTCGTCGATGCCCCCCTCCCGGCACCTGTGCCGGTGACGGAGCCGGTGCGCGATGCGCCGCCGCCCGCCGACGAGACGCCCATCACCGCACCCGTGCCGCAGGTGACGTCTCCTCCGGGACCCCGCGCTCCGGAGCCCCGGGACGACGCAGCAGCGCCGACCGTCGAGCAGCCGCTCCCGCCCGCGGCACCGAGTGCGCCTCCCCAGATCGGGCCGACGCCTCCCGTGGCCGAGCCGCCGACCACTCCGCGCGCATCGCCGTCACCGTCCCCGACCCCGACACCGGACCCGACCCCGTCGCCCACGCCGACCCCGACCCCGCCGGAGGAACCCGAGGAGTTTCCGGTGACCATCGTCTGGTCGATCCCGCAGCCGGCCACGATCCCGCCGGACGCGACGGGCACGGGCACGCCGGGCGACAGGGTCGAGATCCTCGATGAGAGCGGGCTCGTGGTCGGTACGACCGTCGTCGACGACGACGGGACCTTCGCGGTGCCGATCGCCCCGGAGTCGCTGCACCAGGGCATGACCATCCGTGCCAGGCAGACCTCGTCCGCGGGGCGGCAGTCCCTGAGCGACGCGGTGGGCCCGGTCGTGTTCGATCTGCCCTCGGTTCTCGGCGCGGGGTGGCAGCGCGTCCTCGATCGGACCGATCTCGACCTCGACGGACGCAGCGATGACGCGCAGATCACGGTGCACGGGATCGCCGGTGCCTCCGTGCTCGTGTCGGTGGACGGCGAGCCGCTTCCGGTCTCGGTCCTCGCCCAGGGGACGGCGATCCACGACGTGCTCGACATCCGCCCCGGTCTGCACCGCATCACGCTGCGCTACGTCGACCCCGTGACCGGCGCTCGGGGACCCGAGGCCGTCGAGGGCATCCTCGTCCGTCCGTGACCACCGGCGGCACATGCGACCCGGCGGCACGTGCCAGATGAGAAGCTAGAAGGATGAGTACTTCGCCCGGAGCCGATGCCACCGCCGCACCGAGCGGCCATCCGCTGACGGAGGACGAGGTGCGCAGGCTCCGCGAGGACTTCCCGATCCTGCGCGCCGACGTGCACGGGCATCCGCTCGTCTATCTGGACTCGGGTGCCACCGCCCAGCGCCCCCTCGCCGTGCTCGATGCGGAACGGGAGTTCGCGACGACCCTCAACGCCGCCGTGCACCGCGGAGCGCACACGCTCGCCGCCGAGGCCACCGAGGTGTTCGAAGACGCCCGCGCGACGCTCGCACGCTTCGTCGGCGCCGACGAGGGCGAGATCGTGTGGACGTCGAACGCCACCGAGGCTCTCAATCTGATCGCCTACTCGATGTCGAACGCGTCCCTCGGCCGCGGCGGGTCGGCCGCCGACCGGTTCCGACTGGGCGAGGGAGACGAGATCGTCACGACCGAGATGGAGCACCACGCGAATCTCATCCCGTGGCAGGAGCTCGCCGCCCGCACCGGCGCGACGCTGAGGGTGATCCCTCTCGACGATGACGGAGCGCTTCGGCTCGAC
Organism: uncultured Microbacterium sp.; assembly: GCF_963521645.1. Classification (GTDB taxonomy): domain Bacteria; phylum Actinomycetota; class Actinomycetes; order Actinomycetales; family Microbacteriaceae; genus Microbacterium. The sequence continues at coordinate 5,668 of NZ_CAUQVQ010000107.1, read as the reverse complement.
GCCGCCGCCGAGATCATCGGCGAGCGGACGAAGCTCCTGGCGTTCACCCATGTGTCGAACGTGCTCGGCGTCATCAATCCCGTCGACACACTCGTCGCGGCGGCTCGCGCGGTCGGAGCACTCGTCGTGCTCGACGCCTGCCAGTCGGCCCCTCATCTTCCGCTCGATGTGCGGACTCTCGACATCGACTTCGCCGTGATCTCGGGCCACAAGATGCTCGGACCCACGGGGATCGGCGCCCTCTACGGTCGTCGCGAACTCCTCGAGGCCATGCCGCCCTTCCTCACCGGCGGGTCGATGATCACCACCGTCACCACGACGGCAGCCGAGTACCTGCCGCCGCCGCAGCGCTTCGAGGCGGGCACCCAACGGGTGTCGCAGGCCGTCGCGCTCGCCGCGGCGATCGACTACCTCTCCGACGTGGGGATGCCCCGCATCGCCGCCCACGAGGCCGAGCTCGGTCGGCACCTCGTCGACGGGCTGACCGCGATCGAGGGTGTGCGCGTGCTCGGCTCGGGCATCGCGCTGCCGCGCGTGGGGCTCGCGAGCTTCGACGTCGAGGGCATCCACTCCCATGACGTCGGGCAGTTCCTCGACGACCTCGGCATCGCGGTGCGCGTCGGCCATCACTGCGCGCAGCCGCTGCATCGCAGACTCGGGATCATCTCGTCCACCAGGGCGAGCACGTATCTGTACACCACCCGGGCGGAGGTGGATGCCGTGATCGACGGCGTCTCCCGAGCCATCGAGTTCTTCCGGAGGGGCGCATGAGCGACCTGCAGGGCCTGTATCAGGAGCTGATCCTCGACCATTCCCGCACACCGCATGCATACGGACTGCGGGGCGAGATCGCCGCGCAGTCCCATCAGGTGAACCCGACGTGCGGCGATGAGGTGACGGTGCAGGTGCATCGCAACGCGGACGGCTCCATCGAGACCCTCGCGTGGGAGGGGCACGGATGCGCCATCTCGCAGGCGTCTGCGTCTCTTCTCGCCGAGCTCGCCGAGGGGCTCACCGTCGAGGAGCTCGAGATCCGCATCACGGCGTTCCGCGAGGCGATGAGATCGAGGGGCAAGATCGAGCCCGACGAGGAGCTGCTCGGCGACGTCGCGGCGCTCGGCGGCGTCTCGCGGTACGTGGCGCGTGTCAAGTGCGCCATGCTCGCCTGGGTCGCGGTGGAAGACGCGCTGCACAAGTCCTGAGGCACCGCCGGCTCCGCGGTGCCGGCGCCTCGGTGCAGGATGGGAGCATGCCCGTGCAGCTGATCCCCCTCGACGACGACCGCTTCGACGAGTGGCGCGATGCCACGAGGGCGCGTCTCATACGGCTGCGTCAGGAGTCGGGGATCCTTCTCGGCGACGACGCGGTCGCCGAGGTCGACGCGTTCCTCACGCAGCTGCTTCCCGCAGGACGCGCCACGGAGACGTCGAGCATCGTCCGCATCGCCGACGGTGATCGCGAGCTCGGCACGCTCTGGATGATGGCCGCCGGGGGCATCCTCCATCTCGTGGATCTCGCGCTGGTCGAAGCGATCGAGCAGCGGATCCTCGACGAACTGTTCGACGTCATCGCGACCATCGCCCGCACGCACGCCGTCGAGCGGCTGAGGATCTCGCTGTACTCGACAGATGTCGCCGGCCGTGCCTTCGTCGAGGGCAGGGGCTTCGACTGCGCATCCATCCGGATGCTGCTCGAGCCCGTCCCGTCCCGTGGCTCGACGACCGCACCCCTCGAGCTCACTCGCATGACGGAGGAGCGGTTCGCGGCGTTCGCGGCAGAATCCGAAGAGGCCTTCGCGGCCGACCTCGTCGCGTCCGGTCGGTACTCGGAGGACGAGGCGCGCACGGAGTCACGTCGGCAGATGGCGCTCGAGCTGCCGGACGGTCTCGACTCCGCCGGACAGGAGCTGTTCACCGCGCAGGTCGACGGCACCGAGGTCGGGGTGCTCTGGCTCGGGATCCGCGATCGCGACGGAGAGCCGCACGTGTTCATCCTCGACATCGAGGTGGGCGCGGAGCACCGTCGTCGGGGATTCGGACGCGCCATGATGCTCGCGACCGAGCACGAGGCGCGCAGGGTCGGGGCGGGGTCGATCGGGCTGCACGTCTTCGGTTTCAACGACGGAGCGATCCGACTCTACGAGGGACTCGGATACCGGCGTGTCGAGGAGCGCTTCCACCTCGACCTGTCGACGCAGTGAGCCGACGAGGCGTTCCGGGGAATAGTCGTGCGGCGGTGACGTTGGCCTTGACATGACGACTCTCGGAATCATCGGTGCAGGACACATCGGCAGCCAGCTCGCGCGCGTCGCGGTGCAGAACGGATACGACGTCGTGATCGCGAACTCTCGTGGTCCCGAGACGCTGGCCGATCTGGTCGCAGAGCTGGGCCCGCGAGCGAGGGCCGCGACCGCGGCCGAGGCAGCGGAGGCGGGTGACGCGGTGGTCGTGACCGTGCCCCTCGGCAAGATCGATGAGCTGCCCGTCGCGCAGCTCGCGGGGAAGATCGTGCTCGACACGAACAACTACTACTTCGAGCGCGACGGCCACATCGAGGCTCTCGACAGAGGTGAGACCACGACGTCCGAGATGCTCCAGGAGAAGCTCCCGACCTCGCGCATCGCCAAGGCCTTCAACCACATCTTCGCGGCAGACATCACGACCGACGGCGCGCCGGCCGGAACGCCGAATCGTCGCGCTCTCGCGACCGCGGGCGATGACGCAGAGGCGGTCGAGTTCGTCACCCGCTTCTACGACGAGGCCGGCTTCGACACGGTCAACATCGGGCCGCTGAGCGAATCGTGGCGGGCCGAACGCGATCGTCCGGCCTACGTCGTGCGCCAGAACGCCGAGGAGCTCGAGGCGAACCTCGCGATCGCCAACCGTCTGCCCTGAGGCACCCGCGAGGAGTCGATCCGGCCGATCCACGGCTCTCGCCGGCCCACCGGGGGCTCGGGACGGGATACCAAACTTGTCGCGCCCCGGACCTAGTGAGAGAATTCCGGAATGGCGGACGTGGGGGCTGCCGGCGAACTCGAGTCGGTGCGTGTGACGCGCATTCTGCGCGACGACATCATCCTGGGACGTCGGCTGCCGGGGTCGCGCCTGGTCGAACGCGACATCGCGGCCGAACTCGACGTCTCGCGACTCCCTGTGCGAGAGGCGATCAGAGCTCTCGTGGGGGAGGGCGTCGTGATCGCGCGACCGAGGACCTGGGCCGTCGTGCGCGAGTTCACGCCCAGAGACATCCAGAACTTCGGCGAGGTCCGTGAGGCGATCGAGACGCTGATCTTCGTGTTCGCCGCGCAACGTCATTCGAAAGAGGGTCTCGCGCTGCTGCGATCCGCCTGCGAGCGAGAGCTCGCCGCAGCGGAAGCGGGGGATGTCGACGGCGCGCGGATCGCCGCAGCGGAGTTCCACGAGATCGCGGCCGGGCTCGCCGGCAACGACATGCTGAACGAGTTGATCGGCGTGTTCCTCACGCGGCTGAGATGGCTGTTCGGGCAGCACGACGATCTGGTCGCGATCGCCGAGGAACATCGGATGATCCTCGACGCCGTGGCCGCTCGCGACGAGGAGAGACTGCGGGAGCTGATTCCGCGTCACCTCGCCAACGGGCAGGCCGCGGCGCAGAGTCGCCTGGCCGGGTACTGACGCGTTCGGACATGGCCACGGCCACCGTGGCCGCGCTCGTGACCCTCGGGTAGCAGGCGCTCGCCTGCGGAGCTATATTGACCCTACGGAATCGTTCCGGACGTACGTCTTCATCTGGGGAGCGATATGCGTGGTGTCGCTGTGGTCTGCGGGGGACTGCTCGTGGTCGGCGGGGCGGTGCTCGTCGCGGTCGCGGATCAGCAGCGGGTGGACGCTCTCGATGAGGCCCGCGCTGCAGTCGTCGACGCGCGCGAGCGACTGGATGCTGCTCGCGAGGTGAATCTCGTGCTCGCGGAGCGGCTCACGGACCTGCGGTCCCTCATCTCGGAGCAGGACGCTCAGCTCGCCGACGACACGGGATTCCTGCGATGAGGTGCGCTGCGTGATCCGACGGATCGTGTCGGTCGGGGTCGTCGCCGCTCTGCTGCTCGCAGGAGGCGCCCTCAGCCGCGCGGCCGCTCTGGACGCCGAGCGCGCCGCGGTGATCGCGGAGCTCGAGTCCGTGTCGCAGTCCACTCGTACCGCGCTCATGCGCACCGATCATCTCGAGGGGTCGATCGCGATCGCCGAGAAACAGACCGACGAGCGTGCCTCGGTGCTCGAGGTGCGTCCCGCCTTCCTCACGGAGATCGCCGCGTTCGATGCCGCGGTCGTGGGGGCGGAGGGCAAGATCGACGTGGCGGCGCACCGGGCGGCCGTGCTCTCGGCGCAGCAGGCGGTGCTGGGCGAGAGGCGCGATCCCGCGACGGTGGCCGCAGCGACCGCCACCGTCGAGGCTCTGACCGTCCGGCTCGGTGAGGAGATCGCCACCTGGCAGGCGTCACAGTATGCGTCGGCGTCGGGGCCGGCGTGGTCATCGAGCGGGCCCGACGGCTACGCCCGCGTGCGGGCGGCTCTCGACCGTGTCGGCGGGCAGAACGTGGGACTCTACGAATCCGCGTCCTGTGCCGGCGGAACGGCGCCCGCGTGCGCCAACAGCAACGGATACATCAAGTACCGGGCCGACATCGCCGGGTGGAGCGTCGACCGTCTCGAGTGGGCGATGGCACACGAGCTGGCCCACATCTACCAGTTCCGGGTGTGGGGTGCGATGACGTCGTCGGGGGCATACGGGTCGATGTTCGGCAGTGACCCCGAGTTCCTCGCGAACTGCATGGCCGTGGTGCGCGGATTCCCCGGCGCGGTCGGCTGCGACGCCGAACAGCAGCGGTGGGCGTCGGGGATCTGGGTCGGCGCGGTCGGTTGACCCCCGGCAACCGCGGGCGAACCGGGTACGCTCGGAGCAAGGAGGTTGCGGTGGGACGAACTGCGGATGCCATCGCGGAAGGCGTCGCGATCGCGACCGCCGCCGCGCGCCTCGCCGTGAAGAATCACATCCTGATCGGGACGATCGCCGAGAACGGCGTGTTCGACACGGACAAGTACGTCGCCGATGCGCGAGAGGCGCTGCGGGCGATGGCCGAGGAGTCCGAGGAGGTCGAGCGCAACCTCGTCGCGCTGCGCAAGCGGGCGCGCGGGCGCCACTCCGACCCGTCGGGCACACACGACTACCGTGATCGAGATGTGCGCAACCTGCGGCGTCGCGCCAAGCAGTCGCACGGCGTCGCCACCAAGCTGCGCGAGATGATGGACGACGACGCAGCGCTGCGGACGATCGTCGAGGAGGCGCGGGCAGGTGCATGGGCGGATGTGCGGCACAACCTCGATCGCAGGCTTCGCGTGGAGGGGATGCGCCCCGACCAGGACCCCGAATACGACCGCATGCGCGAGGCGCGGATGCAGGCTCTGAGGCTCGTCGATCTGCAGGCTCTGTCGTCGCAGCAGCGCGCCAAGGCGAAGAGGAAGGCGAAGGCCGACGAGGAGCCCGACGGGTAGGCGTCGATTCGCATTCGCGGTGAGACTGTTATAGGCTGTTCCACGGCCCGCTGAGCGGTCCAGGAGCGCCCGTAGCTCAATGGATAGAGCATCTGACTACGGATCAGAAGGTTAGGGGTTCGAGTCCCTTCGGGCGCACA
>NZ_CAUQVQ010000106.1:0-7455 GCF_963521645.1 uncultured Microbacterium sp. | reverse complement strand
CGCCACGGTCGTCGTCGGGACGCGCCCTCTGCAGTGCCGCCCGGAGCCCATGCAGTCCCAGGCAGTCCGCGGCAGTCCGCGGCAGTCCGCTCGATGCGCGACGTCAACGTGCGGATGCTGCGTGACTCGTGCGCGAAGAGACCGTTCCCGCCGCGGCCTCCTAGGCTGGAGGCATGATCGGGGAGTTCTTCGAGGGCGTGCGCACCCTCCTGCGGGGTTTCGGCACCTGGCGACGGCGTCCCGGCCTCATGGCGCTCGGATTGGTCCCCGCCCTGATCGCCGCCGCGCTGCTGATCGCCGTCCTGGTGCCGCTGGCGCTTTCGCTCGGGCTCATCTCGGATGCGCTGACGCCCTTCGCCGACCGGTGGCTCGAGCCGTGGCGTTCGCTGTTCCGCGGCGCGGTGAGCCTCGTCGTGCTCGTCGCAGCTCTCGCCCTCGCGAGCGCCGTGTTCAGCGCTCTGGCCCTCGCGATCGGCGACCCGTTCTACCAGCGCATCTGGCACGCGGTCGAGACCGACCTCGGTGACGCGCCCGGATCGGAGGGCGGCGGCTTCTGGACCGCGCTCGGCGAGGGCCTCCGGCTCGTGCTCCTGGGCCTGCTCGTCGCGATCGCCGTGCTGGTGATCGGGTTCCTCCCGCTGGTGGGCGGTGTGCTGGGCGCGGTGCTGGGTGTCACGCTGACCGGACGACTGCTCGCGCGCGAGCTCACGGGCCGCGCCTTCGACGCGCGTGACCTCTCCCCTGCCGATCGGGCGCTGCTGTTCCGCGGCAGCCGCGCACGCGTGCTCGGCTTCGGTGTCGCGACGCAGCTGTGCTTCCTCGTCCCGGGCGGCGCGGTCGCGGTGATGCCGGCGGCCGTCGCAGGATCCACGCTGCTCGCCCGCAGCATGCTGGAGCGCACGCCGCTCACGACGGGGCCTTCCCCCGCGCAGGCGTCGCCGTTCCCGGGATCCGACTGATGCCCGAGGGCGACACCGTCTTCCGCACCGCGCGCCGACTCGACGAGGCGCTGGTCGGTTCCGAGGTCACGCGCTTCGATCTGCGCGTCCCGCGCTTCGCGACCGTCGATCTGACCGGACAGCCCATCATCGCCTCGATCCCCCGCGGCAAGCACCTGCTGCTGCGCATCGGCGACAGCACACTGCATTCCCATCTGCGCATGGACGGCGCCTGGCTGACCTACCGGCCCGGCGAGAAGTGGCGGCATCCGGCCTTCAAGGTGCGCGCGATAGTCGGCACCGCGCAGCGTGAGGCGGTCGGCATCGACCTGGCCGAGATCGAGGTCGTGCCGACCCGCGACGAGCAGGAGCTGGTCGGCCATCTCGGTCCCGACCCGCTCGGCCCCGACTGGGATGCTGCGGAGGCCGCGCGACGCCTCGGCGCCGACACCCGGGCCATCCATGTCGCGCTGCTCGATCAGCGCAATGTCGCGGGATTCGGCAACGAGTATGCGGCCGAGCTCCTGTTCCTGCGCGGAGTGCTGCCCACCACGCCCACGCCCGACGTCGACATCGTCGCACTGCTCGAGTTGGGCGTGCGCACGATCCGCGCGAATCGCGATCGACGCCATCGCACCTTCACCGGCGTCGACAGACCGGGTCAGGGCACGTGGGTCTACGGCCGCTACCGGCGTCCATGCCGCCGGTGCGGAACGCTCATCCGCCGTGGCGAGCTGGGGGCGGATCCCACCCGCGAGCGCATCACGTTCTGGTGTCCCGTGTGCCAGTCGTGAACCGATTCCATGCTCGGGAATGAATCGAGCGGTCCCGTGGTTGTTGATATATCCGAACAGGTTCGGAAGAGGTTCGGAACACGGGGAGGAATCGTGGGTAAGAACTACATCGACATCGAGAACGACCAGGGCGCCACGCTGCGATACCGCAAGCACGCGAACGGTCGCGGTCTCGTCGCGCACGGCGCGAAGGTGCACCCCAAGGCGCACGTGGAGGCGGGTGCGTACATCGAACCCGGAGCGCGTGTCGGAGCCGGGGCGACGGTCGCCCGGGGTGCCTGGATCGAACCCGACGCCGTGATCGGCGAGGGAGCGCACATCGACGCGCACGCGCACATCGGCCAGGGCGCCGCAGTGGGCGACAACGCCCACGTGGGCGTGCGCACCGAGGTCGGAGCCGGCGCACGCATCGTGCGCGGTGCACGCATCGGCGACGATGAGATCGTGGCCGCCGGGCTCACCGTGGCCACCGACCGCCGAGGACTCTGGCTGGCCGCCTGAGTCCGCCCGACTGAGAGAGCCCTGCGGGTGGATACCCGCCGGGTACTCTGGGCACATGGCGAAACCACAGCGGCGTCCTGCGCGCCCGCCCGGACAGGTGCGGCGCAACAAGGCCGCGCCCGCCCAGCGGTTTCCGCCCCCCAAGCCGCCCAGGAAGACCTCCTCGGTGGCTTTCGACGCTCCCGAGGCCGAGGAGCCGCGGACGTTCCGTCTCGGCGCCGTGGCCGGGGCGACCCCGGGAAAGTGGATCGACGCGTGGAAGCAGCGCATGCCGCGCGTCCCGCTAGAACTCGTCCCGATCGAGGTGACCGCCCAGCACGATGCCCTCGCGGGCGTCGACGCCGCTCTGATCCGACTTCCTCTGATCGATGCTCGGGGTCAGGCACCGTCGCCTGATGCGGTGCACGTCATCCCCCTCTACGACGAGCTGCCCGTGGTCGTCGCCTCGATCGAGTCGCACCTGATGGCGGCCGATGAGCTCACCCTCGCCGATCTCACCGGCGAGGTGGTGATGACACCCGTAGACGATGCGCTCGCGGGGTTCGAGGTGCCGGGGTCTGTCGCCCCCTCCTTCGCTCCCCTGCCCACCGGTGAGGCGATCGCGACCGCCGCGACGGGAGTCGGCGTCGTCGTCGTGCCGATGTCGCTCGCCCGACTGCACCACCGCAAGGACACCGATCACCGGGTGCTCGCCGACGGCCCGACATCGACCGTCGCGCTCGCCTGGCCGCGAGAGCGTACGACGCCCGATGTCGAGACCTTCGTGGGCATCGTCCGCGGACGCACCGCGAACTCGTCTCGCTGACCCTCGTTAGACTCACGTGGTGGTCTCGCTTCTCTATGTCTGCGTGCGTCCTGAGCTCGGGGCGGCGGATGCCGAACACGCCTCGTTCCGGCGAGCGCTCGGCGTCGATGTCGTCGACCGACTCGACCTGCTGACCGAGCGCCTCGACCCCGCTCGACTCGCGCGCTACCGCGGCGTGGTCGTTGGCGGTTCGCCCTTCAACGTCACCGACCCCGCGAAGTCCGTCGAGCAGCGTCGCGTCGAGGCCGATCTCGAGAGCATCGCGCGGAGCGCGGCCGCGGGAGAGATCGCCGCGTTCTTCACCTGCTTCAGCATCGGCGTCGTCACCCGCATGCTCGGGGGCGAGGTCACCTCGGCCACGCCCGAGTCCGCGAGCGCCACCGTCATCGAGACCACCGCGGCGGCGGCCGACGACCCGATCTTCGGGCCGAGCGCCCCCTCGCTCACGGTCTTCACGGCGCACAAGGAGAGCGCGGCGGCGTTGCCCGACGGCGCCGTGCTGCTCGCCACGAACGCGGCCTGCCCGGTGCAGGCGTATCGCGTGGGGACGCACCTGTACACCGCGCAGTTCCATCCCGAACCCACTCCGCGGGACTTCGCCGATCGCATGACGTTCTACCGCACGACCGGGTACTTCGATCCCGAGGAGTTCGACATCGTGCAGCGGCAGGTGCTCGCGGCATCCGTCACCGAGGGTGCGGCCCTGCTGCGTCGCTTCGCGGAGACGTTCGCGCCCGCGACTCAGCTCTGAGCGTCGCGCAGCAGGCGCACCCGCTCGCGGAGATATGCCTCCAACGGCATCCACCCGCCCGCGCTGCTCCACCGCACCGAGGGCACGCCGTCGATCACCGAGAGCGGACCCGACGCTCCGCCCGCGTCGACCGCCGCCACGTCGATCACGCTCCATCCGATGTGCGCGACCTCGCCCTCCCCGAATCCTCCCCGCAGTGCCAGAGCGCGACGGGCCGCTCGCTCGCGGGCGGATTCGGCGGTGTAGCCGCGACGCCCCGGGTCTGCGGCTCGGAGCACCTCGGCGGTCGCGAGGACTCGGTCTTCGGTCAGCAGCAGCACCCCGAGATGCCACGCGTCTCCGATGCGGACAATCCGGTGCCCGCGCCACCGCGACTGCCGTTCCTCGCCGAGCCCCTCTCGCGGCGCACCGGCGAGCTCGCCGACCGCGTTCGCGAGCAGTTCCGACGCCGTGACCGCGTGCATGTCCATCCCTTCAGGGTAGGACCGCGATTCGCTCGGCGGGCAGTCGGCACGGCAGAATCGAGGCACACCCTCGAGGAGTCCCCATGTCTCAGCCCGACACCGCCCGCCTGCTCATCGCCTGCGACGACCAGCCCGGCATCGTCTCCGCCGTCGCCGGTGTGCTCGCTCAGCACGGTGCGAACATCATCTCGCTCGATCAGCACTCGACCGACTCCGAGGGCGGTCGTTTCTTCCAGCGCACGGTGATCCACCTTCCGGGCCTGTCCGCGGCGCGCCCGGCGCTGGAGGCCGACATCGCGGCCGTCGCCGAGAGATTCGGCATGGAGTGGTCTCTGCACGACACCGCACGCCGCAAGCGCGTCGCGATCTTCGTCTCGAAGTACGACCACTGCATGATGGAGCTGCTGTGGCGCACGCAGCGGGGCCAGCTCGACATCGACATCACGATGGTCGTCTCGAACCACCCGGACCTCGCCGAGTCGGTGCGCTCGTTCGGCGTGCCTTTCGTGCACATCCCCTCGGGCGACAAGCGGACCATGGAGCAGCGCCAGCTCGAGCTCCTCCAGGGCAACGTCGACCTCGTCGTGCTCGCGCGCTACATGCAGATCCTCACCGACGACTTCATCACCGAACTCGGCGCTCCCATCATCAACATCCACCACTCGTTCCTTCCGGCGTTCATCGGCGCGAACCCGTATGCACGCGCGAAGGAGCGCGGAGTCAAGCTGATCGGCGCGACCGCGCACTACGCGACGCCGGACCTCGACGAGGGCCCGATCATCGAGCAGGACGTCACTCGCGTCACGCACTCGGAATCGGCCGCCGAGCTGCAGCGCCGCGGCGCCGACGTCGAACGGCTGGTGCTCGCCCGCGCCGTGCAGTGGCACGCGGAGGACCGCGTGATCGTGCACGGCCGTTCGACCGTCATCCTCTAGGCAACTGAGGAGCTGCGCGGCTCAGCCGATATCGGGAAGCCCCGCACGCAGTTCCGCGAACGCCTCTGCGGCGGTCGGGTACGCCGCCAGGGGTGCGCCCTGCCCCATCCACAGCGACTGCAGCTCGCCGAGCTCCTGCCGGACCGCCGCGGCGCGGAATCGACCCGTGAGCCAGTTCTGCATCGGGAAGGGCGCGATCGTGCCGCTCGCCTCGATCGCCCGCACCGCGCGATTGCGGGCCCCGCGGGCCAGTCTTCCGCTCATCGCCCGGGTCAGCACCGTGTCGTCGGCCGCCGTGCCGCGGATCGCTCGGCGGTGCGCGTCGTTCGCGGCCGACTCGGCGGTCGCGAGGAAGGCGGTGCCGACCTGCACGCCCGAGGCGCCGAGAGCGAGGGCGGCCGCCACACCGCGGCGGTCCGCGATGCCGCCGGCCGCGATCACCGGCACGTCGACGGCATCGACCACCTGCGGCACGAGGGCGAACGTGCCGATGAGCGACTCCTCCGCCGGCCGCAGGAACGACACGCGATGACCTCCGGCCTCGGAACCCGTCGCGACCACCGCATCGACTCCGGCCTCGGCGAGCGCGATCGCCTCGGCCACGGTCGTCGCCGTGCCGATCACGCGGATGCTCCGGCGATGCGCCTCGTCGAGGACATCGCCCGCAGGCACGCCGAACACGACGCTGAGCACGGGCGGTGCGGAGTCCCAGATCGCGTCGAGCTGCTCGTCGAGCGGCGGCATGTAGCGTTCGGGCCTGGCGGGGACCTCGACGCCGACCGCGTCGTAGAACGGCTGCAGCGCCTGCGCGAACACGGTGTGCTGCGCGTTCGGCTCCACCTCGTCGCCTGTGGGCAGCCACACGTTCACGGCGAACGGGCGGTCGGTCGCCCGCTTCAGCTCGGCGACGGTCGATCGGATGCCGTCGCCGTCGATGCCGTACAGGCCGTATCCGCCGAGACCGCCCGCCCGGCTCACGGCCGCGGTGAGCGGCACCGACGAGAGGCCGCCGAACGGGCCGAGGACGATCGGATGATCGATGCCGAGGAGAGCGCGCAGATCAGTCATGCTCCGAGGCTACGCCCGTGCGACGGTGCTACCCTCGCCGTGAGGGAGGCGCGCATGAGCGAGTGGTTCGGGCAGGTGCTCGGCGTCGTCGCGTCTGCGCTCGGCCTGATCGCCATGCCGGACGCCGCCACCCTGGGGCTCGCGATCGCGCTGATCGCACTCGCCGCGGTGACGATCGCCGTGGCGCTCAGCCTCGTCGCCCCGACCGAGGGCGCGACCCCGCATCCGATGCGGGCGATCGATGTCTCGACTCTGCTCGCACAGAGCGATCCGGATGCCGCAGGGCACCCGCGTCCTCGTGCGCCGGGAGTCGCCGTCGCCGCGTAGTCCGTCTGTACGGGACCGCGCGGCTTCGCCGACCCTTCCCGACACACGAACGGACTTCCATGGACATCTTCGCCTTCCCACCCCTCGCCGCGCTGCTCGATGCGGCCTACGGAGCCCTCGCGGGGCTCTCCTCGCTGCTGGAGCCGCTGGCCGGCGCATCCGCCGCCGCCCTCGCGGTCGTGCTCGTCACGCTGCTGGTGCGGGCCCTGCTCATTCCCGTGGGCATCTCCCAGGCCAGAGCCGAGCAGACCAGGGCTCGACTCGCGCCGAAGCTGCGCGAGATCCAGCGCCGCCACAAGAAGAATCCCGAGCGCCTGCAGAAGGAGATGCTCGAGCTGTACCGCACCGAGAACACCTCGCCCTTCGCCGGCCTGCTGCCCGCACTCGCGCAGGCCCCGGTGGTCGGTGTGCTCTACACGCTGTTCCTGCACCCGATGATCGCGGGTCATCCGAACGAGCTGCTCTCGCATGATCTGTTCGGGGCGCCGCTGGGCACGAGCCTGGTGTCGGCGGTGTTCGGCGGAGCGTCGTCACCCGCGACGCTGTGGGTGTTCGGCGCACTCGCCGTCGTCATGCTCGTGGTCGCCGAGATCAGTCGTCGGGCCCTGCGCCCGGCGCCCGTTCCCGACGACGCCGCGGACTCGCCGCTCTCCTCCCCCGGCATGATGCGCATCGCCGGGGCGCTGCACTACCTGACGGTCGTGTTCGCCGCCTTCGTCCCACTCGCGGCAGCGCTGTATCTGACGGTCACGGTGATCTGGACCCTGGTGCAGCGGGTGATCCTGCGTCGCCGCTATCCGCTGCCGGATGCCCGAGGCCGCGCCGGCCGGACGGCGGGCGCGACCTCGGGTGCGTGAGGCAGCTCAGAGGCA
>NZ_CAUQVQ010000105.1:0-7538 GCF_963521645.1 uncultured Microbacterium sp. | reverse complement strand
CAGCAGCCGGTGGCGGTGGCGGCGGAGGCGGTGGCGGCGGTGGCGGCGCCGGAGGGCAGGCCGGCACCGGCGGATGGGTGAGGCCGCAGGGCGGCTATCGCAGTGCCGGTTACGGATCGCGCCCGCGTCCGTGCCCGGCGTGCTCGGCGTTCCACTACGGCGTCGACCTCGCGAACGGCTGCGGTGCCGCGATCTTCGCCGCGCAGTCGGGCACCGTCGATTACGCGGGCCCCAACGGCAACTACGGCAACTACATCCGCATCCAGCACGGCGGCGGCGTCGCCACCGGCTACGCGCACATCAAGCCCGGTGGGCTCAACGTGCGCAACGGGCAGTGGGTCAACTCGGGCGACATCATCGCCTGGGCGGGCAACACCGGAGCATCCGTCGGCTGCCACCTGCACTTCGAGGTCTACATCGACGGCCGTTACACGAACCCGATCGACTTCCTCGCGGGACGGGGCATTTCGGTCTGAGATCCCCACCGCATGCACGAGACCCCCGGCCGCTGAGCGACCGGGGGTCTCGTGCATCGGGCTCACGCGCCCGTCGGATGCGGGATCAGTGACCCTGCTCGCCGAAGCGGACGATCGCCTCGTCGAGGATGCGCTGCGCCTCGGCCTTGTCGCCCCATGCGTCGACCTTGACCCACTTGTTGGGCTCGAGGTCCTTGTAGTGCTCGAAGAAGTGCTCGATCTCCTTCTTGGTGTACTCCGCGAGGTCACCGATGTCCTGGATGTGGGCCCAGCGGGGGTCCTTCGAGAGCACGGCCACGAGCTTGTCGTCGCCACCGGCCTCGTCGCTCATCTTGAGCACGGCGACGGGGCGCACCTCGACGACGACGCCGGGGTAGATGGCGTGGTCGAGCAGCACGAGCACGTCGAGCGGGTCGCCGTCCTCTCCGAGCGTGTTGTCGAAGTAGCCGTAGTCGGCGGGGTACCCGAAGGTCGTGTAGAGCACGCGGTCGAGGTGCACTCGCCCGGTCTCGTGGTCGACCTCGTACTTCACGCGGCTGCCGCGCGGGATCTCGATGACGGCGTCGTGTGCGCCCATGCGTGTGCTCCTTGGAAATGACGGTTGGATGCCGCGCACTAGCCTACCCGCGGCCGGCCGCGGGCTTCGGCCCCTGTCGCGACATGCGGCCGAGCAGCTTCGAGGCCACGCCGCTCAGCAACAGCACGAGAAGTCCCGCGTAGCCGATCGACGGCACGAACACCGCGAGCGCGAGAGCGATCAGGAACAGGATGATCGCGGCGAGATCGCCGTGCACGCCCGCCCGCACGACATCCGCGGGAGCGGTGGTGACGTCGGGGTGCCGCAGCAGGTACAGCCATCCGGCCAGAGTCGTGACCTGCGTGAGGATCAGCGTTCCGATGTACACGACCGGCTGCAGAGAGTCGGTCTCCATCTGCCCGATCATCGCGGTGGGCACCGGCAGCCACACGATCGTGGCCATCCAGGCGACGTTGATCCAGAGCAGCGGGCCCGTGACCCATTCCACGTCGCGGTACTGCCGGTGATGGCCCATCCAGAACGTCGCGATGAGCACGAAGCTCAAGCCGAAGCTCAGCAGCTGGCCGGAGTGCTCGACGAAGAACTCGGCAGTGCTGATCTTTTCCGTCGCGGCGTCCGACACGGACTCCATCAGGGGCAGGATCAGCAGTGTCATCGCGATGGCCACGACGGCATCGACGAAGGCCTTGAACCGTTCGGTCCTGAATCGCACTGGCTGATCCGTCACGGCGTCAGGTTAGGACCAGGCGCACCCCGAGCGCGAGCGCTGCACGGCGATCCGTCCAGGTGCGCTACGGCGAAGGCGGCGCAGATCCCGCGCCGAGGAGCGCGTCGCCGACCGCGACCGTGCGGTCGCGGATGGCCGCCGCCACGGCGGCGACCGCGGGCTGACGCAGCGAGTCGGGTCGCAGCACCATCCAGTACGGCAGGCGTTCGGCGAACTCCTCGGGCAGGAGGCGCACGAGGTCGGGGTGGCGGTCCGCGAGGAAGCACGGGAGCAGGCCGATGCCCGCACCGGCGCGTGTGGCCTCGACGTGGACGAAGACATTGGTGGAGCTCAGGGCGTCGAGCATGTCCGGCACCAATCGCCGCGGCGCGTCGAGATCGTCGACCTGGAGCATCGAATCGACGAAGTAGACCAGAGGATGCGCGCTCAGCTCGTGGATGCCTGCGGGAGCTCCGCACTCCCGCAGATACTCGTGCGACGCGTACATGCCCAGCGTGTAGAAGCCGAGTCGGATCGCCTCGGCGCGATGCACCTGGGGTTCTCCGACCACGACCTCGAGATCGAGTCCGGATCGGTGCTGCAGGGCGCGCCGGGTGACGGCCACGATCTCCACGCTGAGACGCGGATGCCGCCGTCGCAGCTGCGCGACCGCAGGGGCGATCACGAAGGCGCTGAAGCCGTCGGTGGCGGAGATGCGCACGACCCCGGCGATCTGATCCGTCTCGGCATCCCCCTCGTTGATCGTCGCCAGGGCCGTCTCGACGTCTTCGGCAGCGCGTGCCGCGCGACGCCCGAGTTCCGTCAGCTCCCATCCGCCCGCACTGCGCGAGAGCACTCGGCCGCCGAGATCCTTCTCGAGTGCGGCGATGCGCCTCGAGACGGTCGTGTGGCTGAGGCCCAACGTCTCGCCCGCGGTCGTGAAGCGGCCCGCTCGGGCCACGGCGAGGAGGATCAGGAGATCGTCGGGATTCGGGGCGACGCTGCCCGGGGAGAGGACCATATCTGCAATTCTGCACTCGATCTGTGCCGGACTGGTCATTGGCGCACAGTACGGGCCGTGCGCATACTGGCGGAGGCCACCCCGCTGAGGGAACACGGCCCGCCGGGCAGTCGTCGACGAGGACGCTGCAGAACACGAAGGAGTGCATTCATGGGCGCGAGGCAGAACGTCGTCTCCGAGACCGAACCCCGGGCATCCGGGTTGAAGAAGATCGTGGCCGCCTCGATGGTGGGCACCGTGGTGGAGTGGTACGAGTTCTTCCTCTACGCCACCGCCGCATCGCTCGTGTTCGGCACCTTCTTCTTCCCGAATGCCGGCACCGAGCTCGACGGCATCATCGCGGCGTTCCTCACCTACGCGGTCGGCTTCATCGCGCGTCCGCTGGGTGGCATCGTGTTCGGCCAGATCGGCGACAGGCTGGGCCGCAAGCACACTCTGCAGGTCACGATCATCCTGGTCGGCGTCGCCACCTTCCTCATGGGATGCCTGCCCGGATTCAACTCCATCGGGTACTGGGCGCCCGCGCTGCTGGTCATCCTGCGCTTCATTCAGGGCTTCGCGGTCGGCGGCGAATGGGGCGGCGCCGTGCTGCTGGTCGCCGAGCAGAGCCCGAACAGATCGCGTGCGTTCTGGTCGAGCTGGCCCCAGGCCGCCGTCCCGGTGGGCAACCTGCTGGCCACGCTCGTGCTGCTGGGCATGTCGTGGGCCCTTCCCTCCGACCAGTTCCTCAGCTGGGGCTGGCGTGTGGCCTTCTGGGTGTCGGCGATCGTCGTCGTCATCGGCTACTACATCCGCACCCACGTCAGCGAAGCGCCGATCTTCCTCGAGGCCCGCGCGCAGGTCGAAGCCGACAAGGCGGTCAGCTACGGAGTCCTCGAGGTCGTGCGCAAGTACCCCCGCGGCATCTTCGGGGCGATGGGCCTCCGCTTCGCCGAGAACATCCTGTACTACATCATCGTGTCGTTCACGATCGTCTACCTGAAGACGGTGCACGAGTACGACACCAGCCAGCTGCTGCTCGCGCTGCTGGTCGCGCACGCGATCCACTTCCTCGTGATCCCGCAGGTCGGACGCCTGTCGGATGCCTGGGGTCGCAAGCCCGTCTACCTGGCCGGCGCCGTGCTCGGGGCGAGCTGGGCCTTCTTCGCCTTCCCGATGTTCGACACCCAGAACCCGTTCGTCATCATCGCGGCCGTCACGATCGGGCTGTGCTTCCACGCGCTCATGTACGCGGGACAGCCGGCCATCATGGCCGAGATGTTCCCGACCCGCATGCGGTATTCGGGCGTCTCCCTGGGCTATCAGGTGACCTCGATCGTGGCGGGCTCGCTCGCGCCCATCATCGCGACAGCACTGCTGCAGGACTTCGACTCGTGGCTGCCGGTGGCCGTCTACGTGGCGGCCGCATGCGCCGTCACCGCAGTCGCCGTGGTCACCCTGAAGGAGACCCGCGGTGTCTCGCTGCACGACATCGACGACGCGGATGCCCGCAAGCACGGACTCAGCACGTCGCGAGTGAGCGCCTCGTGACCGGCGCGCACGCCGAGACGGCGAGCCCACCCGGTGGGTCGCTGAGCGGTCGACGCGCTCTGGTCACGGGGGGTGCCGGTGGCATCGGTCTCGCGATCGTCCGGGCGTTGGCTGCGCGCGGTGCTCATGTCATCGTGGCCGACGTGGACCGCGCGCGATGCGACGCCGTCGCGACCGAGGTCGGCGGTTCCAGCTGGCCGGTCGACCTCCTCGATCCGGCCGCCGTCGCCGAGACCGAGCTGGCGCCGGTCATCGCCGACGTGGACATCCTCGTGAACAATGCGGGAATCCAGCACATCAGTCCCCTCGAGGACTTCGAACCGCAGGAGTTCCGACGGATCGTGACCCTCATGCTGGAGGTTCCGTTCCTCCTGATCCGCGCGGCGCTGCCCGGGATGTACGCGCGCGGCTTCGGTCGGATCATCAACGTGTCGTCGGTGCACGGGCTGCGGGCATCCGCCTACAAGTCCGCCTACGTCGCGGCCAAGCACGGGCTCGAGGGGCTCTCGAAGGTCGCGGCCCTCGAGGGAGGGGAGCACGGCGTCACGAGCAACTGCGTCAACCCCGGTTATGTGCGGACGGCCCTGGTCGAGAAGCAGATCGCCGACCAGGCCCGGGTGCACGGCATCCCGGAGGCCGAGGTGCTGGCCCAGATCATGCTGACCGAGAGTGCGATCAAACGCCTGGTCGAGCCGGAAGAGGTCGCCTCCCTGGTCGCGTGGCTGGCCGGCGACGAGGCATCGATGGTCACAGGAGCCAGCTACGCCATGGACGGCGGGTGGTCCGCTCGGTGACCTCTCGGGGGACGGATGCGCCGCGCTACCGTTGCAGGGTGCCTTCACTCTCACCCGTCATCGCAGAGATCCGCCTCGCTGTGCGCACCGCGCTCGACGACCTGCCCCAGGGGTCGACGGTGGTGGTCGCGCTCTCGGGCGGGGCGGACTCGCTCGCTCTGGCCGCCGCGACGGCGTTCGAGGGGGCGAAGCTCGGCCTGCGGGTGGCGAGCCTGACGGTCGATCACGGACTGCAGGACGACTCGGATGCCGTCGCGGCGAGTGCGGCGCGCACGGCCACGGCTCTCGGGCTGGACGCCCTCGTCGTGCGGGTCGAGGTCGGAGACGACGGCGGTCCGGAGGCCGCGGCCCGCGAGGCGCGGTATCGGGTGCTGAAGGATGCTGCGGCAGATGTCGGCGCGTCAGCCGTGCTCCTCGGGCACACTCTCGACGATCAGGCCGAGACCGTGCTGCTCGGCCTTGCACGCGGATCCGGCGCCGCCAGCCTGCAGGGCATGGCGCCCGTGCGGACCGACGACGACGGGCTCCGCTGGGTGCGACCGCTGCTCGGCGTGCGTCGCGACACGACTCGGGCCTTCTGCGCGGCATCCGATCTCGACGTGTGGGACGACCCTCACAACTCCGAGCAGCGCTTCGCGCGGGTCCGTGTGCGCGAGCGCGTGCTGCCCGTGCTCGAGGCCGAGCTCGGTCCCGGCATCGCCGAGGCACTCGCTCGCACGGCCGAACAGCTCCGCGAAGACGCCGAGGCGTTCGACGAGATGATCCACGAGACCATCGAGGACATCGTCGAGCACGCCGAAGCAGGGATCTCGGTCAGCGTCGCCGCTCTGGCCGCGAACCCCGCGGCACTGCGCAACCGGATCATCCGCCTCGTGGTCGACAGTGAGTTCGGGGTCAGCCTCACGCGCCTGCAGACCCTCGAGGTCGCGCGGCTGGCGACCGACTGGTCCGGACAGGGCCCTATCGACCTGCCCGTGTGCTCGGCCGCACGACTCGGCGGACGCATCGTCTTCACGGCGCGCTGACGTTTCGTCTCAGGCGACGTCGTCGAGCCGGCTGCGCCTTTCCCCGGTCGTTGAGCGAGCCCGGCGGAGCCGAGCGAGTCGAAACGTGGGTGAGGTCGTCTCGCGGCGTTTCGTCTCAGGCGACTTCGTCGTCTTCGCTCAACGACCTTTCCGGTCGTTGAGCGAGCCCGGCGGAGCCGAGCGAGTCGAAACGTGGGTGAGGTCTTCGTCTTCGCCCACCGACCGGGCGGCGCAGGCCGCGCCGCGTTACTTCTTGCCGCCGAGGAGCCCTCCCAGCAGGTCGCCGATGCCGCCGCCGCCCGAGGACGAGCCGCCGCCGAGCAGGCCGCCGAGCAGGTCTCCGATCCCGCCGCCGCCCGACGACGAGCCGCCGCCGAGCATGCCGCCGATCACGTCGCCGATGCCGCCACCGCCGGACGACGTCTCTGTCGTCTCGGTCTTCGCGCTCTTGTCCTTGGTCGCGTTCGCGATGAGTCCCATCACGATCGGGGCGAGGATCGGCAGGAGCTTGCCGAAGTCGATGCCGGCCGTCTGGGGCGACTCGGTGAGCTTCTCGGTGACCTTCTTCTCGTCGGCGCCCAGGATGTGCGAGACGATCTTGCCGCCGTCGGCCTGATCGATGTCGTCGACCTTCGAGGCTCCGGTCGCACCTTCGTGACGCTTCAGCGCGTTCTCGATCGCCGAGGAGCCCTGCGGGGTGGAGGCGTTCTTGGCCAGGCCGCCGAGCAGCACCGCGCCGCCCTGCTCGACCCCGGCCCGGGCGACCTCGGGGGAGACTCCGAGCTTCGCGGCGATGTCGTCGATCGGCACCTGCGTGAGGATGTCGTCAAGAGCCATGGAGATTCCTTCCGTCGTGGGCATCCGCCCGTCTCACGGTTCAGGGTAGTGCGGATGAGGGAGGCGCACCCGGAATTCTGGTGAGCGATCGGCGGATCCTGTGCGGGAGCATCGGTGCGCGTCACCTAAAATCGATCCATGCGCGCCGCGGAAATCCAGGACGACCTTGACCAGATCCTCGTCACCGAGGAGGAGATCATCGCGAAGCTCGACGAGCTCGCGGCTCAGGTCGCCGTCGATTACGCGGGCAAGGAGCTCATCCTCGTCGGTGTGCTGAAGGGTGCGGTCATGGTCATGGCCGACTTCGCTCGGGCGCTGCCGTTCCATGCCCCGATGGACTGGATGGCGGTGTCGAGCTACGGCGCGAGCACCAAGTCGAGCGGCGTGGTACAGATCCGCAAAGACCTCGACACCGACCTGAACGGCAAGCACGTGCTGATCGTCGAGGACATCATCGACTCCGGTCTCACCCTGAGCTGGCTGCTCGAGAACTTCGAATCGCGCGGCGCCGAGTCGATCGAGGTGCTTGCACTGCTCCGCAAGCCCGAGGCCGCCAAGGTCGTCATCGACTGCAAGTACGTGGGCTTCGACATCCCCACCGACTTCGTCGT
>NZ_CAUQVQ010000104.1:0-7810 GCF_963521645.1 uncultured Microbacterium sp. | reverse complement strand
AGCCGAGCGAGACGAAACGCGAGACCGCGCCTCAGTAGCCGACGGTGAAGCGCTCGCGGTGGTGGTTGCCCTGCTCGATCTCATCGATCACCGCGACCGCGAAGTCTGCTCCCGAGATGAAGGACTTGCCGTCGGCGTCGCGCACGATCACGTCGCCGCCGTCACGGTAGTGCCCGGTGCGCTCGCCCTCGGCCCACGGCCCGAACACCTCGGCCGGGTGCACGAAGAACCAGTCCAGATCGGCGTCCGTGCTTTCCAGCAGTGCGAGCGAGTCGATGCCGACCTGCGCCTCGTGCTTGTACTCCTCGGGGAAGCCCTGATCGAAGAGCCGCGGTCCTCCGGGGGCCACCAGGCTGCCGCCCGCTCCCCCGACGACGCCGAGCCGGGTGCTCGTACCCGCTAGCACCCGGATCACGCCCTTGAGCGCTTCGAGCACGTTGTCGGTCATGTCGCCCCGCGGAGAGAGCGCCGAGACGACCGCATCCGCTCCGTCGAACGCGCTCGCGAGCGAAGCCGGCTCGAGCGCCGACCCCTGCACGTACGACGCGCCCTCGACGGCATCCGAGGGTGCCGATCGCGAGATCGCGATGACCTCGTGTCCTCGGTGCACGGCTTCCGCGACGATGTGACGGCCGGCGTAGCCGGTTCCTCCGAGAACGACGATGCGAGCCATGGGTGCTTCCTTACTTCTTCGCGTTGCGGACGGTCGAGACCTGGTACAGCGCGACGGAGGTCGCGATCCCGGCGTTGAGGGATTCGGTCGCTGCGGAGATCGGGATCGAGACGATCTGGTCGCACGTCTCGGCCACCAGACGCGAGAGTCCCTTGCCCTCCGAGCCCGTGACGATCACGACGGGGCGGTCGGCGAGCTGCAGATCGGGCAGCTGCACGTCGCCGTCGCCGTCGAGGCCGAGCACGAAGACGCCCTGCTTCTTGAACTCCTTGAGCTGACTCGTGAGGTTCGTCGCCAGAGCGACCGGCACGCGGGCCGCAGCGCCGGCGCTGGTCTTCCACGCTGCGGAGTTCACGCCCGCCGAGCGGCGCTGCGGAAGGATGATGCCGTGACCGCCGAAGGCGGCGGTCGAGCGGATGATCGCTCCGAGGTTGCGGGGATCCGTGATGCCGTCGAGTGCCACGAAGAGCGGCACCTCGCCCTTGTCGATGACCTGCTCGAGGAGGTCCTGCGGGTGCGCGTACTCGTACGGCGGGACCTTGATCGCGACGCCCTGGTGCACGCCGTCGAATCCGGCCATGCGGTCGAGCTCCTGGCGGGTGACCTCGAGCACGGGGATGCCGCGGTTGGTCGCGATCGAGAGCATCTCCTTGGTGCGGTCGTCCATCTCCACGCGCTGCGCGATGTAGAACGCCGTCGCGGGGATCTTCGCCCGCAGAGCCTCGAGCACCGAGTTGCGGCCGGTGACCGTCTCGGTGTCG
This sequence comes from uncultured Microbacterium sp., assembly GCF_963521645.1. Lineage (GTDB taxonomy): Bacteria > Actinomycetota > Actinomycetes > Actinomycetales > Microbacteriaceae > Microbacterium. Next base: position 6,376 of record NZ_CAUQVQ010000104.1, on the reverse strand, counting down.
GTGGTGTTGTCCTTCACCCGCGCGGAGCGGTTCGGGTTGCCGCCCGAGGTCTGGCGCTGGCCCGGCTTGCCCTTGCCGCCGGACGCGGCGTAGCGCTCTGCCGCCGCCTTGCGCTTGCCCGCGGGGTGCCACGCGCGGTCCTCCGCCTTGGGGGTCGGCCCACGACCCTCGAGCGCCTTGCGTCCGAGTCCGCCGGTGCCCTTGCTCGGGCCCTTCTTCTTGCCCTTGCCCGCTGAGGGGTTGCCTGGCTTAGCCATCGATACTCCAATGAGTTCCGGCCGGAGTGTCCTCCAGCGTGATTCCTGCGGCGGCGATCGCATCGCGGATGCGATCGGCCGCCGCCCAGTCCTTGTCGGCGCGCGCCTGTGCACGCTGAGAGATCATCGTCTGCACGAGGGCATCGAGAGCGGATGCCGCGGCTGCCTCGCCTGCGGTCGCCGCAGCACCGGAGTGCGCCAGCGGGTCGATGCCGAGCACTGCGGTCATCGCCGCGACGGCACGAAGCGCCGTGACGGCGGAATCCGCATCTCCTGCGTCGAGTGCGGCATTGCCCTCGCGCACGGTCTCATGCAGCACCGCGAGCGCCTGGGGCACCCCGAGGTCATCGTCCATCGCTGCGGCGAACGACGAGGGGATATCGTTCTGGAACGATCCGTAGCGGCCGCCGACGGCTCGGATCACACGCGCCATGAACGTGCGGATGCGCCCGAGCGCCGCTTCGGCCTCGGTCCACGACGACTCCGAGAGATCGAGGCTCGACCGGTAATGCGCCGCGGCGAGCGCATAGCGCACCACCAGGGGGTCGCGTTCCGAGAGGACGTCCGCCGCCAGCGTGAAGTTGCCGAGCGACTTCGACATCTTCTGTCCGTCGACCGTCACGAGCCCGTTGTGCACCCAGTACCGCGCGAACGGGTCGCCGGCCGCGGTCGACTGCGCGAGCTCGTTCTCGTGATGCGGGAAGCGCAGGTCGAGGCCTCCGCCGTGGATGTCGAACTCGGCACCGAGATACCGCTTCGACATCGCCGAGCACTCGATGTGCCAGCCCGGCCGACCGGTGCCCCACGGCGACTGCCACGCGGCGTCGGGCTGCTCGCCGTCTTTCATGCCCTTCCAGAGAGCGAAGTCCTGCGGGTTGCGCTTGCCGCGCGGATCCGCGTCCTGCGCGGCCTCCATCGCGTCGACCGACTGATTCGTGAGCGAGCCGTACTCGGGCCACGAGCGCACGTCGAAGTACACGTCGCCCGAGGCATCCGCTGCCGGGTAGGCGTGCCCGCGCTCGATCAGGGTCGCGATGAGCTCCTGCATCTGCGGGATCGACGCCGTCGCGCGCGGTTCGTAGGTCGGCGGGAGGATGCCGACTCCTGTGTAGGCCGCCGTGAACTCCTGCTCCATGCGGTAGGCCAGCGCCCACCACTGCTCGGTCTCCGAGGCGTTCGCGAGCACCTTGTCATCGATGTCCGTCACGTTGCGCACGAACGTCACCCGACCGAAGCGGTGGATCAGCCATCGCCGCAGCAGATCGAAGCTGAGAGCGGCCCTCACATGGCCGATGTGGGGTCCTGACTGCACCGTGGGTCCGCACACGTACATCGTGATGTTCTCGGGGTCGAGAGGCACGAAGTCGCGCAGCTGCTGTGCGCGGGTGTCGTAGAGGCGGAGTGTCACCGCACAAGCCTACCGGGCGGGCCGTCGCGAAGACTGGGTGCGCGCGTCACTCGGCGACGAACGAGAGGCGCCGATTCGCGAACTCTCCGATGCCGATAGGGCCCATCTCACGACCGAAGCCCGATCGCTTCACCCCGCCGAACGGCAGCTCTGCGGCCTCCGCGGCGATCGTGTTCACGTGGGTCATGCCCACCTCGAGCCGCGACGCGATGCGCGCGGCCCTGACCTCGTCCCTCGAGAACACGGATCCGCCCAGCCCCATGTCGCAGTCGTTCGCGAGCTCGAGAGCCTCCTCGTCGCTCGACACGCGGTAGACGGTCGCCACGGGTCCGAAGATCTCCTCGCGGTACGACGCCGAGTCGCGCGGCACTCCGGTGAGCACGGCCGGCGAATAGTGGGCGCTCGGCCCGTCGGAGAGCACACCGCCCGCGACGAGGGTGGCGCCGGCCGCGACCGCCCGGCGCACCTGCTCGTCGACCGTCTCAGCCGCGGTGCGCGTCGACAGCGGCACGAACTCGCCGTCGCGCAGGTCGAGCTGGTCTCCAGGCGTCAGCCCCTCCGCCAGCCGCGTCAGTTCAGCCACGAACCGGTCGTGGATGTCGTCCATGACGATCAGACGCTTGTTCGAGTTGCAGACCTGACCGCCGTTGTACACCCGGAACTCCCATGCCTGCCGGGCGACGTCTGCGACGTCGTCGGCATCCAGCACGATCATCGGATCGATGCCGCCGAGTTCGAGAACGCACTTCTTGAGGTGCTTCCCGGCCTGCGCCCCGATGATCGCCCCGGCCCGTTCGGAGCCGGTGAGCGAGACTCCCTGCACACGCGGATCGGCGATCATGGTGGCGATCTGGTCGTGCGAGGCGAACACGTTCTGATAGCCGCCGTCGGGCACACCCGCCTCGCGCATGATGGCCTCGATCGCGAGCGACGAGCGCGGGCAGATCTCCGCATGCTTGAGCAGGATCGTGTTGCCGAGCACCAGATTCGGAGCCGCGAACCGCGCGACCTGGTAGTACGGGAAGTTCCACGGCATGACCCCGAGCAGGGTGCCGATCGGACGGTGCTCGATGTACGCACGTCCCGGCACCGTGCTGGGGATCTCGTAGTCGGTGATGAGGCCCGGACCGTGCACGGCGTAGTAGTCGATGATCGACGCGGCGAAATCGATCTCGTCGAGCGCTTCGGCACGGGACTTGCCCATCTCGATCGCGATGTGCTCGGCGAGCTCGTCCCTGCGCTCCGTGAACAGTTCGGCGACGCGCTTCACGACCTCAACGCGCTGTTGCACGCTGCGCTCGCGCCATTCGCGGTAGGCCGTCTCGGCGTCGGCGAGCGCGGCATCGATCTGCGTGTCGGTCGCGGTGTCGAAGGTCTCGATGATCTCGCCGGTCGCGGGGTTCTGCACTCGATAACCGCTCATGTCATTCCTCGTTCGCTCGTCACACGGGCCCATCGTCGATGCCCGCCTCGATCGTCGCGTGCCCGCCCCGTCGGGCGCAAGTCCTCGGCGGCCGGCCGTATCGCGCCCTCGGTCTCGACGTCAGTCGATCGCGAAGACCCGCCCCGTCTGCACGCCCCGCACGCTCTTGACGTACGCCTGGCCGACGCGGTGCGACGCGACCGGCACGAAGCCGGGGAACGACGAGTGATACGACGGCGCGTCCTCGAGCACCGACGGGCTCACCGCATTGATGCGGATGCCGCGTGGCAGCTCTGTCGCCGCGGCGAGCACGAACGACTCGAGCGCGCCGTTCGCGAGCGATGCGGCGGCTCCGGTCGCGATCGCCTCCCTCGCGAGGACTCCCGAGGTCAGGGTGAAGGAGCCTCCGTCGCGCACGAACGGCGTGCCGATGCGCACGACGTCGACCTGCGCGAGCACCTTGTCGCGGAACGCCGACAGGTAGTCGTCGCGCTCGAGCTCGGAGAGGGGTCGGAACGGCACGCTGCCCAGCGCCGCGATCACGGCGTCGACCTGCCCGACGGTCTCGAACAGGCGCTGGATGGAGGCCGGGTCTCGGACGTCGACCGACGGCTCTCCGCTCCGTGACGCGGCGATGAGCTCGTGCTCCTGCAGCGCCTCGACCGCGGTGCGTCCGACGTGGCCACCGGCCCCGATGACGAGGATCCTCATGCCTGCTCCGCCGTGCGGGCGACGATCAGCGCGACCGCAGTGACTGCGACCCCCTCGCCGCGCCCCGAGAACCCCAACCCGTCGGTGGTCGTCGCCGTGACCGACACGGGCGCACCCCCGAGCGCCGTCGAGAGCACGCTCTCGGCCTCAGCACGGCGTGCGCTGAAGCGCGGACGATTGCCCTGGAACTGCACCGACACGTTGCCGATCGCGAACCCGGCCTCCTCGAGGATCTGTCGCGTGCGGGCCAGGAACACCTCGGCGTGCGCGCCGGCGTACTCCGGATGCGCCGTGCCGAAGTGCTCGCCGATGTCACCGAGCCCCGCCGCCCCGAGCAGGGCATCCACCATGGCGTGCGCCACCGCGTCGCCGTCCGAGTGTCCCGAGAGCGGCGGCTCACCGGGCCATTCGAGTCCCGCGAGCCACAGTGAGCCCTCGCCGCCGAACGCGTGCACGTCGGTGCCGACGCCCACCCGCGGAACAGCTGCAGGGGCGGCTGATGTCGGGGCCGTGCGAGCGGTTCGCGTCACGGGGGCGTCCGTCAGCAGCTGTCGCGCGCGCTCCAGGTCGTCGGGCGTCGTGATCTTGAAGCCGCGCGCTGCGCCGTCGATCCTGCGCAAGGGAAGGCCGGCTGCCGCGAACAGCGCGGCGTCGTCGGTGTACTCGATCCCCGACGCGAGGGCGGCCTCGTAGGCGCGCTCCAGCAGATCGCGGGGGAAGCCCTGCGGAGTCATGGCCGCCGCGAGCTCGGAGCGGTCCACCGCGCCCACGATGTCGCCGCCGTCGACCTTCTTGAGCGTGTCGATCACGGGAAGCGTCGGGATCACTCCGGAGCCCGCGTCCACCGCGTCCGCGACCGCATCGATGACCTCCGGCGGTGTGAGCGCACGCGCGGCGTCATGCACGAGCACGGTGCGCACGTCGCCCCAGAGTGCGGCGAGACCGGCTGCGACGGATCCCTGTCGCGTGTCCGCTCCGGTGACGACGCGCCCGAGTTCGACGCGATCACCCGCTGCGGCCTGCATCTCGGTCTCGGCGTCGCCCTCGAACCCGGGCGGTGCGACGACCACGACCTGCGCGGGCGCCGCCGCGAAGACGCCGTCGAGCGCGTGGCGGAGGATCGAGTGGGTGTCGATGCCGACGAACGCCTTGGGCGCTCCCGCATCCAGTCTGGTGCCGGAACCAGCGGCGACGACGATGATCGCGGTGTCCGGGACGGGGAGCATGTTCACGTCTTCACGTTACCCGCGCAGACGAAAAAAGGCGGATGCCGAAGCACCCGCCTTCTCTCGAATCGCTCAGGACGCGAGGACCTCGTCGAGCATCGCGCTCGCCTTGTCCTCGTCGGTCTTCTCGGCGAGAGCCAGCTCGGAGATGAGGATCTGACGCGCCTTGGCCAGCATCCGCTTCTCACCGGCTGACAGACCGCGGTCCTGGTCACGACGCCACAGATCGCGCACGACCTCGCTCACCTTGATCACGTCACCCGAGGCGAGCTTCTCGAGGTTCGCCTTGTACCGACGCGACCAGTTCGTGGGCTCCTCCGTAAAGGGAGCGCGCAGAACCTCGAACACGTGGTCGAGGCCCTCCCGCCCGATCACATCGCGGACCCCGACGAGATCGACGTTCTCTGCGGGGACCTCGATGATGAGGTCTCCCTGAGTGACGTTGAGCTTCAGATATTTCTTCGCCTCACCCTTGATGATGCGCTCCTTGACCTCGATGATGGTCGCAGCGCCATGGTGCGGATAGACGACAGTTTCGCCAACCTCAAAAAGCATAAAAACTTGTCCTTTCGGCAACCTCAAGGATACCACAGCCAGGATGCGCTAAGGTTTGCACCCCTGCGTCCTGAGGGCCCCCTCCGCATACCCATAGAATGGGAGGCGGACATCCCGCCGGACCACAGGAGGACCAGTGAAATCGCGCCTTGTCGCATCTGCCGCCATCAGCGCCCTCGTTCTTCTCGGCGCGACCGGCTGCACATTCATCTCGCCGCAGTCGACGAAGATCGAGTACTCGGCGTCCGACGGCGTCAACATCGCCGATTCCGACGGCCCTCTCGACGTGCGCAACGCCTTCATCGTCGCGACGGAAGACGGCTCGGTCGGCAACTTCGTCGCCGCGGTCGTGAACCCGACCCTCGACAAGGCGACTCTGACGATCACGGTCGCCGGTCTCGAGCCGATCGAAGTCCCGGTCGCCGCGGGCGAGACGATCAGCTTCGGCGCAGACCGCAAGCCCGTGCGCATCGACGATCTCGACACCATGCCCGGCGCCACGGTGGAGATGCACTTCCAGTCGGGCGACGGCGCCGGCACCAAGGCCGACGTCCCCGTGCTCGACGGCACGCTCCCCTACTACGCGGACCTCGTGCCCTCCGAGGAGGCCGAGCCCACCCCCGAGCCTGTGCCCTCCGACACGGCGGCACCTGCTCCGAGCGAGTGACGCTCACCGAACACTGAGAGAGGCCGGCCCCCCCCCGGGTGGCGGCCGCGCTCGGCTGGCGGCGGCGGCGACGCCGCCGCCGCCGCGGCAGCCATCGAAGCCAGATCCCCAGCCCCCGGCCGTGTCGAG
>NZ_CAUQVQ010000103.1:0-8128 GCF_963521645.1 uncultured Microbacterium sp. | reverse complement strand
ATGGTACTGCAGGGGGGACCCTGTGGGAGAGTAGGACACCGCCGGACTTCTTTTAGACAGAAAAGCCACCCAATGCTGGGTGGCTTTTCTGCGTTAACGCGTTCGTGCCAGCGTCGGGAGCATCGTGCAGACGATGGTGTGACGCAGAAGGCACGTGACAACGACGAAGGGCCCTTCCTGGCTCTTCCCAGATGAAGGTGTAGGTCGGCCGGGCGCGTCGGTCCGCAGATAGACGTCGAGGTCTCCCGACGATGGAGGTTCCTACGCCATCCGTCCGAAAGACCTCGACGTGCCCGACGCTACCCCGCCGGCCGGCTTCGGCCGCCCTGACCTAACCGCCTTCTCGGCTCATCCCAATCGGCTCTGATCGGGTCTGCTGATGCTCTCGACGAGAACGCAGCGACATCACAGCCACCCAACCCCGACCATCCGGGAAGCCGGGACACGTCACATGGCCTGTGCTGCGGGCGTGTCGAGTGGGTCGTCCAGGGGGCGACGCAGAAGCGTCGACGCGACGTGCTGAGAGGTGGTTCCAACCGAGCGCTATGACACCGGCTACAGGCATGGCGATAGGTCAGGAACGGCGTCGCTCCCTACGCAGGAGGGAGCGCAGAGTCTCGGCGTTCGCGTAGCCGACCCGTAGCGCGATCTCGGCGGAGGTGAAGTCCGTGGTTGCTGAGAGGTGCCGAGCTCGTTCGATGCGAAGCCGTTGGACGAAGCCGAGCGGAGTGAGGTTGAGCGCCGCACGGACTCGTCGTTCGAGGGTGCGCCGGCTGGTGCCAAGTGACTGCGCGACGAAGGCGACGTTGAACGGTTCGTCCAGGCGGGCGCGCACGAAGCGTTCGAACTCGACGACGATCGGGTCCTCGTGCCGGAGATGTTCGTAAGCGACGAAGCCCGCCTGCGACGGGCGCTCGTCGATGATGAGGAGCTTGGCGACATGTTGGGCCAGGTCGGGGCTGATCGATCGCACGAGTGAGAGCGCGAGGTCGATGTGGGCGAACGCGGCGCCGGCGGTGACGAGGTTCCCGTCGGCCACGACCATGGTGTCGAGATCGAGGGCGACGGTCGGATAGCGCTTCAGGAACTCCGGCCCCAGGAACCAGCTGGTCGTCGCCCGCCGATGATGCATCCGTCCGGTCTCGGCGACGGCGAACACGCCGGTGCACGCCGCGGCGATCCGGGTGGTCGCCTCGTCGAGGCGCCCCAGCGAGGCGATGACCGAACGAGCATCTCGGCTCTGGAGGGCGTCGTGGGTCGCGGCGGCCGTAAGGGTTCCAAGCGCAGGGACGACGACCACGTCGAACTCTCCGGACTCCGACAGCGGGTGGTCCACCGACAGGGTCATCGATGCCGTCGTGGTCACTCGCCGTTTCGGTCCGAGGATGGCGAGTTCGATCGGGTCGATCCGCGGGTCGACATCGCCGCGGGCTCCGTCGGCCACCCGCACGATGTCGATGATCGACGCGATAGCCGAACCGAAGCAGCCGTCGATCGCGATCAGTCCTATACGCATGACGTAAACAATAGCAATACTGCCGTATACGCCACTCCCCACCGGCCCTCGCTCGTCATACGCTGAACTCGTCCCACGAAGAACCCCGACACCTAGGAGAGTCCCCCATGTCCACACCCGCATCACTTCCGTATGCCTTCGTCGCCAAGATCGTCGCGGCCGATGGACAGCACGACGCGCTCGCCGATCTGCTCGCCGGCGCTGTCGCACTCGCCAACGAAGAAGTAGGAACGATTGTCTGGTTCGCGGTCAGGACCCACGCCGACACCTTCTGGATCTTCGATGCATTCCCCGACGAGGCCGCTCGCGACGCCCACGCCAACGGCGCCATCGTCGCAGCCCTGATGGCCAACCAGCACCTCCTCGGCGCAGCACCCGAGATCCTGGCGGCCGACGTCCTCGCGTCCAAGCTCCCGTAGTCCGCCAACGCACGAGACGATCGCGCCCTGCCGAGTCGGTCCGCAGATAGACGTCGAGGTCTCCCGACGATGGAGGCTCCTACGCCATCCATCGGAAAGACCTCGACGTGCCCGACGCTACCCCGCCGCCCGGCTTCGGCCGCCCTGACCTAACCGCCTTCGCTCGACTCGACGGCCTCGGTCTGAGCGTGATCGGGCAACGACTTGAACCGGATCGTGCGGTCCTCGCGTGCCGCGTGGTGGAACCAGATCAGTGGTGCCGACGGTGCGGCAGCGAAGGCGCCGCTCGTGACACCGTGATCCGGCGGTTGGCCCACGAGCCGCTGGGCTGGCGACCCACCGTGCTGGAAGTTGTAGTGCGCCGCTACCGCTGTGCAGACTGCGGACACGTGTGGCGCCAAGACACCAGCGCCGCGGCGGAGCCACGCGCGAAGCTCTCGCGCACCGGGCTGCGGTGGGCGCTGGAAGGGATCGTGGTCGCACACCTCACCGTCGCCCGTGTCGCCGAGGGACTCGGGGTCGCGTGGGACACCGCCAACAACGCGGTCCTGGCCGAAGGCAAGTGGTTGCTGATCAACGACCCCACGCGGTTCGAGGGCGTGAAGGTGATTGGCGTCGATGAGCACGTCTGGCGCCACACCAGGCGTGGCGACAAGTACGTCACCGTGATCGTCGACCTCACCCCGGTCCGCGATGGCGCCGGCCCAGCAAGGCTGCTGGACATGGTCGAGGGCCGGTCGAAGGCGGCGTTCAAGACCTGGCTCGCCGACCGCGACGACGCCTTCCGTGACGCGGTCGAAGTGGTCGCGATGGACGGCTTCACCGGGTTCAAGACCGCCGCTGCAGAGGAGATCCCGGACGCGGTCACGGTGATGGATCCCTTCCACGTCGTGCGCCTGGCCGGTGACGCCCTCGACAGGTGCCGGCGCCGGGTCCAACTCGCGATCCACGGGCACCGTGGGTTCAGGGACGATCCGCTCTACAAGTCGCGGCGCACGCTGCACACCGGCTCGGACCTGCTCACCGACAAGCAGAGCGACAGGCTACGCGCGCTGTTCGTTGATGACGCTCACGTCGAGGTCGAGGCGACCTGGGGTGTCTACCAGCGGATGATCGCCGCCTATCGCCACGGGGACCTGCAACGTGGCCGCGAGCTCATGGAGAAGCTGATCACCGACCTCAGCGCCGGCGTCCCCAAGGTGCTCACCGAGCTCACCACCCTGGGCCGGACCCTGAAGAAGCGAGCCGCCGACGTGCTCGCCTACTTCGAACGACCCGGCACCAGCAACGGGCCGACCGAGGCACTCAACGGACGGCTCGAACACCTACGCGGCTCCGCACTCGGGTTCCGCAACCTGACCAACTACATCGCCCGAAGCCTGCTCGAGACCGGCGGCTTCAGACCCCAACTCCTACACCCCCGATTGGGATGAGCCCCCTTCCTCTGGTGAGGAAGGGCCCTTCGTCGTCGTCGGCTCAGGAGCTCACGAGGCGTTGCGTCGGGCCTCCCAGCCCGTGCGGACCATCTCGTCGACCGAGTAGCGCATCTTCCAGTCGAGATCGCGTGCTGCGAGCTCTCCGGTGGCGACGATACGGTCGGGGTCGCCGGCACGCCGAGGGCCGATCTCGGGGGTGAAGTCGATACCGGTCACTCGCGCGACGGCATCCATGATCTGCTTCACGCTCAGACCGTCGCCGGAACCGAGGTTGTACGCCGGTTCGATGGGCTCTCCGGCGGCGAGGCGCTGTGCTGCCGCCACGTGCGCTGCGGCGATGTCGCCCACGTGCACGTAGTCGCGCACGTTGGTGCCGTCTTCCGTGTCGTAGTCGTCGCCGTTGATGCGAGGGGTCTTGCCCGCCAGCAGCGCCTCGAACACGATCGGGAACAGGTTGTGCGGGCTGACGTCGTAGACGGTGGGATCGGCGGAGCCGACCACGTTGAAGTACCGCAGCGAGGTGTGACGCAGAGGCCTGTCGCTCTCTGCCGTGGCGACGGCCTGATCGCGCAGGAGCCATTCGCCGATCAGCTTGGACTCGCCGTACGGACTGGCGGGCTTCTTCTCGGTGCTCTCGACGACGAGGGGCACGTCGGGTGTGCCGAATACGGCGGCCGACGATGAGAAGACGATGTTCGTGACGCCTGCGGCCTCCATGGCCTCCAGGATGACGCGCGTGCCGTCGACGTTCTGCGCGTAGGTGTGCAGCGGACGCTGCACCGAGACCCCCGCGTACTTGTACCCGGCGACGTGGATCACGCCCTCAGCGTCGTGCTCGCGCAGCGTGCTCTCGACCAGGTCGCGGTCGAGGATGCTCCCCTGCACGAACGGAACGCCCTCGGGGACGAACGTCGCGACCCCGCTCGAGAGGTCGTCGAGGATGACGGGCGCGAGCCCGGCATCCGCCAGTGCACGTACGACGTGCGATCCGATGTAGCCGGCGCCGCCGGTCACGATCCAGGACATGCTGCTCCTCAGGTGTTGGAGTGTTCAGTATCTCAGGGCGACGCGGCATATCGCGGACCGTCACGCAGATCGGGCCGCCGTCGGCGATCGGCTCAGGAGTCGCGGTGCGCCCCCGCTGACGGTGTCACGGTGAACATCACGGGCGTGATGAATCCGGCTTCCGCGAAGGCGGCGGCGACGGCGTCCGAGACCGTCTCGAGCGCTGCCTGCTCGATCAGCGCGATCGCGGCACCGCCGAAACCGCCACCGGTCATGCGTGCACCGATCGCTCCGGCAGCGAGCGCGGCGTCGACGGCCGTGTCGAGTTCGGGCACCGAGATCTCGAAGTCGTCACGCATCGAGGCGTGCGAGGCCACCAGGAGGTCGCCGATGGCCCGCGCGCCCTGTGCGCGGAGCAGACCGACAGTGTCGAGCACGCGCTGGTTCTCGGTGACGACGTGCCGCACACGGCGGAAGGTGACCTCGTCCATGAGCTCCTGTGCGCGCGGCAGGTCGTCGACCGTCACGTCGCGCAGGCTCTCGACGCCCATGATCTGTGCGCCCCGTTCACAGGCCGCGCGTCGCTCCCCGTAGCCGCCCGTGGAGTGCGCGTGCTTCACGCGGGTGTCGATCACGAGGATCGCGAGCCCGGTCTCGGCCATGCCCAGCGGCACGAGCTCCGTCTCGAGCGAACGGCAGTCGAGGAAGATCGCGGCATCGGGTGCACCCAGCATCGAGGCCATCTGATCCATGATGCCCGTGGGGGCGCCGACCGCCTCGTTCTCGGCGCGACGGCCGATGCGGGCGAGGGCCCTGCCGTCGAGCCCGGTCTCCCAGAGGTCGTTCAGAGCCGAGGCCGTCGCGCCTTCGATCGCCGCCGAGGAAGAGAGCCCCGCGCCGACCGGGACGTCGGAAGCGATGGCGATGTCCAGTCCGATGCCGGCGGTGCCGCTCTGGCGCAGAGCCCACGCGACGCCCAACGGGTACGCCGCCCACTCCGGCACACGCGGCGCGGTGCCGATCGGAGTGGGGAAGAGCTCGTCGAGCTCGTCGAGGGAGACATCGACAGGAGCATCGGCGAACGTCGAGGCGACCCGGATGCGCGAGTCGCCGCGCACGCCGACAGCCGCAACCGTGCGGTGGGGGATCGCGAACGGCAGTACGAACCCGTCGTTGTAGTCGGTGTGCTCGCCGATCAGATTCGCGCGGCCGGGAGCCGACCACACCCCGTCGGGAGTGCGGCCGGTCAGGTCGGTGAAGAGCGCGCGAGCGGCGTCCTGAGCGATGGTCATGCGGATGCCTCTTCTGCGTCGATGCCGGCGGCGGGCGCCGGGGTGGTGTCTGCCTGCGCGATGGCCTCGCGGATGCGGGCGGCGCCCTGTTCGGGGGTCACCTCGGCGGCCCAGGCCCACATCGCCGCTTCCGAGCCGGCGAGGAACTTGAGCTTGTCGGCTGCGCGTCGCGGACTGGTGAGCTGCAGGTGCAGGCGCACACTCTCGCGGCCGACGTTCACGGGCGCCTGGTGCCACGCGGCGATGTAGGGGGTCGGGGTGTCATACAGCGCGTCGACTCCGCGGAGCAGACGCAGGTAGAGGGGTGCGAGTTCGTCGCGCTCGGCATCCGTCGTGGCGGCGAAGTCGGGAACGTGACGGTGCGGCATCAGGTGCACCTCGAGCGGCCACCGGGCGGCGAAAGGGACGAAAGCGGTCCAGTGCTCGCCGCGGAAGACGACGCGTTCGGACTCCTGCTCGAACTCGAGGATGCGCTGGAAGAGATCGGGCGCGGTGCGATCGATCGATTCGAGCACGCGCGTGGTGCGCGGCGTCACATACGGGTAGGCGTAGATCTGGCCATGCGGATGCGGCAGAGTCACCCCGATCGCCTCCCCGCGGTTCTCGAACGGGAAGATCTGCTCGATGCCCGGGAGCTGGGAGAGTGCGGCGGTGCGGTCGGCCCACGCCTCGATCACGGTGCGGGCCCGGGTGACGGACTGCGTGCCGAAGGATCCGGTGTGCTCGGGGCTGAAGCACACGACCTCGCAGCGCCCGACGGATGTGCGGGTGCGACCGAGGCCGAGGGCGGCGAGATCGTCCAGGCCTCGCGGAGGGTTGCGGGCGGCGGGTGCGATGCCGATCGCCTCGGCGAGGGCGGGGCCGAAGGCCGGTGAGCGGTTCTCGAACACGGCGACGTCATAGCTCGACGGCACTTCCGAGGGGTTGGTCGGCGACTGAGGCGCGAGAGGGTCGGCATCGGCGCTCGGCATCATGACGCGGTTCTGTCGGTTGGCGGCGACCGTGATCCAGTCGCCCGTCAGCACGTCGAGTCGCATCGACGCGGTGTCGCCCCGGGGATCGAGGACACGCGCATCGACGGCGCGCTCGGCACCGAGCGTCGTGTCGGGGTCGTCGTAGTAGATGAGCTCGCGGCCGTCGGCGAGAGTCGTCGCTCGCTTGGTGATGCCGGAGGAGAGCGTCTCGGAGAGCAGAGCGGGCTGTTCGGGCGTGTTCACGTAAACATGGTACGCACACGGCCGTGATAACGTCAACATGATCGGTGAGCTGCGACACGCGAGACGGAGGTGCCTGCCGTGGACGACGACCTCTCGGGCGACGACGCCGGTGCCCGGCGCCGCCGCCACTCATCGGGACGCGTGTCGATGGCGATGGTCGCCTCGCGTGCGGGCGTCTCGGGTCAGACGGTGTCACGGGTGGTCAACGACAGCCCACGAGTGGATCCCGCCACTCGCGAACGCGTCGAGCAGGCCATGGCCGAACTCGGGTACCGGCCTCACCGCGCGGCGAGAGCACTGCGCACCGGTCGCTCGCAGACCGTGGGACTCGTCGTGACCACCCTCGCCACGGTCGGCAACTCGCGCATGCTGCAGGCCACGGCCGAGGCTGCCGAGGAGCGCGGGTACGCCCTCACCCTCGTGACGGCGGGCGACAGCGTCGCCGGCGCGTTCGAGCGCCTCGCCGAGCAGGAGGTCGACGGGGCGATCGTGCTGAACGAGGCCTCGGCGCTGGTGTCGGCGGTCGATCGGCCGGCGGGGCTGCCACTCGTGGTCGTCGACGCTCCGGGTGCGGTGGGCCTCGCCGTCGTGCACAGCGATCATGTCGGCGGTGCCGCTGTCGCCACGGCGCACCTGCTGGGTCTCGGGCACCGGACCGTCCACCATCTCGCGGGACCGGACGACTCGTTCGCGGCCTCGGAGAGAGAGCGCGGCTGGCGTGAGACCCTCGTCGCCGCAGGCATCGCGCCCCCGCCCGTCGTGCGCGGCGACTGGTCGGCTGAGGCCGGGTACGCCGCGGGAGAGGCACTGCGCTCCGCATCCGCCGTCTTCTGCGCCAACGACCAGATGGCGCTGGGGCTGCTGCGGGCGCTCGCCGAACTCGGGCGTCAGGTGCCCGCAGACGTCAGCGTGATCGGATTCGACGACGTGCCGGATGCCGCGAACTACCGACCGCCCCTGACCACGATCCGTCAGGACTTCACGGCTCTCGCGCACCGCGCCGTCGGCCTGCTCGTGGCCGAGATCGAGGGGTCGCCCGGCGCCGAAGCGTCCGCGGTGGTGCCGACGCTGCTCATCGATCGCGCCAGCACGCGCTGAGCCGGGCGCTCCGCGGCCGCGGCCCGGGTTCGCCGTGCGGGGTCGAAAACGCATCCCCGGCGCCCATCTGGGATGCAGAAGTGACCCCGCCTGGCGCCGGCGGGGCGGGTGGATGCAGAAGTGACCCGGCTCGGCGTGGGCGGAT
>NZ_CAUQVQ010000102.1:0-8431 GCF_963521645.1 uncultured Microbacterium sp. | reverse complement strand
GCCCACCCTCAGTTGGCACCTCCTGACGCCACCCACGCCCCAGAGCGACAACAGGCGCCACACCACGAGCCGAGCCGTGCCACCCCGCCCGCGCCGACAGGCCGTGCGCAGCGTCAGGCGACCTGGTCGCCCCTCAGGGCGGCGAGCTCGCGGCCGTAGGTTCGCGCGTCGGACTCGGCGTTCTCCTTCAGCTCGCGGGCCGTGTCGGCGAAGGCGTCGAGCGCAGGATTCACGCCCACCAGGGTGAACGGACGCTCCACGACGCGCAGGTCGAGACCCCAGACGTCCTCGAGCACGCGGCGCAGCCAGCCGGTCGAGTGATCCCAGCCCTCCTTGGGCGTCCCGGGCGCGTAGTTGCCGCCGAGCACGGTCACGAGGGTCGCCGGCTTGCCGCGCAGCGCGGTGCCCTGCGGATCGATGCGCGAATCGGTGTAGGCCAGGTCGAACCAGGTCTTGAAGTGCTGCGAGACGCCGTAGTTGTACAGCGGCACGGCGAAGAGCAGAGCGTCCGCGCCGATCAGCTCGTCGGCGAAGGTGCTCGCGAGTGCGCGCACCTCATTCTGTGCGGGAGTGCGCTGCGCCTCGTCGACGAAGCCGCCGGTCACGGCATCCGCCCAGGCCGTGGCGGGCACGGGGTCGGCGGCGAGGTCGCGGCGGGTGACCGTGGAGTCGGGGTGTGTGGCGGTCCACTCGGCTTCGACGAGGTCGGCGAGCGAACGGCTGGCGGACGACGCGGGGAGGATGCTGGCATCCAGGCGGAACAGGGACATGGCCATACCTTTCGTTTTTCGTAGTCGCTCTGTTTTTCTTAGCGACTCGCGTTAACGTAGCACAGTACAATGGACGCATGGCCGAGGTCGACGAAGAGGCGCACGTGTGCGATGCCGCCGTCACACTGGCCTTCAGCGTGCTCGGCAAGAGATGGAACGGCATGATCGTGTCGTCTCTGGGCAGCGGTCCCTCGACGTTCGTCGCGCTGCGCCGCGGAGTGTCCGGCATCAGCGACACAATGCTGTCCGATCGGCTCGCCGAACTCGCGGATGCCGGTCTCGTGGCGCGCTCGGTCGACGCCGGACCGCCCGTCACCGTCTCGTACGCGCTGACCGACAGCGGCCTCGGGCTGCTGCCGATCCTCGACCAGCTCGGCACCTGGGCCTCGGCCAACCTCGAGATCCGCGCACGCTGACGCGGCCCCGGCCCCGGCCCCGGCGGATGCTTTCGAATCGCTTACTTTGCAGAAATCGCGGCCCAGAATCTGCAAAGTGCGCGATTCGAAAGTTCAAGGGGGGACGGCGACATCCCCGGCCGAGGCAGGGCGACCGAGGGTCACCAGGGGCTGGGCTCGTAGTCCTTCAGGAACACGCCGTGGATGTCTTCGCCGGCCTCGCCGCGCACGATCGGGTCGTACACGCGAGCTGCTCCGTCGACGAGGTCGAGAGGCGCGTGGAAGCCCTCTTTGGCGAGGCGCACCTTGGTGTAGTGCGGACGCTCGTCGGTGATCCACCCCGTGTCGACGGCGGTCATCAGGATGCCGTCGGTCTCGAGCATCTCCCCCGCGCTCGTGCGGGTGAGCATGTTCAGCGCGGCCTTCGCCATGTTGGTGTGCGGGTGCCCGGGTCCCTTGTACCGGCGCGAGAACTGGCCCTCCATCGCCGAGACGTTGACCACGTACTTGCGGTTCGCCGACGAGGCGGCCATCGACGCGCGCAGCCGGCTGATCAGCAGGAACGGCGCGGTCGTGTTGGCCAGCTGCACCTCGAGCATCTCGAGCGGATCGACCTGGTCGATCGACTGCACCCAGCTGTTCGTGCGGTTGACGTCGGGCACGAGACCGCCCGCGTCGATCGCGCTGCCGTCGGCGTGCTTCTCGAGCGACGACGATCCGGGGGCCATCGCGAGCCGCGCGAGGTCTTCGGCCGTCAGCGCCTGGCCGCCCTGCTCGGCAACGGTGCCGCCGAGGGCCGCGACCGACAGCAGCGGATGCGCGTCGACCGACGCCTGCAGCGCCTGGGGATGCGGGTCGGCGGTGTGACCGAAGGTCTCCATCTCGGGCAGCGGCCCGTCGGGGAGCGGCTGCAGCTCGGCATCCGCCAGCAGCGAGTACGCACCCGGCGAGCGCCGCACGGTCTGCGCGGCGTTGTTGATGAGGATGTCGAGCGGGCCCTGAGCCGCGACCGAGTCGGCGAGGCCGATCACCTGCGCGGGGTCGCGCAGGTCGATGCCGACCACGCGCAGCCGGTGCAGCCAGTCGGCCGAGTCCGGGAGCGCCGAGAACCGGCGCACCGCATCGCGCGGGAAGCGGGTCGTGATCGTGGTGTGCGCGCCGTCGCGCAGCAGCCGCAGAGCGATGTGCATGCCGATCTTCGCCCGGCCGCCGGTGAGCAGCGCGCGCTTGCCGGTAAGGTCGGTGCGGGCGTTGCGCTTGCCGTGGCTGAAGCGCGCGCAGTCGGGGCAGAGCTGGTGGTAGAACGCGTCGACCACCGTGTAGGGCTGCTTGCAGATGTAGCAGTTGCGGGGTTTGAGCAGTTCGCCCGCGATCGGGGCGTCGACGACGCTGCTCGCGAGGTCGTGTCCGCGGGTCTCGTCGTCGATGCGGTCGGGCGCGCCGGTGGCCGTGCGGGCGACGACCGCCTTGTCGGCCTCGGCGATCGCGTCACGGATCTCCTTGCGGCGCACGCGCTTGACCGCCTTGAACATCGCGGCAGTCGCATGGCGCACGGCGACGAAGTCGGGATGCTCGTTGTCGATCTGGTGCAGTTCGGACAGCACCCGCAGCGTGGTGGCCAGGTCTTCGGGGTCGATGCCGGGTCCGAGGTCGGGTGCAGCGTCGGAAGGGGCATCGGTCATTGTGCCGATTTTACGCGAGGTATCTGGGATCTCGCCCTCCGCCCGACGCCGAGGCTCTCCGACGGCGCCCCGGACCGTGCTCTCCTCAACGTCGGAACCCCGGCGTAGGGTCGGTGCATGAGCAGCCACACCGAACTCCGCGGCATCGTCCCCTCCTACCTGCTCGCGCGCCTCGCCGAATCGGGTCGCTACCCGGGCGCCGCGGCTGCCGCTCGGCAGACTCTGACGGCGGGGCGACCGCCGTTCCGCACGCGACTCGACCTGTCGATCGATGAGAACGGCGACCTCGTCGCGGAGATCTCCGACGCCCCGAACCGCACGATCAGCGACGCCGGCAACACGCAGAACCTTCCGGGGGCGGTCGTGCGCACCGAAGACGATCCGCCCGTCGACGACGAGTCGGTGAATCAGGCCTTCGACGGCCTCGGTGCGACGTTCGAGATGCTGCTCACGGCGTTCGGCCGCAACTCGCTCGACGATGCCGGTGCTCCGCTCGACGCCACGGTGCACTACGGCGTCGACTACGACAACGCCTTCTGGGACGGCCGGCGCATGGTGTTCGGCGACGGAGACGGAGAGGTGTTCGTGGGTTTCACGACCTCGACCACGGTCATCGGTCACGAGCTCGCGCACGGCGTCGTGCAGTACAACGCGAACCTCGAGTACCAGGGGCAGCCGGGTGCGCTGAACGAGTCGATCGCCGACGTGTTCGGCGCGCTCACCGAGCAGCATCTCCTCGGGCAGAGCGCGGCCGAAGCGACCTGGCTCATCGGGGCCGAGATCTTCACGGATGCCGTGCAGGGCAAGGCACTTCGGTCGATGATCGAGCCGGGCACGGCCTACGACGACGACGAGCTCGGCAAGGATCCTCAGCCGGCCCACATGAGCGACTTCGTGCGCACGACGGAGGACAACGGCGGGGTGCACATCAACTCGGGGATCCCCAACCGCGCCTTCGCCCTGTTCGCGATCGATCTGGGCGGCAACGCCTGGGAGACCGCGGGCACCGTCTGGTATCGGGCACTCACCGGGGGGCTGTCGAGCACCGCGAGCTTCACGGACTTCGCGGATGCGACGGTCGCTGCGGCATCCTCCGTCGACGAGGCCACGGCCACAGCCGCTCGACGCGCGTGGACGACCGTGGGAGTCTATGAAGATGAGCGAGTCCCCCGCACCGACTGATCCGAAGGTCGTCATCGCGGTGGTGCGCACGGGCGGCATCGCCGGCATCCGACGTCAGTGGCGGGTGGAACCCGACCCCGCGGATGCTCCCGAATGGCTCACCATGGTCGACAGCTGCCCGTGGGATGCCGACGGAGATCCCTCGACCGGCGCCGATCGGTTCGTGTGGCTGATCCGCGTGCACACTCCCTCGGAGGAGCGAGAGCGAGAGCTGCCCGACTCCGCGCTCGCCGGGCCGTGGCGCGATCTCGTCGATGCGGTGCGCGCGGCGGCGAAGGGGTCAGCCTCGTCGCGGTGATTCCAGGGAGCGCGGGGGCACACCCCGGCCGCGCCGTGCTCGACCGCGCGGGCCGGCGGGAGCATCCTCCCGAACCGGGCAATCCGGTGTGAATCCGGCTGTCGAGGCGAGCATCCGGGTGAGAATGGTGCGCATGGGTCTTTTCCAGCAGCGCCCCGAAGAGCAGGACACCGAGTGGGCTCTGCCCTCTGAGCCGATCGAGCGCGCGGAAGCCGAAGTGCTCCCCACGACGCCGACGGTCGACCCGCTGTCTCTGGGCATGGGGCTGGAGTCGGGCGGATCTGTGACGTCGATCGTCTTCCCCGCCGCCCCGCCGGCACCCGAGGCGGTCACGGCTGAGGATCGCGAGCCGGAGGACTGACGTCCACCCGGGTGCGGGGAAGGGCCTCAGGATGCTCTCGCTGCAGCCACTCCATGAGCTTCTCGCGCACCTCGCAGCGCAGCGTCCACTGGTCGTCGGAGTCCTTCGACGACATCACGAGGCGCACCGTGACGAAGCCTCCCTGCGCGTCGGTGACCACCGCACTCGACGAGCGTCCGTCCCACGCCGGTGACGCCTCGACGATGCGCTGGAACTCCGCACGCAGCTCACCCATGGGAACCCGCCAGTCGAGATCGAGATACACCGTGCCGAGGATCTTGTCGGAGCGGCGCGTCCACGTCTCGATCGGGGTGGTCGTGAAGTAGCTGCACGGCACGACCAGGCGCCGTTCGTCCCAGATGTACACGACCACGTACGAGAGGTTGATCTCGCCGATCCGGCCCCACTCGCCCTCGACCACCACGACGTCACCCACGCGGATCGCATCCGTGAACGCGACTTGCACGCCCGCGATGAGATTGCCGAGGATCGACTGCGCCGCAAGGCCCGCGATGATGCTCACGATGCCCGCGGATGCGAGCAGGCTGGTGCCCACCGCGCGCATCTCGGGGAACGTGAACAGCACGGTGCCCAGAGCGAGCACGGCGATCGTCACGAGCACGAGGCGATGGATGACCAGCAGCTGCGTGCGTCGGCGCCGCGCCTCCGGTCCGACGAGCAGCGTCTCCTCTCGGGAGATGAGACGCTCGAAGCCGAAAGAGACCGCCGCCGCGAGCAGCCACGACCCCGTCAGGATCGTGCCGATCAGGAACAGCCTCGACAGCGCCGGCCACCACGTCTGCATCGCGGGCTCCGTGGTCGCGACGGCGATCCAGATCGCGACCACCGCGGTCGTGGCGATCATGGCGTTGCGCACTCGTCGGGCGAGCTCGCGCACCCACGGCACGCGACGGCTGACGAGGGCCGAGACGAGGGCGAGCAGCGCGAGAGCGGCGGCGGCGACGATCAGCGCGATGGCGACGGCCGCCGCGGTGCCGACCCAGGGATCCCATTCGAAGTCGGTAGGCATCACTCCACACTATGTCGGGGGCATGGCAGACGCGAAAGCCGCGGAACAGGCCGTGTCGCCCGTCGCGGCTACGGTGGGAGGATGACGATCACCGCCGCCGCAGACGGCTCCGCCCTGGGCAACCCCGGCCCCAACGGCTGGGCCTGGTACATCGACGACGCCAACTGGGCGGCCGGCGGATCCCCGCACGGCACCAACAACCAGGGCGAGCTGCGGGCCGTGCTCGAGTTGCTGCAGGCCACCGCGGGCATCTCGGAGAAGCTGCTGATCGAATGCGACAGCCGGTACGTGATCGACTCGGTGACCAAATGGATGCCGGGGTGGAAGCGCAAAGGCTGGCGCAAGTCCGACGGCGGCGCCGTGCTCAACCGCGATCTGCTCGAGGGCATCGACGAGGCGATCCGCGGGCGTGACGTGGAATTCTCGTGGGTCAAGGGCCACGCGGGGCATCCGCTCAACGAGGCCGCCGACGAACGTGCGAACGCCGCCGCGAAGGCCTACCAGGCTAAGCAGGAGCCGCGTCGGGGCCCGGGCTTCACGATGGCGACGGATGCCGGGGCGTCGGTCGCCGCATCCGCCCCGATCGCCGCGGCATCCGCCCCGGTCGCTGCAGCATCCACCTCTGACGCCGGCGCGGGAGCGACCCCGGTCGTGGCGCCCGCGGTCGCCGAGCCGCTCTGGGCCGAGGCATCCGACCTGCTCGACGGGCTCTACGCGCCGGTCGACGACCCGATCGAGGTGCGGCTGGCCCTCACGAGCGACGAGCACGCCCGCCTGCGCGACCGCGCCGAGGCGCAGGGCGTCACGCTCGAAGAGGCCCTCCGCCGCCTGATCTGACCCGCCCCGCGCGTACACTCGCACCATGGCGAAGAATGTCGCACGCACGGTCGGTCGGCTCGCGCTCGGGTCTTTCCTCGTCTTCGCGGGCGTCTCGCACCTGACGTTCGCACGCGATGAGTTCCGAGCTCAGGTGCCTGACTGGGTGCCGCTCGATCCCGATGTGACTGTCCTCGCATCGGGCGTCGTCGAGGTGGGTCTGGGCACCGCGCTTCTCGTGGCCCGCAAGCGCCGCGGACTGGTCGGCATCATCACGGCCCTGTTCTTCGTCGCAGTCTTCCCCGGCAACATCGCGCAGTGGACCGAGCACCGTGATGCCTTCGGCCTCGACACCGACATGAAGCGCTTCGTGCGCCTGTTCTTCCAGCCGGTGCTCATCGCGCTCGCGATCTGGTCGACGCGCACTCGGCGCCGCGATGCGGAACTGACCCCGGAGGCGTGAGCGCCCGGTGCGGGGTCACTTCGGCACCGGACACAGGCGGATGCGGTGCCAAAGTGACCCGGCAGCGGAGCGGCGGTGCCAAAGTGACCCGGCAGCGGAGCCGGGATGCGTCGACGACCCGCATCCCGGCCGCTGTGCGGAACCTCGACCGTCAGACCGTGAGCAGTTCGCGCTCGAGACGGTCGTACGACGCCTCCATGCCGTCGGCCATGCCGGTGGCGAGGATCATGTCGCGCGTCTCCTTGTCGGGGTACTCGATGTAGAGCGTGATCAGCGTCGCGCCGTCCTCCTCGTACAGGTTGAGGTCGTTCAGCGTCTCGACCGGCATCCCGATCATCCGCTCGGTCTGCACCGATCGGCGGGGCGCGTCGATGAGCAGAGCCTCGCCCTCGAACCCGAACGGCTCGCCCTCGGTGTCACCCACAGGCGCCCACGAGTTGCGATAGGTCTGCCCGACCTCGGTCGCGACGGTGCACTCGGTCATCTCCCACCCGTCGGGTCCGAGCAGCCACTTCTTCATGAGTTCGGGCTCGTTGTGGGCCTTCCAGACCAGCTCGCGCGGACCCTCGACCAGACGCGTGATGCGCACGTGGGTGTCGTCGAGCAGTTCGACCTGCGTGCCCTTGCCCTGGGCGTAGTCGCGCAGGTCCTGCAGCACGGCGTCGAGCTGGCTCATCGCGAGCCTCGTGCCCTCGACCGCACCCATCGCGACGATCTGCTCGAGCGCGTCGGCGGTCGCGAAGTGGCTCGTGTTGACCATGCGGGTGCCGTCTGCCGTCGACTCGAAGGTGAAGGTCATGCGCATGGAGGGCAGGTCGGCGTCGGGCGTGCCCTGCTCGTCGGCGAACGCGTCGAGCACCTCGAAGCTGTGCGGAGCGTCGATGCGCAGGAACTCCCATGTCCCCGACGCCTTCTCGCCGCGCGGGCCGTGCATCGTGTAGTTCGCCTTGCCGCCCACCGTGTGGTCCCAGGCGGTGAAGGTGGCCGGCCATCCGGGAGGTCCCCAGAACCGCTCGAGCTGACGCGGGTCGCTGTATGCGTCCCACACGCGCTCGATCGGTGCCGCCAGATCGGCGACGACGGTCATCGTGAGGTTCTCGGCATCGGTTACGACGTCGGTGACAGGCATTGTCAGGCTCCTTCTTCGTTTCGTGGATCTTCGGTGCTGCTATCAGTGGTGGGCGCCGGCTTCTCGGCCAGCAGGTCGTCGAGTCGGGCGATGCGGGACCGCCACAGCTCTTCGTATCGGGCGAGGAGCGCCCTGGCGCGGGCGATCATCTCGGGGTTCGCGCGGACGAGCCGCTCGCGTCCCTCGGCGCGCTTGACGATGAGGTCGGCCGCTTCGAGCACGGCGACGTGCTTCTGCACCGCGGCGAACGACATGTCGTATTCGGAGGCGAGGGTCGAGACGGACTGCTCCCGCTCGATCGTCCG
>NZ_CAUQVQ010000101.1:0-8943 GCF_963521645.1 uncultured Microbacterium sp. | reverse complement strand
ATTCCGGACTCCGGAATCTGCAAAGTGCGCGATTCGAAGGGCTATTCCTTGACTGCTCCGGCCGTCAGGCCCTGCACGATCCAGCGACTCGCGAGAGCGAACATCACCATCGTGGGCAGGATCGTCAAGACCGCGGCGGCGCTCATGGAGCCCCAGTCGATGTTGAACGTCGAGATGAAGCCGTTCAGCGCCGACGGCACCGTGCGGTTCTCGTCCGTGTTCATCAGCACGACCGACAGGAACAGCTCGTTCCAGCAGTTGACGAAGTTGAAGATGAACGCCGCGATGATGCCGGGGGTCATCACCGGGACGAGCACCCGGAACAGCGCGCCGAAGCGGGAGCATCCGTCGATCATCGCCGCTTCTTCCAGCGCGTCGGGGACGTTCTCGAAGAAGCCGCGAAGCATCACGGTGGAGAACGGGATGCAGACCGCGATGTACACGAGGATCAGGCCGGGCTTGGTGTCGACCAGTCCGAGGTCGGTCATCATCGAGTACAGCGGGCCGAGCGCGATGAACGCCGGGATCATCTGCGTCAGCAGGAACGCGACCAGCACCGTTCCCTTGCCCCGGAACTCGAACCGTGCGATCACGTAGGCGCTGAGCAACGCGATCAGCGTGGCCACCGCACCCGCGATGGTCGCCACGATCGCCGAGTTCGCCAGGAAGACCCCGAACGAGCTCTGTTGGAACAGGCTGGCGTAGTTGTCGAGCGACGGTTCGCTGGGCCAGTACTCGATCGGGAACGAGTTGATCGTGCCCGGCGACTTGAATGACGTCAGGGCGATCCAGTACAGCGGGAACAGCGTGATGACGAGCCAGAGCAGCAGCCCGACCACGCGGACGACCCCACCGACCGACACGCGTCGTCTTGTCGTGGGCGAGGCCTTGTGGGGGTCCGGGACCGTGATGCGGCGGGTCTCGGTGATCGTGGTCCCCGTAGGGGTGGTGATGGTCATCGCTGCACCCTCCGCATCGCCATCAGGTAGAACGCGCAGAACACGAACAGGAACGCGACGACGATGAGTCCGATCGCGCTCGCGATGCCGTAGTTGCCCTGCTGCGTGTAGTTGATCATCCACGTCGTGATGATGTGCGTCTGGTTCGCCGGTCCGCCGTTGGTCATCGCGTAGATGATGTCGGGGAAGTTGAAGATCCAGATGATGCGCAGCAGGATCGTCAGCAGCAGCGTCATCGAGATGTACGGGATGATGATCGAGAACAGCTGCCGCACCTTGCCGGCGCCGTCGAGGCTCGCGGCCTCGAGCATCTCATCGGGCACCGACTGCAGCGCCGCGAGGATCATGATCGCGAAGAACGTCACGCCGTACCAGATGTTGGCCACGATGACCGCGAACATCGCGAGCTTCGGATCGGCCAGCCAGGGAAGCGGGGCGTCGATCAGACCGGCCTTCATGAGCAGGTCGTTCACGACGCCGAACTCGGCGTTGAACATCCACCGGAACAGCATGCCGATCAGGAAGCCCGACACCGCCCAGGGGAAGAACACGAGCGCTTGGTAGACCCCGCGGAAGCGGAACCGCTTGCGCAGCGCGAGGGCGATGAGGAAACCGATCACGAGCTGCGGCACGAGCGAGCCGACGACCCAGAGCACCGAGTTCGCCGCGACGACAGGGAAGGCAGGATCCCGGAAGACCGTCAGGAAGTTGTCGAACCCCACCCAGGGCGTCGATGTGAGGTCCCACAGGTTCCAGTCGTGGAAGGCCATGCGTGCGCCCTGCAGCATGGGCCAGTAGGTGAACCAGCACACGAACACGATCGCCGGGGCCATGAAGGCCAGCAGCGTCAGCGCGTGGCGGCCACGGAACGGGCGGCGCCGGCGGGATGCCGGGGAGGCCCCGCCGGCGGTGCCGACGGAGCCCCCTTCGAGAGTGGTCCGGGTCACGGATCAGCCCTTTTCCGCGGCGTACTTCTCGGTCCAGAAGGTGTCCCATGACTCGAGCAGCTCGCTGGTCGACATGTTGCCCAGGAGCACGTTCTGCACGTCCTGGTCGGACTTCTGGATCCACTCGGTCCACCAGCTGACGCCACGCGGCTGCTGCACGTTGACGTACGTCTCGGGGTCTTCGGTCATCGTGACGTAGCTGGTCCACGGACCGGTCGAGTAGAACTCGTCATCCGCGGCCTCCGAGATGATCGGCACCAGGCTGTTCGCCTGTGCGAACTCGGTGGCGGGCTCGGCCGACGAGAGGAACTCGACGAGCTTGACGGCGGCCTCCTTGTGCTCGCTGTTCTCGGCGACGCCCCAGCCGGCGACGGCCAGCGGCTGAGCAGCCTTGCCCGAGGGGCCGACCAGCAGCGGGGCGGTGTCCCACTGGTCCTCGCTCAGCGACGAGTCCTGCACGGTCGCGATGACCTCGGGGTCCTGCAGCAGGAACGCGGTCGTGCCGTTCGTGAAGCCGGCGACCATCTCGGGGTAGCCCCACGAGACGGCCGACGGCGGCGAGGCCTTCTCGAACAGATCGAAGTAGTCGTCGACGGCCTCCTGCGCCTCTGGCGCGGCGAAGATCGTCGAGCCGTCCTCCATGAGGAACGCGTCGTCGGTGTCGAGACCGTCGATCGTGTAGGCCTCGATCGCCGCGACCACGTTGCTGTTCGCGTTCGCGCCACCACGGAACGCGTAACCGTAGATGTTGTTGGACGGATCCTGGATCGCGCTCGCCTGCTCGAGCAGGTCCTTCCAGCTGTGCGGCGGGCCGTCGAAGCCCGCCTCCTCGACGAGATCGGTGCGGTAGAAGAGCGACAGGCCGTAGAACCCATAGGGCACGAAGTAGCTCTTGCCGTCGGCGGACACCGAGGCGGACTGCGCGTTGTCGGTCAGGGCGTCCCAGCCGTCCCAGTCCTCGAGGTCGCTTGAGATGTCGTACAGCCAGCCGTTGTTCGCGAACGGACCGACGGTGATGTCTCGCACCTCGAGCACGTCGACACCCTTGCCCGACTGCAGCATCTGCTGGATCTTCGCATCGGCCTGCTCGGTGGGAGGCGAGACCAGCTGCACCGCGATGTCGGGGTTCTCCTTCTCGAAGTCGTCGAGCAGGCCGCGCAGCAGCTCGGTGCGCGCAGGGTTGGTCAGGCTCTCGACCATCTGCAGGGTGACGGAGCCGTCGGCGGAATCGCCGCCGCTCGCGGAACAGCCGGTGAGCGCGATCGCGGCGACGGTGCCGATGCTCGCGGCGGTCGTCAAGATTCTGTGGTTCTTCACGAGGTGCCTCTCAGTTGGTGGTTGTGGTGGGTCGGGTGGATGGCGGGTCGGGTCGGTCGGGTCGATGACGGATCGGTTCAGGGCACGATGAGCGAATCGGCGGTGCGGATGCCGGCGCGGCTCAGGATCTGTGGGATGCAGCGGTCGACGAAGGCCTCGAAGTCGGAGGCCTCGGTGTAGAGGTGCGCAGACAGCCGGAAGTAGCCGACGCCGCGGAAACTCGTGAATGCGGTCTCGACGCCGGTGGTGTCGAGCATGTCCATGCGCAGCGCGTCGGCCTCTTCGCGCGTCGAGCCGAGCCCGAGCGGCAGGCGCACGAGCCGCATCGACGGCACGGGCGAGGGGAGCGGGGTGAGCGGATCGACATCGGCGTACGGGCGAAAGCCCTCGGCGATGATCTCGGCACCGGCGTCGGCCATCTGCGCCATCGCGATGCGGGCGTCGTGCCAGCCGAACTCGCGCTCGATGAAGTCGATCGACGCCGGGGTCGCGAGATAGGTCGTCGCGTCGATCGTGCCCTGGGTGTCGAAGCGCTCGGGGTACGGCTCGTTCGCCGCCCACGAGTCGATCAGCGGCCACAGGTCGTCGCGGTCGGCAGCGGTCGTGACCAGCAGTGCCGACCCGCGCGGGGCGCAGGGCCACTTGTGGAGATTGCCGAACCACCAGTCACCGCCGGCGACCGCAGCGGCATCTGCGACGAGACCGGGCGCGTGCGCGCCGTCGACGAGTGTGCGGATGCCTCGCTCGGCGGCGAGCTCGGCGATGCGGCGTGTCGGCAGCAGGCGCGCGGTGGGCGAGGTGATCTGGTCGACCACGATCAGTCGGGTCGCCGGGGTGAGTGCGTCGGCGAAGCGCTGCACGACCTCGTCGTCGGAGGCGAGCAGCGGCAGTTCGACGACCCGGACGGATGCTCCGAAGCGGCGGGCCAGACGCTGTGCGCCCATGGTGATCGCGCCGTATCCCTGGTCGGTGACGAGGATCTCGTCCCCGTGGGCGAGCTGCAGCGAGTTGTAGACCACCGTGGCCGCCGCGGAGGCATTCGGCACGAAGGCGGTGTCAGCGGCGCGGGCGCCCACGAAGGGGGCCGTGCGCTCGCGGGCATCGTGCACGCGTTCGGCGATGCGGGGGAACCACTCGACGGGGCTGAGGTCGGCGCGGCGGCGCAGTGCATCCTGGAACTCGACGACGGCAGTGGGCACAGCCCCGAACGACCCGTGATTCAGGTGGATGACATCGGGATCGAGGGGCCACGCATCGCGGGCTCGGATGCCGGAGTTCAGCGTGAGCGGTGCGGGGGAGAGTGGTGCGGGCATCGGTCCTCGTCGGTGCGTCGGGAAGTTGTTGCACAACTTTGCCACAGCACTGCGAAAATGGCTACGAAAAGGCGAACAAGAAACATAGTTGTCATACGAATTTGACGCGATAGCTATTTCCGTCAAACTCGCAGAGAGATCAGGCGATGGGGAGTATCACGATGAGCGCTCTGGACACGGCTCTGCACGGACTGCGCTCGCTGATCGCGGACGG
The DNA here is from genome assembly GCF_963521645.1 of uncultured Microbacterium sp. Lineage (GTDB taxonomy): Bacteria > Actinomycetota > Actinomycetes > Actinomycetales > Microbacteriaceae > Microbacterium. The sequence continues at coordinate 4,193 of NZ_CAUQVQ010000101.1, read as the reverse complement.
CGCGCTGCGGCCGGGCGACCGGCTGCCCAGCGAAGGAGAGCTCTGCGAGAGGCTCGGCGTCTCACGCGGGTCGTTGCGCGAGGCCATCCGGATGCTCGCCGCACTCGGCGTCCTCGAGACCCGCCACGGCTCCGGCAGCTACGTGGGCGAGCTGCGCGCCGCCGACCTGATCGGCAGCTTGTCGCTGACCGTGGGACTGCTGCCCATGGCCGGAGTGCTCGAGCTGACGGAGCTGCGACGCGTGCTGGAACCGCACGCAGCCGCGCTCGCCGCAGCGCGCATCGACGCCGCCACGGTCGACTCGCTCGCGCAGATCCTCGACGAGATCGAGGCCAGTGACGACCTCGAGGTGCACTCGCAGCTCGACCATGCCTTTCACATGACGATCTCGCGGATCGCCGGCAACGACGCCCTCACGAGCCTGATCGACGTGCTGCGGTCGCGGTCGCGGGCCTACCGGATTCCGGATGCCGACGACGCCGCCGAACTCAAACTGCACTCGGACGCCGGGCATCGCGCGATCCTGAGGGGCCTCGCCGCGGCCGACCCGGTCGCGGCATCGGCTGCCGCATCCGCTCACGTGGCTCAGACCGAGTACTGGGTGCGGCGCTATTCGGGCGGGGAGTCGCCGGCGGCGGAGCCGGTGGTCGGCGTCGACTGAGTCTCATCGGGCCGAGGACGCCTGGTCTGACCTCGGCGCTTCCCACACTGCGGTGTAGCGCCAGAACAGTCGATGACGCATGCGGATGCCGGGCAGCACGGCGGTTGCGATCGCCCTGATCTCTTCGAACGACTGGTGTGCGCGGGCGGTCGGCGCGCGCATGTGCGGGGGCGGCCCGGCCGCTCGAGTCGGATGGCGGATGAGCCCGACGAGCGGATTCAGCACGGTCGAGGCAGCGGAGCGCAGCAGATCCCGGGGAGTCTCGCGGGCGACGCCGACGATCACGATCCGTCCGCCTGGTCGCAGCGACGCTCGCGCATGGTGAAGCGCCACCTGCAGGGGCATGTGATGCAGGGACGCGACGAAGGCGATCAGGTCGTACGCCTCGGAGGGTTCGGATCCGAAGACCCTGTTCTCGATCCTCAGCCCAGGTGAGATGTGCCGTCGTGCGGCAGCCGCGGCATCCGCATCCGGCTCGATGCCGATCACTGTCGGAAAGACCGCGGACAGGGCCTTCAGCAGGGTGCCGGTGCCGCAGCCCACATCGACGGCGGTGTCTCCGCCCCGGCCGCGCACCTCCCGCGCGTGCCTGAGCACGAAGTGGGCGAAGGCGTCGTTGTGGGACCAGGGGTGAGCGGCGTTCAGCCGGTCGAGGGCATTCACGAAGTGCATGGTCAACGCGAGGCCCGAGCCGTCAGGCGACCGTGATGTCGACCTGCACCTCGGTGGCGATGCGTTCGAGATCGCGACGCAGCGTGTCGAGATCGACCGTCGCGGGCACTCGGGCGATCACGGAGGCCTCGAACAGGCGGCCGCCGGCCATCGCCGCGTCGCGGGTCTCGGTGGCCAGCTCTTCGATGCTGAGGTCGTGTGCGCTCAGCACCCCGGACACCTCCCTGACGATGCCGGGGCGGTCATTGCCGAGCACCCGGATCTCGAGCATCTGCTCGTCGTCGTCCGGCTGCGCGGGTGCGCCGGTGAGCACGGCGAGCGTGAGCAGCCCCTGCCCCTGGAGCTCTCGCAGCGCGGCCTGAAGCCCCTCCGAGTGCTCGGGCGCGACCGAGACCTCGATCACGCCGGCGAAGGTTCCGGCGAGCTCGGCCAGCGAGCTGTTCTCCCAGTTCCCGCCGTGAGCATCGACGACATCGGCGACGGCAGCGACGAGGCCCGGACGATCGGCACCCGCGACAGTGAGGATGAGAGTAGTCATGCGGCCAGCGTAGTCGTCGCTCGATCGGTGCCGGTCGGCATCCATCCGCTCGCTCGTGTTTTTTTGAATGACTAAAAACAAGGTACGATGGAGAAACAGCGTGGTGCCGGGGTTGCAGCCCCGGCACCACTGTCCGTGAAGCACCCCACCACCCCTGACTGAGGAGGCTCGAATGAGTCACGAACACGCCAAAGATAGTCCATCCGCATCACACTCCACGGTGCTGCCGACGCGGCGTACCGCTCGCGAGCGCACGGTGCAGCACCTCACCCGGACAGACCTGCTCACGGCGCCGCCCCGCATCACGCGGCCCACGCACGTCGTCGGTCGGATCGAATCGAGCGGACTCGGTCGCCCGAGCTACGTAGAGCTCGACGGCGCGGAGGGTCTCATCCCCGACGCACTGGTCCTCGAGTACGGACCTGCGGACACCGAGCAGGCGAGGTCGGCGCGGGTGTGGATCCGCAGCGCGAAGGCGGGGAGCGCGCCGCTGTACCTTCTGAGCAGCGACAGCTCTTCGAGCGGCTACGTCAGCGCGTGAGACGACGTCACTCGGCCCAGTCGCCGGTCTCCAGGAACCGGTCGAGACGGGCGCGGTGCGGAGCGAGGTCCCAGCCCTGCTCGGCGACCCAGTCGTCATTGAAGTACGTGCCGGCGTAGCGGATCCCGCTGTCGCAGATGAGGGTGACGATGCTGCCCGATTCGCCGGCGGCGCGCATGCGGGCGATCAGCTGGAAGGCCCCGTAGAGGTTGGTGCCGGTCGATCCTCCGGCCCAGTGCAGTGTGCGCTCGCGCAGCATCCGGATCGCGGCGACCGAGCCCGCATCGGGCACGCGGATCATCTCATCGATCACGGTGGGCACGAACGACGCCTCCACGCGCGGTCGGCCGATGCCCTCGATGCGGCTCGGTCGTCCGGCGGGAGGGTCGACCGTGCCCGCCCATCCGTCGTAGAACGCCGAACCCTCGGGGTCGACCACGGCGATCTGCGTCTCATGGCGGCGGTACTTCACGTAACGGCCGAAGGTCGCGCTCGTGCCGCCGGTGCCCGCGCCGACGACGATCCAGCGCGGAATCGGATGCCGCTCCTGCGACAGCTGGCTGAACACACTCTCGGCGATGTTGTTGTTGCCGCGCCAGTCAGTGGCCCGCTCGGCGAACGTGAACTGGTCGAGATAGTGCCCGTGGCAGTCGCGCGCCAGGCGTTCGGCTTCGGGGGACATGTCCTCCGCGCGGTCGACGAAATGACAGCGACCGCCGTAGAACTCGATCAGGTCGATCTTCTCCTGGCTCGTCGACCGCGGCACGACCGTCACGAACGGCAGTCCCAGCATCCGCGCGAAGTACGCCTCGGAGACCGCCGTCGAGCCGCTCGACGATTCGACGAGCGTCGAATGCTCCGTGATGCGACCGTTCACGAGCCCGTACAGGATCAGCGAGCGAGCGAGACGATGCTTGAGCGACCCGGTGGGGTGCACCGACTCGTCTTTGAGGTACAGGTCGATGCCCCATTCGGGCGGCAGGGGGAAGAGGTGCAGGTGGGTGTCGGCGCTGCGGTTGGCATCGGCTTCCAGCAGGGCGATCGCGGTGCTGGTCCAGTCGCTCATGCTTCGAGCGTAACGCGCCGCTACTTGGCGGTGTATCCGCCCTCGCCCGTCTCGCCGTCATAGGTGAAGACCTTGTCCTCGAGAGTGATCTGAATGTCGTCGCCGAGCGGCTGTTGAGCGAGCAGACGCTCTTCGAGCATCGCCATGCGCTGCTCGTACTCGTCGGCGGTGGCGGCATCCACTCCCCAGATCGTCGCGACCTTCATGTCGGTGAGGAAGTAGAGGAACGCGCTCACGGCCGTGCGGTTGAACTCCGTGTCGGGGATGCTCTGCCACAGTTCGCCGGAATCGCGGAGCCGTTTGTACTCGTCGATCTTGGCCTGCAGGACATCGGCGATGGCGGATGCACCGGCGTCGTCGCCGTCGTCGGACGGCGGCTCGTCGTCGGAGGGCGCGCCGGGAGCGGCTGTCACGGAAGGAAGCGGAGCGGTGATCGGCTCGGGACTCGAGTTCAAGAGCAGGCTCACCACGAGCCCGATTCCGACGACGATGATCAGCACGAACGCCGCGACGGACGCGACGACGATGCCGACGGTTCGTCCCGACCGAGACCCGGGACTCGGGGGCACCGCGGGGTAGGGGTACTGCCCGGGCTGCGGAGCCGAGGCGTAGGGCGGGAGCGGTGGCGCGGGTGGCCAGTCCACGCCCCCGGACACCGGCGGCTGCGGCGCGGGAGGAGCGGGCGGTCCGCCCAGCGGCGGCGCCAACGGGACGG
>NZ_CAUQVQ010000100.1:0-8945 GCF_963521645.1 uncultured Microbacterium sp. | reverse complement strand
CCCCCCGCGCCCCCCCTCGACCCCCCCGGGGCCCCCGGCCCCCCGCCCCCCGCCCCCCGCAACGGCGGGGGGGCCCGGGTGGGGTGCCGCAACGGGCCCCTCTCCGAGGAACATGCGCCCCTGGCCCTCACCGGGCTCAGGAACAGGCTGATCCGCTGATCAGCGGACGACGACCGCGAGAACGTCGCGAGCCGACAGGACGAGGAACTCGTCTGCGCCGAACTTCACCTCGGTGCCGCCGTACTTGCTGTAGAGCACGCGGTCGCCCACGGCGACGTCGAGCGGAACACGGTTGCCGTTGTCGTCGATGCGGCCGGGGCCCACGGCCACGACCTCGCCCTCCTGGGGCTTCTCCTTTGCAGTGTCGGGGATGACCAGGCCACTCGCGGTGGTCTGCTCGGCCTCGACCTGCTTGATGACGATGCGGTCCTCGAGCGGCTTGATGGAAACCGACACGGTCTACCTCTTCTTTCTTGACGCTGACACGAAAGACTTGTTCGCACTCTCAACCCGAGAGTGCTAACACCAGTCTATGCGGTGCGCTGGCACTCATGCAATGCGAGTGCCAGCCACGGACACCCGGCGGAGCGACCACGCGCCTAAGCTGATCGGGTGGAGATGTCTGAGCTGCGAGCACTGCTCACCCCCGAAGGCCTCGAGCTGCTGGACGCGGTGGGGCCGATCGACCAGGTCGCGGACGTCGCCCGCACGGTCTCCCGCCTGCGCGCCGCCGGACACTCCCCGGATCTCGTCTCGGCGGTCGTCGGGCAAGCGCATCTGCGGTCGAAGGCCGTCGCGAAGTTCGGACCGTTCGCGAGCCGGATGCTGTTCACCCGCGCAGGACTCGAGCAGTCGACCCGGCTCGGCGTCGCGGCGAGACATGCGCAGCGGCTGCGCCGGTCCGGCATCACCCGCGTGGCCGACCTCGGCTGCGGGATCGGCGGCGACTCGCTCGCGTTCGCGGCGGCCGGTCTCGACGTGGTCGCCGTCGACGCCGACGAGGTCACCTCGGCGATAGCGGCGTACAACCTCGCGCCGTTCGGCGAGGACGCCACCGTCCGTCACGGCACGGCCCAGGACAATGTGCCCGAGGTCGGCGACGGCGCGCAGGCCGTCTGGATGGACCCCGCCCGGCGCACCCAGGGCCACGGTGACACGCGCCGCGTCTCGTCCGACGCGTACTCGCCGCCGCTGGACTGGGCCTTCTCGGTGGCCGCGCGCATGCCGACGGGCATCAAGCTCGGCCCCGGACACGACAGAGACGACCTGCCCCACGACGCCGAGACCCAGTGGGTCAGCGCGGACGGCAGCGTGGTGGAGCTCGTGGTGTGGACGGGCGTGCTCGCCCGAGAGGGAGTGCGTCGTTCCGCGCTGATCATCAGGGGCGAGGAGTCGCACGAGCTCACCGCCGGCGCAGACGCCGAAGACGCTCCCGTCCGAGAGCTGGGCGCGTTCGTGCACGAGCCCGACGGCGCGGTGATCCGGGCCCGCCTGATCGGCGACGTGGCGCGGACCCTCGAAGCCGGGATGATCGACGAGAAGATCGCCTATCTGACATCCGATGCCGCACTCACGAGCCCGTTCGTGCAGTCGTTCCGCGTGCGCGAGGTCATGTCCGCCAACCCGAAGACCATCACCTCCGCACTGAAGGCGCACGGCATCGGCACACTCGAGATCAAGAAGCGCGGGATGGACATCGACCCCGCCGCCTTCCGCAAGAAGCTCACCCTCCGCGGCGACGGCTCGGCGACCCTGATCCTGACCCGCATCGGATCCCAGCGGCGCGCGATCCTCTCCGATCGGGTGTGACCGCCCACCACTCTCACGTCGAGTGAGGTCAGCCCGCGTCGGCGGCGTCGGTCGGGTCTCCCTCTGCGGCATCTGGGATCTCACCCTGCACGATGAGATAGGACCGGCCCATCGAGGTGAAGTCCAGTCGCACGCTCCAGGTTGAGGACCGTCGGCCCGAATCGTCCACGGAGACGCCCTCGACCAGAACGCCCTCCCCCGGGATCATCCCGATGTTGGCATCGACGCACTGCGATGCGTCGACGGCGTCGACGATCAGGCACTGCTTGGTCGTGAAGCCCTCGGTGCGCGTCGCCGACCAGACGGGGGCATCGCCGGCGTATCCCATGACGGCGAGCGAATGCTGCTCGTACCCGCGGTCGAGGAGTTGCTCGGCACGGTCACGCTCGTCGGCATCGAACTGCTGCATCCACTGCTCGACGTCGAGCGTCCAGCGCTGGATCAGCGCCACCATCTCGCCCGTATGCGAACGGGCCGCGCTCGCATAGATCTGCTCACCGCCGTCCTCATCGCCGGGCCGGGCGTCGATGACCCCTGCGCTGAGCCCGATGCCGCGCTCGAGGTCATCGGCGATCTGACATCCGCTCGCCGACTGCCCTGCGACATCGAGCACGATGCACTCCGTCGCCCCGCCCTTCTTGGTGCCGAACCACACGATCGCGTCATCGTCTCTGCCGATCGCCCGCACGCTGCCCGGATCGTACTCGCCCTCGGCCTCCAGCTCGCCGGCCCTCTGCTGCTCGGCTGCGCTGAGCGGAACGCCGTCGTCGCGCCCGAAGAGCGCCCACCCCGCCGCGAGGCCGATGAGGAGCAGGCCGATGGCGGCGAGCGCCAGTGCCCGCCAGTGGCGGCGGAGCACCGACCGCGACGAGCGCGGCACGTCGTCCGGCCCGGACTCGACCATCGCTGCCGGTGATGCCTCAGCCGGCGCGTCGGCCGCGGTTGCGGAAGACGCCGCCGGCTCCTCCTGTGCTCTCGACGCGCGGCTAGCGTCGGCCGGGCGGGATTCGTCGGGTGTCGGAGGAGCGGCCGCGACCGCGCGAGCGTCGTCTCGCTCAGCGCCGGCCCGCCGCTGCTCCAGCTCGACCAGGCGTGCGGCATCGGCAGCGGTCAGAGTGCTGTCTCGTCCGTAGGCACGCGCCTGGAGCGCCCTCAGCTGGGTCGTCTCCTCGGCGTCGAGCATGCGTCAGCCGAGTCTCTCGAACTGCATGCCGGCCCAGACGAGCCAGCCGAGGCTGTAGACGGTCGCGCACAGACCGAGCACCAGCGCCCACCGCGCGATCGCTCGATTCTCGACGGGTCGCCGCAACGACATGATCGAGGCGATTACCGCGATGATCGCGATCGGTATCCCCCAGCCGACGAAGAACGAGGCGACCAGCGCGACGATCGCCGCCATGAGCGCCCACGGCGCGAGCCTCGTCTCGTCTGCGACCACGGGCACCGAGGCGGTACCCGTGGGCTCCCACTCCGACTCGCGCGGAGGCCGATCGAGCTCCGGCCCGCTGGCGACCACGGGCTCGATCCCGACCGGTCCGGTCGGCAGCTTGGTGTAGCCGCCGCGCGGCGCGCCGGGCAGTCGCGCTGCACCTTCCGGGCGCACCACCTCGGGCGTGGGTCGTTCGAGTCGCGTCGGCGGAATCACCGCGCGCGAGCCCTCGCGCTCGGAGTCAGCGGGTCCACCCGTGCGAGGCACGTCGCTCATCAGTGCACCTCGACCCGCTCATCGACCTGGATCTGAGTCACGGGAAGGGTCGAGTCCGCGCCGAACGCGAGAGTCGACGGCGGTCTGCCCGAACCGATCAGCTCGGCGGCGAGCGCCGCGATCATCGCCCCGTTGTCGGTGCAGAGCGAGAGCGGCGGGATCCGCACGGTGACGCCTGCGGCCTCCGCCCTCGAGAGGGCGACCTCGCGCAGCCGGCGGTTCGCGATGACCCCGCCTCCGAGGAGCAGCCGCGGCACTCCGCGATCGGCGCAGGCCGCGAGAGCCTTCGTGACGAGCACGTCGACGACGGCCTCGCGGAAGCTCGCCGCCACATCGGCGACGGGGACCTCGACGCCCTCGGCCTCGCAGCGTTCGACCCATCGGGCGACAGCGGTCTTCAATCCGGAGAACGAGAAGTCGTAGCGGTGCGCGGCGAGGTCCGAGGCGCGGGACAGCCCACGCGGGAAGCGGATCGCGGTCGGGTCGCCGGACGCGGCCGCTCGGTCGATCTCGGGGCCCCCGGGATACGGCAGCGACAGCAGGCGGGCGACCTTGTCGAACGCCTCTCCTGCGGCGTCGTCCATGGTCTCGCCGAGCATCTCGACGTCGGTGGTGAGGTCGCGCACATGCAGCAGGGATGTGTGTCCGCCCGACACCAGCAGGGCGATCGTCGGGTATTCGAGCGGCTCCGAGTCGGGGGTCAGGATGTCGGCGGCGATATGACCCACGAGGTGGTTCACCGCATAGAGCGGCTTGTCGAGGGCCACGGCGAGGCCCTTCGCCGCGCCGACACCGACCATCAGCGCACCGGCCAGACCGGGGCCGCTCGTCACGGCGACCGCATCGAGATCCTCGAGTCGCACGTCCGCCTCGGCGAGCGCCGCGTCGATCGACGGCTGCAGGGCCTCGAGGTGCGCGCGAGCCGCGACCTCAGGCACCACACCGCCGTACCGCGAATGCTCGTCCATGCTCGAAGCGATCGTGTTCGACAGCAGGGTGCGTCCTCTGACGATGCCGATGCCCGTCTCGTCACAGCTCGTCTCGATGCCCAGCACCAGCGGCTCGGTCATTCGCTCGCCTCCTTCGCGACGTCGGCATCCGTGATCCGAGGGTCGACCGACCGCGGATGCGGAAGCACCAGCTTCATCACGATCGCGTCGACGTCGTCAGGCTGGTAGTACCGCGGGCGGCGGGCGATCTCCTCGAAGCCCTCGGAACGGTACAGACCCTCAGCACTCGGGTTGTCGGCGCGCACCTCGAGGAAGACCTCGCGGGCGCCGCGTTCGACGGCCGCGTCCAGCAGCGCACGCAGCAGGGCGCGACCGCGACCGGCGCCGCGGTGTTCGGCGTCGAAGGCGATGGTCTGGATGTCGGCGTCGCTCGCCCCCACGAGTGCACGGACTCCCCCGTAGCCGATGATCGACCCCTCATGCTCGTCGACCAGGTAGCACCCGTGCGGACTCGCGAGCTCGACCGCCATGGTCTCCGAACTCCACGCATCCGTGGGGAACGAGCGATGCTCGATCGCCATGATGGCGTCGAGATCGTCGGATGTCGCGGGACGAACGGTCACAGCCCCACCTTCTTCGGGGCGCCCGGCACGGAGACGTCGGGCTGACGCAGATACAGGGGCTCCGCATCCGCGAGCACGCGTCCGGCGGCGAGCGCACGCGCGCCGACCCGCGCGAGGTCGGTCGCGGAGAGAGTCTCGACGTCGATGCGGCGGATGCCGTCGAGACGGGCCTCGACGTCGGCACGCGGCACCAGCACCGTCTCGGCGACGACGACGGGGATGCCGTCGGCGTCCGTTCCGTCGAAGACGGTGACCGCGACCTCCCGGCGACGGGCGTCGGTGGCGATCGCGAAGGCGCCCGCCACGGAGTCGCTTTCCATCGCAGTGAGGGCCGCGGCGTAGTGGCTGGGCACCGGCACGACGGGGATTCCGCGGCCCAGTGCGAACGCGCGTGCCGCCGCGATACCGATCCGCAGACCCGTGAACGGCCCGGGGCCCATGCCCGCCACGATGTGGGAGATCTGCCCGCCGTCGGCGCCGTCGAGCGTGCGCACCAGCAGGTCGCCGATCACCTCGGCATGTCCGAGCGGATCGGAGGCGGAGGCCTGCGAGCGCAGAGTGCCGTCGGCATCGATGAGCGAGACGGCGGTGCCCAGGGAGGTGTCGACGGCGAGGATCACCTCTCCAGGGTAGCCGGGGTTCAGTCGGGGATAGCCGACAGCCCCTCGCGGGTGATGGTGACGTGGCGCGGAGCATCCGAGTCGAGCTCGGACGGATCGAGTTCGTCTCCGCCCCCCACCGGTCTCTCCAGCTCGATGTCCCACCACCGGTCGGCCAGCTCCTCGGCCATTCCCCGCCCCCACTCGATCACCACGACCGAGCGGGCCAGATCGAGGTCGAGATCGTCGAGCTCCGCCCCGGAGCCGAGCCGGTAGGCGTCGACGTGCACGAGCGGTGCACGCCCGACGAGCGAGGGATGCGTCCGCGCGATCACGAACGTGGGGCTCTGCACGGGGCCTCGCACACCGAGGCCCTCCGCGAGACCCCGGGTGAAGGTCGTCTTGCCGGCGCCCAGCGGTCCGGTCAGGATCAGCAGATCTCCGGCCTCCAGCTGCTCGCCGATACGGAATCCGAGCTGCTCCATCGCCGCCGAGGTCTCGATCTCGTGCCGGCCGAGGAAAGCGGGGTCGACGCTCATGCCGACCTCCGGGGCACTCGGGCGCCGATGCGGGTCACGATGTCGTAGTCGATTGTCGACGCGGCGTTGGCCCACTCCGCGGCCGACGGCACCCCGAGCGTCGGATCTCCGAACAGCACGACCTCGTCTCCGACCGCGACGGCCGCGTCACCCACGTCGACGACGAACTGATCCATCGCGATGCGGCCGACGTTGACGTATCGGCGTCCGGCGATCGAGACGGGCAGTCTCCCCGAGGCCTGCCGCGGTACTCCATCGGCGTAGCCGAACGGAACGAGCACCAGGGTGGTGTCGCGCGGCGTGCGGTGGTCGTATCCGTACGAGATGCCCGCACCGGCGGGCACTCTGCGCACTGCGGCGACGGCGCCCCGCAGCGTCATGGCCGGCCGCAGCCCCAGCTCGGCCGATGAGCGGTCGTCGAACGGCGAGAGGCCGTAGATCCCGATGCCGATGCGAACCGCGTCGAGCCTCATCTCGGGAAGGTCTATCGCCGCGGCCGTCGCAGCGATGTGCCGGAGCTCGGGATGGATCCCGAATGATTCCGCCAGCGCCACGGCCTGCTCGAACTTCGCCAGCGCCTCGCGGTCGTCGTGCGCAGAGGTGTTGGAGAGGTGACTGAAGAGACCGATGATCCGCAGTCGACCGATGCGCTCGAGACGAGCCGCCTCTGCGAGCACCCGACCCCAGTCGGCGGGAGCGATGCCGTTGCGCGACAGCCCGGTCTCGAACTTCAGGTGCACGCCGACCGGGCGATCGACCGAAGCGACCGCGCCCGCTGCCTCGAGCTGATCGAAAGAGGAGATGCCGAGCTCGATGTCGTGCTCGGCGGCCTGCTCGAACCGCTCCCCCGGGGCGTGCAACCACGCGAGGATGGGCGCAGTGATCCCCTGGCGCCGCAGATCGAGCGCCTCGGGGATCTCTGCGACGCCGAGCCGTGTCGCCCCGCCCGCGAGAGCCGCGACGGCGGCGGCCGCGGCGCCGTGACCGTAGGCGTTCGCCTTGACGACCGCGATGACCTCGACGCCCGTCAGGCGACGGAAGTGGCGGACGTTGTCGCTGATGGCATCCAGTTCGATGCGCGCCTCGCGGAACGGGACAGTCACAGGGGATCTCCTTCGGCGACGACGAATGCGGCGGCGAGCCCCGCGTCGTGGGTGAGGGTCAGATGGAGGCGGACGATACCGCGCTCGGCGACGGCCGCGGCAGTGGTGCCCGACAGCACGAAGTGCGGCCGGCCCGACGATTCCGAGGCGATCTCGATCTCGGTCCAGTGCACGCCGTCCGACCCGCCGAGGGTCTTGATCAGCGCCTCTTTCGCGGCATAGCGCGCGGCGAGCGACGGCAGGCGCAGACCCCGTTCGTTCGGCGCGAACAGCCGCTCCAGAAGCCGAGGTGTCCGCTCGAGCGTCCGCTCGAACCGCGGGATGTCCACGAGGTCGATGCCGGTCCCGATGATCACCAGTTCAGCCTAGTCGCGGCATCCTCCCGGTTCCCTCATGCCCCCCTCCCACTCCCGCCCCCTCACACCCGCCCTCTCACTCCCGCCCTCTCAGATGCATGCTCAGATCACGGATGCATGGTGAGGGTCGCTGTGCGGGCATGCATCCGTGATCTGGGCATGCAGGTGATCTGCGCACTTCTTCTGCACGGGCGAGCAGTCGGATCGGTCGCCCGGATACATCGGGGGATCCATCCGGAAGCCGGCTGACGATGCCGGATGCTCGAGGGATGCTCGCACCCGCAGACCTCCTGGATCGCTTCGACGGCATCGCTCATGGGCGCCGCCTGCAGGAGTTCGGCTGCTCGCGGAGTCAGCTCTCCGCGGCAGTCCGAGACGGATCGATCCAGCGTCTGCGCCCCGGGGTGTACGTGCTCGCTTCCGCTGCCCGCAAGGTCGTCGCGGCCGGCGCGCACGGTGGAGCGCTCACGTGTTCCGACGCGCTTCGCGCCCACGGGGTGTGGGTGCTACCCGCCGAAGACGAATCCGTGCATGTGTGGATGGGCGGTTCGGGTCGCCGTCACTCGCATGCGGGCTGCGAGTGCACTGCGCACTACTCGGCGGGCACGGCACGGCTGGGATTCGCGCCGATCGCCACGGCGCTGATTCATGCATATCGGTGTCTCGGCACCGAGGCGTTCTTCGCGGCCTACGAGTCCGCCTGGAACAAGCGCCTGATCTCCGCACACGACCGCGCCAGGATTCGGAAGGAGCTGCCGTCGGCTGCTCGCTGGCTTCTCGATCTCGCGCGCCCCGACTCGGAAAGCGGACTGGAGTCCCTTCTCCGCCTGCGACTGCATCTGCTCGGCGTGCTCCTCGAGTGTCAGATCACGATCGACGGCGTCGGCCGCGTCGACTTCGTCGTCGGGGGCCGCCTCATCCTCGAAGTCGACGGTCGCACCAACCACGCGAGCGCAGAGCGTCGTCACCACGATCTCGAGCGCGATGCAGCCGCATCCGCCCTCGGATTCGAGACCTTGCGCTTCGACTATGCGATGGTCGTCCACGACTGGGCGACCGTCGTTCAAGCAATCCTGCCGGCACTCGACCGCGCCCGCGCGTGACCGCACGCTGAGGATCGAGTCGTCGTGCCGCCAGCCCTCGCAGATGCATGCCGCGATGACAGATGCATGCTCAGCCTGAGCATCCGGGCATGCATCCGTAATTCGAGCATGCAGGTGGGACCCGGACGAAGGCGACCCGGACGAAGGCGACCCGGACG
>NZ_CAUQVQ010000099.1:0-9010 GCF_963521645.1 uncultured Microbacterium sp. | reverse complement strand
GAAGTCGCCCGAAACCCGACGGTCGTTGAGCGAGGACGACGAAGTCGACCGAGACGAAACGTCGTGAGCCGACGGTCGTTGAGCGAGGACGACGAAGTCGACCGAGACGAAACGTCGTGAGCCGACCTCGAACCTCACCGCGTTTCGTCTCGGGCCGCTCCGCGGTCCTCGCTCAACGACCGAGAGTCTGCCGCTCCGCGGTCCTCGCTCAACGACCGGAAGCCTCCCGCTCCACGGCCGTCGCTCAACGACCCCAAAGCGTGACTCAGAGCGATCGGGAGAAGTAGAAGGCCTTCTCGCCGGTGTCGGGGTCACCGTTGGTGAAACCGTGACTCTCGTAGAAGCGCATGGCGTCGGCATCCGACTCGTCGACGTTGATCTCGATCTCCGCGACGCCCCGCTCACGGCAGGCGCGCACCACGTGCTCGAGGATCTTCGAACCGATGCCGGTTCCGCGGTGCGCGGGAGCGACGTACATCTCATCGAGGAGCGCGACGGGCCCCTCCGACCAGACGTTCGGGCGGAGCGTCACGAGCGCGACCCCCACGGCAGGCGCGCCGCCGAGGATCGCGAACGTCGTCGGCTGGGCGAGCAGGTCTGTCAGGCGGCGCGCGAGGACGTCGACGCCCGGACTCGCGGTGTCGAACTCGGTGTTGAACGCGTGCAAGAGCTTCGCGACGATGACGGCATCATCGGGCTCCGCCGGACGGGTCAGAGGTATCGAAGTCACGCGGGTTCCTTCCTCTACGTCGTTCGATTCGTTTCCTGCCGCAGACGGGGTCACTTTCGCACCGGATCAACGCGTTTCCGGTGTGAGACTGGCCCCGCCTGGGCGCGAAGGTGCGGAAGTGGCCCCGCCCGGCAGGAAGCCGCCCGGGGGGGCGGCTCAGTCCGACTCGGCCTTGCGTGCACCCGCCTCGAGCACATCTCCGGCCGGCAGCTCCTGGTGACCGCCGAACTGCAGGCGCATCGCCGACAGCACCTGGTTCGCGAAGCGGTCTTCATCGCGCGAGGCGAAGCGCTCGAACAGCGACGCGGCGAGCACCGGCACGGGCACGCCCACGTCGACGGCGGCCTTGACGGTCCAGCGGCCCTCGCCCGAGTCCGACACCCGGCCCGCGAGACCGTCGAGCTGCGGGTTCTCGGCGAGCGCGGCGGCGGTCAGGTCGAGCAGCCACGATGAGATCACCGATCCGCGTCGCCACAGTTCGGCGACCTTCGACGTGTCGATCGGGAACTGGTAGAACTCCGGCTCTTCGAGCGGAGCGATCTCGGCGGAATGCTCGGCCTCGCGCACCCCGGCATCCGCATTGTGCAGCAGGTTGAGTCCCTCGGCGATCGACGCCATGATGCCGTACTCGATGCCGTTGTGCACCATCTTCACGAAGTGCCCCGCGCCCGAGGGGCCACAGTGCAGATAGCCCTGCTCCTCGGGGGTCAGGTCTCCTGTGCGGCCGGGCGTGCGCTCGATCTCGCCGACGCCCGGAGCGATCGTGCGCAGCACCGGCTCGATGCGCTGCACGGCCTCGTCGGGACCGCCGACCATGAGGCAGTAGCCGCGGTCGAGTCCGAACACGCCGCCGCTCGTGCCGACGTCGACGTAGTGGATGCCGCGCTCACGGAACGTCTTCGCCCTCCGCACGTCGTCACGGTAGTTCGAGTTGCCGCCGTCGATCAGGATGTCGCCCTCGTCGAGCACCGCCGCGACCTCGTCGGCCACGGCTCCCGTGAGCGATGCGGGCACCATCATCCACACGGCCCGCGGCGCCTCGAGCTTCGCGGCCAGGTCGGCCATGCTGTCGGCACCCGTCGCCCCCTCGGCGACCAGCGTCTGCACGGCATCCGCGTTCACGTCGTAGACCACGCATTCGTGCCCGTCGCGCATGAGGCGGCGCACGATGTTGGCGCCCATCCGGCCGAGTCCGATCATCGCCAGCTGCATGAGATTCCCTTCGTCCGCCCCCGGTGGGCCGGTCGGGGCAATCCTGACACGGCCGCGGAGGTGGCTCAATGCCGGTGGGGCGGTTCGGGAACTGGTGACGCACGATGCGGGGCCAGTCGTACACGCCGACCGCCGATTCCCGGTGCGAGAGTGACCCCGCTGTGACCCCGCATCGTCGGCCCCGCATCGGGCCCCCCGCGGCGGGGCCACGCGGCGAGACCCGCGGCGGCCACGCGGCGAGACCCGCGGCGGGACCCGCACCGGGACCCGAACACCCGACCCGGATGCATGCTCAGATCACGGATGCAGGTCGGATCCCGCGTTCTCGGCATGCATCTGTGATCTGAGCATGCAGGTGCACAGGCGCACATGGGCCACCAGACACCGCACCCGCACCAGACACCGCCCCCGCACCAGACTCCGCACGCGGACCGACCCCGATGTCACCGACCGGTGAAAGGATTGAGTCATGACATCCGGCACGTTCGACCAGATCACTCAACACGACCTGCGCGCAGCGGGCAGCGTCAAATGGACGAGCTTTCCCGACACCATCGGAGCCTTCGTCGCCGAGATGGACTTCGGCGTGGCCCCCGTGATCAACCGCGCGCTGAAGGATGCTCTCGACCTGGGCGTCACCGGCTACCTGCCCGAGAAGCTCGCCAAAGACCTCTCGCAGGCGACGGCGCGCTGGTACTCCGACTCGTACGGCTGGGAGTTCTCGGCCGAGCGGGTGCACCACGTGCCCGATGTGATCGCGGCGTTCGAGCTGGCGATCGAGCACTTCACCACTCCCGGCTCGGCGATCATCGTGCCGACGCCCGCCTACATGCCGTTCCTGCTGGTGCCGCCGATGCGTGACCGTCGAGTGATCGAGGTGCCGAGCATCGAGGTCGACGGCCGCTGGATCATGGACCTGGATGCCGTCGCCCAGGCGTTCCGCGACGGTGGCGAGATGCTGGTGCTCTGCAACCCGCACAACCCGCTCGGCACCGTCGCGACCCGTGACGAGCTGCTCGCGATCGCCGATGTCGTGACAGCGGCGGGCGGCCGGGTGTTCTCCGACGAGATCCACGCACCCATCGTCTACGCGCCGGCTCAGCACATCCCCTATGCCTCGGTCTCCGATGCCGCGGCGTCCCACACGCTCACCGCGACCTCCGCCTCGAAGGCGTGGAACCTCGCCGGGCTCAAGTGCGCGCAGGTGATCATCTCGAACGACGCCGACGCCGCGCTCTGGGAGAGCCTCGGATTCTGGGCGGGCCACGGCACCTCGACGCTCGGCGTCATCGCCAATGTCGCCGCCTACACGGGCGGGCGCGAGTGGCTCGACGGGGTGGTCGACTACCTCGACGGCAATCGGCGGATGCTGGCGCAGTTGGTCGACGAGAAGCTGCCCGGCGTGCGGATGATCGTGCCGGAGGGCAGCTACATCGCGCTGCTCGACTTCCGCGAGACGGGACTGACAGGCGATCTGGGCGAGTGGTTCCGCGAGCGCGCCGGGGTCGCGATGACCGACGGCGCCGCGTGCGGAGTCGCGGGCATCGGCTACACGAGGTTCGTCTTCGCGCTGCCCCGGCCCGTCATGGTCGAGGCCGTCGAACGGATCGCCCGCGCCCTGAGCGAGCGGGACGTCGCGGCGTAGCCACCGCATCCCCCGGCCCCACGCACCACACGGGTCGCCCCTCGCCCGAATCCGTGGGCGCGAAACCGACCTCGCCCGTATCCGCGCGTGCAAGACCGCCCCTGCCCGACCACCGCAGCCAGCCCCACGGAATCGACCGAGGTCAGCCCAGAGCGGATTCCTCGCGCTCGAACCACTGCGCGCAGAGGCCGGATTCGCCGCCCTCTCGATAGACCGGATCCTGCCAGTCGAGCGCGAGGGGAGCGCTCCATCCCGGGAACATCTCCGGTCGCCCGGTCGCGGCATCGTTCACCTGACCGAGCAACCGATCCGCCTGTGCGACATCGCCGCCGTCGACCGCCGACCACGCGGACAGAAGCATGGCGCATCCCCACCATGCATGGGCCACGTCGTCGCCCCACGACGTGCTCATCGCGAATCCCGTGTCCGGAATCTCCGCTGGGAACTCGTACCCGGCCGGCATCTCGTAGGGGAAATCCGAGATCATGTCGGGCCATCGCGAGTCGCGGTACGCATTCGATGACGAGGCATCGTCCGGGGAAGCGGAAGGAGTCGGCGTCGCCGGGCTCGGGCTCTGCGTCGGCGGCTGCGACGGCCCCACCCCACCGGTGGGCGCACAGGCGGTCGTGACGGACAGGATCACGACGGCACTAGTGAATCGTTACTTGTCCGCTCCGTCTCGCAACCGATATACAGGTTCGAGGCGCTCTGGGGGCGCCGGCGATTCGTCGCCTCGCCGTCGAGGGGAACCTTCATGTCTCAGCCGCCTGCCGCGTGGCATCCCGATCCCGAGAACCCGAACCAGCTGCGCTGGTGGGACGGTCACCAGTGGACCGCGGCCACCGCACCCTCGCCCGCCGCGGTGGCCACCTCGCAGCGGCACCAGCCGGTCGCGCCTGCAGAACCGGATGCCGCGAGGCGTGACATCGGCTGGCGCATCGCAGGAGTCGTCGCCGCCTCGCTCGTCGTCGGCGGAGTCCTCGCGCGATTCGCGCCTGTCGTGTTGATCTTCGCGATCGTCGCGGCGGTCATCGTGGCGCTGTTCGTGCTCCTCGTGCGGCCCGCCCCTGCGCTCGGACTGGGGTCGCGGCCATCGGGGTTCGTCGCGCTCGGCGTCGCGGCGCTGCTGCTGACAGGCGGCGGCATCGCGAACGCCAGCACGGGCGCGTCGACGCCGACGGCATCCGAGCCTCAGACGTTCGCCGCGCTGCCGACCCCGACCTCGGCCGCGACCCCGACCTCGACGCCGACCGCGACTCCGTCGCCGACCCCGACCCCGGTGCCGACGACGTTCGAGACGGCGACAGAAGAGATGATCGTGCCGTTCGGCGTCTCGACCGTCGACGATCCTGCGCTGGATCAGGGGACGACCGCGCTGGTGAGCGCCGGCGTCAACGGCGTGAAGGTCATCACCTACCGTGTGACCGTCGTCGACGGAGTGGAGACTGCGCGCGATATCGTGAGCGAGGTCATGCAGACGGCACCGGTCGACGAAGTCACCGCGGTCGGCACCAGGGTGCCCGCTCCCGCGCCGATCGCCCCGGCACCCGCGCCCGAACCCGAGGCGGTTCCCGCGCCGGTTCCGGCTGCTCCGGTTCCGGCGGTCCCTCAGCCCGGTGGATGCGACCCGAACTACGCGGATGCCTGCGTGCCGGTCGCAAGCGACGTGGACTGCGCGGGCGGCAGCGGCGACGGCCCCGCTTACGTGCAGGGTCCGGTGCGGATCGTCGGATCCGACATCTACGACCTCGACCGCGACGGAGACGGCATCGCCTGCGACAAGTGACGGTGCGGGGTCACCACCGCAGCGCCCGACGCGCCGCCCGAGGCCGACAGCCCAGCACCTCCGAACCCTTGTCACTCATTACATATACTTATTCATTCCCTTAGTGGCGCCTCACAGCGCCCACACGGCTCTAGTGAACCATACCTAAAGATATAAATAGATTTAATCTGCATTCCGGGCTACACTCGGCGATGTCGTCCAGAGCGGGGCGACCTCAGGTTCACCGAGGAGCATCGTGGCTCAGACCCATTCGGCCTTCATCCATTCCGTCGCCGAGCGCGTGCGCGCCCGCACCGACGAAGCCACTGCGGCCATGTTCGAGCGCTGCTTCGAGAACACTCTCGGCACGACCCTGCGCGAGATGCCCGACGGCACGCTGTTCATGCTCACGGGCGATATCCCCGCGATGTGGCTGCGCGACTCGGCCGCGCAGCTCGGCCCGTACCTGCACTTCGCGGCGGAAGACCAGACGATCAGCGACATGATCGCTGCGGTCTCGCGTCGGCAGATCGAGTACGTGCTGCTCGACCCCTACGCCAACGCCTTCAACGCGGCTCCCGACGGCAGCGGACACCAGAGCGACCTCACCGAGCAGTCGCCCTGGATCTGGGAGCGCAAGTACGAGGTCGACTCGCTGTGCTATCCGGTGCAGCTCGCCCACGACCTCTGGGTCACGACCGGCCGCACCGACCACCTGGGCGAGTCCTTCGCCCGCGCCGCCCGCACGATCATCGAGCTGTGGCGCACGGAGCAAGACCACGAGGCCCGCTCGACCTACCGCTTCGAGCGGTTCGACTGCCCGCCCAGCGACACCCTCGTGCGCGACGGACGCGGCGGCGAGACCGTGCCGACGGGACTCACCTGGTCGGCGTTCCGCCCGAGCGACGACGCCTGCGAGTACGGCTACAACGTTCCGGGCAACATGTTCGCCGCGGTCGCGCTCGGACACATAGAGGCGATCGCCACCAAGGTGCTCGGCGACGACGAGCTCGCGGCGAGCGCCCGCGACCTGCGCGCAGACATCGAGCGCGGCATCGAACGGCACACGGTCGTCACCGGCCCGTCCGGCGATGACGTCTACGCCTACGAGGTCGACGGCCGCGGCGGCATCCTGCTCCTCGACGACGCCAACGTGCCCAGCCTGCTGTCCCTGCCGCTGATCGGCTGGTGCGCGACCGACGATCCGCTCTACCTCGCGACCCGTCGCTTCATCCTCAGCTCCGCCAACCCGGTCTTCTTCACGGGCACCCTGGCCTCGGGCACCGACGCGAGCGGCCTCGGCAGCCCGCACACCCCGGTCGACCACGTGTGGCCGATCGGCCTCTGCATCGAAGCGCTCACCACCGACGACCGGAGCGAGAAGGAGCGCATCCTGGGGCTGCTGCTCGAGACGGATGCCGGCACCGGCCTGATGCACGAGTCGTTCCTCGTCACGGATCCCACGGTGTTCACGCGCGAGTGGTTCTCGTGGGCGAACGCGATGTTCTGCGAACTCGTGCTCGACATGACGGGTCTGCGCACTCTCGACCGCGGCACACTGCGCCGCGAGCCCGTGACCGAGGCGCGGCCGGCATGAGCGTCACGACCGCCGAGCCGCCCACGCTCGACCGGAGCGGCGAGTCCCCGGCATCCGCACCCCGCCGCGGCCGCAAGAGCCGCAACCCGAGCGCTCGGCAGATGACGTGGCACGCCTGGCTGTTCCTGCTCGTGCCCGGCGTGCTGTTCCTCGTCTTCATGGCGCTGCCGATCGTGATGGCGCTCGTGATCAGCTTCACCGACTACGCGATCGTCGGCGACTTCGAGTGGCTCGGCATCCAGAACTACCTCGACATCGCCGTCGACCCCTTCTTCTGGATCGCCCTGCGCAACACCGCCTACTACACGCTGCTCTACGTGCCGGCGGGCCTCATCGTCGCCCTCGCCACCGCCCTGCTGCTCAACCGCCGCCACCGCGCGGTGCGCCTGTTCCGCACGCTCTTCTACATCCCGGTCGTCGCCTCGACGGTCGCGACCGCCACGATCTGGTTCTGGATGCTGAACCCGCAGAACGGCCTGCTCAACGTGGCGCTCAGCTGGTTCGGCATCGACGGACCCGCGTGGCTGTACGAGTCGCAGTGGGCCATGATCGCGATCGTCATGATGAGCGTGTGGGCCGGGTTCGGCGCCAACATGATCATCTTCCTCGGTGGCCTGCAGGGCGTGCCGGGCGAGCTCTACGAGGCCGCACGGCTCGACGGCGCGAACGCGTGGCAGCAGTTCCGCTACGTGACGCTGCCGTCGCTGACGCGCACCACGTTCCTCGTGTCGACGCTGCTCATCATCGGCGCCTTCCAGGTCTTCGACCAGGCCTATGTGCTCACCAAGGGCGGCCCCGGCAACTCGACCGTCACGATGGTCTACTACATCTACAACAAGGGCTTCGGCGCGCTCGAGATGGGATACGCGTCGGCGCTGTCGTTCGTGCTCTTCCTGATCATCCTCGTGTTCTCGCTGCTGAACGCGAAGCTCACCAACCGGAAGGGCGCCTGATGACCAACACGCTCAGCGGTGGCCGCGCCATCGAGACCACTCTGGCCGCCGGCACTCCCGTGGCACCGCCCCTATCCTCTCGCCGCCGGCCGACCACGCGCATACGCATCGCGACGCTCGGCTGGTACATCGGCGTCATCCTGATCAGCGTCGTCACCGTCGCACCGCTCGTATGGACGATCTCGACCTCGCTGAAGCCCGCCACCGAGATCCTCTCCGGCGCGCTCAACCTCATCCCCGCCAACCCGACGCTCGACAACTACCTGCAGGTGTTCGACGAGGTGCCGTTCGGGCGGTACTTCGTGAACTCGCTCGTGCTCGGCATCGGCGGCGCCGCGACGAACATCTTCTTCGGCGCCCTCGGCGGCTACGCCCTGGCCAAGCTGCAGTTCAAGGGACGCGCGGCCGTCTTCGCGGTGTTCCTGTCGTCGCTCATGATCCCGGGCATCATCACGATGATCCCGTCGTTCCTGATCCTGCGCGGCATCCCGTTCGCCGGCGGCAACGACGTCTTCGGCCAGGGCGGACTCGGACTCATCAACACGTACTGGGCCGTCATCATCCCGGGCGCCGCCGGGGCGTTCGCGGTCTTCTTCATGAAGCAGTTCTTCGAGACGCTGCCCGACGAGCTGGGCGAGGCCGCCCGTATCGACGGCGCGAGCGAGTTCCGCATCTTCGCGATCATCTACTTCCCGCTCGCGAAGGCCGGTCTCGCGGTGCTCGGCATCATCAGCTTCCAGGCGGGATGGAACAACTTCCTCTGGCCGCTGATCGTGCTCAACAGCCAGGACATGATGACCGTCCAGGTCGGGCTCGCCTCGTTCGTCAACAACTACGAGACCGCGTTCGGCCCGCTCATGGCGGGCACCGTGATCGCCAGCCTCCCGGTGCTGCTCGTGTTCCTCTTCGCGCAGCGCTACATCATCGAGGGCGTCGCACACGTCGGCTCGAAATGACCCCTTCCACGCTGTCCCCTCTCACACCACCACCCCCATCCACATCAAGGAGCATTCGATGAAGAAGAACCTGCGAGCACTGGCCGTCATCGCCACGGCATCCCTCGCCGTCACCGTCGCGGGCTGCGCGTCCGGCGGCGACGCCGGCGGCA
>NZ_CAUQVQ010000098.1:0-9025 GCF_963521645.1 uncultured Microbacterium sp. | reverse complement strand
GCAGAACCGCTTCGAGTCGACGATCAACTCGCTGCAGGTCTCGGCCGAGAACCTGGGTGCAGCCAAGAGCCGCATCGCCGACACCGACATGGCTGCCGAGATGGTCAAGTACACCGCCTCGAACATCCTGCAGCAGGCCGGCACCGCCATGCTCGCGCAGGCGAACCAGTCGGGCCAGGGCGTCCTGCAGCTTCTCCGTTGAGTCGCTGCGCCTGAGGCGCACAGGGCGCCCGGGCGGAGTCACCTCCGTTCGGGCGCCTTCCTGTAGGACACCTTGACCACATCGCACGGAAGACGACCGGGATGAAACTCGACGGACTCGTATCAGGGCTCAAGACCGAAGAGCTCATCAAGGCGCTGATGGACGTGTCGGCGATCCCCAAGACGCTGATCACGAACAAGATCACCGATCGGAACTCGATCATCACGAACCTGCAGTCGCTCAACACGACGCTGCAGGATCTGGTCGCGAAGGCCAAGACCGCGGCCGGAGCCACCTCGCTCGCCTCGTTCACCGCCACCTCCTCATCGGAGGGCGTGACCGTCGCAGCAGGCGCCACCGCGACCGCGTTCTCCACGGACATCGTCGTCGACGCCGCCGCGACCGCACACTCCCTCGTCACGGCCGCTGCAGGAGCCTCGGCATGGGGAGGCACCTTCACCGTGGTGGGGACCGACGGCGAGCCCGTCGAGATCACGCCGACCGGTACCGGCCCTCAAGACCTCGCGAAGGCCATCAACAACGCCAAGGCGGGCGTCACGGCCACCGTGGTCCCGGCCGGTACCGACGCCGACGGCAAGCCGCTCTCGCGCATCCAGCTGACATCGATCGAGACCGGCGCGGAGGGAGAGTTCACGCTCCATCGCGGCAGTGCAGCCGACGTCGCCGCCGGCACCGCGACCGACATCGGCGCACAGCCCGGGGCCGCCCTGATCACCCAGGGAGCGGACGCGAGAGTGCGACTGTTCGCGGGAACATCGGCCGAACAGGTTCTCACCAGCGCCAGCAACACGATCACGGTGGGCGAGGGCATCGACATCACGATCACGAAGCCCAGCGCCGACCCGGTCACCATCACTGTCGCGCGCGATCAGAAGAAGCAGACGACCACGGCCGAGTCCTTCGTCAAGGAGATCGCTGCCCTGTTGACGCGGATCGACAACGGATCGAAGGCGACGGTCGGCGGGGTCGGAGAATCGACCACGCTCGGGGTCTTCACGGGAGACAGCACCGTGCGCAACCTCCGCGGGGCGCTGGCGAACGCGGTGCAGCATCCGGTCGACGGCATCTCGCCCTCGACGATCGGGATCACGATCAACGAGAAGGGCGTGCTCTCGTTCGACGCCGAGAAGTTCGCAGCGGCGGTCGCCGAAGACCCCGAAGCGACGCAGGAGCTGTTCTCCTCGGTGGCGAGCAGGCTCGAAGCGGTGACGACCCAGTACTCCGACAAGTACGACGGACTCCTCACCGCACGCATCACCGGTCAGGAGTCCGAGGTCAAGACGCTCAAGACGCAGGTCGAGCGCTGGGACATCAGGCTCGAGCAGCGCCAGGCCACGCTCGAACGCACCTATGCACAGCTCGAGGTGCAGCTGTCGAAGCTGCAGTCCCAGTCGAGCTGGCTCACCGGTCAGCTCGCCGCGATGACGCCCAACTCCTCGTCGTCCTGAGCCGACAGCACACCCGAATCCGCATTGGAGTCCGCACTCATGCCCATCACTTCGCTCGACCGCGCCAAACAGCAGTACCTCGAACAGCAGGTCGCGTCGGCCTCGCCCGAGCGTCTGCTGGTCCTCCTGTACGACCGGCTCCTGGTCGACGTCGACCGCGCCGGCGTCTCGCAGGACGCCGGCGACTGGATCGCGGCCGGAACGCACCTCACGCACGCGCAGGCGATCGTCGCCGAGCTCAGCGGTTCGCTCACCGACGTCTGGGACGGCGCGGACGATCTGCGCAGCGTGTACACGTATCTCACCGGGCGCCTCATCGCCGCGAACATCGAGCGCGACCGTGCGATCACTGCGGAATGCCGCGACATCGTCGCGCCCCTGCGCGAGGCTTGGCGCAGCGCCGCCGAAGCCACGGCGGATGCCTCCCAGGCCGTCCGCACGGCGACGGCCTGATCTCTCGTGTCGGACAATCTCGCGACGTGGCTGGTGGTGCTCGACCAGTTCGAGCGGGCCCTCGACGCCGCCGACGATCAGATGACCGCGGCCGACTTCGAGCGCCCCTCGGGTCCGGTTCCCGAGCAGTTGCGGGAGCGAGCCGAGGCGGTGCTCGCGCGACAGCAGCTGATGATCGGCGGCCTCATCGCCTCGCGCGCCAACGTCGCGCGCGAGATCGCGGCGCTGCGACGCGTGCCGACGAGCGCCTCCGACACGCCCGCGTATCTCGACGTCGAAGGCTGAGCGGTCGCGGTTACGCCACGACCGCATGTCGCGATAGTCCCACCTGAGCACGGATAGCTCGACGACTGGCCAGGGATCGGCTTCTCCATCAACGTCCGGAGTGCCCCCGTGCTCGAATCCGTTACCTCTTCCGCGCTGATCAGCGCGCTCGACGGTCTGGCGCTGCGCCAGCGTTCGATCGCCGAGAACATCGCCAACGTCAACACCCCCGGCTATCAGGCCAAGCGCGTGCAGTTCGAAGACGAACTCCGCTCCGCCGTGTCGGCCGGCTCGGGTGCCGTGGCACCCACCGTCGAGAGGTCGCTGGAGCCGACGCGCGTCAACGGCAACAACGTGAACCTCGACACCGAGACCCTGTCGAACATCGACACCGTGCTGCGGTTCCAGTTCGCGAGCCAGGCGATCGGCGGCCAGGCGGCCTCGATCTCCAAGGCGATCGGGCAGGCGACCGCATGACCTTCGACGCCATCGGCATCGCCGGCACCGGTCTCACCGCACACCGCAAGTGGCTCGATGCGCTCAGTGACAACATCGCCAACGCCAACACCGCGACGCCCGCAGGCGAAGAGGCGTTCCGCGAGAAGCTCATCACCGTGCAGGCCGGCACCCAGAGCCCCGGCGTCTACGTCACGGGCGTCGCGGAATCCGAAGCGGAGGCGAAGCGGGTGCACGACCCGGATCACCCCTATGCCGACGCCGACGGGTACGTGCAGTATCCGAACGTCGAACTCGGCGACCAGATGAGCATGCTCATCGTCGCGCAGCGCGGCTACGAGGCGAACGCCGCGGTGGTCGACCGTGCCAAGACGACCTATGAGGCAGCCCTGCAGATCGGACGCAACTGATGAGCACGCCGATCGAAGGGATCTCGGCCGGGGTCAGCCCGCTCTCGGCGCTCAGCTTCGAGGGCGACAGCGGCGCCACGCCAGGCACCGGCGGAGGAGCGTTCGCGAATTCCATGACCGGGGCCATGGAGAATCTGCAGCAGCTGCAGGCGTCGTCGAACGAGCTCGCCGTGCAGGCGGTCACGGGCGACCTGCAGGACATCCACCAGGCGATGATCGCGTCGTCACGCGCCTCGGTCACGCTCGATCTGGTCGTCGCCGTGCGCGACCGCAGCGTGTCCGCCTTCAACGAGATCATGAGGATGCAGGCCTAACCGATGCCGAAGATGCTCACGGGGTATTTCGACCGCGCCAAGCAGGTCGTCTCGGGCTTCACCCTCGCCCAGCGCACGATCGCCATCATCGGCGTGGCGCTCCTTGTCATGGGTGCGATCGCACTCGGCTCATGGCTCGCGCGACCGCAGATGAGTCCGCTGTTCACCGGCCTGAGTGCGGGAGACGCGTCGGCGGTGGTCGACCAGCTCAAGACCGCCGGCGTCTCGTATGAACTCGCCGAAGGCGGCGCGACGATCCTCGTGCCGGACGATCAGGTGTACGCGCAACGTCTCGCCGCGGCATCCGCTGGTCTGCCCGGCGACTCGAGCGAGGGCTACACCCTGCTCGACAAGATGGGCGTGACCGCGAGCGAGTTCCAGCAGTCGGTCACCTACAAGCGCGCGATCGAGGGTGAGCTCGCCAGCACGATCGGATCGATGGACGGCATCAGCGCGGCGTCCGTGCAGCTCGCCATCCCGGAGGAGAGCGTGTTCGTCTCGGAGCGTCAGAGCCCCACGGCCTCCGTGTTCGTGAAGACGCGCAACGGGTCGACGCTCAGCGACGAGAAGATCGAGGCGATCGTGCACCTCACGAGCGCGGCGGTGCCGGGGATGACCCCGGAGGACGTCGCCGTCACCGACCAGAACGGCGCGGTGCTCTCTGCCGTCGGCGCGGGACTCACCGGCAGCTCGTCGAAGCAGGCGACCGAGCACGAGGCGAAGGTCGCGGCTTCGGTGAGCGCGATGCTCGAGACGATCGTCGGGCCCGGCAACGCGACGGTGACCGTCTCGGCGGACGTCGCGAACTCGACCTCGGAGCGCATGGACGAGACGTACTCCGCGCCGGAAGGCGAGCTGAGCGCCTCGGAGCAGACCAAGACCGAGACCTACACCGGCGGTCAGGCCGGGGGTACCGGCGTGCTGGGACCCGACAACATCGCGGTGCCGAACGGCGCTGCGGGCGACGGCGCATATGAGTTCGAGGAGACCTCGCGCGACAACGCGGTCAACAAGTCGACCGAGAAGACGGTCACACCCGCGGGAGAGGTGACCCGGCAGACCGTGAGCATCGCCCTGAACCGGGGTGCGGTCACAGGCGTCACCGCGGCGCAGGTCGAGACCCTGGTGGCCTCGGCCGCGGGGATCGATCTCGAGCGCGGCGACGCGATCGCGGTGGAGTTCGTCGAGTTCAGCGAGACGGGTGCGACGGCGGCCCAGACCGCGCTGGCCGCGGCCGAGGCCCAGCAGGCCGCTCAGATGCAGCAGGAGATGCTGCGTTCGGCGATCATCGGCGGCTCGATCCTTCTCGCTGTGATCATCCTCGTGGTCTTCCTGGCCGTGCGGCGCAAGCTCAAGCGCCGGGTCATGTACACCGAGGACGGACCGATCGAGTACTTCGCGACGGTGACCGAGAGCGAGGAGCAGAAGCTGAAGTCGCTCCGCGGACTCAAGGACGGCGATGCGATCCCGCTGCCCGCGCCGACCACGCTGCTGCCGTCAGCCGACGTCGACCTCGACCTCGACGACCAGCGCGAACCCGACCAGGTGCTCGTCGAGCGTCGTCGTCGCGAGATCGATGACCTGGCCAAGAGCGAGCCCGAGGCGGTCGCGGTCGCCCTCGCGAGCCTCATGGACGAGGCGAGAGTATGAACGCGCTGACCGAACTGCTGGATGCCCAGGCCGACACCGTCGACGTGTCGACGGCGGTCGTGTCGGCATCCGAGGCGGCCCCCGACCACACGATGAGCGGGCTGCGGAAGGCGGCCATCGTGCTCATGAACATGGATCGTGCCGCCGGCGCGCAGGTCCTGCGCCATCTCGGCGAGGAGCGCTCGGAGATGCTGGCCGCCGAGCTCACGCAGCTCGGTGGTGTGGATGTGGCCTCGACAGCCCGCGCGCTCGGCGAGTTCCGCCGCATCGCCACGGGCGGTTCCGTGCCGTCGAGAGGCGGACAGGAACTCGCCACCGGACTGCTCGAGACGGCCTTCGGGCGGGAGAAGGCCGTGGGCATGGTGGGCCGCGTGATGTCACAGGGCGCAGTGTCCTTCGACTTCCTGAATGCCGCGGATCCCGCGCAGCTCGCGACCGTGCTCGAGGGGGAGCTGCCGACGACCGTCGCCGTCGTGCTCGCGAATCTGCGAGCCGATCGAGCGGCAGCCGTGCTCGCCGCGCTGCAGGATCCGCTGCGCACCGACGTGGCGCAGGCGATCGCGACGATGGGCACCGCCACCCAGGAGGCGATCTCGATCGTGGCCGATTCGCTGCGTTCGCGCACCGGAGTGTTCGCGATGCGCGACAATCATGAATCGATCGGCGGAGTGCAGCCGCTCGTCGAGATCATCAACCGTTCGGACACCGCACTCGAGAAGTCGCTGCTCGCGTCGCTCGAGGGACGTGATCTGGCCCTCGCGGAGGACATCCGCAGTCGCATGGTGACGTTCGCCGACTTCGCACGCCTCGAGGACCGCGACGCACAGCGGGTGCTCCGCGGCATCGATCTGCGCATGCTCGCCCTCGCCCTCAAGGGGGCCGAGGAGCAGGTCGTCGACAAGGTGCGCTCGAACATGACCGAGCGCAATCAGGAGAACCTCTCCGAGGAGACTCGAGTGCTCGGTCCCGTGCGCATGCGTCAGGTCGACGAGGCACGTGCCGAGATCGTGCGCATCATCCGAGAGCTCGAAGCCTCCGAGGAGATCACGATCTCCCGCGATGACGAGGACGAGCTCATCGAGTGATCCCACCACCTGCGCGAGGCGCGACGGCGGTTACGCCGACGTCGCAGTGTCGCGATAGTGCCGGGGGAGCACGGATCGCTCGCCCTTCGGGCCACGGACAGGCCAGACCCTCTACCCCCGGGGTGCCCACCGTGCTCGATTCCGTCTTCACTCCGCTGGTGATGCCGCGCGTGGGCGAACCCCAGGTCGATCTCCAGGCCGAGACCGAGCAGGCCCGAGCGCGCGGGTACGCCGACGGCTATGCCGAAGGCGTGCGGCGGGCGCGAGCCGAAGCCGCGAACCGCGCCGATCTCGCGGAGCGACGGGAGCGCGAGCTCACCGAGACCTATCTGCATCAGAGAGGGGCCGCGCTGCGTGCTCTCGCTGCCGCGCGGGATGCTCTCGACGACCGGATCCGGAACGTCCGGGCGACCGATGCCGAGCAGCTCGAGCAGCTGGCCGTCGAGCTCGCAGCGACGATTCTCGGCGCCGAGCTCTCCGACCCCGCGCGCGCGGCCGCCCACGCGGTGCGCAGAGCAGTCGCCGAGATTCCGGCAGAGCGGTGGACGCGAGTCCTCCTGAGCGAGCAGGATGCGCCGATCGTCGAGGCCGATGCCGACCTGCAGGGCCTCATCGCGGGCATCGAGGTGGTCGCGTCCAGTGCCGTGGACCCCGGAGGCGCGATCGTCGAGGTCGAGAACGGGGCGGTCGACACCCGGATCGGGAACGCTCTGCGGCGCGCACAGGACGAGCTTCGGAGCGAGACCGAGTCAGAGGGGCGGACCTCCTGATGACGACACTCTGGGCGAACGCCGTCGCCGCAGCTCGGCCCGAGCACACGGGGGTCGTGCGGGCTGTGCGGGGGCTCGGCGTGGAGATTCGCGGCGTCGCCGGTGCGGTCGGCGACCGAGTGCGCATCGACACGACCACGGGTGGATCGGTCGAGGCCGAGATCGTCGCTGTCGACGGGGCATCGGCGCGGTGCATGCCCCTCGGCAGACTCGACGGGATCACCGCACGAGCGCGCGTGCGCCACGCCGGCGCACCGCTTCAGGTGCCCACCGGTCGGGCGCTGCTCGGACGCGTGCTCGACGGCCTCGGACGCCCGATCGACGGCAAGGGGCCGCTGCCGCGCAGCACTCCGCTCGTGCCGTTGGACCACGACGCGCCCAGCGTCATCACTCGACGGCGCATAGATCGCCAGCTCGGTCTCGGCGTGCGGGTGCTCGACACGATGACCCCGGTGGGCTCCGGCCAGCGCATGGGGCTGTTCGCGGGATCGGGGGTCGGCAAATCGTCGATCATGTCGATGATCGCCCGCGGATCCTCGGCGGACGTCACGGTGATCGCACTGGTCGGCGAGCGCGGTCGCGAGGTGCGGGAGTTCCTCGAGGACGATCTCGGAGAAGAAGGGCTGGCGCGCTCGGTGGTCGTCGTGGCGACGTCGGACCAGCCGGCCATGGCGCGGCTGCGGTCGGCCTTCGTCGCCACTCGCATCGCGGAGCAGTTCCGCGACGACGGTCTCGACGTCGTGCTCATGATGGACTCGCTCACGCGCGTCGCGATGGCGCAACGTGAGATCGGGCTCAGCGCCGGGGAGCCGCCGGCGACCCGTGGCTATCCGCCGTCGACGTTCTCGGTGCTCGCGAGACTGCTCGAACGGGCGGGCACCGCCGAGACGGGGTCGATCACGGGTCTCTACACCGTGCTGGTCGACGGAGACGACCACAACGAGCCGATCGCCGATGCAGCGCGGGGAATCCTCGACGGGCACGTCGTGCTCGACCGGTCCCTCGCGATCCGCGGGCACTTCCCGGCCGTCGACGCTCTGGGCTCGGTGTCGCGCGTGGTCTCGAAGATCACGACGCCCGCGCAGCGTCAGCAGGCCGTGATGCTGCGCAGCGTGCTGGCCGCACGTCGCAGCGCCAACGATCTGATCGACATCGGTGCCTACCGTCAGGGGGCCAACCCGCTCGTCGACGCCGCCATCGAACACGAGGCGGAGATCGCGCGGTTCCTCACCCAGCCGATGGACGACCTCAGCGCCGTCGACGAATCCTGGCAGCGACTCGCTGCCCTCACGAGCGAGTTCGGAGGACTCACCCCATGACCTTCCCTCTGGCCGGGCTGCTCCGCGTACGCGGCGCCCAGGAACGCGTCGCCGCCGAGCGACTCTCGCGCGCGACGGCGGAGCGCATGCAGTCCGAATCCGCGGCGCAGGACGCCCAGGCGAGCCTCGCCGATCTCAGCTCCCACGTGAACGACGCGGCCACACTGTTGGCCATGGCGGCGGCGCGGGCCGCAGGTCGCAGCGCCCTCAGCGATCTGCAGGCGCTCACCGAGCTCCACCGTGCCGAGGAGGACGAGGCGAAGTACGCGCATGTGGAGGCGAAGCAGGAGCTGAAGGGCCTCGAGAGGCTCGAGAGCACTCACCGCGTGGAGGCGGCGCGCGCCGAGCTGTCGGCCGAGCAGAACAGGCTCGACGAGATCGCGGTCGCCCGTGTCGGCCGCGGAACGGCGGGTGCGGCATGACCGGGATCGACGGCGTGATCGCCCGTGTCAGCGAGATCGAGAGTCGCATCGTGGCCCTCGATCCGGCGGCCCGCAGCGCGGTCGAGGCGGCGTCCACCGCTGCCCCGGCGGGAGGAGAGGCGTCCGCCGCCACCGCGTCGACATTCGCGGGGCTGCTCGAGGCCGCGAAGAGCGCGGCGGCGGGCACACCCGATGCGCAGGCGCCCGCGGG
>NZ_CAUQVQ010000097.1:0-9062 GCF_963521645.1 uncultured Microbacterium sp. | reverse complement strand
GCGTCGATCGGGTCTGCGTCGATCGGGTCTGCGTCGATCACGGAGTCCGCCGCCTCCCGCAGCACGGCGCCGAACAGCGCCGGCGGCACGGGGATCGTCTGCGCGTGCGGCGACCCCACGAGCGGCACGACTCCGGGCACGACATCCGCGTGCACCACGCGGCCGATGCGCGCGGTCACCGTGTGCGGCAGCGCGATGCGCATCGGCGAGTAGGTCATCAGACCGTCGCCGATGATCGTGATGCGCGCATGCGGGAAGACCTGCATCAGGGTGAGCGCGGGCGCGACCTGCGGGCTCTGCAGCAGGATCTCCAGGTCGTCGTCGAGGCCCCACGCCCGAGTGAGCAGACGCCGCAGCAGCGGAAGGTCTGCGGGGGCCGGCTGCCAGGAGCTCGGATGCAGCGGCCCGAGCAGCTGATCGAGGTCTTCGACCCGGTCGAACCGCGCACGCAGACCCGCGAGCGCGGGGTCCGCGACGATGCCGACCGAAGTCTCGGGCACACGGGACGAGTGGAACGGCACGAGCAGCCGCTCGCCGCGCTCCCCCAGAAGTCCCGCGTCGAGGGCTGCGGCCGCGGTCGCGAGTCCGTAGGCGCTGTGCAGCGCGAAGAGCCGGGTCATGCGGGAGCCCCCTGCACGCCGATGTTCGCCGCGCGTGCGCCGGTGTTCGCCGTGCGTGCGCCGACCTCGCGGAGCATCGACGCCAGCACCCTGCGACGTGGCCCGTCGAGTCGAGCGAGCACAGCGCCGGTCTCCTCGGCGGGCAGGCGCCCGAGGAGACCACGGATGCCGGCGCGCATCTCGCCGCGCAGAGCGGGGGTCATCCGCCGTGCGCGCACCAGGTGACGCGAGCTCAGTGCGAGCACGGTCCACACCGCCTTGGGCAGGAAGCGCTCCGCCTCGGCATCCGCCTCGACGATGTCGAGCACCTCGTGCATCGCGCGGGCGAAGTCGAGCTGTCGCCGATCGCGCACCTGGGTCAGCGACGTCGCGACCCCTCGCCGGTAGAGCAGCGCGGGTGCGTCGACCACCGCGAACGAGCGCGCCTGCAGATGCAGACGCCAGATCCACGGGCGGTCCTCGGCCGTGAAGAGCCCCGGAGTGAACTCGGCGAGACCGTCGTCGAGCACGCGACGGTGCAGCATGCCGGCCCACGCGAACGGGTAGTCGACCATCGTCGGTTCGTCTGCGGGCAGGATCGCCTCTCGGGGCGAGCCGACGACGTCGCGCCACGGGTGCGGTGCGGGCTTCAGCACCCGCGCGCCGTCGGTCACGGTCACGTGGTCGGTGCGCACGAAGTCGCACCCCAGCCCGTGCAGTCGCCGCGCGAGCACCTCGAGGCGCCGCGGCTGCATCCAGTCGTCGCCGTCGAGGAAGCAGAACGCGTCGCCTTCGACGTGCGCGAGTCCCTGGTTGCGCGCCGTCGCGAGCCCGCGCGGGGCCGCATTGCGGATGACCTCGGCGTGGGGGAACCGCTCCGCGTACCGCCGCATCAGGGCGCCGGTGCCGTCGCGCGAGCCGTCGTCGATCGCCACGAGCTTCAGCGAGGCCGAGTCGTCGAACTGGCGGGTCAGCGTCTCGAGCGTCGTGCCGATGTACGAGACGGCGTCCTTGGCAGGAAGGATGACGGTGACGAGCGGTGTGCGCACGGAACTCCCGGGGTGGACGGTCTCGGAATCGTGCCAGGCGCTCCTTGCCGATCGGAGACGGCGAGGTGAACGTGCGGTGTCGGCACGACCGGCTCGCGCGCCCTGTTCGCATCGGTCGCGCGGATCGGCGACGATGGGAGACATGCTGTGGCCGTTCGGGACGACGTGGCGCCCGGTGCGCCAGAAGCGCCGTGACACCGTCGACCTGCGCTGGCTCAGCGCCCGCAGCTGGACGCGTCGCTGGTATCCGCAGGGCATCGACCTCGGCGAGTGGCACGGGCGCCGCACGCTGGCCGTGAGCTGGTTCCGTCAGCGGCTCGACGGTCACCATCTGGCGTCCCGCGTCGCGTTCGTCGACCTCGAGCGCTCCCGGCATCTCGACGTGCTGCTCGCCGTCGACGAGGGCGGAGAGCTGCAGCCCGCGCCGATCCACGCCGGCGGTCTCGCCTGGTTCGGCGACCGCCTGTTCGTCGCCGCCACGGGCCGCGGCATCTGGGAGTTCGACCTGTCCGGCATCCGGCGGGTGCGGGGTGCCGACGCCCGCCGGATCGCCGGACTCTCGGGACGCGGTGTGCGGGCATCCGCCCTGGTCGCGGTGCGCACGCGCGTGCATCCGATCGATCTGCGCTGCTCGTATCTCGGCCGCGTCTTCGACGCCGACGGCACTCCGCTGCGGCGCGTCCTGATCGGCGAGTACGTGACGGCGGACTCCGGCCGGATCGCGGAGTTCACCGTTCCCGAGACCGAGGACGAGCGCTTCGAGGAGCAGGAGCGCTTCTCGCCCGGGATCCCCCGCATGCAGGGAGCCGTGCGCTGGGGCGAGCGCCACTTCGTGTCGCAGTCCGACCGGATGCATCCCGGCACCCTGTGGACCGGGCGACGGGATGCGCTCGAGCGCGACCGGGTGCCGCTCCCGATCGGATGCGAAGACCTCGCCCTCGACCTCGACGCGAAGCTGCTGTGGTCTCTCGGCGAGCATCCGTGGAAGAGAGTGGTCCGCGGCATCCCGTTCCGCACCCTCGGGATCGACTCCTAGCCGTCCGCGCTCCCAGCCGCCGCCTCAGAGCCCGAACGTAGACTGTGCGGGTGAAGAACCGTGCTCCTTTCCTCGTCTACACCGTGCTGCGGCTGCTGGCATTCCTCGTTCCGCTGGCCGTGATGTGGTTCTTCTTCCCGATCTTCCGCGAGTTCTGGTGGCTCGCCGCGATCTTCGCCGCGCTCATCGGCGTGAGCATCTCGATGCTGTTCCTGCGGGCCCCGCTCGCCGACGCATCGGCGCGTCTCGTCGAGCGTCGAGGCGGGCGCAGCGAGGCCGCTCAGGCCGACGCGGATGCCGAGGATCACGCGATCGACGGCACCGGCACCGAGCGCCCCGACTCGGGCAGCACCGGGTCGACGCCGCGGGTCTGAAGGCGAGACGCTCAGCTCACTCGTCGCCGTCGCGCCCGGTCACCGACCGGCGGGCGCCACGAGCATCTCCTCGATGACGGTGATGATCGACGTGCGACCAGCAGTATGACGCCGAGCGCGACCACCGCCCACGTCGGGGCCTGCGCGGGAGGCTCCGACTGCTCTCGGCGCCGCGCCCGCACGACGAAGCCGTCGATCCTCTGCTGTCGCTTCGGCATGAAGATCCGCTCTCAGCCGATGAACGCCCAGAACAGCGCGCCGGCGTAGAGCAGTGCCGTGAGCGAGGTCAGTGCCAGTGCGATCACCAGCTCCTTCGCCTGACGGTAGGTCCAGACGATCAGGATCGCCGGGAGTCCGGCCAGCAGCGC
Organism: uncultured Microbacterium sp.; assembly: GCF_963521645.1. Lineage (GTDB taxonomy): Bacteria > Actinomycetota > Actinomycetes > Actinomycetales > Microbacteriaceae > Microbacterium. The sequence continues at coordinate 5,636 of NZ_CAUQVQ010000097.1, read as the reverse complement.
CAGCAGGCCGATCCAGGCGATCGGGTAGAGCAGGGCGAGGAAGGCCAGGATGCCGAACGGCACCAGCACGAAGAGGGTGAACAGCACCTGCGTGGCGCGCTTGCCGATGAGCACCGTCAGAGTGCGCTTGCCGACCTGGCGGTCCTGATCGATGTCGCGCAGGTTGTTCGCGAGCAGCACCGCGCAGGCGAACAGGCCCGCGGCGACGGCCCCGAGCCACGCCTGCTGCGGCAGCTCGAACGCCTGCACCCACGTCGTGCCCAGCGTCGCGACCAACCCGAAGAACACGAAGACGAAGACCTCGCCGAGCCCGTAGTAGCCGTAGGGTCGCTTGCCGCCGGTGTAGAACCAGGCGGCCACGATGCAGACCGCGCCCACGGCCAGCATCCACCATTGCTCGGTGCGGATCACGATCGCGAGGCCGACAAGAGCGGCGAGCGCGAAGAATACGAGACCGATGATCAGCACCGTGCGCGGCTTCACCCGACCGGAGGCGGTGAGGCGCGCCGGTCCGACTCTGACCGCGTCGGTGCCGCGGATGCCGTCGCTGTAGTCGTTCGTGAAGTTCACGCCGATCTGCAGCAGCACCGCGACCGCGAGGCAGGCGAGCGCGATCACCCAGTGGAACTCCGGTCCCGTGCTGCGGGCGGCGCCCGTGCCGATCACGACCGGCGCGACGGCGAGGGGCAGCGTGCGCAGGCGGGCCGCCCCGACCCAGTCGCCGAGCGTCACGGGCCCGGCATCGATGACGGCCTGGCTCGCCGGGTTGCCGCTGGCCCGCTTCGCGGGATTGCCGCTCACACGGGGCTGGTTCTTCTTGCGCTTGGAGGATGCTGCCACGCAGGGAATCCTACTGGCCGCGTCGATGTCGACCCTCGACTGCCGGCCGCCGACAGCGGGCCGCGGAGCGTCAGCGCCGCTCGAACGTCAGATGCGTGACGCCGCTCTCGGCGACCTCGGAGCGGACGTCGTAGCCGTTCTCGAGGCCGCGCAGGCCGTCCCAGACGCGCTCCCCGCTGCCGAGCACGAGCGGTGCGACCGCGAAGTGGATCCGGTCGACCAGGCCCGCGCGCAGGAACTGCCGCACCACGTCGACACCCCCGCCGATGCGCACGTCGCCGCCGCCTGCCGCGTCGATCGCGCGCGGCAGGATCTCTTCGGGTTCCGCGTCGATGAAGTGGAAGACGGTGCCGTTCGCGAACTCGATCGAGTCGCGAACCGTGTGCGTGAGCACGAACACCGGCACGTGGAAGGGAGGCTCGTCGCCCCACCACCCGCGCCACTGCGGGTCGTCCGGATGCTGATGAAGGCCGAACATCCCCGCGCCCATGATCTCGGCGCCGATGCCCTCGAAGTAGGCGTGCGCGTACTTCTCGTCGATCCCCGTCGTGCCGACGCCCGAGTCGTCGCCGAGCACGCGCGTGCGGAATGTGCGGGTGGCCGTGTACGCCGCCACGAGTCGCGGCCAGTCGTCGCCGAAGGGATTCTCGGGTGTCTGGTCGGTCGTGGTCGCGAATCCGTCGAGGGAGATGTTGAGATCGACGCGGACTGCCATGGTGGCTCCTCTCATCGTGCGGACGCGGGTCAGGCGTTCGGGTTGGTGTCTTTGCCGTCGAGCCACAGGGTGTCGGAGGCGTCGCCGTGCGCTCCGCCCTTGCCGACGTGCTTGTCGCTGATCTTCGGCCCCTTGAGGATCACATGCACCATCGCCTGTGCGTGACCGTGGCCGAGGCTGTACTCGTCTTTGAGCCAGTTGAGCACGACGGTCGACTTCGTCGTCTCGTCGAAACCCTGGTCCCTCGCGAGTTCGATGAACTGGCGGGGCGTGAGGCCGGTCTGGGTCTCGACCTTGTCGAGGTATGCCTGGAATGACATGGATGCTCCTGGGTGTGCGGTGCGGTCTGCTGAGTCTGTCTTCGATGAAAGAGGTCTGGCTGATGCCTCTCTCCCAGTCTCGACACCGTGTGCGGCCACTCCTAGAGTTTCGATGTGGATCGAAACATTGCCGAGCGGATGCCGGTCGAGGGTGTCGAGCACCCCGCCCATCGCGTCGAGTTCTCGCTGAGCCCCGGCGATGTCGAGGCCGTGCGGTTCGGCGTATCGCCCGGGCACGAGCTCGCCCACGCTGTGCGCGTGCTGCTGCGCCCCGAGCAGAATCCGTTGCAGTGGGGGTGGTTGCGGATCGTGCGCGACCGGCTGCCGGTGGAGAGCTTCCGGCTGCTGGCCGCGGTCATCGGCGATGACGGATACCTCCCGGATTTCCTCACCGCGACGCCGCGGTGGGACATGACTCCCGAGGGCGAACTCGAGGCGCTTCGTCGCACACCGCTCGAGGCCATGCGCGTCGACTTCGGCAAGATGGTGCTCCGCTCCTCGGGTGCGCGTCGGCAGGCGTTGGGCGAGATGCGAGAGGCGCCGGCCCGCGCACGCGCCATGATCGCTGAGGCGTGGTGGGAGGTCTGGTCGGCCACGCTCGCGCCGGTATGGCCGCAGCTCGAACGCCTGCTGCGCGCCGACATCGCCGTGCGCGCCCGGGTCATCGCCGCATCCGGCATCGCGGGCATGGCGGGCGGACTGCATCCTTCGGTGAGCTGGGGCGACGGCGCCGTGCGCGTCGCCCTGCGCCGGCACAGCGAGATCGTCGACTGCCACGGCAGCGGTCTCGTGCTCGTGCCCTCGGTGATGTCGTCGTGGGGATGCATGGTGCTGACCGAACCCCCGGCGCAGCCGACGCTGTTCTATCCGGCCCGTGGCGTGACAGCCGGGTGGGCGCGCAGCGCGAAGGACATCGAGGACGCACTCGGGGCTCTGCTCGGCGCGGCGCGTGCGGGAATCCTGCTCTCGGCGGGAGCGGCTCGCACGACCACACAGGTCGCCGCCGATGCCGGCATCGGCGCCTCAACCGCATCGCACCACCTCACCGTGCTGCGACAGGCAGGGCTCGTGACCAGCGCACGCGACGGCACCCGGATGCTGCATGTCCGCACGCCGCTGGGTGAGGCGATGGTGGGCGCGGTCCTCTGATCCGCGGGTGCGCTCAGGCCCCGTCGGCGACCGGGATGATGGGCCGGTGCTCGTAGTACGTCTGCAGCACGACGGTCGTGCGCGTGCTGACGTTCGCGGCGGTGCGGATGTCGCGCACGAGCTCTTCCAGCGCGCGCGGCGAGGGCACGCGCACGAAGAGCATGTAGCTCGCGTCACCGGCGATCGAGTGGCAGGCCTCGATCGCGGTCAGATGCTCAAGGAGCTCGGGAGCGTTGTCCGGCTGCGCGGGGTCGAGAGGCGTGATCTCGATGAAGGCCGACAGCGGGGTGCCGACCAGCTCCGGGTCGAGGATCGCTCGGTAGCCCGAGATGACTCCGCGGGTCTCGAGCCGACGAAGGCGCGACTGCACGGCCGACACCGACAGGCCCACGGCATCCGACAGCTGAGACAGCGTCGCACGGCCATCGCGGGAGATCTCGGCCAGGATCGCGAGGTCGACAGAATCATCCATGGATGTAATATTATCGTCAGTATTCCGTATAGACCGGAATTTTTACGTCGCGATCCCCGATCGGAGGTTCCATGTCCACTCCCATCCTGAACACTCAGGCCATCGTCGGCGAACCCGAGGTCGTCGAGGATGCATCCGTGGCGGAATCCTCCGCCGCCTGGGCTCAGCTCAAGGACGCTGCGATCGCCCTGCGCGACCTGCAGATCAAGGACGGGTCGATCCCCGACGCCGCGCATCACGCGGCTGCCCGCGACCTCGTCGCTGCGATCACCTCCGGCATCCGCGCCCTCGCGCCCGCCTTCCCGCACGATGCGGACTACCTCGCCGCCTCGGTGGCCGACTTCGACCGCTGGGTCGAGGGCGGCTTCGGCGTCCCCGACTTCCTCGATTCGCTCGTGGCCTTCCAGCCGCAGCAGCACCGCGTCGACGGCATCCGCCACCTGGTGGTCTTCCCGATGTACACGCAGAACGGCTCGAGCGACCGCCTGGTCGAGGCGCTCATCGTCGAGACGATCTGGCCGGAGTTCATCGCCGCGCTCGAAGCCGGCGACTACGGCAACAAGCTGTTCGTCTCACTGCGTCTGATCGACTTCACCCCGGGCTACGACACGAACTCGGCCGTGCTGTTCCCCGAGACCGTCGCGATGCGCGAGATCCCCTCGTTCACGTGGGGCGCGATCTTCCAGGACCGTGAAGCGGCTCGCTACCGCCGGGTCACTCGCGCGGCCGCCGAGATCACCAAGCTCGAGCTTCCGGAGCGGGCCGCGGCGATGCTCGATGACCAGGCGCTGACCGAGCGCGCGTTCGTGATGTGGGACATCATCCACGACCGCACGCACATGCGCGGCGACCTGCCGTTCGATCCCTTCATGATCAAGCAGCGGATGCCGTTCTTCCTGTACTCGCTCGAGGAGCTGCGCTGCGATCTGACCGCGTTCCGCGAATCCGTGAAGATCGAGCGTGCGCTCGGTGCTCGCGTCTCGGCCGGCGAGGAGCTCACGGTCTCCGAGGGCGAGATGCTCGAGCACGCGGGCCTCGTGCAGTACGCCGTGATCTTCGACCGCATCTTCCGCTTCGCGATCACCGGCTCCCGGGTGCGCAACTACGACGGCCTCGGCGGACAGCTGCTGTTCGCGTGGCTGCACCAGCGCGGCGTGCTGCACTGGACCGACACCGCGCTCGCGTTCGACTGGGACGGCGTGCCCGACGCAGTGGTCGCGCTCGGCGATGCGATCGACGAGCTGTACTGGCGCTCGATCGACCGGCCGAAGACGGCTCACTGGCTGGCCGCCTACGACCTGGTGCGCTCGGTGCTCACCCCGAACCCCGCCTCGAAGTGGGCGCGCGGGCTGCCGGACGAGATCCTCGCCGGCGCTCCGAAGGGGTACACCGACGCCGTGCTGGACGACGAGTTTCCGCTGTCGATGTTCTTCGAAGCCCTCGACAAGAAGATGAAGCCGGTCATCGAGTCGACCGTCGGCATCCGGGGCACCGACGACTGACTCGCGCATTTCTGGGGTCCGATCGCGGGGGCGATCGGACGGGGCGTCTGCGGCCACTCCTGCCCGGGGTGGCCGCAGCGCTGTCTTTCCGCGAGAGTTGAGCACATGAGCGTCACCGACCGCACGATCGTCCTCGCCGGAGCCACCAGCGCCTCGGGTCTCGCCGTGGCCCGGTCGCTGGTCGCCTCCGGCGCCCGAGTCATCGCGACCGGACGCTCGGCCGAACGACTGGAGCCCTTGCGCGTGATCGGAGTCGAGGTCGAGGTCGCCGATGCGACATCGCTCGACGAGATGACCGAGTTGGCGGCGCGGCTCGAGCGCGTGGATGCCGTGCTGCCGCTGGTCGGCGGGTGGCGCGGCGGCGGCGGACTCGCGGGTCAATCGGACGCCGACTTCGCCGCTCTCCTTCCCGCGCTCGATGCCGTGCGCGCGACCAGCAGGGCGTTCGACGAGGCACTGCGCGCCGCGCCCGCCGGCCGTTTCGCGATCATCTCGTCGACGGCCGTCGGGCGACCTCTCGCGGGAGGCGCGAACTACGCCGCGGTCAAGGCTGCGAGCGAGGCGTGGGCACGAGCGGTCGCCCAGGGCTTCGCCAAGGCCGCACGCGAAGCCGGTGAGCCACTGCGCGCGGCATCCGT
>NZ_CAUQVQ010000096.1:0-9076 GCF_963521645.1 uncultured Microbacterium sp. | reverse complement strand
GCGTTTCCCGGTCGTTGAGCGAGGAGCGAAGCACCGAGACGAAACGTGGCAGTACCTGAGAACAGACACCGGGGCAAGGCCGAGATCGGATGCCGCAGGTGGGCGTAGGGTCGGGACATGGCCCCCCGCCGCAGACGCACCGATGCCGCGCCGCTGTTCGCCGCCGCGGCCGTGGCCTACTCCGCCAACGTCGCCCTCGGCAGTGCCGTCGCGGCGAGGATCATCGACACGAGCGGCTTCCGCTGGCTGCACCACGCGATCTACATCGCCACGTGCGTCACCTCGGCCGCCGCCTTCTCGGCGGTGCTCTGGGGCCGACCCGTCCACGCCAGCCGCCGTGCGGCCCTGGCCCTCGCGCCCGCGGCCGCCCCGCTCGCCGCCATCCCGTACCTCGGAACCCACAGCCGTCGGCATCCGCTCGTCGCGCTCGCCGCCGCACCCTTCATCGTCGCGGGCCTCGTGTGCTCGCGCCTCGCCACCGACCGGAAGTGACCGCATGGAACTGCTCGACGCCATCCGCCGCCGCAAGACGACCAACGGGTCGTTCCTGCCCGACCCGGTGTCGGAGGAGCACCAGCGCATCCTGCTCGAGGCCGCTGGGCGGGCCCCCTCGCAGCTGAACAGCCAGCCGTGGCGCTTCGTGGTCATCGAGAACCGCGAGACGATCGACAGGATCGCGCGCATCTCGGGCGAGAGCATGACCGAGGCGATGTCGAACGGCACGTTCTTCGAGCGGTACAAGCCGTACTTCCGCTTCAGCCAGGCCGAGATGGAGGAGAAGCGCAGCGGGATGCTGTTCGACAAGCTCCCCGCGGCCCTCCGACCGTTCACGAGCCAGGTGTTCACGAAGCGCGGTCAGAAGCTGATGAACACGTTCGGGGTGCCCAAGACCCTCGGCGAGGAGAACCACAAGCTCGTCGCGGGCTCTCGGCTGCTGCTCGGTGTGATGCTCGACCGCAGCGAGTACCGCCCCGGGCAGCTGTCGTCGTTCTACTCCGTCTTCAGCATGGGGGCGGCGATGGAGAACGTCTGGCTCACCACCGTCGAGCTCGGCATGGGCATCCAGTTCATCTCGTTCCCGATGGAGGTGCCCGGCCGCTGGGAGGAGATCATCGACCTGCTCCGCGTGCCCGACGACCTCGAGCTCATGGCCGTCTATCGCCTCGGCTATCTGCCGCCCGAGCAGCGCCGCCCGGCCATCGACTGGTCGAGCCACCAGCGCAAGCTCGCGTCGCAGTACGTGTTCCGCGAGAGCTGCGAGACACCGCAGCAGGGGTGGGACGCCCCGCCGCCGGGCGCCGGGGCACCCCCGGCGAGCTGACTCTCACTCGCCGGTCGTGCGGGGGAGGGGCGTGAGGTCCTGCAGCGCGGGACCCTCGATCCTCGTGCCGTCCGCCGCGAAGCGCGAGGCGTGGAGCGGGCAGTCCCACGTGCACTCCGCGTCGTTCCAGTCGAGCACTCCGCCGAGGTGCGGGCACACCGCCGAGACCGCACGGGTGACGCCGTCGACCGTCGAGATGCCGACGGGTCGTCCGCCGCGGTTCGCGACCACGCCTTCGCCCTCGGCGGGCTTCGGAACGGGCACGGGCCGCCGCTCGGCATCGATCCACCCGGTCGTGGCCGCAGCGGCGACCTTCGCCCCCTCGACCGCGCCGCGGGCCAGGTCGGCGGGCACGGTCAGTCGCGTGCCGATCTTGACCATCCAGCCCGGGCGATCGTGCCAGTTCGCGCCGAGGATCTCCGTGGTGAGGCGCAGCGCCGCGGCGGGGGCGTTCGACAGTCCCCACTTCGCATAGCCCGTGGCGAAGCGGATGCTGCCGAGGCCGCGCGGCATCGCACCGACGAACGGGATCTGATTGTGCGACTCGTAGTCCTGCGCCGACCAGCGGTGCGTCTCCTCGGCATCGGGGAAGTGCGTCCTCGTCCACTCGATCAGATCCTCGACCGTGGCCGCCTCCCCGTCGGAGCGACCGACGGGATGACCGTTGCCGCCGACGATGAGCTGGGCGGTGTCGCCGGGGCCGTCGGCGGTGGACACGGGACGGATCGACCGTGAGGGGCTGTCGACCGACATGAACGTGCTGTCGGGGATCTCGGCCGACGTGCGGAACGAGACGCAGTATGAGCGGAAGGCGCGCATCTTCGCGAAGTAGAGGCCGCGGTCGAGGATCGGGTAGCCGGTCGCGATCACGATGTGCTCGGCGAACATCGGCCCCACCGGGGTCTCGACGCGGGGTTCGGGGAGCACATGCGTCGCGGTGACGCGGACGCCGGTGTGCAGCGTGCCTCCTGCGGCGATCAGTTCGTCGGCCAGAGCCTGAACGACCAGCATCGGGTCGATCGTCACCTGGTCGTCGAGAGCCACGGCGCCGGCGGCCGGGAACGCCGCGGACGACAGCTCGTGCGTCGCGACCATCCGGGCCGGGAGGCCCGCTTCGCGGGCTGCCGAATGGATCTCCGAGACGGTCTCGAGTCCGCTGCGATCCTGGGCGTACGAGTGATCGGTGCGCCGCTGGTAGGGGACTCCGGCGTGGTCGGCGAAGCCGGTGAGCCAGTCCATTCCCTCGCGGTTGCCCTCGACGTACGCCTGCACGAGGGCCGCAGGATGGTGTCGGCGGATCTCGGCGAGGCGCTGTCCCTGCAGCAGCGTCAGCTTGCCGGTGTTGCCGCCCGAGGCGAGCTCGCCCACGGCGCCCGCCTCGATCACCGCGACGTCGAGGCCCGCGCGCGTGAGCATGACGGCTGTGGTGAGCCCCGTGAGCCCGGCCCCGACGACGATCACGTCGTGTCGTGCACCGGGGTCGAACGGTGCGCCGGTGGGTGGGGTCCGATCGAGCTTCCACAGTGGCTTCATGGTGACAGTCTCGACCCGAGACCGCTCTCGACGCACCCGGTTGACAAGCGGGCGGGCGGCGGCGAAGCGCGCGACTAGAGTTGCCGCGTGACCCCTCGACGCCTGCTCCTCGTCTTCATCGGCGGCAGCATCGGCACGGCGGCTCGGCTGGCCATCGGGTTCTGGATCCCGGATGCCGGCGGCCTGCCCACGGCGACCCTCGTCGTCAATGTCCTCGGCGCTCTGCTGATCGGCGTGGTCGCGGCGCGATTCGCGGCGACCGCGGCGCTGCGTGTGTTCCTCGGCACCGGCGTGCTCGGGGGTTTCACGACTTACAGCGCGTTCACGACCGGCGCGGTCTCGCTGTGGGCGGATGCTCCGCTGCTGGCGTTCGCGTATGCCGCGGGCAGCCTCGTGCTCGGCCTCGCCGCGGCGGCGCTCGGGATGAGAATGGGTCGTCCGCGTGCGGCCGCACCCCGCTCGGGGGGTGACTCGTGAGTCCGTTGCTGTTCGTCGGCGCAGCGCTCGCCGGAGGTGTGGGGGCCGTGCTGCGCTACCTGATCGACATCGGCGTCGCGAGAATCGCGGGACGGCGCTTCCCCTGGGGCATCCTGCTCGTGAACCTCAGCGGATCGTTCGCTCTGGGGCTGGTGACGGCGATGCTTCCCGCACAGGCGTTCCTCCTGGGGGCCGGACTGCTCGGCGGATACACCACCTTCAGCACGGCGATGCTCGATGCGGTGGCTCTGTGGCGCGACGGTGCGCGCCGGGCATCCGCGTTCAACGCCGTCGGCATGCTGGTGCTGGGACTGATCGCCGCCGGCCTCGGCCTCGCCTCGGGCTCTGTCGTCTGACGCGTCCGCGCGGCCCGCGCCGCGCCCCGCCGCACCCGGCGAATCCCCAGCATCTCCCCGCAGAATGTACAAACGTACATGTACACCCGTACAGACGCACGGCGAGGGGAACCGATGGGCGAGGGCACGCGCAGACGCCGGGATCCGGAAGCGCGCCGTCTCGAGATCGTCACCGCCGCCGCCGAGCTGATCATCGAGATCGGCGTCGACGCGCTCACCCACCGCAAGGTGGCCGCGCGGGCCGAGGTGCCGCTCGGCGCCACCACCCAGTACTTCGCCACGCTCGACGATCTGCGCGAGGCCGCGATCGATGCCCTGGCGGCGGAGATCGGGGCACGCATCGATGAGACCAGGCGAGCGGTGGTGGTCGAGGGAGTGACCCCCGAGGGGCTCGCACGGCTCGTGCACAAGGCGCTCACGGATGCCCGCGCGATCCGGGCCGACCGCGCCGTCGTCACCGCCGCCGTGCACGATCCGCGCGTGCGACAGTTCGCCCGACTGTGGTCCGACGAGATCGTCGGGTTCATCGCCCCTGTTCACGGAGTGGACCGCGCCAGGGCCGCCGCCGTCTTCATCGACGGCGTACTCTGGCATGCACAGATCCACGACGAGCCGCTCGACGAAGAGCTCATCCGCGACGCCCTCGCCGGGATCCTCACCCCTCGGCAGGCGTCCTCCACAGCTTCCCCCGCCGCAGCATCCGCCTGATCCGACCGAGAGAGAATCCGCCCTTGTCGAACCTCGCCGTCCTGAGTCTCAAGAACCGCGCGCTGATCGCCCTGATCACGATCGTCGCCGCCGTCTTCGGCGGACTCGCTCTGACGAACCTCAAGCAGGAGCTCATCCCCTCGCTCGAGCTGCCCAACCTGATGGTCATGACGACGTACCCGGGCGCTTCGCCCGAGGTCGTCGAGAACGACGTGTCGACGCCGATCGAGTCGGCGATCCAGGGCGTTCCGGGTCTCGAGGGCACCACCGCCACGAGCACGACGAACGCCTCGATCGTGCAGGCGACCTTCGCCTACGGCACGAACCTCGCGACCGCCGAGCAGAAGATCCAGCAGGCCATCAACCGCATCTCGGGTCAGCTGCCCGAAGACCTGAGCCCGCAGGTGCTCGCGGTGTCGATCGACGACTTCCCCGTGATCCAGGTCGCGGTGACGGGCTTCGACGACGCCGAGAACGCACAGGCCGAGCTGACGAGCATCGCGATCCCCGAGCTGGAAGACGTCGACGGCGTCAACGCCGCGCAGCTGATCGGGGGCGTCGGTCAGCGCATCACCATCACGCCGGATGTCGCGGCCCTCGCTGCGCGGGGGCAGAGCTCGCAGGCCATCAGCACGGCACTGCAGCAGAACGGCACGCTGTTCCCCGGCGGGGAGATCACCGAGAACGGTCAGACCCTCACGGTGCAGACCGGAGCGAAGATCACGTCCGTCGAGGAGATCGCCGCGCTGCCCCTCGTCGGCACCGACGCGACCGTCGGAGATGTGGCCACGGTGGTGCAGGAGACCGATCCGGTCTCCTCGATCTCGCGCGTCGACGGGCAGGACGCCCTCTCGATCTCGATCACCAAGCTGCCCGCCGCCAACACGGTCGAGGTGTCGCAGGGCGTGATCGCCGCGCTCGACACGATCGGCGAGGCGTTCCCCGACGCCACCTTCACGATCATCTTCGACCAGGCGCCGTTCATCCAGCAGTCGATCGAGACCCTGGCGACCGAGGGGATGCTCGGCCTCGTGTTCGCCGTGATCATCATCCTCGTGTTCCTGCTGTCGATCCGCTCGACGCTCGTGACGGCGATCTCGATCCCCACCAGCGTGCTGATCACGTTCATCGGTCTGCAGGCGTTCGGCTACTCGCTCAACATCCTCACCCTGGGTGCGCTCACGATCGCGATCGGCCGCGTGGTCGACGACTCGATCGTCGTGATCGAGAACATCAAACGCCACTACGTGGGCGACGCCGACAAGGGCGATGCGATCCGCCTGGCCGTGCGTGAGGTCGCGATGGCGGTGACCTCGTCGACCATCACGACGGTCGCCGTCTTCCTGCCGATCGTGTTCGTCGGCGACATGGTCGGCGAGCTGTTCCGGCCGTTCGCCATGACCGTCTCGATCGCGATGGTGGCCTCGCTGCTCGTGTCGCTGACCATCGTGCCGGTGCTCGCCTACTGGTTCCTGCGTCCCGGCAAGCCGCTGCTCGACGAGAACGGCGTGCAGATCGATCCGGAGGACCCGGCTGCGCCCCCGACCCCGCTGCAGCGCGCCTACCGGCCGATCCTGGGATGGACGCTGAAGCACTCGGGGGTCACGGTGATCCTCGCGGTGGTCGTGCTCGGTGCGACTCTCGCCGCGGCGCCGCTGATGAAGGTGAACTTCCTCAGCGACTCGGGGCAGAACACCATGACCGTCACTCAGGACCTCGGCCCGACGGCGAGCCTCGAGACCAAGTCGGAGGCGGCCGTCGCCGTCGAGGACGCGCTCATGCAGATCGACGGCGTGACCACCGTGCAGGCGTCGATCGGGTCGAGCGGTTCCGCACTGCGCGACGCGTTCTCGGGCGGGGCCGGCATCACCTACTCGGTGCTCACCGACGCCGACGCCGATCAGGAAGACCTGAGGGCTGCGGTGCAGGATGCCGTGGCAGACCTCACGGACGTCGGAGAGGTGTCGGTCGCGTCGAGCGCGGGCTTCGGCTCGAGCGACATCGAGATCTCGGTCTCCGCTTCGAATGCCGACGATCTCCAGACCGCGACCACCGCCGTCGCCGACGAGCTCGACGGCCGCGACGGCATCGGACAGGTCACCGACAACCTCGCCGCGGCGCTGCCGTATCTGGCCGTCGTCGTGGACCGGGACGCCGCCGCGCAGCGGGGGCTCTCGGAAGTCGCCGTCGGATCGATCGTGTCGAACACCATGCGCCCGCAGCAGGTGGGCACGGTGGAGATCGACGACACCGCGCTGACGATCTACCTCGCCTCCGCCGAACCGCCGACCACCGCTCAGGCGCTGCGCGAGCTGACAATTCCGACACCGCTCGGCGTGGTGCAGCTGCAGCAGATCGCCACCGTCGAGGAGCGCAACGGCCCCACCTCGATCACGACCGAGCAGGGGCGCCGCACTGCCACGATCACCGTGCCTCCGGCGTCCGACAACCTGGCCGTGGCCACGCAGTCGGTGACCGCGGCGCTCGACGCGGTCGACCTGCCCGACGGTGCCTCGGCCGAGGTCGGCGGCGTCGCGACGCAGCAGGCGGACTCGTTCTCGCAGCTGGGCCTCGCGATGCTCGCGGCGATCCTGATCGTCTACGTCGTTATGGTCGCGACCTTCAAGTCGCTGCGTCAGCCGCTGCTGCTGCTCGTGTCGGTGCCGTTCGCGGCGACCGGTGCGATCCTGCTGCAGATCGTCACCGGGGTGCCGCTCGGCGTCGCCTCGCTGATCGGCGTCCTGATGCTCATCGGAATCGTCGTGACCAACGCGATCGTGCTGATCGACCTCGTCAATCAGTACCGCGAGAAGGGACTGTCGACGGTCGACGCCGTGAAGGCAGGTGGCGAGAAGCGACTGCGCCCGATCCTCATGACCGCGCTCGCGACGATCTTCGCGCTGACGCCGATGGCGCTCGGCATCACCGGGCACGGCGGATTCATCTCGCAGCCCCTGGCGATCGTCGTGATCGGCGGGCTCATCTCGTCGACCGTGCTGACGCTGATCGTGCTGCCGACGCTCTACAACCTCGTCGAGGGTGCGAAGGAGCGGCGTCGCGCTCGCAAGGCGGGATCCGGCGGTGAGGGTCCCGCGCCGGTCGAGGGCTCCGATCCCGTGGACGGACCCGCGCCCGCAGGCGACCTCGCGCTGACGGGGGCGACAGCCGACGGATCGACGGGTGCTGCACTGCCGCACGCGAACCAGCTGACCCGACGCGAGCTGCGCGAGCGCGGCGAGTAGACGTCTCGCGGTTCAGCACACCGCATCGCGACGCTCGACGCCCGCCCGGGACCGGTTCCCGGGTGGGCGTCGCGCATGCGTGCGGGCCGTGCGCGCGGTGGCCCGGAGTCACTCGAGCGTGATGCCCCACTCGAGCGTCCAGGTCTCGCCGGGAGCGAGGCGACGGATGCCGGTGCCGCTGTTCAGGGCATCCGCCGGCGCGGTCATGGGCTCGATCGCCACCGCGAGCGACTGACCCGGGTACTTGTCGGTCGTGAAGACCTGCACGAAGTCGAAGCCCGCGCCCTGCCAGAGCGTCAGTCGGCGTCCGTCCGGAGCCGTCAACGAGTGGCGCACGAGTCCGTCGGGGTCGCGCGCGAGGTCGGTGAACCCGGTGTCGAGGCTCACGTCGCCGATCCGCACTCCCTGTCGCAGTGCGGGATCCGTCGGACGGGTGCCCGTGGGCAGCATCCGCTCGTCGGTGTCGATCGTGGTCTCCGCAGGCACGCGCAGCACGAGGTCATGCGGGTCGACGTCGCCGATCGTCACGAACGGGTGCGTGCCGAGCGCGACCGGCGCCGCAGCGGAGGAGCGGTTGGTGAGCGCGTGGGTGACGTCGATCCCGTCGGCCCGCAGCACGTACGTCACGCTCGTCTCGATCAGGTACGGGTATCCGGTCTGCGGCACGATCGTGGCGCTCAAGGTCGTCGCCGACGCGGTCTCGTCGATTCCGTATGCGGTGAAGCGGAGGAGCCCGTGGCTGGCGTTCATGAACTTCGGCTCCGTGATGGCGAGCTGGCGTTCGATGCCCTCGTCGTTCCAGAGCCCGTCGCGGACGCGATTCGGCCACGGCGCGAGCACGACACCCGAGCACGAGGGCGTCGGAGAGTCGAGCGGATACGGAGGGATCAGGTCGACCGAGCCGATGCGCAGGGAGCGGAGGGAGGCGCCGACCTGCGCGATCTGAGCGCTGACGTCGCCGAGCTGCAGGTGCACCTGGGTGCCGGTGGGGGATGCGGAGTTCACCCCGCAATCGTATGGCGGGCCGCGCGCGTCGGGGGACCGGGCGGTTTCTCAGGCTGGCCCGCTACACTTGATGCGTCGGCTTCGGACACCCGCGCGCTGCGCGGACGTTTTTGTGTAAGAAGTGTGAGTCCAGGGGCCGATGGTGAGCGTCGCTCGACGCTTGATCAACCATCACATGAATGGCCCCGGCCGCTGACAGTCCGGAACCCTGCTCGATCGCATCCGATCGGGCGCAGGGTGCACGCGCGTGTGCGCGGCGCTGTTCTCGTGCGAGAACTCAGAAGGACACACCCATGCCCAAGAACAAGAAGCCCCGCGGCGGACGCCCCGCCGCCAACTTCGAGCCGCGCTACGGCGCGAACAAGTCGTCGTTCCACGACCGCCACTCCGGCGGACGTGACGGGGCCCGCGACACCCGCGACTCGCGCGATGCC
>NZ_CAUQVQ010000095.1:0-9654 GCF_963521645.1 uncultured Microbacterium sp. | reverse complement strand
CTGGGCGCACCCCAGGCGCGCGGCATCGCATCGGGCCTTCTCGCGTCAGAACTGCACGCGGGGCGGTTCTGAGATCGCACCGCTGTCGGCGACCTCGAAGAACTCTCTCTCGGTGAAGCCGAGTCCCTTCGCGAAGAGGTTGTTGGGGAAGACCTTGATCTTCGTGTTCAGCTCGCGCACGCCGCCGTTGTAGAACCGACGCGCCGCCTGGATCTTGTCCTCGGTGTCGACGATCGACTGCTGGAGCTGGAGGAAGTTCTGGCTCGCCTGCAGCTGCGGGTATGCCTCGGCGACCGCGAACAGACTGCGGAGCGCCTGCTGCAGGTGTCCCTCTGCGATCCCCGCCTCGCCGGGACCGCCGGCGGAGAGGGTCTCGGCCCGAGCGCGCGTGACGTTCTCGAACACGGCCTTCTCGTGCGACGCGTACCCCTTGACCGTCTCGATCAGGTTGGGAATCAGATCCGCTCGGCGCTTGAGCTGCACGGTGATGCCGCTCCACGCCTCGTCGACGCGGACATTCAGCTGCACCAGCGAGTTGTACGTCGCCCACAGATAGATTCCGATGAGCAGAATCACGCCGACGACGATCAGTACTGGCACGAGCCATTCCATCAGAGGCCCACCCTTCCTCGTGTTTGTCCCATCCTATCCGCGCAGTCTGCACGCCGACTGGGTGCGGGCCACCTGCGGAGCGGCTGTGTCACTCGCCCAGCACGCGCTCGAGGTACCGGTTGCTGAACCGTCGTTCGGGATCGAGTCGATCGCGCAGCGCGGCGAAGTCGTCGAACCGCGGATACAGCTCGCGCAGCTGCGCGGCGTCGAGCGTGTGCAGCTTGCCCCAGTGCGGTCGGCCTCCGTGCTCGAGCATGATCCGCTCGACCGCCTCGAAGTAGCTCGTGGGGTCCACGCGCCAGTACCGGTGCACCGCGATGTAGCCCGTCGCCCTGCCGTGGGCGGTCGACAGCCAGCGATCGTCCTCAGCGGCGAAGCGGACCTCGATGGGGAACTCGATGCGCCACCCGCGCTTCTGTATGAGCGCCTGGAGTTCACGGAATGCCGGCACCACGTTCGCGGCCGGAAGCGCATACTCCATCTCGCGGAATCGCACGGTCCGGCTCTGCGTCAGGACTCGATACGACCGGTCGACGTACTGTCTGTCGCCGGTGAGAGTCACCGCCAGCCTGTTGAACGGCGGCGTGATCGCGGGCACGAGCTGCGAGGCTGCGCAGACCACGCGATAGACGCCGTTCGACAGCAGCGTCTCGTCGATCCACCTGCCGACGACCGGCAGAGGCTGTCTGCGGGTCGATTCCGGCATGCGGGTCTGGCGTTTGGTCAGGGCGACCTCGGTGTGCGGGAACCAGTAGAACTCGAAGTGGTCCGACGCGGACACACGGTCGTCCAGGTCGGTCAGCACCTCGCCGAGCGGCACCGGCTCGTCGACCGCGCTGAGCACGAAGGCGGGAACGCACTGCAGAGTGACGTCGACGATGACCCCGAGCGCGCCGAGTCCCAGGGCCACCGCCGGGAGGAGCTCGGAGTCGCTCTGCTCGTCGATGCGGAGGAAATCGCCGGATGCGGTGACCATCGTCAGACCGACCACCTGTGCCGCGAGCCCCCCAAAGCCTGATCCGGTCCCGTGCGTCCCGGTCGAGATCGCGCCCGCGATCGACTGCCGGTCGATGTCGCCGAGGTTCTCCATCGCGAGGCCGTAGGGGGCGAGGAGCGCGGGGATCCGATGCAGACGGGTGCCCGCGAGCAGGGTCACACGGCGCCGCTCGGCATCGACCGAGACGAGTCCCTGCATGTCATCGAGCTCGAGGAGCACGCCGGGGGCCACCGCGATCCCGGTGAAGCTGTGGCCCGCCCCGACCGCCTTGATGCTGAGTCCGTGGGCGAGAGCCGCCGTGACAGCTCGCTGCACGCCTTCGGGGCTCCGCGGACGTTCGACCCGCAGGGGCTTGACCTGTGCGGATCGCGCCCAGTTCTGCCACGTGCCTCCGATCCTCGTCACAGGAACGCCTTTCCCTCGCCGCGATATGTCGGCAGCTCATCGATGACCTCGTCGGCGGAGACGAGGTGATAGCGGTCGATGCGCTCGGCGGGCTCGCCGCTCTTGGAATGGCGGAACCAGACGCGGTCGCCGACGGCGAGGCTCGACGCCGCCGTGCCCTGCAGCGGAGTCTGCACCTCGCCGGCAGCTTCTCGAGGAAGCGTCCGCAGACCCTGCGGCCACACGGGCAGCGGCTGCCGGGAGGCTACGGGTGGCCCGGAGGCGATCCATCCGCCGCCCAGCACCGTCGCGATGTCGGCGGTCGGCCGTCTGACGACGTCGAAGGCGAAGGCGGAGGCCGGAGCCGGTCGGAACGATCGGTACCCGTCGAAGAGATGTCCTCCGAGCAGTCCACTGCCCGCGCTCGCTTCGGTGAGGGATTCGTCGCTCGCCGTGAACTCGAGCGAACCGGTCCCCCCGCCGTTGACGAACTCCAGCGGGGCGACGTCGGCGAGCGCGGAGACGATCGCCGCACGCCGATCTCGGAGCTCCGCACGGGAGCGCGACTGCACGAAGCGGATGAGCGGGGCGTCGGGACCGGCGGCGTCGCCCTGTCCCGCGATCTGCGCCTCGTACATCTGCACTCCGACCAGCCTGAACCCGGGGCGCTGGGCGATGCGGCGGGCGAACGCCGCGGTCTCGCCCGCGGTGAACAGACCCGATCGCCGGACCCCGATGTGTCCGAGCGCTGCAGAGCGCCAGGAGGCGTCGGCATCGATCGCGACCCTGATCTCCGGGCGCGCACCCGCCGGCGCGACGCTGTCGATGATGTCGAGGTGCGCCGGGTCGTCGACCATCAGCGTGATGCGCCGTGCGGCCTCGTCGGATGCGAACAGCCGGGCCAATCCGGCGCGATCGACGGTCGGATACCCGATCACGATGTCGTCGTGCGTCTCGGCGAGCCACAGCGCCTCTGCGAGGGTGAACGCGAGGATGCCGCGATACCCGGGCAGCGCGAGGACCGCGTCCAGCACGGCGCGGACGCGCACCGACTTCGAGGCCACACGGATCGGCAGCCCTCCCGCCCGCACCAGGAGGTCCATCGCATTGTGCCGGAGAGCCTCACGATCGATCACGGCCACGGGAGCGGGCAGATGGCCGGTGGCGGCGGACAGACGAGGCCAGTAGCGCGAGGGATCCTGCCACTCCGGAGCGACGGTCGAGGGTCCCCGGTCAGGGCTCAGATCGGCGGTGAGGTCGAGCACTCCCCCACCCTACGACGTCGGTGAGATCTCTGCGTGTACGCTGAGCCAGGGCTCGGCCGCACGCCCCCGTAGCCCAATGGCAGAGGCAGGCGACTTAAAATCGCTTCAGTCTGGGTTCGAGTCCCAGCGGGGGCACTCGGAGCGACGCCGACTCAGCGGCCGAAGATGTCTCCGAGCCCCGGGAGTCCGATGTCGCCGAGCTTCTGGCCCCACTCCCCGGCGGTCTCCCCGAAGCCCGTCACGGCCTCTCCGGCAGACCCGATCACGCCTTCCGCCGCTCCCGTCACTCCCTCGGCGGCGCCCGACACCAGCTCGTCGGCCCCCAGCCCGTTCGCGATCCCCTCGAGGTCCACGCCCTGTGCGAGTGCATCGAAGTCGACGCCCAGACCTGCCGCCTGCTCGAGCAAGGGTGCGGCGACGGCGCTCGACACGGCGCCCAGCGCGACCACACCGAGCATTCCGACGGCGGCGCCGCCCACGACGCCGGCCGCGCCGACGCCCCGGGTGCGCGACAGCAGCCCCCGCATGCGTCCCGGGCGCGCGGCCTCGGTGCGACCGGCCGCTCGGGCGAGGTCGAACACCGACGACGATCGAGGGCGATCGTGCGGCGGCAGCTCGGCGTTCATCCGCTCCTGCACCTGCGTGCGCTGGGCCGGTGTCAGCCTGTCGAAGGCCTCGCGGTGGATCTCCTCGACCCGGTGCGGGTCAGCGGTCTGCAGGAGGTAGTCGTACCGCGCGATCGCCGCGCGATCGGCATCCGTCCCTGCCCGCGAGGCGGCCGGGGCGCCGCTGCGCCGAGTGTGCGGGCTCGCGGCGGGCGGCGGGCTGTAGGGGTTCCTCGTGCCCGCCGATGCGGGCGGGGTGTACCGGTTCGGCTCCCCCGCACGCGCTTCGCCCTTCGTCGAATCGAGGTCGAGGGCCTGCGCGGCCATTCCCAGCAGACGATCCAGCATTCCCATGTCGTGGCTTCTTTCGTGTGGCGTGTGAACAGCCACCGGAGCACCGGGTGGAGGGTGCAGGGGCGACGGCTGTCCTCGGATACGGACGCCAGGTCTCCTCCGCCCTCAGCGGGCCGGTGGGCCGGGACACGACCTCGTGTCCGTAGTGACGACGCCACCGCAGTCGGGAGTACTCCCCTTGCTCCGGCCAGCCTAGCGATCGCTCCTATGAGCCCGGTGCGAGGATCCGTCCGACACCGGAGACGACGAACGCCCCGACTCCGCAGAGATCGGGGCGTTCGACGAGAGACGTTACTTGGCCGCGGCCGTCTCCGCAGCCTTCGCTGCCGCGGGCTTCTTGGCCGCCGGCTTCTTGGCGGCGGTCTTCTGGCCCGCAGGCTTCTCGTCCGCTGCCTTGTCGGCGGCGGCCGCCTGAGCGGCCGGAGCCGTGGTCGCAGGAGCGGCCGGAGCGGTGGACGCCGGGGCGGCCGGACGCGGGCGGGCGGCGAACTCCTCGAAGACGTAGCGCGGGTTCTGCACCGTCTGCAGGTTCACGAGATCGCGACCGAGCCACAGGTTGTTCCACCAGCCGCCGACCACGCGGAGCTTGCGCTCCCACGTCGGCATCGCAAGACCGTGGTAGCCACGGTGCGCGACCCAGGCGACGAATCCCTTGAGCGCGATCTTGCCCGACTGGAACACGCCGTTGTACAGCCCCAGGCCCGCGACGGCACCGAGGTTCTTGTGGAAGTACTCCTTCGGGTCCTCGCCTCGCAGCACCGCGACGATGTTCTTCGCGAGGAGCTTCGCCTGACGCACCGCATGCTGGGCGTTCGGCACGCAGAACCCGCCGACGCCACCGCCCGACAGGTCGGGCACGGCCGAGACGTCACCGGCAGCCCACGCACCGGGGACGAACGCCTCGGGAGTGCCGACGCGCAGGTCGGCGCGGGTCTGGATGCGACCGCGCTCCTCGACCGGGAGGTCGCCTCCGCGCACCACGGTGGGGTTCGCCATGACGCCGGCCGTCCAGACGATCAGATCGGTCGGGATGACCTCGCCCGTCGACAGCTCGACGTTGCCGTCGACGGCGCTGGTGAGCTGGGTGTCGAGGTGCACGTTGGCTCCGCGCTTGGCGAGATCCTTCAGCACCCACTCGCTGGTCTGCAGCGACACCTCGGGCATGATGCGCCCCATGGCCTCGATGAGGTGGAAGTGCGTGTCGTCGAAGGTCAGCTGCGGGTACTTGCCCACGAGCGACGAGGCGAGCGAGCGCAGCTCCGCGAAGACCTCGATGCCGGCGAAGCCGCCACCGACGACGACGACGGACAGCAGACGGTCGCGCTCGGGGCCCGCGGGCAGCGACGCCGCCTTGTCGAAGTTCGACATCAGGCGGTCTCGGATCGCCACGGCCTCTTCGATGGTCTTGAGACCGATCGCGTTGTCGGCGATGCCCGGGATCGGGAACGTGCGCGAGACGGCGCCGGCCGTCACGACGATCTGGTCGTACGCGAACTCGTACGGGTCTCCCACGGGCGGCGTGATCGTCGCGACCTTCTCGGCGTGGTTGATCCCCGTCACCTTCGCGGTGAGGACGTTCGTGCGCTTGAGGTGCCTGCGATGCGCGACCACCGAGTGGCGGGCCTCGATCGAGCCTGCGGCGACCTCCGGGAGGAACGGCTGGTAGGTCATGTACGGCAGCGGGTCGACCATGGTGACGTCGGCTTCGCCCTTGCGAAGGTGCTTCTCGAGCTTCCACGCCGTGTAGAAGCCTGCGTAGCCTCCACCGACGATCAGGATCTTGGGCACAGTGCTGTTCTCAGGCACAGAGGGACAACTCCTAGAGTCAGGAATGTGGCGTGCGAGCGCGCGCCGATCGGATGCGCCGGGCAGCTGCGGTGACGCCAAGCGCTACCAGGATACCAGGGACTGTGAGCGCGATGAGCGGCAGGGTACCGTAGCGCAGTGAATCAGCGCTGGGAAGCAGCGGTGAACCGGGCTCGGTCGGCGCGTCGGCGGCAGGCAGCGGCGGCACCTCGACAGGCGTCACCGTCGGCACGGGCTGCGGTTCGGAGTCCGCGCGGCGGAACAGACGCACCCACTCGGCGAGGTCGCCCATGGGGTTCGAGGCGACGGTCGGCACGTCGGCGGTGACCGCGGCCTCGGCATCGATGAGGCCGTATCCGTACAGCGGGTCGGGTGTGCGCGTGACGCCCTCGACGGGTATCGCGGTGCGGATGATGCGGTTGATCACGTTGGCGGCATCGAGATCGGGATGCGCGGATCTGATCAGCGCCGCGATCCCCGCCACGATGGGCGCCGCACCGCTCGTGCCGCTCCATCGGGCCACCTGGCCGTCCGCCGAGACCCCGCGGAGTCCTTCGCTGGGCGCCGCGATGCCGATCGTGATGCCCTGGGTCGATGCCTCGAGACTCGCCGTCCCGGTCTGGTCGACACCGCCCACGGTGAGGACGCCCGGGATCGTCGCCGGTGCGCCGATGATGTTGGTCCCGCTCCCCCGGTTGCCCGCGGCCACGACGACCACGACGTCGTGCTCGAAGGCGTACAGGAACGCATCGTCCCAGCTCTTGTCCCAGTCGAGCGTGTTGGTCGTGAACGAGAGATTGATGATGTCGGCGCCGTGGTCGACCGCCCAGCGCATGCCTTTCGCCACCTGTTCCGTGAACGGGACTCGCGCGGCCGCACCGAAACCCACCGAGATCGACAGGAGGTTCGCCTCGGGAGCGACGCCGATCATGCCTGTGCCGTCCGCCGCCCCGCGTCCTGCTGCCAGCGACGCGACCCACGAGCCGTGGTTGCCGTCGATCGCGCCGAGCGGTGTGCGCCCGTCGGGAGATCCGGTGCCGGACACGTCGGTCCCCCCGATCACCGCCTGATCGAAGACTCCCGGAACATTCGCGATCCCGGTGTCGATCACCGCGATCGTGACGCCCTTGCCTCGTGTGGTCTGCCACGCGTCGCGCACGCGGGCGCCGTCGAGCCAGTACTCGGAGGCGCGCACCGGATCCGCGGGATCGTCGGGCACCGGCTGCGGAGTCGGCGTCGGAGCGGCAGTCGAACCGAGCAGCAGCACGGATGCCACGACCGTCGCGATCGCGACAGCCCCGCGAAGCATCCGGCCGCGCCTCATGCCGAGGAGTCCTCGACCTCGCGCACGGCAGCGCCCGGGTCTTCGCAGCGGCAGAGGTCGGGCGACCACGAGGAACGGGCCAGCGCCTGATCGCCGATCGGGTTCACACCGGGGCCCGCAGCGAGCGCGTGCCCGGCCAGCGCGTGCAGGCACTTGACGCGTGTGGGCATGCCGCCGGCGGAGATCCCGTCGATCTCGCTGACGTCACCGAACTGGGCGCGATCGGCGAGGTAGGCCTCGTGCGCCGCGAGATACGCGGCGGCGACGTCGGCGTCGTCCGCCAGCAGGGCAGCGAGCTCGGGCATCACCTGCGTGGCCTCGAGGGTCGACATCGCGGCGGTCGCCGCCGGGTGCGTCAGATAGTAGAACGTCGGGAAGGGCGTGCCGTCGGGCAGGCGAGGAGTCGTGGCGACGACAGTGGGATTGCCGCACACGCACCGTGCCGCGATGCCGACGACACCGCGCGCGGTCCGCCCCAACTGGGCCGACACTACGGCGAGCTCGGCGGTCGTGGGGGCGGCGAAAGGCGGGGTGGTCACGTGTCCAGCGTACGGGAGCCGCCCGAGAGGATGCTCGACGCGATCTCCCTGCGACGACCTGTCACTCGGGGACGGCGGCGGTGTCGCTGAGCCCCGCGGAGGTCAGACTGCGCAGCAGTTGAGGCATCCAGTCCGACGGTGTCTCCTCGAGCGTGTCGCTGACCGGACCCTGCTCCTGCGGCAGAGCGGCGGGGTCGAGGTCGTTGTCGATCAGGTAGACCACTTCGCCCGGCTTCACGTAGTAGAGCCGCTCGCGAGCCTGCGTCGTGATGTAGGCCGGGTCGCTCCAGCGCTCGCGCTCCTTCTCGAGGGCGGCGATCTCGTCTTCCGAGACCGTGATGGAGTGCTCGAGGGCGGAGATCTTCTGTCGTTGGTCGATGAAGGTGCCGAGCGTCGGCACCAGCACCCACGCGCCCAGAACGACGAGCGACAGCATGATCACGGAGAACGCGGACAGCCGGATGCCGGACGTCCATTCGCGCACGTCGACCCGGCGGTCGGCGGTTGCGCCCGCTCGAGGGGGCCGGGACCGGCGGGAAGATCCTGCGGTCGACCCGCGGGCATGCGTCGTCCCACCCGGAGACGCCGAAGGAGGAGCCGGTCGTCGTACCACGGCTCCTCCTCGGGGTTCGGCTCAGGGAGCCGGATGGGTCTCGTTCAGCTGCAGTCAGCCCTGGTAACGCGGGAAGGCGGAGCGGCCGGCGAAGACCGCCGCGTCGCCCAGCTCCTCTTCGATGCGCAGAAGCTGATTGTACTTGGCGACGCGCTCGCTCCGAGCAGGCGCACCAGCCTTGATCTGACCGGCGTTCGTGGCGACGACGAGGTCGGCGATCGTCGTGTCCTCGGTCTCGCCCGAGCGGTGCGAGAGCATCGCGGTGTACCCCGAGCGCTGCGCCAGGCTGACCGCGTCGAACGTCTCGGTGAGCGTGCCGATCTGGTTGACCTTGACGAGCAGCGAGTTGGCGACGCCGCGCTTGATGCCGTCGGCCAGACGCGTCGGGTTCGTGACGAACAGGTCGTCGCCGACGAGCTGCACCTTCGAGCCCAGAGCGTCGGTGAGGAGCTTCCAGTTGTCCCAGTCGTCCTCGGCCAGGGCATCCTCGATCGTGACGATCGGGAAGTCGTTGACCAGTCCCTGGTAGTACTCGATCAGCTCAGGGCCGCTCCAGTCCTTGTTGTCGAGGCGGTAGACGCCGTCGGTGAAGAACTCGGTGGCTGCCACGTCGAGGCCGAGGGCGATCTCGGTGCCGGGCTTGAAGCCCGCCTTCTCGATCGCCTTCACCAGGAAGTCCAGACCCTCGCGGTTGCTGGGCAGGTCGGGAGCGAATCCGCCCTCGTCGCCGAGGCCGGTCGCGTAGCCGGCGGCCTTCAGCTCGCCGCGCAGCACGTGGTAGGTC
Source organism: uncultured Microbacterium sp. (assembly GCF_963521645.1). Taxonomy (GTDB): domain Bacteria; phylum Actinomycetota; class Actinomycetes; order Actinomycetales; family Microbacteriaceae; genus Microbacterium. The sequence goes on along the minus strand of NZ_CAUQVQ010000095.1, from coordinate 371 downwards.
TCGACGCCCCACCGGAGCGCCTCGGAGTAGGTCTCGGCACCGATCGGCGCGAGGAAGAACTCCTGCATGTCGATGCCGTTGTCGGCGTGCTCGCCACCGTTGATGACGTTGAACAGCGGGACGGGCAGGACGTGCGCGTTGGGGCCGCCCAGGTAGCGGAACAGCGGCAGGTCGGCGGAGTCGGCCGCGGCCTTGGCGACCGCGAGGCTGACGCCGAGGATCGCGTTGGCGCCCGTGCGCTTCTTGTTCTCGGTGCCGTCGGTCTCGATGAGGATCTCGTCGACGATGCGCTGCTCGCTCGCCTCGACGCCCTCGAGCGCCGGGCCGAGCTCGTCGATGATCGCGTCGACGGCCTTGAGCACGCCCTTGCC
>NZ_CAUQVQ010000094.1:0-9727 GCF_963521645.1 uncultured Microbacterium sp. | reverse complement strand
GGGCGCGTTTCGTCTCGCTCGGCTTCGCCGTGCTCGCTCAACGACCGGGGGGCGGGGTCAGTCTTCGTGGGGGCGCGGCATGTACCACTCGGTGAAGGCCGTCGCGCGGCCCTCGGCATCCAGACGCACGATCCAGAGGTTCACGTAATCGCGTTCGGCCGGATACTTCGTGCGCCCCTCGATCGCGACGAAGTCGTCGTCCTCGCGCACGATCCACCACTCGAACGACCAGGAGCCTGGTTCGTCGCTGTCCTCCAGCCATCCGGCGACGATGTCGGCCCGACCCACCCTCGGCTCGGCGTCCGGACTGGTGAGGTAGATGGCGTCCTCGCTGAACAGAGCGGCGATCCGCTGGGGATCGTTCGACGTCCAGGCGTCTACGTATGCCGCGGCCCACTTCTCTCCGGGGGTGGTCATGTGCTCTGTTCTAGACCGGGCGTCCGACATCGTCAAGGCGCGGGAATCATCGAGGATCCACAGCCACTTCCGATCACGGACGGATAACGTCGAAGCATGACGTCCCTTCAGGTCACCGATGACGCGATCCAGCAGACTCGGGAGCTCCGTGACGAGTTCCAGCGCTTCCTGCGCGAGTACGAGTTCGGGATGCGCGAGGTCGAGACCAAGATCGGCATCCTGCGCGACGAATTCACGCACCATCACGCGTACAACCCGATCGAGCACGTGAAGAGCCGTCTCAAGACGCCCGACAGCATCGTCGAGAAGATCGCCCGCAAGGGCATCGCCGAGCCCGACTTCGAGCGCATCCGCACCGACATCACCGACATCGCCGGCGTGCGGGTCACGTGCAGCTTCGTCGCCGACGTGTATCGACTGTTCGACCTCCTCACCGCGCAGGACGACGTGACGGTGCGCACGGTCAAGGACTACATCGCGACCCCGAAGGACAACGGGTACAAGAGCCTGCACGCCATCATCGAGGTGCCGGTCTTCCTGTCGACCGGAGCGCTGTCGGTGCCGGTCGAGGTGCAGTTCCGCACGATCGCGATGGACTTCTGGGCCAGTCTCGAGCACAAGATCTACTACAAGTTCTCGAATCAGGTGCCCTCGCACCTCGTCGAGAGCCTGACGGATGCCGCGGAGGCGGCCGCCGAGCTCGACAGCCGCATGGAGCGCCTGCACCGCGAGGCCCACGGCGTGCCTCAGCGGCAACTGTCTCCGCCTCCGCCGCCGCACATCGTGCAGGTCTGACACTGCCGCGGTCGTCGTGCGGGGTGCGCGGGTTGCGTCGGCATCCGCACCCTGGCACCATCAGCAGGTGGTCAGTACAGCGGAATCCCGGTCTCTCGACGCCGATCAGGCGATCGATCTCGACGAACTCGCGGGCCTCGACCGCGGGCGGCAGCGCTGCGAATGCGATCACGGTGACGAGGAGGCGTACGCGCCGTGCGGGCGCAGGGCCAAGTGGCGCGTGTCGATCGACTGCGACTGCGGCGAGAACCACCCGCGCACGGTCGAGATCCTGTGTTCGCGGTGCCTGCGCACGCTGCGGCAGTCGCAGGGCGCCGACCTGATCACGGCCCGACCGCTCTGACCACGACTCCCGCCGCTCCATCCGATCGCGGCGTCGCTCCGAACAACCGATGACGACAGCGTCGCGGCGAACGAGGAGCACAGCATGTCAGAGCACGCAGGACGACGCGTCACGCGACGCCGGTTCATCTTCTGGGCAGCACTGGCGGGCCTGATCAGCGGTGCCGTCTTCCTGGCCGCCGCAGAGCTGTTCGCGCTGCTCTTCGCGCGATCGGCGAGCCCGATCCTGGCGGTGGGCGGGTTCGTGATCGACATCGTGCCGCAGCCGTTCAAGGAGTTCGCGATCGCCACCTTCGGCGAATACGACAAGATCGCGCTGCTGGTCGGTCTCGGTCTCGCCGTCGTGATCGCGTCGGCGATCGGCGGCATCCTGCAGCTCGTGCGTCCGCCGCTCGGGGTCGTGGCCCTCGTCATCGCAGGGGCGCTCTCGACCGCGGCGATCGTCACACGCGCCGGCGTGACGCCTCTCGCCTTCCTCCCGCCCGTGCTCGGCACCATCGCCGGCTCGATCATCATGGTCCTCCTGGTCCGTCGTCTCTCGGCCTGGCGGGCGTCGGTGGTGACGGGCACCCCCGGGGCCGCTCCGGGAGCGGACAAGAACCCGGATGCGGGTGCGGGCGAGGATGCGGAGGCATCCGGCATCGCGAAGCCCATCGCCCGACGTCAGTTCTTCCTGCTCGCCGGCATCGCCGGGGCATCGGCCGTGATCGTCGGTGTCGCCTCGCGTGCCGTGAGCATGACGGTCGCCTCGGTGGCCAACATCCGCGAGGCACTGAAGCTCCCCTCGCCCGGCACGAAGGTGACCGTGCCGCAGGGTGCCGAGCTCGACATCCCGGGTCTGAGCACGCTGTTCACTCCGAACAAGGACTTCTACCGCGTCGACACCGCTCTGACAGTGCCCACGATCGACCCCGAGACCTGGCGACTCGTGATCGACGGGATGGTCGACGAGCGTGTCGAGCTGAGCTTCCAGGACATCCTCGACATGGGCGTCGACGAGTATGCGATCACTCTGACGTGCGTGTCGAACGAGGTCGGAGGCGAGCTGGTCGGCAACGCCATGTGGCTCGGTGTGCCGTTGCGCGACGTGCTGAAGAAGGCCGGCGTGAAGTCGGGCGCAGACATGGTGCTGTCGAAGAGCGTCGACGGTTACACGGCGAGCACCCCGCTCTCCGCCCTGACGGACGACGGTCTCGACGCGATCCTGGCGGTCGGCATGAACGGCGAGCCGCTGCCGCTCGAGCACGGGTTCCCGGTGCGCATGGTGGTGCCCGGGCTCTACGGATACGTCTCGGCCACCAAGTGGCTCACCGAGCTCAAGGTCACCACTTTCGAGCAGGACGAGGCGTACTGGACGCCCCGCGGCTACAGCGCCGAGGCGCCGATCAAGTTCTCGTCGCGCATCGACACCCCCAAGCTCGGTTCGGCGGTCGACGCCGGTCGCATCCCGATCGCCGGTGTCGCGTGGGCCCAGTCGGTGGGCATCGAGCGCGTCGAGGTGAAGATCGACGAGGGCGACTGGACCGCGGCGACGCTGTCGACGCCCATCAACGAAGACACCTGGGTGCAGTGGTTCCTCGAATGGGACGCGACTCCCGGCACGCACTACGTGGCAGTGCGGGCGATCAACAAGAACGGCGATCTGCAGATCGAGGAGCGTGCACCCATCGCACCGAACGGATCATCGGGCTGGCAGCGCTCGCTCGTACGCGTCAACTGAGCCGTGCGCCGCAGGGACGCGCGCCCTAGGGTGGAGCCATGACGTCGCTGCCCGCGTGTGTGATCACCGTGTCGGATCGGTCGTTCGCCGGGGAGCGCGAGGACAGGGGCGGTCCGATCGCCGTGGGGCTGCTGAGGGACGCCGGGTGGCACTGCCCGGATGCCGAGGTGATCCCCGACGGCGTCGACTCCGTGGCGGATGCGCTGCGCCGGGCCGTCGCTCGCGGTGTGCGCCTGATCATCACGACGGGAGGCACCGGCGTCGCGCCCCGTGATCACACCCCGGAGGGGACCCGCAAGGTCATCACGCGCGAGGTCCCGGGGATCGGGGAAGAGCTGCGACGCTCCGGCCTCGCCGACACGCCCCTGTCGATCCTGTCGCGCGGCGTCGCGGGGGTCGTCGATCCTGCGGGCACCCTGATCGTCAACCTGCCGGGCTCGACCCGGGCGGTGGCGTCGGGGGTGCCGGTGATCCTCACCGTGGCGCGCCACGTCGTCGACCAGACCGATGGAGGAGACCACTCATGAACCACGTGCGGATCGCAGCGATCTCGGATCACGCCCTCGACGTCGACGCGCACCTCTCCGCGGTCGACGACCCCGCACTCGGCGGCGTCACGACGTTCATCGGACGAGTGCGAGACAACGACCCCGACGCGCAGACGCCCGTCGTGGGGCTCGAATACAGCGCGCACCCCGACGCCGAGGCCGCGCTGCGGCGCATCGCCGAGAACGCGGCGGCGGATGCGGTAGGCGAGCACCGCGTGGTCGTGGCGGTGAGTCACCGGATCGGCCACCTCGACGTCGGCGACGCGGCCGTCGTGATCGCGGTCGCGGCAGAGCACCGTGCGGAGGCGTTCGCGGTGTGCCGCGCGGTGATCGAGGACATCAAGAGCGAGCTGCCCGTGTGGAAGCGGCAGCTCGAGTCCGACGGCACGACCGCGTGGAAGGGCATCGGCGGCTGAGTTCGCGCCTGCCGAGATTCGGTGAACCGCGCGAGATGCGGATGCTTCGGAGTCGGCGGTCCGCGTCTGGCGCGGTTTTCCGGATCCGGCGCGGTGGTCCGCGCGGAGCCTCAACCCCCCGCGAACGGCGGCAGCACGTCGATGAGCCGGGCGTCGTCGAGCGGACGATCGTCGTCGCTGCGCACGCCGTCGACCATCACGGCGCACCGGGGCAGGATGCCGACGAGTGCCGGATGCTCGGCGACGACCGCCGCCCGGAGTTCGGCAAGTGTGGCCTCGGCCCGGTCTTCGGCATCCACTCCTGCGGCCTCCGCGGCAGCCGCGAAGTAGCGCACGCGAGTCGTCGTCGCGGTCATCGTGTCTCTCCCTCGCGCACCCAGTCGCCCGAGCGGCCGCCCGACTTCGCGACGATGCGCACGTCTTCGATCACGACCGAGCGGTCGAGGCCCTTGATCATGTCGACGATCGCGAGCGCGCTGACCGAGACCGCAGTGAGGGCCTCCATCTCGACGCCGGTGCGGTCGGCGGTGCCGACGGTGGCCTCGACGTGCACGCCGTCGTCGACGATGTCGAGCTCCACGTTCGCCCGGTGCACGCCGATCACGTGCGCGAGCGGCAGCAGGGTCGGGGTCGACTTGGCGGCCTGGATGCCGGCGATGCGGGCGACCGCCAGCACGTCGCCCTTGGGGGCGGTGCCGTCGCGCAGCGCCGCGATCACGTCGGAGCTGCAGCGCACGAAGCCGCGCGCGGTGGCGGTGCGGACGGTCGGCTGCTTGCCGGTCACGTCGACCATGCGGGCGTGACCGGCCGAATCGAGATGCGTGAAGCTCATTCGACCAGCATGACATCGATCGCATCGCCCACGGCGACGGCTTCGACCTCGGCCGGCACGATCGCGAAGGCGTGCGCACGAGCGAGTCCGCCGGCGAGGTGCGAGCCCGAGCCGCCGGCGGTCGCGGGACGAACGGTCCTGTTCGCCAGGTCGACGACGGCGGGGAGGTACTGCCGACGCCCGGGGGGCGTGGTCCAGGCGGCATCCGCGGTGAAGGACGCGCGGGGGCGATGGATGCGGGTGCGGCCCTGCAGCTGGAGCAGCGCCGGCCGCACGAAGACCTCGAACGACACCGCCACGCTCACGGGATTGCCGGGGAGACCGAACACCAGGGTGCCCGAGTCGAGGACCCCGAACGCCTGAGGCTTGCCGGGCTGCATCGCGACGCTCGCGAACTCGACCTGACCGCGGCCGTCGAACGCGCCGCGCACGGGCTCGTACGCCCCTGCGCTCACGCCGCCGGTGAAGACGATCACGTCGGCGCCGCGCTCGACCGCCGTGGCCGTGACGGCGCGCACGGCCACGGCATCGTCGGTCACGCGGGCGACGAGCACGACCTCGGCATCGGCTCCGGCCACGAGGAGTTCGAGTAGCGGGCCGTTGGAGTCGGGGATGCGGCCGCGGGTCACGGGCTCGCCGGGAGCCAGCAGCTCGCTGCCGGTCGACACGACGGCCACCCGTGGCGCTCGCGTGACCGACACGCTCTGGACCCCGGCGGCGACCGCGGCAGAGAGCTGGAAGGCGCCGAGTTGCTCGCCCGCTTGCACCACGGCATCCCCGGCGCGCAGGTCGGCGCCGCGTCGGCGGACGAAGGCTCCGGACGTGGACGGCGCGCGCAGCACACGTACCTCGCCCAGCGAATCGGCGAGACCTCCGCCGGTGTCCTCGAACGGCACGATCGCATCCGCCGCGGTCGGGACAGGGGACCCCGTCATGATGCGTGCGGCCTCGCCCGACGCGAGCGGCGGGTCATCCGACACCCCCGCGGGCAGATCCGCGACGACGCTCAGCACGACGGGACTCTCTTCGGATGCCGCGGCGACATCGGCGAACCGCACGGCGAATCCGTCCATCGCGGAGTTGTCGAACAGGGGGATGTCGTGGGCGGCCGTCGCGGCGGCCGCGAGCGTGCGCTGCGCGGCGTCACGGATCGCCCGGGTCTCGGCCGCCAGCGGGCGCACCGCGTCGAGCACGCGCGCGAACTGCTCCTCGACCGATCGTCGGCCGCCTCCTGCGGCGCTCACGCCGACACCGCCGATCGGATCGCGATCTCGTGCTGTCGGGCCGTGAGCCCGTCGATCATCGCGAGGCGGCCGAGCAGCGGCTCGCCCGCGCCGGTGATGAGCTTCACGACCTCGCCGGCCAGCAGCCCGCCGATCTGCACGCACAAGGCGCCGAGCACGCCGACCTGCGCGCAGCTGGGCGGTTCGCCCTCGGTGCCGAGGGGGAACAGATCGGTGAGGACGACCGGGGCGTGCCCCTCGGGCGGATCCGACCAGAACACGGTGGCCTGCCCATGCCACTCCTGCACGGCACCCCAGACGAGAGGGATGCCGAGTGCCTCTGTCGCGGCTGCCACGTCGCGCCGAGTGGCGAAGGAGTCGCTCGTGTCGACCACGATGTCGGCCCCGGCGAACAGGCGCTCGGCGTTGGCGGAGTCGAGCCTCTCGGATGCCGTGAGCACCTCGGCCCCGGGCGACAGCGCGGCGATCGCTCGCGCGGCCGAGGTGATCTTCGGCCGGCCGATGTCTTCGACCCGGTGGGCGAGCTGCCGCTGCAGATTGGTCAGCTCGACGATGTCGTCGTCGATCACCGTGAGGGATCCGACGCCCGCGGCCGCGAGGGCGAGCAGCACGGGCGAGCCGAGACCACCGGCGCCGACGACCGCGACGTGGGCCGCCGCGAGGCGTCGCTGCCCCTCTTCGCCGATGCCCGCGAGCACCGCATGCCGAGCGGTGCGGACGAGCTCGGCCGGATCGAGAGCGGGGGCGGGAGCGACGAGCGGCTGCATGGCACCAGGCTATGCCCCGGAGCCGCACGTGCGGCGGGGACCGGGGGTTTCTCCGTGCCTCGCACGCGTGGGGAGGACGCGCCTGTGGTGTGCCTCCGCGAATGCGGTTTTTTCACCGCTCTGCATCCGCATGTGCGGTAATCTTCGTGCATGCAGAGCTTCCGCATCTCCCGTGCCGCCCAGTTGCTCGGCGTGAGCGACGACACCGTGCGGCGCTGGGTCGATCAGGGCCTGCTGCCGACGACCGACGCCGTGCCCGCCGAGATCCCCGGAGATGCGCTCGCCGCGCGGGCAGTCGAACTGGCCGACGAGGCGCGTGACTCGGATCATGCTCTCTCCAGCGCCCGCAATCGCTTCGTCGGCATCGTCACCCGCGTGCAGATCGACGGAGTGATGGCTCAGGTCGACCTGCAGTCCGGTCCCCATCGTGTCGTCTCGCTCATGTCGGCCGAAGCCGCTCGCGAGCTGAGCCTCGAGGTCGGCTCTCTCGCCAGTGCATCCGTGAAGGCGACCAACGTGGTCGTCGACGTGCCGAAGGGCTGATCCGTGCACCGCGCTCTCCGCAGCACCTTCGCGGTGGTCATGACCGCCGCAGTCCTCGCCGCCGCGGGGTGCGCGTCGAGCACGGAGTCGCCGACCGCCGGCGAGGCATCCGGGGGTGCCGTCCGGGGCGAGCTCTCGGTCTACGCGGCCGCGTCGCTCTCGGGTGCGTTCGACGAGATGAGCGAGGCGTTCACCGAGGTGCATCCTGAGGTGCAGGTCAGCGCTGTCTATGACGGCTCGTCGACGCTCGCCACACAGCTGCGCGAGGGCGCCCCGGCCGATGTGTTCGCCTCTGCCGATGAGGTCACCATGCAGGAGCTCGGGGGCGACGCGGTCGACCCCACCCTGTTCGCGTCGAACACTCTCGTGATCGCTGTGGCCACCGGCGACCCCGCGGGCGTGGAGACCCTCGCCGACCTGGCCGACGTCACCACGGTGCTGTGCGCCCCCGAAGTGCCGTGCGGTGCGGCATCCGCCTCGCTGCTCTCGAACGCCGACGTCGAGGTCGATGCGGCGAGCCTTGAGCAGAACGTGACCGCGGTGCTCACCAAGGTCGCAGCGGGCGAGGCCGATGCCGGGCTCGTGTACGCGACCGACGTGATCGGACGCGACGATGTCGAGCCGATCGTCCCCGATGGAGCCGAAGACGTCGTCAACCGCTATCCCATCGCCACGCTGTCGGAGGCGGCGAACCGGCCTGCCGCCGAGGCGTTCGTCGCCTTCGTGCTCTCCGACGCGGGGCGCAGGATCCTCGCCGACCACGGTTTCGGGGCGCCGTGAGCACGGCGACCCCGCACGGATACGCGCCCCGTGCGCTGGCGATCCCCGCGCTGATCGGCCTGGGTTTCCTCATCCTGCCGCTCGCGGCACTCGTCGCCCGCGTCGAGTGGTCGACCTTCCTCGCCGATGTGACGTCGGAGGCCGCACGATCCGCGCTGCTCCTGTCGCTCGGCACCGGCCTGGTCGCCACTGTGCTGTGCATCCTGATCGGTGTGCCGCTGGCGCTGACGATCGCGCGCTCGGGCCCTCGACTGGCGGCGGTGCTGCGGGCCGCGGTCACCGTGCCGCTCGTGCTGCCGCCGATGGTCGGCGGCGTCGCGCTGCTCTACCTGTTCGGGCGAGCGGGGTGGTTGGGCGGTCTCGGGCTCTCGTTCAGCACGCCGGCCGTCGTGCTCGCGCAGACCTTCGTGGCGCTGCCCTTCCTGGTGCTGGCCGTCGAGGGTGCCGTGCGCACCTCAGGGGTCGAGTACGAGCGCACGGCCGCCGCGCTCGGCGCCGGACGCTGGACGCTCCTGCGCCGCATCACGCTGCCCCTCGCGGCCCCCGGCATCGTGGCCGGCGTCGTGCTGTGCTTCGCCCGGGCCATCGGCGAGTTCGGCGCGACCGCGCTCTTCGCGGGCAACCGCCCCGGCGTCACGCAGACCATGCCCCTGGCGATCTACACCGCCTTCAACGGGGCCGGGGTGACCCAGGGGGCCGCGGTCGCCCTCGCGCTGCTGCTGCTCGTCACCGCGATCCTCGTGCTGCTGCTCGTGCGCGGATGGCGGCCGGGAGCAGCACGATGACCGGTGCAGAGGGCTTGCGCGCCCACGTCGTCGTGCCGCGTGAGCACTTCACGGTCGACGTCTCGCTGCAGGTGCAGGCGGGGGAGACGGTCGCGGTGATGGGTCCGAGCGGCGCGGGCAAGTCGACGCTGCTGCAGGCCCTCGCCGGACTGGAGCCGTTGCGAGGGGGCGAGATCGCGGTCGAGGGACGTGTCGTCGATCGGGTCGCGAAGCCGCGGGTACGGACCGAGCCGATGCGCCGCGGAGTCGTGCTGCTCGGGCAGAAGCCACGGCTGTTCCCCCATCTCTCGGCGCGCGAGAACGTCGCATTCGGTCCGCGATCGGCCGGTGTCGGGATTCGTGCCGCGCGAGCGGGTGCTGACGATTGGCTCGGCCGCGTCGGGCTGCCCGGCTCCGGATCGCGGATGCCGCACGAGCTGTCCGGTGGCGAACAGCAGCGTGTCGCCGTCGCTCGCGCGCTCGCGGCATCCCCCCGCGTCGTGCTGCTCGACGAGCCGCTCGTGGCCCTCGACCCCGAGACCGCCGGTGACATCAGGCG
>NZ_CAUQVQ010000093.1:0-10168 GCF_963521645.1 uncultured Microbacterium sp. | reverse complement strand
CGACCCCGACCCCGACGGCGGCGTGCCCGCTCGTCGAGGGCGTCGACCTGCCACCCGACTGTGCACCGTACGACCCCGATCACGCGATGGCGCAGAACGAGCGCTACCGCGACCGTGTGGAGCTGTCCGACGAGAGCCGTGCCGCGGCCGAGCAGCCCGCCGAGTCCGTCCGCGTCGGGCTCGAGGCGCTGCGCAGCTCGGGAGACCTGTCCGTCGCCGCGGTCGAGGACGTGTTCGCGGATGCCGGCCTCACCGACATCCAGACGATCGGCGACGAACGGGCGGTGGCCTTCGGCGCTGCGGCACCGGAGGGCGGATGCATCTTCGGCGAGGTCTCTGCCGACACGCTCTCCGTCGAGATCGGCGGCGTCATCATGGACGGCGGATGCCTCCCGGCGGTCGGGCACTGATCGCACCCGACCGCTCAGAGATCACACGGGTGAGATCACACGTCCGTGCGGAACCCCGATGCCTTGTGCGTGCCGTCGCAGAACGGCTTGATCGTCGACAGGCCGCAGCGGCACAGCGCCACGGTGCGTCGCGTGACCTCGATCGGCTCGCCGTCGGAGGTCTCGATCACCGCTGCCCCGCGCACCAGCAGAGGCCCGTCGGGGTACGCGGTGATCGTCACGGCATCCGGCGCCGCGCTCATCGAGCGTCCCTCTCGCGCAGCGAGGATTCGCCGCGCTTCCAGGAGTCGAGCATGTGCCCCGCCGCCCAGCCGTCGACCGCGAGGCAGGCGGAGGCGCCGAACATGATGTCGGACAGCAGCTCGGGGCGCTCCTCGGCGAGCCCGCCGGCGAGGTCGCGCGCCGCGATCTGCTCGTGCACGGCATCCGCCTCGACGTGCTCGTCGAAGTAGTCGGTGACGTCTTCGCCGAAGCCGAGGCGCCGCAGACCGTCGGCGTACAGGCGGTTCGGGATCGACGAGGTCATCTCGAACGCCGCCAGGTGTCCGACGATCGCGCCGACGAGGCGGCGGTTGAGTCCGAACATCGACATCGCGTTGAGTGAGGCGAGCGTGATCGCGGGCACGTCGTCGACGTACGCGCCGTAGGTGTCGTCGAGTCCGGCTCCGCGCATCGCGCGCGCGAAGATCGTGGCGTGCACGCGGTCGGCCCGCCCTCCGCCGTACTCGTCCGACTGGATCTCGACGAGCGCGGCCTTCGCGCGCCCGCGCAGCCGGGGGATCGCCCACGAGTGCGGGTCGGCCTCGCGCAGCGTGTAGACCGAGCGCTGCATGAAGAACTCGTGCATCTGCTCCTCGGTCGCCTTCTTCGCGACGTAGCGCGACAGGCTGGGTCCGGTGTCGGCCTCGGCGAGGGCGAAGAGGGCGCGGCCCACTGCGTCGACGGTGGGCTCAGGCAGGTCGGGCACCGGCACGGTCGCCCGCAGCGTGCGCTCGAAGGCGCGCTCGAGAAGAGCTCGGGTGGCGATGAGGGCGGGGTCCCACTCGAGCTCGGCGTCGAGCTCGGGAAGAGAGCCGTACGACGAGGCGTAGAGCACGAAGAGCGCGAGCTGGATGTCGTCGTCACGGACGATGTCGTCGCTCATGACCAGGGCGGACTCGGCTCTGGCGCCGAGGTCGTCGACGTCGTCGCCGGTGAGTCGGCGGATGATCGCGCCGCTGAGGGGGCCGCGAGGGGTGATGCAGTGGAGGGCGGACGGGGTGAGCGCTGGCGCAGACATGTTCGAAGTCTCCGCGTCGACCGGCCGTGGGAGAAGGGACTTGACGCGACGCGTCGGATGCGGAAGGGCGGATGCGGCGGCGCCCGCTCCGCCTAGGCTGGAGCCATGAACAAGAACTCGCTCTGGACCATCGTCGGCGTCGTGCTCGCCGTGGTGATCGCCTGGTGGATCGTCAGCGCGCTCTTCTCGATCCTGTGGTTCATCGCCAAGCTCGCGATCGTCCTGGTGGTCGCGGTCGTGGTGTTCCTGGTGCTGCGCGGGATCTTCAGCTCGAAGGCCGAGTAGCGCCCCCGTCACCTCCGATCAGGCGACAGGAGCCTTCGCGCCCACCCGGTAGCGTGCCGCGCGGTGCGTGTCCTGCACCCGGTCGCCCTTGCCCTGCAGCTTGTGCCGCAGCGTGCCCGGCGTGTACTCCTCGGGGTAGACGCCGCGCTCGCGCAGCACCGGGATGACGTGTTCGATCACGTCCTGCCAGGTGCCGGGGGTGACTGCGTAGGCGAGGTTGAAGCCGTCGATGTCGGTCTGCTCGACCCACGACTGCAGCTCGTCGGCGATCTCCTCACCCGATCCGACGATCGTGGGCCCGAGGCCGCCGATCGCGTTGTGGCGGCCGAAGTCGCCGACGGTCCACTCGCGTCCGAGGTCGGCCTCCTCCTTGAGATGCTGCAGCACCGACTGGATCGCGTTGGACTCGACGTTTCCGACGGGCTCGTCCTCGGCGTACTGCGAGAGGTCGACGCCCATCCACCCCGACATGAAGGTCAGCGCGCCCTCGGGACTCGCGTACGACAGGTATTCGGCGTGCTTCGCCGCGGCATCCTCGCTCGTCGCCCCCGTGATCACGGTGAGCAGCGTGTAGATCTTCGCGTCGTAGCGGTCGCGACCGGCCTCTTCGAGCGCGTCGCGGATGCGCTTCACGGTGCCGGCGAGGACCTCCTTCGAGGGCGCGGCCACGAAGATCGCCTCGGCGTTCTCCGATGCGAAGCGCACACCGCGGGGGCTGGCTCCCGCCTGATAGATGACCGGCGTGCGCTGCGGCGACGGCTCGGAGATGTGGATGCCGGGGACGCTGAAGTGCTTTCCCTCGTGGCCGATCGGGTGCACCTTCGACGGGTCGGTGAAGATGCCCCGCTCGCGGTCCTCGACGACGGCGTCGTCTTCCCACGAGCCCTCCCACAGCTTGTAGAGCACCTCGACGTACTCGTCGGCGTGGTCGTAGCGGTCGTCATGCGCGAGCTGGTCCGTCTGGCCCATGTTGCGGGCGGCGCTGGGCAGGTAGCCCGTCACGACGTTCCAGCCGACACGTCCGTTGGTCAGATGATCGAGCGTGCTCAGGCGCCGTGCGAACGGATAGGGGTGCTCGAAGGCTGTTCCGGCGGTGATGCCGAAGCCGAGGTGCTCGGTGACGGCGGCCATCGCGCTCACGAGCAGGATCGGATCGTTCACGGGCACCTGCGCGCCGTTGCGGATCGCCGCCTCGTTGGTGCCGCCGTAGACGTCGTAGGTGCCGAGGACGTCGGCGATGAAGATGCCGTCGAACGTCGCGCTCTCGAGCAGCTTCGCGAGGTCGGTCCAGTACGAGAGGGTGTTGTAGTTGCGCGAGCGGTCGTCGGGGTGCCGCCACAGCCCGGACGACTGGTGGGCGACGCAGTTCATGTCGAAGGCGTTGAAGCGGATCTGGCGGCTCATGGGACTAGCAAACCCCGAGCCCGGTGGTGGCGACCAGAGCCCCCGACATGCGAGGACATATTCGGCGACACGGCCGGCCCCTCATACTTTCGAATCGCGCACTTTGCAGTCTCGACTCGTTCTGAACTGCAAAGTGAGCGATTCGAAAGCGTCAGTCGCCGTCGACGGTCTTCACGGTGGAGGTGATGGGCCGGGGATCGGGCATGATCGTGTCGACCTGCGGTTTGGCGTTCGCCTGTGCACGGCACCACACGACGAAGCCGACCGCGGTGAAGACGCCGTAGAACACGTACATGAAGCCGGTCGCGTAGAAGCCCGAGCTGAACAGCAGCGGCACGCCCACGAGGTCGACGGCTATCCAGATCAGCCAGAACTCGGTCCAGCCCTTGGCCATGCCGTAGGTGGCGAGCAGCGAGCCGACGAACGTCCAGGCATCCGCCCACACGGGCTCGTAGGAGCCGAGCAGTCGGAACAGCGGGGTCAGCGCGACCGTGCCGATGACCATCCCGAGTATCAGCCCGATGCGGGCGCCCGTCGGTGCCCAGCGGGGGGTGACGCGGCCGCCGTCCGACGAGGCCTGGCGCCAGCGCACCCAGCCGTAGATCGCGACGACGATGAACATGACCTGCCGTCCGGCCTGGCCGAGCAGGTGCGGCAGCTCATGGTCCGGATTGAGGATGGTGCCGAGGAACACCGTGAGCAGCAGGAGATTGCCGACGATGCCGACGGGCCATGCCCAGACCTTGCGCTGCATGCCGCCGAGCGCACTGGCGAGGCCGAAGGCGTTGCCCACGACCTCGCGGACCAGCAGCACCTGGCCGCCGGGCAGCATCCACTGCGAGTTGAAGGCGTCGACCAGCCAGAGGAAGACGTTCACTTCGTCTCGTCGGGGAAGGGCCGCTGATCGAGCACCAGCTGCAGCAGCGTGAGGTCGAGCCAGCGGTCGAACTTGGCGCCGACCTGCGGCATCCGTCCGACCTGCATGAAGTCGAGGCGCTTGTGCATGACGATCGAGCCGGTGTTGCCGCTCTCGACGGCTGCGACCATGACGTGCACGCCGAGCCTGCGCGCGCGATCGATGAGCTCGATCATGAGCGCCTTCCCGATGCCGCGACCCCGCTCGCCGTCGCGCACGTAGACCGAATGCTCGACCGTGTGACGGAAGCCGCTGTGCGGACGGAAGTCGCCGAACGTCGCGTAGCCGAGCACTCCGGTGCCGTCGACCGCGACGAGGACCGGGTAGCCGCGGGCGGATCGCTCCGCGTGCCACGCGATGCGATCCTCGACGGGGACCGGGTCGTCGTTCCAGATCGCGGTCGTGTTCAGCACCGCATCGTTGTAGATGGCGGTGATCGCGTCGAGGTCGGCGATCTCGGCATCACGGATCTGGTGGTCGCTCATCGGGCCTCCTGCATCTGCGCTCGGGTGCGCACGGGACGACGCTAGCAGGATGCGGGGGCGGGGGCTCTCGGGCACCCGCTTCGCATCACTGCGACGAATTCCAGTAGGTGAGCTTGGCGGGGTTGAGCACGATCCACAGCTGGGTGATCACACTCGCCTCGACGTGCACGTTCATGACCGAATGCACGTTCTCTCCGTCGCGGAACACCAGGCCGAGACCGTCGCCGAAGTGCTTCTCCTCGGCGGTGAAGTGTGGGTTCTTGGCCGCGATCCCGAGCAGGAAGCGCGCGACGTTGTCAGCGCCGCTCACGACCTTGCGTGCGGCGCTGACCACGCCGCCTCCGTCGCTGCGCAGTTCGACGTCTGGTGCCAAGAACTTCAGCAGCGAGGCGACTTCGCCCGTGCGCGTCGCCTGCTGGAAGGCCCGCACCACGCGGTCGTGCTCGGCGCGGGGCACGGCGGTCGCCCGGTTCTCGCGCACGTGACGACGAGCGGATGACGCGAGCTGCCGCACCGCCGCGGAGGATCGCCCCACGGCGTCGGCGATCTCGTCGAACGGCACGGCGAAGACGTCGTGCAGCACGAACGCGACGCGCTCGGCCGGAGTCATCGCCTCGAGCACGACCAGCAGCGCTGTCGAGACGTCGTCGTCGAGAGTGATGCGATCAAGTGGATCTTCGGGCGTCGTCGCCGTGCGCGATCCGATCGCTCCGGCGAAGAGCTCGGCGGGAACGGGCTCGGGCAGCCACGGCCCGACGTACTGCTCGCGCCTGTGGCGGGCGGAACCCAGCAGGTCGAGGGCGACGCGGCCCGCGACGGTCGTGAGCCAGCCCGCGGGGTTCGCGATGGCCTCGCGCTCAGCGTCGGTGAGCCGGTACCAGCGCAGGTAGGTCTCCTGCACGACATCCTCGGCATCCGCCAGAGTGCCGGTCATCCGGTATCCGAGGGCGAGCAGGCGTCGGCGCTCGCGGAAGACGTCGTCGAGGTCGTCATCCATGGGGTGCCTTTCGGATGCTGGTGCGAGGGTGCTTTCGCAGGATATGACGACGGAGCGGGGTGGAGTGTGAGGCCTCACGTTCTCGGGTGCTGGTTCGTCATCTGGTGCAGAAGGCGTGGACGTGCGCCCCGGAGCGGAGAGGGAATCGAATGAGGATCGCGGTCGCAGGAGGAACAGGGGTCGTCGGTCGGCACGCCGTGGAGGCGGCGCGGGCGGCCGGTCACGAGGTGGTGGTGCTGTCGCGGTCGTCCGGAGCCGATGTGCTCACCGGTGCCGGACTGGTCGAGCGGCTGCAGCGGGCGGATGCCGTCATCGACGTCACGAACACGACCACGCTCTCGGCGGCGAAGGCGGTGGAGTTCTTCGAGACGGCGACCCGCACTCTGCTGGCTGCGGAGTCGCGCGCGGGTGTCGCGCACCACGTCGCTCTGTCGATCGTGGGGATCGATGGCATCGATGCCTCGTACTACGCAGGCAAGCTGGCGCAGGAACGTGAGGTGGCTGCAGGGTCGGTGCCGTTCACGATCGCGAGGGCCGGTCAGTTCCACGAGTTCGCCGGACAGCTGCTGTCGAGGATGTCCGGCCCGGTGGCGGTGCTGCCCAAGATGCTTATGCGGCCCGTGGCTGCGCGCGAGGTCGGGGAGCATCTGGTGCGTGTCGCCGAGGGCGCGCCGGCCGGGCGTGCGTCTGACCTGGTCGGGCCGCGGGATGAGCTGCTGGTCGATCTCGCCCGGCGGCAACTGGCGTTCGACGGAGTGCGCCGGCGGGTGCTGGGGGTGCGGCTGCCCGGCGCCTACGGGCGAGGGCTGGCGTCGGGGTCGTTGCGCGGCGGGGCGGATGCCGTGCAGGGTGCGCTCACGTTCGATGAGTGGCTGGGCAGCGAGGATCACGCGCGCGGGGAGTGAACCTCGCCTCAGATCGAATGTCGGCATATCGACCGAGATTCGAACATATCTTCTAAACTGAATGCATGTCTGGTTCCCGTCTGATGTCGTCGTTCGAGGCTATCGAGCGCCTCGAAGATGTCTGGGCGGATGCGGGGAGAAGCTCCGATCTGTCTCGGGACGCACTGCTCGAGGCGCACCGTGCGGTGAGCCAGGCGCAGCGGTGCCTCGACGGGCTCCATGCCGAGCTCGCAGCGACGATCGCGCACGAGTCGCGATCGGAACTCGGCCCTGACGGGTTCGCAAAGCAGCACGGATACCGGAGTGCTGCAGTGATGATCGCCGCGAACACGGGCGGGTCGGCGGGCGACGCCAAGCGACTCATCGCGGTGGGCCAGGCGTCAGCGCCGCGCACGAACCTGTTGGGTGAGGTCCTGCCCGCGCGGTGTCCGGCGCTGGCGTCGGCGCTCGCGGCAGGGGAGATCTCCATTGCGGCGGCTGCGCTCATCGTCAGCCTGCTCGAGCGGATCCGACTCAAGGTGGGCTCGGCTCGGGTCGAAGAGGCCGAGCGTCTCCTCGTCGGCAGGGCAGCGGGGATGTCCCTCGCCGACGTCGGCAAGCTGGTGGCCCGTGCCGAAGCCTGGCTCGACCCCGACGGCGTCGCGCCCAGAGAGCGAGAGGCCCGCGACCGGCGTTCCCTTGCGATGTTCGAGCGCGACGGTTCGCTTCACCTCGTGCTGCAGACCGACATCGCCTCAGGGGCGCCGATCAAGGCCGCGATCCAAGCCTGCGTGGCGGCGTCGTTTCACTCGCGGATCACCGCGACAGACCCTGACGCGCCGGATGCCGATCGCCGTTCGGTAGCGATGATCCAGGCCGATGCCTTGACCGCCATCTGTGAGCACGCGATCGCCTGCGACAACGGTGGGATGCCCGCATCGGGTGCGACCGTGGTGGTGCGCGTGAACCTCGACCAGCTCATGTCGGGCGAGGGCAGCGCGACGATCGACGGCAGCGACCAGTCGGTGAGCGTCGGCACCTGCCGTCGCATGGCTGCGGGTGGCGGCATCATCCCGGTGGTTCTCGGATCCGCGGGGGAGATCCTCGACTGGGGGCGCGAGAAGCGGTTGTTCACCCGGGCGCAGCGGTTGGCACTCGTCGAGCGAGACGGCGGATGCGCCATGTGCGGTCTCCCGCCGCAGATGACCAAGGCGCACCACATCAGGTGGTGGCAGCGAGACACCGGTCCCACTGACCTGAACAACGGCGTACTGCTGTGCGAATCGTGTCACCATCGCATCCACGACAACGGGTGGAATATACGCATCGAGGGAATCGGAGCCGCGGCACGGGTATGGCTGATCCCGCCGCGAAGCATCGATCTTGCGAGGACTCCGCGCCTCGGGGGCCGGGCCCGCTATGACATCGCTGCCTGACGTCGATTCCGTGGTGCGCGGTTCAGACGTGCACGTCGGCCGGCGACTCCTCGCCCTCGTGGAAGTTCGGCGTCTTGCCGGTCAGGCGGCCGATCCCCAGGATGATCCCCACGATGACCAGGCCTGCGATCAGGCCCGCGATGGCCGAGAACAGGGTGTCGCCGATCCACACGATGACGCCGCCGGCCGGTTCGAGGAAGTGCTCGATGGCATGCAGGATGTCCTCGCCGAAGTGCACGCCCACCTCGCCCAGGTTCACGAGGAGCAGGTGGCCACCGACCCACAGCATCGCCACGGTGCCGAGGATGCTGATGAAGCGGAAGACCGCCGGCATCGAGCGCACGATCCGCATTCCCGTGTGGCGGACGCGTGCGACCGGGTTCTTGGCCATCTTCAGACCGATGTCATCGATCTTCACGAGCAGGGCCACGGCGCCGTAGACGACGCCCGTCATGAGCAGGGCGATCACCGCGAGGATCGCGAGGGTCGTCCAGATGTCGAGACCGGCCTCGAGGTTCGCCAGCGAGATCAGCATGATCTCGGTCGAGAGGATCAGGTCGGTACGCACGGCGCCGAGCACCAGCTTCTTCTCGTCGCGGGCGCCTTCATCGGCGTGACCGTGCTGCACGCCGAACCACTCGAGCACCTTCTCGGCGCCTTCGAAGCACAGATAGGCACCGCCGAGGATCAGCAGGTACGGCAGCACCCACGGCGCGAAGGCGGTGAGCACCAGCGCGATCGGGATGATGATCACGAACTTGTTGACGAGCGAACCGAGCGCGATCTTCGCGACCACAGGCAGCTCACGCGCCGGAGTGATGCCCTGCACGTACTGCGGGGTCACCGCGGCATCGTCGATCACGACTCCCGCAGCTTTGGCCGAAGCCTTCATGGCCGCGCTGAGGATGTCATCGACGACGGCGAGCAGTCCAACCGACATGTGCGTCTCCCTGTTGTGTATGGCGGAGCAACTCTATCGACTGCGCGCAAACTCACAGCGCGCTCACAGTCCCGGGGGACCAAAACCACGCGTCCCGCGGTTGTGATCAATGACGCCGCAGCCAGCCGCGTCAGACAAAGGAGACACACCATGTCGAACGAGTACAGCAAGACCCCCGGGGCTGTCAGCGGCCTCACGCACCTGCAGTACGAGGTCACGCAGGAGGACGCGACCGAGCCGCCCTTCCGCAACGCGTACTGGAACACTCACGACGACGGCATCTACGTCGACGTCGTCTCGGGCCAGCCGCTCTTCGCGTCGACCGACAAGTTCGACAGCGGCACCGGGTGGCCGAGCTTCACCAAGCCCATCGAGGCCGACGCCGTGACCACGCGCACCGACCGCAAGCTCTGGATGACCCGCACCGAGGCCCGCTCCAGAGGGGCCGACAGCCACCTCGGACACGTCTTCGACGACGGGCCCCGAGAGGCCGGAGGGCTGCGCTACTGCATGAACTCGGCGGCCCTGCGCTTCATCCCGGCTGACAGCCTGGAAGATGAGGGGTACGGTCGCTACCGTCACCTCTTCCCCACCACCGCCACCCCCACCGTCACCCCCACCGCTGAGGAGCAGTCATGACCGACACCGGAACCATCACCCGCACCCCTGGGACAGAGACCGCCGTGCTCGCGGGCGGCTGCTTCTGGGGCATGGAAGACCTCATCCGCCGCCAGCCCGGCGTGCTCGACACCCGCGTCGGATACACCGGCGGCCAGAACGACCATGCGACCTACCGCAACCACCCGGGTCACGCCGAGGCTGTGGAGATCGTCTTCGACCCCACGAAGACGACGTATCGCGACATCCTCGCGTTCTTCTTCCAGATCCACGACCCGTCGACCAAGGACCGTCAGGGCAACGACATCGGATCGAGCTACCGCTCGGCCATCTTCCCGCTCACTCCCGAGCAGGAGACTGTCGCGCGGGACACGATCGCCGACGTCGACGCCTCCGGGCTGTGGCCGGGGAAGGCCGTGACGACGATCGAGCCCGCGGGGCCGTTCTGGCAGGCCGAGGAGGAGCATCAGGACTACCTGATCAAGTACCCGAACGGCTACACCTGCCACTTCCC
>NZ_CAUQVQ010000092.1:0-10203 GCF_963521645.1 uncultured Microbacterium sp. | reverse complement strand
GGGGGGGGGGGGGGGGGTGGTGGGGGGGGGGGGGGGGGGGGGGGGGGGGGGGGGGCCCCCCCCCCCCCCCCACCCCGGGTCGTGAGCAGCGGCGGGATCAGATCGCGTCGCGCGGGTCGGTCAGGTCGCGACCGGCGACCTCCGGCATCCAGATCGACGCGACGAGTGCGCACAGCGTGAAGACGAACAGCATGATGATGATCGGGATGAACGAGCCCGTGACGGCCGAGACCCATGCCGCGGCGATGACCGGACCCGCGCCGGTCGCGACGATGGCGGCGATCTCGCGTGCCATGGCCGTGAACGTGTAGCGGTTGCGTGAGCCGAACAGCTCGGGGAGCGTGAGGTTCTCGAGAGACGCGAAGCTCATCACCGCGAGGTTGTGCAGCACCACGTAGCCGACGAAGACCTGCACCGTGTCCTTGCTGCTGATCATGAGCATGGTCGGGACGATGAAGATCATCGCGATGATCGCCCACACCATGTACATGCGCTTGCGGCCGAAGCGGTCGCCCAGCCAGCCGGACAGCGGCACGGTGATGAAGGCGACGAGCGACGAGACGATCACGGCGTTGACGCCGATCGAGCGGTCGAGCAGCAGCACGACGGTGATGTAGCTGATCAGGTAGGTCTGGATCATGCCCGAGTTGCCGGCCTGACCGAAGCGCAGCAGGAGCGCGATCGAGAAGGCCTTCCAGGTCTTACGGTTCATCGCCTCGAGCGTGCGGATGTCGTTGGTCTCGGTGGCGAGCTTGACGACCTCGTCGCGCGAGAGCGCCTTGCCGTCGACCACGTCGTCGCGCTCCTCGAAGACCGGGGTCTTCTTGAGGTTGAACCGCACCCAGATCGCGAAGAGCATGATGACCGCGCTGGCGATGAACGGGATGCGCCATGCCCACGCGATGACCTCGTCTTCGCTGTACGCGACGAGCAGGATCGCCCAGATGCCGGAGGCGAGCAGCGTGCCGCAGTTCGTGCCGAGCGCGACCAGCGACGCGATGATGCCGCGGCGCTTGGCCGGTGCGTACTCGGCGAGCATGACGCCCGCGCCCGAGATCTCGGCACCCGCACCGAAGCCCTGCGCGATGCGCAGCAGCACGAGGAGGATCGGCGCGAGCACGCCCACCTGGTCGTAGGTCGGCAGGAATCCGATGAGAGTCGTCGCGAGACCCATCAGCAGGATCGTGTAGAACAGCACCTTCGTGCGGCCGGTCTTGTCGCCGAGACGCGCGAAGAAGAACGCACCCACCGGACGGGCGACGTAGCCGACGCCGTACGTGGCCATCGCGGCGACCACGGCCACGGCCGGATTTTCGGACGAGAAGAAGAGATCTGCGAAGACGAGCGCGGCGGCCAGCGAATACAGCTGGTAGTCCATGAACTCGAGTGCGGTGCCGAGCCACCCGGAGATGGCGGCGCGAACCAGGTCTTTGACCGACCTCTTCGCAGCGGGGTCGACGCCGGCGGGGGCGTCGACGCCGGGGACGGATGAACTGCTCATCGGAATACTCCTTTGTAATGATGTGCGCGGGAGCGCGGGGCAGCGGTGATCGCTAGAGGGCCAGCAGGACCTTCGCCGAGGCCGACGAGTCGCGAGCGAGCTCGAAGGCCCGCACGGCGTCGGATGCCGGGACGACGTGGGAGATGACGGAGTCGAGCGCGTCGGACTCGGCCAACAGGGCGACCGCGTCGTCGATCTCGGTGGAGAAGCGGAATGCGCCGCGGATGGTGAGCTCCTTCGCGAGCATCGGGGCGAGGTTCACGCCGATGTCGGTGTTCGGCAGCATGCCCACCTGCACGACCGTGCCGACGCGTCGAGCGGCCCGCACGGCTGAGGCGAGCGCTGCTCCGACGCCGGAGCACTCGAAGACCACGTCGTAGGACTCGTTCTCGATGGTGTCGCGGCCGACGAGCGACAGCTCGGTCGCGCCCAGAGACGCAGCGCGGTCGAGGGGCTCTTCCCGCACGTCGCTCGCGCCCACGACGGAGGCCCCGGCCTTCTTCGCGGCGGCCACGACGAGCAGGCCGATGGGCCCTGCGCCGATCACGAGCACGCGCTTGCCCGCGATGTCGCCGGCGAGGTTCACCGCGTGGATCGCGACGGCCAGAGGCTCGGCGAGAGCGGCGCGCTCGAGGGGAAGCGACGCCGGAAGCACGCGGATCATCTGCTCTTCGACGATCAGCAGTTCGGATGCTCCGCCCTGACGGTGCGGGGTGGCCGACGCGCTGCCGAAGTAGTCGCCACCGGGGCGCAGGTGCGGATGGTTCTCGAGGCCGGGCACCTCGGCGCCGTAGCGCGCAGGGTGCACGGTGACCGGGGTGCCGGGCGCCAGCCGACCCGACGGATCGAGATCGACGACACCGGAGAGCTCATGACCGGGGGTCAGCGGCTCACGGATCGTGTACTCGCCGTTGGCGCCGTGGAAGTAATAGTGCAGGTCGGATCCGCAGATGCCGACGTAGTTCACCCGGAGGCGCACTTCGCCGTCGCCGGGGGCGGGCACCTCGCGGTCCTCCCAGCGGATGTCTTCCTTGCCGTGGATGGCGAGAGCCTTCATGGCTGCAGCTCCTCTGCGCTGATGAGTGATGATGTGGTGGCGTGGGATGCCGAGACCGCATCCGCGATCGCGGTATCGACGCCGCGCTGCCGGATCGTGTCGACGAGTTCGCCGACGCGGGCGATGAACGCATCGTGTGCTCCGAGTCCATCACCGAAAAGATGCAGGTCGCCGATCACGCGCTGGGCGAGCTCACGGCCGGTGCGGGCGCTCGCCGCGTATCCCGCCAGCCGCTCGCGGGCGCTGTCGCTCATGGCGGCGGCGTGAGGGCCGGGGTCGAAGCCCGGGAGAGGAGCGATGCACGACAGGTAGCCGGCGACGGTCAGGGCGATCAGGTGCGGCATCTCGCCGTGGCGGAGGGCGCGAAGCGCAGGCTCGGGAATGCGCTGACGCAGCTTGACCGAACCGTCGGTGCCGACCTGGCTGGTGCGGTGGCCGAGCGCGCTGTTGGCCCAGCGTTCGAAGAGCTCGCTTTCGTAGGCGCGGATGTCGACGCCGGACGGCACCTCGATCGAGGGCTCGTACTCGTCTCGCAGCACGGTGCGGGCCGCGTTCTCGATGCCGTCGAGTCCGATCGCCTCGGGGATCGTGGCGACGCCGCGCAGCGCGCCGAGGTAGGCGATGAGGGAGTGGGTGCCGTTGAGCAGCCGCACCTTCATCTGCTCGTAGCGTGCGACCTCATCGGTGAAGACGGCTCCGCCGGCCTCCCACGCGGGGCGTCCGCCGGCGAAACGGTCTTCGATCGCCCACATCGTGAAGGGTTCTGCGGGCACGGGGATGTCGTCGCGTGCGCCCAGCAGGGTGCCGACACGGTCGCGCAGCTCGGCGGTGGTCGCGGGCACGATGCGGTCGACCATGCTCGAGGGGAACGACACGGAACCGTCGAGGAAAGTGAGAGCATCCAACGCTTCGGAGCCGGGAAGCTCGTGCAGGAACTCGCGCACCAGCTTCTCGGTGTGGGCGCCGTTCGACGAGAGGTTGTCGCAGCTGAGGATCGAGATCGGAGAGCCACCGGCAGCAGCACGGGCCTGCAGGCCGCGGGCGAGCTGACCGATCGTCGAGCGAGGGGCACCGCCACGGAGGTCGGCGCGCACGGATTCGTCGTCGAGGTCGAGGTGCTGCGTCGCGGGGGAGTAGCTGTAGCCGTTCTCCGTGACGGTGAGGGTCACGATCCGGATGCCGGGGTCGGCGATCTGCGCGATCACGCGCTCGGGCTGCTCGGCGCCGACGAAGGCGTCGGTGTGCACGCCGGGGATGGTCAGCGACGTGCTGCCGGGGCTGATGGTCGCGACCGAGTAGAGCATGTCCTGCGCGTGCATCGCGTCGACGATCGAGCGCGATCGAGAGGCGACGCCGACGATGCCCCAGTCGCCTCCGGCCGTCTCGAGCGCTGCGGCCGTGTAGACGGCCTGATGCGCGCGGTGGAAGCTGCCCAGACCGAGGTGCAGGATTCCCGCCGCAGTCGGGGCGACCAGGGGAGTGGCGCTCGCGGGGGTGGTGCGGCGCAGGACCGGTGTCTCGATGCTCACGCGTCGGCTCCTTCGCTCCGGGCCGGGCACCCGGATGGGTGATCGGCGATGATCGTCCTGAAAACAGTGTGAATGAGTTGTACAAACTTGTCAAGCCATCTTTCATGCGGCTGCAGGACCGTAGGATGACGGGGAGGGTGGGAGCAGAACATGGCGGCGACACTGACGGATGTGGCACGGCGCGCAGGCGTGTCGATCGCCACGGCGTCGCGAGCTTTCGGGGAGCCCGACCGTCTCGCCCCCGCCACGCTCGGCCGCGTGCTCGAGGCCGCGACCGAGCTGGGCTACGCCGCCCCGCAGTCCGCCACGGCGACCCGCACGTTCGGCGTCGTCGTGCCCGATGTGTCGAACCCCGTCTACGCCACGCTGCTCAAGTCGATCCAGGGACAGGCGTGGCACGGGCATCACCGCATCGTGCTGTTCGACGCCGACGAGGATCTGCGCCGCGAACGCGAGCAGATCGAGCAGGCGCGCAAGCTCGACGGAATGCTGCTGTGCTCGCCGCGACTGCCCGACGACGAGGTGCTCGCCCTGGTCGGCGACACCCCCTGCGTGGTGGTCAACAGGCAGATCGACGGCGCCCCCTGCGTGCTGATGGACACCGAGAACGGCCCGGGTCAGGCGATCGAGCACCTCGTCGCCCTCGGCCACACACACATCGCCTACGCGTCAGGTCCGCGCGGCTCGTGGGCAGACATCCGGCGCGCTGACACCGTTGAACGGGCATGCGAGCGCCACGGCATCCGCCTCACCCGCCTCAGCCACCATGCCGCGTCCATCCAGGGCGGGCGTGCGGCGGCGGCCCCGGCCGCAGCGAGCGGTGCGACGGCCGTGATCGCCTACAACGACCTCGTCGCCCTCGGACTCGAGGCAGGACTGCTCGAACTCGGCAAGCGCTGCCCGACCGACATCAGCATCGTCGGCATCGACGACATCGACCTGGCCGGCGCGGTCACGCCCGCGCTCACGACCGTGCGGATGCCGATCGAGCGCAGCGGCGCGCTCGCCGTCGATCTGCTGCTGCAGGCGATGAACGGCACCGCGATCGACGACGTCGTGACGCTGGGGTCTCAGCTGATCGTGCGCGCGTCGACCGCGGCGCCCCGTCCGTGACCCTCACGTCGGCAGTCCATGCAGGGCCCGCGTGGCGGATTCCGCCATCGCCGCGTCTCCGGTCGCGATCGCGCGTCTGAGCAGCTGCCAGGACCCCGGATCGAATGCCTCGATCGCACCCGTCGACTCGAGCACAGCGATGTTGCGCTGGAAAGCCAGCTCCATGTCTCGCATGTGCGCGTGGTGGATGCTGTTGCCCGACCTCGCGGAGAGGAAGGAGAAGACATCACGACGATGGGCCGATCCCATCGTCGCATCGGACGAGCGATCGGCCGCACGATCGACGCGTCGAAGAGCCTCTCGTCGATCTCCGGGTGAGAGTCGGGGAACGCTCTCGTGGGCGGCGAACCCCGCCTGGTATCCGGCGTATCTGATCGACTCGAGAGCTACCTCTGGGGTGACGCGTGTCACTCGGGTGAGTCGTGCAGGGAGCATCTCGACGAGGCCGATCCGCTCCAGCCGCTGCAACGCCTCCCGCACGGGCATCCGCGATACGTGGAACTCGTCGGCGATGGTGACCGATCGCAGGCGCTGGCCCGGCAGGTATCGTCCGTCCACGATCGCGGTGCCGACCGACTCGAAGATCGCGTCGCTGATCAGTCTCTTCGGCATTCTCACCCCCTCCGGTCCTGAGGTCCGGATAAGAGGACGCACAAGCTCGCTGTACCGCGGTTGCGGCCCGGGGAATCCCCCTCCCGGGCCGCAGGCGGTGCGCTGATGTCAGCCGCCCTCCCCCCCCAGCAGGGGCTATGCGTGACTCGGGTCGCAACCGCTGTTCCAGAATATTGAACCGCGACTAACATCCCAGAATGCAAGATCCTGGCGAGAGTGCGACAAGGGCACCGACAGCCGCGACAGCGTCAATCAGCGGATGATGCCTTTCTGACGCGCGGCCGAGACCGCCGCAGTGCGTGAGCTGACGTCGAGCTTCGAGAAGATGTGCGCGAGATGCGACTTCACGGTCGTCTCGCTGACGAAGAGCTCGTCGGCCACCTCGCTGTTCGATCGTCCGGCGGCGACCAGCTCGAGCACCTCGATCTCGCGGCTGCTGAGGCTCACTCGCGGTGCGCGCATGCGATCGAGCAGCCGGGAGGCGATCACCGGGGCGAGTGCGCTCTCGCCTGCGGCGGCGGCGCGCACGGCCGCGGTCAGCTCGTGCGGCGGCGCGTCTTTCAGCAGGTAGCCGCTCGCCCCCGCCTCGACGGCGCCGAGGATGTCGGCGTCCGAATCGTAGTTCGTGAGAACGAGAACGTAGGGCGGCGCGTCGAGCCCGCGTATGCGGCGGGTCGCGTCCACGCCCGACATCGTGCTCTGGGCGCCGAACTGGAGGTCCATCAGCACCACGTCGGGGTTCTCGCGCTCTGCGCACGCGACGGCCTCGTCGGGGGTCGAGGCCTCGGCGACCACCTCGAGATCGTCTTCGAGGCTGAACAGGGCGGTGAGTCCGGCGCGGACGATGGGGTGGTCGTCGGCGATCACGAGCCTGATCACGCGAGCTCCTTCAGCGGGAGGTCGACGGTGAGCCTCGTTCCACGGCCGGATGCCGTGTCGATCTCGAGTCGTCCACCCAGCTGCTGCACGCGTTCGGCGGTGGCGCGCAACCCGAAGGAGTCCGACCTCTCGGCGGTTCCCGATTCGGCGATCTCGGCGTCGAACCCGGTGCCGTCGTCGTCGACCGTGAAGCGCAGATGGTCGTCTTCGACGGCGATGGTCACGGTCGCCGTCGTCGCGTGGGCGTGCTGGATCACGTTCGCGATCGCACCCTGCGTGATTCGCAGGAGCGCCGTCTGGAGGTGCATGGGAAGGATGACCGTGTCGGAGACCCGCACCCGCACGTCGAGTCCCTGCGCTGCCCACTGCGTGGCGCCCAGTCGACGCAGTGCTCCGGCGAGCGTCTGATCGTCGAGCTGCGGAGGCGTCAGCTCGCGGATGAACCGACGCGCCTCGGCGAGGTTCGCCGCAGCAGTCTCCCGCGCGAGCCGGATGTGCTCGATGCCCGGTCGGGTGGGGTCTGCGCGTTCGGCGGCATGCAGCAGCATCTGGATGCTCGAGAGCCCTTGGGCGAGAGTGTCGTGGATCTCGCGAGCGAGCCGTGCGCGTTCGGCCAGAACGCCTGATTCGTGCTCTCGCGCGGCCAGCTGTCCACGGGTCGTGAGCAGCTCGTCGACCAGTGCCTCGCGCTGCCGGGCTTCGGTCGCCAGAGCCTGATAGCCGAGGCCGATCAGGAGCGCGACGCCCGCGCCGACGAAGGGGCCCACCACCCCGCCGACGCTCCACCCGCCGTGGATGCCGAGCGCGAACACCGCGACGACCGTGGCGGCCAGAATCGCGGCCGTGCCCACCCAGCGCCCGAGCAGGTGCAGGTAGAGGAAGAAGAGCGGGAAGACGAGATAGGCGGCGTCGGCGCTCACCCACAGCAGGCCGAGCCACTCCGCCGAGAGCATCGCCAGCCAGAGCAGCGATGTGACACGGCGCCCGCGCGAGAGGTGCGCGAGCAGAGCGCCGGCCGCGTAGGTCGCTGCGAGGACCAGCGCCAGCACGATCGCGGGGGCGCTCGAGTCCGACGGAACGAGCACGGCGCGGGCGACGACGACGCCGATCAGGGCGAAGAACAGCGCGTGCAGGCCCGTCCGCAGCCCCACGAACACCGGGGTGAGAGCGGTACGCGCCATGGTTCGAACTCTACGCCGCCGTGCGTGGCGCGGCATCGTCCGAAAGGACGATCACGGCATCCTCATTCCGGCCGCGGAAGGCCGTGCCCGTGGCCGATGACGCTGCCGGTGCCGACGGCGAGAGTGGAATGGTCGCGCATCGGCGACAGGAAAGGCAGCCACCATGTTCGTCGCATTACGCGATCTCCGCTTCGCCAGGGGTCGATTCGTCCTCATCGGCGCCGTCGTCGCCCTCATCACTCTGCTCGTCGGCTTCCTCAGCGGACTGACGGGCGGCCTCGCCATTCAGAACGTCTCGGGTGTGCTGGCGCTGCCCGCAGACCGCATCGTGTTCTCCGCGCCCTCCGGCGGCGACGGCGCAGCCAGCTTCGCGGACTCCTCGATCACCGAGCAGCAGGCGCACGACTGGGCCGTGACCGCGGGTGTGACCGATGCGCGACCCCTGGGCATCAGTCAGACCCGCGCTGAGACCGAGGACACCCGTGCCGCGATCGCGGTGTTCGGGGTCGAGCCCGGCTTCGATGCGGGCGCCCCCTCCGCCGACGGAGAGCTGAGCCTGTCGACGCCCGCCGCCGACGCGCTCGGAGTGGATGTCGGAGAGCAGATCGAGATCGCGGGCGTCTCCTACGAGGTCGGGATGATCGACGGAGACGCGTGGTACAGCCACACTCCGGTCGTGAAGATGACCCTGCATGACTGGCAGGCGTACTCGGCATCCACAGGCGCTCCGGATGCCTATGCCACCGTCCTCGCCGTCTCGGGCGCCCCCGACTGGGACGCCGCAGATGCCGCGAATGACACGATCTCCGAGACCCCTCTCGGGTCGCTGACGGCGCTGAGCGCGTTCCGTTCCGAGATCGGCTCCCTCCTGCTCATGGTGGCCATGCTGTTCGGAATCTCGGGGCTCGTCATCGGAGCGTTCTTCACGGTGTGGACCATGCAGCGAAAGGGCGACGTGGCCGTGCTCAAGGCGCTCGGAGCGAGCACGCGCTCGCTGGTGCGTGATGCTCTGGGCCAGGCGCTGATCGTCCTGCTGGTCGGCATCGGCACCGGCCTGGGACTGGTCACCGTGCTCGGTCTGCTCGCCGGCACGGCGCTCCCCTTCCTGCTCAGCCCCGTCACGACCCTCCTTCCGGGCGGCATCATGATCGCCCTCGGACTCGCAGGCGCCGCTTTCGCCCTGCGTTCCGTCACCTCCGCCGACCCTCTCACCGCACTCGGGAGCAACCGATGATCCGCCTTAACGACGTCACCCTGACCTTCCCCGATGGAGATGCGCGGGTGACCGCCGTCGACCGTGTCTCCCTGACCGCCCACCCGGGCACCGTCACGGGCATCACCGGGCCGAGCGGCTCGGGCAAGTCGAGTCTGCTCGCTGTCGCCGGCACGCTTCTGCGGCCGGACTCCGGCGAGATCATGATCGACGGACACGACATCACCGCACTCAGCCGGGCCGATGCGACGCAGTTGCGACGCGACCGCATCGGGATCGTGTTCCAGCAGTCCAACCTCATCCCCTCCCTGACCGCTCGTGAGCAGTTGCGTGTCATGAACGAGCTCGGCGCCTCCCGCAGTCGTCGCCGTCGTGCCGCGGCGGGTGACCGGGCCGATGAGCTGCTCGCTGCGGTCGGTCTGGCCGAGCACGGTCACAAGAGGCCGCACCAGCTCTCCGGCGGTCAGCGTCAGCGAGTGAACATCGCGCGAGCCCTGATGAACGACCCGAGCGTTCTGCTGGTCGACGAGCCCACCAGCGCCCTCGACCAGGAGCGCGGAGCAGAGATCATCGATCTGATCCTGAAGCTCACCGACGAGCGCGACACCTCGACGCTGCTCGTCACCCACGACCTCGTGCACCTGCCGCGCATGCACGGAGTGCTGCACCTGGTCGATGGGCGGGTCGTCGACGCCGCCGTTCCCGTGCGCTGAGTCGCGCCGCTCGACCCGGTAGGTTCACAGCATGCGAATGCTCGGAGGGGTGCTCCTGTGGCTCGCGGCCACGGTCATCGGCCTCATCGCCGCCCTCGGCTTCAGCGGTGCGGGTCTCGGGTGGTCGAACGGATTCATCAAGCGAGGCTTCTGGGAAGACGTGGAGAGCGAGATCGGCATCGGCTTGTCGATCTTCGGGCTCGTGGGCTGGCTGGTGCTGCTCGGGTTGTCGACGCTCGTGATGCGAGGGGACGGTCGCGAGACCAGGACGGCGGCACGCCTCACCTTGACCCTTCTCCTCTGCATCAGCCTGGTCGCGGTGGTGCTCGCGTGCGCCATCTCCATCGGGTGGCCCGAGCCTCCCAGCGAATATCCGACACCTCCGTGGAACCGGGCATGAGGCGA
>NZ_CAUQVQ010000091.1:0-10366 GCF_963521645.1 uncultured Microbacterium sp. | reverse complement strand
GAGACGCCCGTCGAGACCGTCGTCGACTCGCAGGTCCCGATCACCGAGACGGTCACGACGGACACCCCTGAAGAGTCCAGCGGGCCCGGAAAGGGCGAGAAACCCGAGAAGGCGGAGAAGCCCGACAAGGCCGACAACTCGGGCAACTCGGGCAAGCCCGACAATGCGGGAAAGTCGGATCACGCGGGAAAGCCCGACAAGGCCGACAAGAAGGGAAAGCCCGGCGAGGACTGAGCGCCGCGCGTTCACCACTCCGCACGGACGCGGCGCGCGTCACGGTGCGCGGACGACCACGGCACACGTTCTGGAAGACGCGTGCGGAGCGGTGAACCGCGTGGGCGTCAGCCCGCGTAAGCGGCGCGCACGTCGAGCACCCACGTCACGCCGAAGCGATCGGTGAGCATTCCGAACCCCGGAGACCACGGCGACGCCGCGAGCGGCTCGATGATCGACGCTCCGTCGGCGAGCGCGTCCCAGAGCGGGGTGAGCTCGTCGAGCGAGTCGGCACGGAGCGACTGGAAGAACGAGCGGTCGGTGAGGGTCATCCCGTTCTGGCGCGTGGTCGTGCCCGCGGTCGCCGCGCCGTCTCGGTCGGACCCGGGGATGTCGTACGCCATGAGCCGGAAGCCCTCGGCGTTCTCGACCTGCCCGAACACGACCTCGTCGGCGCCGGGCAGTCCGGCCGGCATGCCGAAGTCGGCGTATGTGGCGAGCGTCACTTCTCCCTGGAAGACGCTGCCGTAGAACTCGAGCGCCTGCCGGGCCGTGCCGCGGAAGTTCAGGTGGGTGGTGGTGGCGATGGACATGGGATCTCCTCGGATCATCGTGGGCGGCGGATGCCGTCGAGACCCACACTCACAGCAGAAGAGGTCAGTTTCGGTCCTCTATTCGTCGCAGAATGGATGTCATGACCGGCAGCTCCTCGCGCATGCTCGCTCTGCTCTCCCTGCTGCAGACGCAGCGGGACTGGCCGGGCCAGGTGCTCGCCGATCGCCTCGACGTCACGCCCCGCACGGTGCGCCGAGACGTCGATCGGCTGCGTGACCTCGGCTATCGGATCACCGCGATCAAGGGCCCGGATGGCGGTTACCGCCTGGCCGCAGGCTCCGAGCTTCCGCCCCTTCTGTTCGACGACGAGCAGGCCGTCGCGATCGCGGTCGCCCTGCAGAGTGTGCCGGCATCCGGGATCGACATCGACGAGGGCGCCGCGCGAGCGCTCGCGACAGTGCGGCAGGTGATGCCGTCGCGCCTGCGGCATCGGGTCGACGGCATCCGCTTCACCGGCGTCGAGAACGAGACGCGAGTGGATCCGGCAGTGCTCGAAGCCGTCAGCGCGGCGGTGCGCGATCGGCGCGTGCTGCGCTTCGACTACGGCGAGCTCCGCGACCGACCGGCCAGGCGCACCGAACCGCACGCCGTCGTCGCGCGGGAGGGTCGCTGGTACCTGCTCGCGTGGGACCTCGAGGCCGAGGACTGGCGCACGTTCCGGTTCGACCGCATGACCCCGCGCATCCCGACCGGTCCCGGTTTCCTGCCGCGAGAGCTGCCTGCCGCCGACGCCCAGACCTACCTCGCCGCACGGGCGAAGGGATCGGATGCCGGCGACCGCTGGCCGTGCATCGGCGAGCTCGTGCTCGACCTGCCCGCCCGCGAGGTCGCACCATGGATCGGATCCGACGGAACCGTCGAGCCGATCGACGCCGCCTCGTGCCGCGTCAGCGTCGGATCGTGGTCGTGGGTCGGCATCCTCGCGTCGATCGCCCGCTTCGACGCCCCGTTCACGGTCGTCGGCCCGGCGGCCCTGGCGGAGGCCGCCGACGCCCTCGCGGCCCGCTTCGCCGCCGCTTCCTGACCGGCGATCGGCGTCGGCATCCCCCGGTAGACTGCATAGTGCCCCGCCGGCCCCTTCCCTAGGAGTGCGCGTGACCACCGCCCCTGCACCTGCCCACAAGCACGTCCCCGACTCCGTCGAGAACGCCACCGCGACTCCGGAGAAGGAACAGCCCTACGCGGCGCTGGGCCTCAAGGACGACGAGTACGCCCGCATCAAGGAGATCCTGGGCCGCCGCCCGACCTCCGGCGAGCTGGCCATGTACTCCGTGATGTGGTCGGAGCACTGCTCGTACAAGTCGTCGAAGAACTACCTGCGCCGCTTCGGCCAGAAGGTCTCCGACGAGATGAAGGAACGCCTCATGGTGGGCATGGGCCAGAACGCGGGCGTCATCGACGTCGGCGAGGGCTGGGCCGTCACCTTCAAGGCCGAGAGCCACAACCACCCCTCCTTCATCGAGCCCTTCCAGGGCGCGGCCACCGGTGTCGGCGGCATCGTCCGCGACATCATCTCCATGGGCGCCCGCCCCGTCGCGGTCATGGACGCCCTGCGCTTCGGAGCGATCGACCACCCCGACACGGCCCGCGTCGTGCACGGCGTGACCAGCGGCATCAGCTTCTACGGCAACTGCCTGGGCCTGCCGAACATCGGCGGCGAGACGGTCTTCGACTCGGTCTACCAGGCCAACCCGCTCGTCAACGCGCTCGCGGTCGGCGTGCTGCGCCATGAGGACCTCAAGCTCGCGAACGCCACGGGCGTCGGCAACAAGGTCGTGCTCTTCGGCGCCCGCACGGGTGGCGACGGCATCGGCGGCGCCAGCATCCTGGCATCCGACTCCTTCGACTCCACCGGACCCACCAAGCGCCCCGCGGTGCAGGTGGGCGACCCGTTCGCCGAGAAGGTGCTCATCGAGTGCTGCCTCGAGCTGTACCGCGATGAGCTCGTCGAGGCCATTCAAGACCTGGGCGCCGCCGGCATCTCGTGCGCGACCAGCGAGCTCGCGGCCAACGGCAACAGCGGCATGAAGGTCTCGCTCGACAACGTGCTGCTGCGCGACCCGTCGCTCACGGCCGAGGAGATCCTCATGTCGGAGTCGCAGGAGCGCATGATGGCGATCGTCGCGCCCGAGAAGCTCGACGCGTTCCTCGCCGTGGTCGAGAAGTGGGACGTCGAGACGTCGGTGCTCGGCGAGGTCACCGGAGACGGCCGCCTCATCATCGACTGGCAGGGCGAGCGCATCGTCGACGTCGACCCCTCGACCGTGGCGGTCGACGGCCCGGTCTACGACCGCCCGGTCGCCTACCCGACGTGGATCGACGCCCTGCAGGCGGATGCCGCCGAGAACCTCCCCCGGTCGAACGACCCCGAGGTGCTGCGCGAGCAGTTCCTCGACCTGGTCGCCTCGCCGAACCTCGCCGACACGCGCTGGATCACCAACCAGTACGACTACTACGTGCTCGGCAACACGGCCCTCGCCTTCCCCGACGACGCCGGCATGATCCGCGTCGACGAGGAGTCGGGTCTCGGCTTCGCGATCTCGACCGACGCCAACGGCCGCTACTGCCAGCTCGACCCGTACGCGGGCGCGCAGCTGGCCCTCGCCGAGGCGTACCGCAACGTCGCCGTCACCGGCGCCGTTCCCACCGCGATCACCGACTGCCTGAACTTCGGCTCCCCCGAGAACCCCGAGGTCATGTGGCAGTTCGGGCAGACCGTCGACGGACTCGCCGACGGATGCTACGAGCTCGGCACCCCGGTCACCGGCGGCAACGTCTCGTTCTACAACCAGACCGGCGACGTGCCGATCCACCCGACCCCGCTCGTCGGCGTGCTCGGCATCATCGACGACGTCTCGCGCCGCATCCCCTCGGGATGGCAGGACGAGGGCCAGAACATCTACCTGCTCGGCACCACCTCGACCGAGCTCTCGGGCTCGGCGTGGGCAGAGACCGTGCACCAGCACCTCGGCGGACTGCCCCCGAAGGTCGACCTCGCGGGCGAAAAGCGCCTCGCGGGTCTGCTCGGCGCCGCCCGTGACGAGTGGCTGATCTCGTCGGCGCACGACGTGTCGGAGGGTGGCCTCGCACAGGCCCTCGCCGAGGGCGTCTCGCGCTTCGGCGTCGGCGCACGCGTCTGGCTGAACGAGATCATCGAGCGCGACGGCGTGGATGCCGCATCCGCCCTCTTCTCCGAATCGACCGGTCGCGTCATCGTGACCGTGCCGCGCGAAGACGACGTGAAGTTCCGCGGCCTCTGCGAAGGCCGCGACTACCCGGTGATGCGCATCGGAGTGACCGACAGCGAGGGCGCGAAGCTCGAGGTGCAGGACGTGTTCACGGTTCCGATCGCCGAGATCCGCGAGCGCTCGCAGGCCACGCTGCCCGCAGCGTTCGGTCCCACGGTCACGGAGCCGGTCGGCGCATGAGCGGTGACGGCCTGAGCGAGGACTACGGCGACCTGGGCGAGAAGCGCAACCGTCGCCTGCGCATCGTCGCGTGGACCGTCATCATCGCGCTCATCCTCGGCGGCGGCGGCGCGACCGTCATCACGCTGATCCTCGGCTGACCCGGCCGCGGCCCTGTGCCGCCGTCCCGGCGTCCCGGCGTCCCGACGGCCCGACGGCCCGGCGGCCCGGCGTCCCGACGCCGCACCGTCCCGACGTCCCGGCACAGATGCATGCTCGATTCACAGATGCATGCTCAGAACCCGATTCTGAGCATGCATCTGTCTTTTCGGCATCCATCTGACACCCTGCGGTCTTCTGCACCGGCATCCGTGATCCGGGCTTCTGCACAGTCGCCGGGAACCAGCGGCCGAATGTAGGTCCCCCCGTGGAACATTCACGACATCACTAACTCCAGGGGGATGCCATGACCGAAGCCAAACTCGACCTGATCGCCAAGCTGCTGGCGAAGGCTGAGAGCACGACGCCTGAAGAGGCAGAGGCACTGACCGAGCACGCCGAGCGCCTGATTATCAAGTACGGGATCGAACAGGCGCAGATCGACGAGCGACGCGGGTGCCTGGGACAGACGCAGGAGCAGATCGTCACAGAGCGGATGCTGTTCCGCGGCGTGTACGCGAAGGACATGCGTGAGATCGGCATCGGCGTGGCGAGAGGCCTCGGCGCCGTGCGACCGCTTCTGGCCGAGTACCCGCCCATCGCAGGACTGCTGCTGGTCGGCCACCCGTCCGACATCGCTCAGGTGCAGACGCTCACCGCGAGCCTCCAGGTACAGGCGATGGTCGCGATGCGCAGCTGGTGGCTCGAGCATCGTCCCTTCTACGTCGGACAGCGCGAAGGGGAGAAGCGGCGCGCGCGCAGCGGGTTCCTGCGCGGCTTCGCCGTCGGGGCGATGAGCCGCATCGAAGAGAGTCGCCGCGTGACCGTCGAAGAGAGCGGCTCGGGCACCGAACTCGTTCTCGCCTCTCGGCGACACCGCGTCGATGCGGCCGTCGACGCGATGCACACCTCGCGCTCGAGGCGCCGACGCGCAGCGGATGCCGGCTCATGGTCGCACGGTCATCGATCCGGGCGGCAGGCGCAGACCGGCGGCCGTTCGCTGGCCGTGAGATGATCTCGTGCCCGCGCGACGATGCGGAAGCGTGCCCGTCGCCATGCGAGGTCTATACTGCGCAGATGGACGATTCCGGATTCTGGTTCCTCGGAGGCGCATCGAGCCTCGGTGCGTCAATGCTCGTCCTGCCAACCGTGCAGCCCGAGTGGTGGTCGGTCCTGACCGTCGTCGTGACGTTCGTCGGTGCCGCAGCGATGTTCGTCCGAGGCGCCGTGGAGTGGCGTGCGGCACGTCGCCGGGCCGCCACCTGCTCGGAGTAGCCGCCGTCAGCGCCGGAACAGGTATCGCATCAACTGCACGATCGACTCGGGATCGTGCTCTTCCCGTCCGAGGGATTCTACGATGATCGCGCCGAGGATGGCACGTCCGAGCTGCTCGATGGGTGCATCGTCGGGAAGCTGGCCGTCGCGGATGCCTCCTCGCATCCGATCGGAGAGGTATTTCTCGACGCCCAGGCTCTCGCCGAGGTGAGCGCCGACTCCGGCGTCCTCCGTCGCTGCGGCGACCAGAGAGCGCAGGAGTGCGCCGCCCTCGGGTGCGTCGAGGATCGACAGCACACTGCGAAGCCAGGTCTCGACGTCGGCAGCGAGGTCACCGGTGTCGGGCACGACGAAGTCGACGGGGATGAGGCGCCCTTCGGCCAGGCATTCACCGATCAGGGCACCGCGTGAGGGCCACCACCGGTAGATGGTCTGCTTGCCGACGCCGGCCTCCTTCGCGATCCCCTCGATCGTGAGGCGGTCGTACCCCTGATTGTGGAACAGGCGAGAGGTCGCATCGAGGATCGCCTCGCGGGCAGCCGTGCTGCGCACAGGTCCGCTTCGATGCTCATTCGCCACCCGTTCAGGATAACCACAGAACCCTAGACGATACGCACCGTATGATCTATTCGTCTGAAGGAGATCGTTTTGGCTTCACTGCTGTACCGACTGGGTTCACTCGCCGCACGCAGAGCATGGACGGTGATCGTCTCGTGGATCGTGATCCTCGGGCTCGGCGTCGGCGCGTTCCTGACGCTCGGCGGCACGCTGAGCAACAGCTTCGACATCCCGGGCACCGCCTCCGGTGCGGTCACCGACCAGCTCGCCGAGAAGCTGCCCGACACCGCCGGAGGAACCGGCACGGTCGTCTACCAGACGACCGACGGCTCGGCCTTCACCGAGCAGCAGCGGCAGGAGATCTCCGAACTCGCGGCGAGCGCGGAAGACCTCCCCGGTGTCGCCTCGGTCATCGACCCCTTCGACGCTCAACAGCAGCAGGCCGACCAGGCCGCCGAACTCGCAGACGGCGAGAGGCAGATCGCCGACGGCCGCACGCAGCTGGATGCCGGGCAGTCCCAGCTCGACGCCGGACGCGCGCAGCTCGACGCCGGGCTCGCGCAGCTGACTGCCGCTCGGTCTCAGGCCGAGGCCGGCGGCGCCCCCGCCGCGCAGCTCACCGCCCTGGATGCGCAGATCGAGGCGCTGAACGCCCAGGGCGCCGAGCTCGACTCCCAGCAGAAGACCATCGACGACTCCCGCGCGGAGCTCGAGGCCAACTCCGAGCAGGCCGACCTGGGCTCGACCCTGCTCGAGCTGACGAACGGCATCGGCGTCGTGTCCGACGACGGGTCGACCGCGATCGTCAACGTCTCGTTCGAAGACCCGCGCCTCGAGCTCTCCGAAGAGGTCAAGGAAGGCACGATCGAGCACTTCGAGTCGTCGCCGATCGACGGCGTCGAGGTCGACTTCGGCACCGACATCGCTCAGGGCGTGCCCGAGATCTTCGGAGTGGGCGAGGCGATCGGCCTCGCCTTCGCCGCCGTCGTGCTGATCGTCATGCTCGGCTCGCTGATCGGCGCCGCGCTCCCGATCGTGACGGCCGTCGTGGGTGTGGGCGTCGGCGTGACCGCATCCCTCGCCTTCTCGGGCGTGGTCGACATGGCATCCGTGACTCCGGTGCTGGGCGTCATGCTCGGCCTCGCGGTCGGCATCGACTACTCGCTCTTCATCGTGAACCGGCACCGCAAGCAGCTGCTCAACGGCGTGCCCGTGCGGGAGTCCATCGGGCTCGCGACCGGGACCTCGGGCACCGCGGTCGTGTTCGCCGGCACCACGGTGATCGTCGCTCTGCTCGCGCTCAACGTGACGGGTGTGCCGTTCCTCGGACTCATGGGCACGGTCGGCGCGGTGTGCGTCGCCGTGGCGGTTCTCGTCGCGATCACGCTCGCCCCTGCCGTTCTCGGACTCGTCGGCACCCGCCTGCTCAGCGGCAGAGCGCGCGCCACGATCGGACAGCCGCACGCGGCGGGCAAGCCCGTGACGCGCATGTCGACGCTGCGTGCGATCGTCACGGTGCTCGTCAGCGTCATCGCGCTGCTGATCGTCGCGATCCCCTCGATGTCGATGCGCCTCGGCCTGCCCGACGGGGGCAGCGAGCCGTCGGACTCCACGAGCTACCGTGCTTTCCACGTCGTCGACGAGCAGTTCGGCGAAGGCGCGAACGGTCCGCTGCTCGTCACTGCGACGCTCGACGACGCGGTGAGCGACGACGACCTGCTCGCGACGCAGGTCGATGTCGCGCAGACGCTCGCCGACCTCGACGATGTGGTCGCCGTGGCGCCGATCGCGGCATCCGACGACAACACCCTGCTCGCGTTCCAGGTGCTCCCCGCCGAGGGCCCCAACAGCGCGTCGACCGAGAAGCTCGTGCAGGACATCCGCGCCCTTCCGCAGCTCGACGGCGGCATCACGCTGGGTGTCGCCGGGCAGGCCGCGATCAACATCGACATCTCCGAAGCGCTGGCCGGCGTGCTGCCGCTCTACCTCGTGGTCGTCGTCGGGCTCTCGCTGCTCATCATGATCGTCGTGTTCCGCTCGCTGCTCGTGCCGATCATCGCGACGGGTGGATTCGTGCTCTCGCTGTTCGCGACGTACGGTCTGATCGTCGCGGTCTTCCAGTGGGGCTGGGGCGCCGAGATCATCGGTCTGCACAGCACCGGCCCGATCCTGAGCTTCCTGCCGGTCATCCTGGTCGGCATCCTGTTCGGGCTGGCGATGGACTATCAGCTGTTCCTCGCCTCGGGAATGCGCGAAGCGTACGTGCACGGTGCCTCGGCGAGAGACGCCGTCGCGCAGGGCTTCCGCGCCGGACGCTCGGTCGTCGTCGCCGCGGCCCTCATCATGGTGTCGGTCTTCGGCGGGTTCATCTTCTCGGAGTCGACCATCATCCGCTCGATCGGCTTCGGGCTCGCCTTCGGTGTGCTGCTCGACGCCTTCGTCGTGCGGATGCTGCTCATGCCCGCGCTCATGCACCTGCTCGGCCGCTCGGCGTGGTGGCTGCCGCGGTGGCTCGACCGCATCCTGCCGAACGTCGACATGGAGGGCGCGGCGCTCGAACGCGACCACCCCGGCGTGCGGACCGACACGATCACCGTGGTGCCGCGCGAGAAGCACACCGGGCATTGACGCCAGCGCCGGGCTCTGGGCTTCAGCTCCGGGCTCCGGCGCCGAGATCCGACGCCGGCGCCGGGATCGGTGCGCAGCCGGGCGGTGCCCGACCACTCACGCAGCGAAGGAGATCTCACGTAACGAAGGCCCCGATCCCGGGGACGCTCCTTCGATGCATGAGATCTCCTTCGCTGCGGGGGCTGCATGGCAGTCGCCCTGCCGTCCGCGGGCAGTCGTGCCACGACGCCTGACGTTCGCCCAAGGCACTCCACCACTTTCGCCGGCGCGGGAGCCTGAGTAGCCTCGACCGGCAAGGAGGCGACATGACCGTCACACCGTTCGACGTGCCCCTCGACCGGAACATCGAAGGCTACGAGATGGGCTCCCCTGTGAGCATCATCCGCGAGTTCACCGACGCCGTCGGCTCGGGGCCGCGGCTGCACCGGCATCCGTACGTCGAGACCTTCGTCATCCACCGCGGACGCGCGCTCTTCACCGTCGGCGACGAACAGGTCGTGGGCGCCGGAGGGCAGGTCCTCGTCGTGCCCGCGCTCGTCTCGCACCGGTTCGAGGTGCTCGACGGCGGGACCTACGAGGCCACCCACATCCACTCGAGCGACCGCTTCATCACGGAATGGCTGGCGTAGTCGCATCCAGCATCGGTCGATGGGCGACCGAATTCCGTGCAGCCGAACGCGTCGCGGCCAGTCGCACGTTCGGTCGGCAGGTGCGCCCGAGGCCGTGCGTCAGGCCACCATCCCGCACCACAGCACTTCGACGGCAGACCGCACCCGCGCCGCCACTGCGGGGTCGTCCATCCTCTCCCCGCGCACGACGATCTGGTAGTACGCGGTGCCGGCCATCGCGTCGAAGCACGCCTCGACGTCGAGGTCGGCGCGCAGTTCTCCGCGGGCGATCCCGGCGCGCAGCGCGTTCAGCAGCGGCGCCCGGCGGCGCGACACGTGCGACTGCCAGTACTCCTGATCGCGACCATGTCGCCGCCCGTGAGGGCGTAGTCGGCGACGATGTCGTCATCCGCCGCACGGGAAAGCCAGGTGACAGGGAATTACGAGACCGCCGTACTCGAAACCGAACGCTGGATGAACGGATGGTGTCGGCGTCTGGCGGCCCGATGACCCGGGGGGCGACCTAGAGTGTGGGGATGACGTCGGATGCTCGCGAACGCCTCGAGTCGCTGCGCGCGGATGCGGCGCACCGGGTCGCGGCGACGGCGGCGACGCTCGCCGAGCTCACGCACGACCGGGAGGGCTCGAACGACGACGACGAGCACGACCCCGAGGGCGTCACGCTCTCGTCCGAGTGGTCACGGCTGACCGGGCTCGCCGAGGCCGCGGCATCCGAGCTCCGGCAGGTCGACGAGGCGATCGCGCGACTGGATGCCGGCACGTACGGCGTGTGCGCGAACTGCGGTCGGCCGATCCCGCAGGCTCGCCTCGAGGTGCGGCCGTTCGCGACGCACTGCGTCGCGTGCGCCGAGAAGCTCGGCCTCTGAGCCGGAGGTTCCGCCG
>NZ_CAUQVQ010000090.1:0-10415 GCF_963521645.1 uncultured Microbacterium sp. | reverse complement strand
GGACCGGATGCCGGGGCCTGGGACCGGATGCCGGGGCCTGGGACCGGATTCCTGGGGGCCGGCCCCGGCTGCCGGATACCGGAGCGGTTCGCCAGATGCATGCCGAGATCACGGATGCATGCCCGGATCGCCCGATCGAGCATGCATCCGTGTCCGGAGCATGCGTCTGCGGTATCCGGGATCGGGATCGGGCCGGGGATCGGGCCTGGACCGGATACCGGGGCCCGCGGGCCCGGCGACCGGATACCTGAGCGGTTCGCCAGACGCATGCCGAGATGACAGATGCATGCCGGGATCGCCGTATTGCGCATGCATCTGTGGTTTGGGCATGCATCTGGCCCGGCGGTCGGATGCCCTGGGGCCCGGTGGCCGGATGCCTGGGGCCCGGCGACCGGATGCCTGGGGCCCGGTGGCCGGATGCCCGGGGGCCCGGCGACCGGATGCTGGGGCGCCTGGTTACGTGCCGGTCTTCGGTGCGGGAAGCGTCGCGAGCACGGCGGCGACGGCCTTCGCAGCGGATGCCGCGGTGGCGCCCTGCACCGGCACCGTGCCCAGCTGTGCCGCGACGCGTCCGGCGACGTACGGCGCCGCGAACGAGGTTCCGCTCCAGATCGAGAACCCTCCGCGGTAGTCGTCGGGGTCGATGGTCTCGCGCCGCAGCCCTGCGATGTCGGCCCGGGTGGTCGCCTGCTCGCCGCCGACGAAGGCCGGTGACGTGCTGACCACGGCCGCCCCGGGCGCATACACGTGCACCCAGGGGCCGACGTTCGAGAACAGCGCGACCGATCGCGCCGAGGGGTTGAGCGCGCCGACCGACACGTGCGGCGCGTCGTGGTCGTGCGGCAGGCCGTTGTCGGCCCCGGGCCAGGGCCACAGCGATGCCGGGAACGACGGCCGATCGATCGCGTCGTTGCCCGCCGAGCACACCACGACGCACCCGAGCTCGCGGGCCGCGCTGAGCAGTGCGTTGAGGGTCAGGCTGAACTGACCGTCGACCGGCGTCTCGTGGTAGTACCCGAGGGACAGGTTGAGCACGTCGATCGGATGCCCGGTCGACGGGTCCTCGCGGTGCCGCCTCAGCAGTTCGACGACCTGCGCGACCGCGATCAGGAACCTGCTCTCGTCGACCACGCCCAGCGCACCGGCCACGCGGATCGACACGATGTCGGCATCCGGCGCCGTCTGCCGGATGATGCCCGCGATGAACGTGCCGTGCCCGGCGACGGCGTCGATCTCTCCGTCGAGCTGTCCGTAGAGATCGGGATAGCGTTCCGGGTCGGCGTCGTCGGTGAGGCCGATCGGCGTGCCGTCGATGTCGACGTGCCGCGTGACGATGTCGTCGGGCAGCCAGTCGTGCACGCCGCATCCCGTGTCGAGCACTGCCACGACCGGTCGGCGTCCGCGCTTCGGGGGCGCACTGCGTCGTGGTGCAGGTCCGAGCCAGGTCACCGGCTGACGTGCGCCTCGTCCGGGCTCGAGGTAGTCGTCGCTGCCGCCGACCCCTGCGCCCGCACCGCGCACCGGGTTCGTGCGCGTGAACGGGTTGGTGCGCGTGAAGGGGTTCGTGCGGGTGAACGGGTTGAGCCCGACCGGGTCGATCGACAGCACGTGCTCGAGGCTGGTGCGCGGCATCCACGTGCGGGAGCTGCGGCGAGCCCGCTGCAGCACGCGCCAAGCGTCGGGCGGAACCGGGGACTCCCCGCGGGTCGGCTCGTCGGGGGTCGTGAGGCGAGCGCGGAGGAATCCCGGAACGCCGGGCACCAGCGGGTCTGCCGCGCGCAGCGCATCGGGCGACTCGATCTCGAGCATCCAGCCGAACGAGCCGGCGGCGTCGCGCAGCTCGCGGATCTCTCGGTCGTACGCCTCCTGATCGGTGTCCTGATCCTGCGTGATCAGCAGGCGGTCCTGCAGGTACGCCGTGGGGAAGGCTCTGACTCCGTCGACCGGTTCGACGGAGGGATCGAGTGCGGTCCCTCGTCTGATCGATCCTTCAGCGCGATCCTGCCAGCTCCATCCCTCGGGCTGCTCCATCGTGGGTCCCCTCCTCGCGGGCGGACCCGCGGTCTGTGCGGGCTGACCCGCGGTCTGTGCGGGCGGACCCGCGGTGGATCACAACTCGAACTGCGGAGTCGACAGAGTGCGTTCCTCGTCGCCGACCGTGGTGCTGAGTCGCACGCGCGTGAGCCCGTTCGGCACGTCGTCGAACATGAACCGACCGGTGTCGTCCGCCGTGGTCGTGCGGATGCTCTCGCCCTGCGCCAGCTCGATCGCCCCCGAGACCGAGTCGACCCAGCCGTCGACGCGGTGGGCACCACTCGCGGTGCGCGTGACGTGCAGCAGGATGCTGGTGGTGCCGTCGCTGAACTGCAGGGTCAGTGCGTCGGCGTCGCCGCGCACGGCGCCGAGCGGTTCCTCGACGAGCGTGAGCAGCACATACTCGTCCGACAGGCCCTCGGTCGCCACGGCAGCGATCATGCGGTCGATCAGGGCTGCGGGCATTGGGTCGACGTGCCGCCAGAGAGATCGCAGCTGTGCGAACAGCTCGGCGTCGCCGGCGCTTTCGGGGCGGTCGTCACTGCTCATGATGCCCCCTCGGTCCCGGCGTCGGCATGTCGAGCAGTGCGCGGAGCTTGGCGAGACAGCGCTGTCGGGTGGGCCCGATGCTGCCGATCGGCATCGCGAGGTCGGCCGCGAGCCGGGTGTAGTCGGGCCGATCCTCGAAGGCGATCACCCGCAGCAGCCGCTGGCACCGATCGGCGAGACGGTGCACCGCGATCCAGAGCCGACGACTCTCGTCGCCGATCGTGGCGTGATGCTCGGCCGACTGCTGCTCGGGAAGCAGCGCATCGAGAGCATCCGACTCGGTGGTGTCGACCCTGTTGTGCGCCTTGCCCGCCCGCCAGGCTTCGCGGCGGGCGGTGGTGGTCAACCACGCCGAGACGGCTTGGGGATCGCTGATCGATCGGTGTCCGCGCACGAGCTGCAACCAGGTCGTCTGGATGACGTCTTCGGCGAGCGTGCGCTCGAGCCCGTAGGCCCGCACGACGTGCCAGAGCACAGGAGTCATCAGCCGCACGAGCTCGTCCATCGCGCGGCTGTCGCCGTCCCGCCATGCGTCGAAATACTGGGCGGCCCGCCTCCAGCGCGCCGCTCCGTCGTCCGGTGCAGGATCGAGGGCGGCGCCGTCGGGTGCGCCGTCGATCATGAGTCCCATTGTGATCACATCAGGAAGGAGCACGGCAAGAGCCTGCTGATACATGGACTCGGTGTGATTTCTCCGAGCATCG
Organism: uncultured Microbacterium sp.; assembly: GCF_963521645.1. Taxonomy (GTDB): domain Bacteria; phylum Actinomycetota; class Actinomycetes; order Actinomycetales; family Microbacteriaceae; genus Microbacterium. Next base: position 7,128 of record NZ_CAUQVQ010000090.1, on the reverse strand, counting down.
GGGGAGGTGCGCGGCGGTGTCGGGGTTAGCGTGGGGAGGTGATCGCTCTCGCCGTCGTCCTGTTCCTCAACGCCGCCTTCAACGCGCTGGTGTGGCCCCGCTTCTACAAGCGCGTCGCGACCGACCCTCGGGCTCGGGATGCCGACGGCAAGGCGACGACGTTCTTGAAGGTGCATGCCGTGCTGATCGCGATCGCCCTGGTGCTCGCGCTGATCTCGGTGATCGTCGGCATCGCGGGGCTCGCGGGAGCGCTCTGAGGCTCTGCGCCCTGGTCGGCCCGGAGGCGGTCAGGAGCGGGTGACCGGCTACTGCAGCTCGGTGATCCAGTCGGCCTGATCGTCGGATTCCGACCGCAGATAGACCTCCCGGCACGCGCCGACGGCGGTGGCGCCGCCCGCGGTGATCGCCTCGTTCAGCGCACTCCAGCTGGCGTCGATGGTCGACATGGTGCCGAGATGCGTGGCGGTGAACGCGGACTCCACGGCCGGCAGTTCGACGATCACGAGCCCGTCGACGGCCGGGCCGTCATAGACGAAACCGACCGTGATGCGCACGCCGCGCTTGGTCATGTCGTACTCGGCGATCGGGAGCCCCGGCGTCGCCCCCGCATCACTCAGGGCGTGGGCGACCCGGTCGAACAGAGGACCCACGACAGCCGCGATCTCGGGTTGTGAGGAGACGGTCTCGGTCAGCGACGCGAGTCGGACGAACGGGAGGGGCTTCTCGGTGATCACCAGAGCTGACATCGTCGTCTCCTCAGGTCGTGGGTGCGTGGCGCCGATCCTACGCGCGGACACCGACATCCGTCACGTGCGATCCACCGCCGGCCTCCACGCGTCATCCGCGCCGATCGCGGCCGAGATCCTCTGACTGATGGCGCGGAGCTGGCGGGTCTGCGTCGCGGTCAGGCTGCCGAAGACCAGTTCGCGGATGAGAGCATGGTGCGCCGGAGTGGACTCGGCGACCTTGTCATGCCCGCTCGGAGTGAGGATCCCTAGCGTGAATCGACCGTCGGTCGGGTCGGTCTCACGGCGCACCCACCCTCTCGCCTCCAGGCGGGAGACAGCGCGCGAGAGTCGCGAGAGGGTGCAGCTGGCGTAGCCGGCGAGAACGCTGAGGCGCAGTGTGCGATCGGGGGCGGAATCGAGCGCGTACAGGATTCCGTGCTCGAAGTGGGTCAGCCCGCTGTCGCGCTGGAGCTGGGCGTCGAGAGCGGTCGGGAGTCGCTCGAGCAGGGTGGCGACCGGTGCCCAGATGTCCAGCTCATCCGCGCTCAGCGGGTCGGCATTCGGCTGCTCAGGCATGGTGCGAGCCTACTCCATTCGTCAGGATTGACTTGCCTGCGCAAGTGACGCGCTGTAGCGTGACTTGCTCAAGCAAGTTGAATCGCGCCGTGGAGCGGCGTCGGCGAGGAGTTGTCATGGACCTGGGACTGCACGGCAAGAGAGCGTTCATCAGCGGCTCGAGTCAGGGGATCGGGTATGCCGTCGCAGCCGCCCTCGCTGACGAAGGCGTGGAGGTGGTGCTCAACGGGCGCGACGCCGAACGCCTCGACGGTGCGGTGGAGCGCCTGCAGGGCGAGCGGCCGGGCGCGCGCGTCTCGGGGCTCGCGGCCGACTTCTCGAAGCCATCCGAGGTGGCACGGCTCACCGAGGCATTGGGCGATGTGGACATCCTCGTGAACAACGTCGGACTCTTCGGACTCGCCGACTTCGAGTCGATCAGCGACGCGGAGTGGGCCCGGTACTTCGAGGTCAACGTCATGAGCGGTGTGCGGATGTCCCGCGCGGTGCTCGGCGGCATGCTCGGGCGGGGTCAGGGGCGGATCATCTTCATCAGCAGCGAATCAGGCGTCAACGTGCCGGCCGACATGGTGCACTACGGCATGACGAAGGCGGCCATGCTCGCGGTCGCGAACGGACTGGCGAAGCTCACCCGTGGCACGGCCGTCACGGTCAACACCGTGCTCGGCGGCCCCACGTTCTCCGACGGAGTGGCCGCATCCGTGGCGGCCGTGGCGGAGGCGCAGTCGCTCCCGGCGGAGGTGATGAAGCAGGCGATCATCGGCCAGAACCGCACGACGCTGCTCGAGCGGTTCATCGACCCGGCCGAGATCGCGAGCCTCGTGGCCTACCTCGCGAGCCCGCGGTCATCGGCCACGAACGGCGCCGCGCTGCGGGCAGACGGGGGTGTGCTCACGGCAACGCTGTGACGTCGCGGTGCGTGCCGGTGCGGCGGCGCGGACCGGTCGATGATGCCCTGCCCCGATGACGGCATCGATGCGGCTCCGGGACGCGGATGCCGCTCAGGCCGCCTCGTACTGCTTCGCGTGCTCGGCCCACTGCGACTCGACGGGCAGAGCCCGCAGCGCGCGATTGCCCAGGGCGAGGGCGACGGCGACGACGCAGAGCGCCGCGCACACGAGGATCGTCCCCTCCCGGCCGATCCAGGTGAGGCCGAATCCGGCGATCAGGGGTGCGAGCGGCATGGCGCCCATGCCGAGCACTGCAGCGGCGCTGTTCGCCCGCCCGAGCAGTTCGGTCGGCGTCGCGACCATGAAGTAGCCCATCATGCCGGCGTTGAGGGCGGGCAGCAGAAGCACCGATGCGCCGAGCACGGCGAAGATCGCCCACGGTTCGGTCGCCACCGAGAGCCCGACGGCGCCCAGAGAGGCGACCGCGAGGCCGCTGATCGCGAGCACGCCCGCCCGCACCCGCGGCACGAGCATGGGTGCGACGATCGCACCCGCGAGCATGACGGCGCCGATGCTCGCGCCGAGCGAGCCGATCAGCAGTTCGGAGTGCCCGGCCTGCTGCAGCGAGTAGATGACCGTCGTGATCGCAGCGTTGAACCCCAGGTTGATGATCGTGACGATCGCCAGCACTCCTCCGAGGTCGGGCCGGGAGAGCAGCCACGCGAAACCCTCTCGCAGCTCGGTCCACGCGCTGGTCCCGCCTCGCACGCCGGCATCCTGCGCGGAATCCGCGGATGAACCCAGACCGTCCGCGGGGTCCACGGCGGGTGGTGCCGCGACAGGCCGGGCGACCGTCGGATGCTCTGCGGTCTCCACTGCCACCCCGTCACCGGCACGGCACGTCTCGCGCTGCAGCATCCACGCCGTCGCTGCGGCCACCGCATGGCAGAGCGTCATGACGACGCCGACCAGCCAGCCACCGACGCCGAGGAGCAGCCCGCCCAGGGGGCCGCCGGCCAGCTGCAGCGCGGCATCCCGCCCCTGATTCGCCGCCTGCGCCCTGCCCATCGCTTCGTCCGGCACGAGCTCCTTGATCGCGCTCTCGCCCGCCACGTCGAAGAGGCCGCCGCGGGCGGCCAGCAGCAGGTTGGCCGACAACAGCGTGCCGAAGGTGAGTGCGTCGGCGAGGGCCAGCGCCGTGAAGGCTCCGGCCAGGAGGATGCCGACGAGCGAGCCCGTGAGCATGAGGACGATCCGTCGATGCCGGTCGGCCAGGATTCCGCCGACGAGCGTGAGCACGAGGCGCGCCGCCATGCCGGCGCCGCCGATGATGCCCGCCTGAGCCGGATCGTCCGTGACGATGAGGGCCAGCAGAGGGATCGCGAACGCGAACAGGGCGGCCGCGAGCCCCTTGCTGGTGTCGCTCACGAGCCACGTCAGGTAGAGGGTGTTCCGCCAGAGCCGATGAGGCGCGGTCACGGTCGTCGTCATGACGCCAGATTAGTTCCGCAAGAACACTTGCGCAACTAATCTTGCGCAATGAACGGTGCGGGTATGCTCGGAGCATGGCTCAGGGCATTCACGGCGAAGATCCCGTATGGATGACGACGGCCATGCTCAAGGCCTATACGCATCCGCTGCGGCGACAGATCCTGCGCCTGCTTGCCCGTCGCGATCACATGCGCGCGGCCGACATCGCAGCCGAGCTCGACGTCGCCGCCAACAGCGTGAGCTTCCACCTGCGCACTCTCGCGGATGCGGGCCTCATCGTCGAGGCTCCCGAGCACGCCCGCGATCGTCGTGACCGCGTCTGGGCACCGGTGAAGGGTGCGATGAGCGTGGGCGATCCCGACCACCCGGTCGCCGACGAGGAGCTCGGCGACGCCGTGGTGCGCGCCGTGGCCGCGGAGCACCAGGACCTTCTGCAGCGCGTGATCGCGTGGTCGCCCGAGTACTACGCGGGCCGAGCCTCGGGCATCCATGCGGTGTTCCAGCAGCGCACCACTCGGCTCACGGAGGCGGAGTTCACGGCCGTCATGGAGATCTTCGACAAGGCGATGGCCGATGCCGAAGCCGCGCACGATGACGACGACCCCGCAGGCCGCTTCTGGCAGGTCGATCTCGTCGCAGCCGACGACACGATCTGACGGTCGCGGGTCAGTCCTCGTCGTCCACCTCGCGATGACCGCTGAGGATCAGGATGCGGCGCAGATGCATGGCTGCCAGCACGCCCGGCCCCATCGCGCGGCGCACGTCAATCGTGCGGAGGTCGACCGTCTCGAGCAGCACACGGATCGCTCGCGCCGCCTCGCCCCGGGCTCGGTGATCTGCGGAGCTCAGCGGCTCCTCCTGAGCGATGACCACGGCGACCGCGTGGCACGCGGCCGACAGCGGCTCGGGGAGCGCGGCGTCGAGCTCCAGCGCCCCCGGGCGATCCCAGATCGTGTCGGCGATCTCGTCGGAGATGTCGCGGATCAGATGCGCGATGCGATCGAGGGCGGCGAGTTCGGTGTGCAGATGCCGCGTCTCCGCGCGGCGCCCCATGGCTCGGGGGTTGCCGCGGCGGCTGTCGTCGGCATCCGAGAGAGCCTTCTGCAGTTCTGCGGCCGTGTCGGCGAGAGACGCCGCGTCGTCGGCCCATTGCTCATGCTCCGGCGGCCACGACTCTGAGACCGCCGTACCGATGTCATGCAGGTGGTCGCTCAGCTGAGTGCGGAACGCGGCGACCTTGGCCTCGGCGGCGAGGGTGAGGGGGGCCGGCGCGATCACCAGGTTCACGAGCAGCCCGACGACCACGCCGACCGCGGTCTGCACCAGGTATCCGATGGAGTAGTCGTCGGCGTTCTGGCCGCCGATGATCAGCACGAAGAGAGCGGCCATGGGCACGTATTCGCGCCCCATGCCGAACCATCCGGTGCCCGAGACGAGTACTCCGATGCCGACCACGGCCGGGATCGTCCACCACGTCGGGCCGACGGTCAGCACGACCACCGCGGCCAGTCCGATGCCGGTCGCCAACCCGAGCAGAGTCTGCAGACCGGATCGCACCGATCCCATCAGAGTCGGATACATGCTGACCAGTGCCCCCAGAGGGGCGTAGTACGGGAACTGGTCGGTGACGCCGGGCATGTGCGGGGCGATCATCCAGGCGAGCCCGACGGCCAGCGCCGTCTTGGCGACGAGGAGCAGTCGGGCGGGGTCGACCGCCTCACGCAGAGCGCGCACCATGCCGGGGCGGCGTGCACGCACTCGCGTCCTGATGTTCGTCACGGGATCACGGCGTCCTCTCGTCATCCGTCCTGCAGGGAGACGCTAGCCGTTCGCCGTCTGTGCTCGCATCGGGTTGCGCATCGCCCATTGCACGAGGTAGCGCGCACGACGACGCCGACCGCCCCACGAGAGGACGGCCGGCGTCGTGTGATCACGCCCGGATCAGGGGATCGCCCTGCGGAAGGCGAGGAAGGAGATGCTCGCGAGCACCGCCGTCGCGAGGAGTCCCCAGAGCGCGAGGCCCACAGCGCCGGCGTCGAGAACGCCCCGCCACACGTCGTCCCACAGCTCGAGCCTGGTCGCGAGGAAGGCGAGTCCCACCAGCACGAGACCCAGTCCGACACTGACGATCGTGAGAACCGTGGGTCCCCAGCTCTTGTAGATGGTCGATCCGGTGAAACCGACGACGAACAGGAAGAGCGGGAGCGTGATGTACACCACGAACGCGCCGAGGGGGCCCGCCTCCCACAGCCACGGCAGGTGGAACACCCATCCGTTGATCCCGTAGCCGCCGGTCGCGAGTTCGATGCCCGCGCCGATCAGGAACAGCACGGCGATGAAAGCGCTGCCCAGCACCGCGGTCAGCAGCGTGCCGAGGAAGAACTCGCGGCGGGTGATGCTCAGCGCCTGCGAGAACGGGAAGGTGTACGTCATGGCGCCGATCCCGATGCCGAAGAAGTACCACAGGGGCGCCTGCGCGCCGCCGCCGTACTTCGGGCCGTCGGTCGGGATCATCGCGTAGATCAGCACCGAGATCACGACGGCGGAGCCGAGGATGATCAGCGGCACCCAGATGAACGTCTGACGGTTGATGAGCTGCAGGCGGATGACGTTGAGTGTGCGTCGCATCAGCGCACCTCCTCTTTCGGGGCCGACGATCTGGTGGCCGAGTCCGCCTCGGCCTTCTGAGTGAGGCGTACGATCAGCTGCTGCAGCGACACCGGCGCGAGGTCGAGACCGGATCCCGTGACCTCGGCGCGCTCGGCGGCGGACAGCGCTCCGAGCACCGTGACGGATGCCACGCGGCCCAACGCCTCGCGATGCAGCACCTCGCGGTCGGCGGCCCAGGCATCGACCTTGGCCGCGTCGCCCACCACCGTGACGGCGCGGTCGCGCACGGCATCCGTGTCTTCGTGCAGCAGGATCTTGCCGTTGTCGATCACGACGACCTTCTCGATGAGATTCGAGACCTCGTCGATCAGGTGCGACGACAGGATGATCGTGCGCGGATGCTCGGCGTAGTCCTCGAGCAGACGATCGTAGAAGATCTGCCGGGCGACGGCATCGAGACCCAGATACGGCTCGTCGAAGAAGGTGAGCTCGGCGCGTGAGGCGAGACCGATGATGACGCCGACGGCCGAGAGCTGACCGCGCGAGAGCTTCTTGATGGTCTGCTTCATCGGCAGCTGGAACTGCTCGACGAGCTCGTCGGCCAGCTCCTGGTTCCAGTTGGGGAAGAACAGGCTCGCGGCCTTGAACGCGTGACGCGGGTACGCGTCGTCCGGATACTTCTGGCTCTCGCGCACGAAGCAGATGCGGTTGAGCACGCGCGTGTTCTCGTAGGGGTGCTCGCCGAAGACGCGCACGGTGCCCGACGACTCGAAGTTCTGCGCCGTCAGGATCGACATGAGCGTGGTCTTGCCCGCGCCGTTGCGGCCGAGGAG
>NZ_CAUQVQ010000089.1:0-10567 GCF_963521645.1 uncultured Microbacterium sp. | reverse complement strand
GGCTCAGCCTCGGCGTGCGGCGCCTGCGCTGCGCCATCCTCTGCCTCTTCGGCCGGAATCTCCTGTTCGGGCGCGCTCGCGTACAGTTCTGTGAGCTTTCGGTACGACTTCGTGAAGAACGCCAGAGTGCCGGCCACCACCATGATGAGGCCCGCGAAGAGGCAGATCAGAGCGATGCCTCGCGCATCGCCCTCGCCCAGCAGCCACCCCCACTGCTGCTTGCCCTCGTCCGTGCGCATGTACGGGATGATGAGGAACTCGGCGATCGGAGCGATGAGGAAGGCCGTGACGGGAGCCGCCGCCGCTTCCATCGCGGCCGCGACCCCGAACACGCGACCCTGACGGTCGTAGCGCACGACCTTCTGGATGATCGTCTGCTCGGCCGCTTCGGCCGGCGGCACGAGCGCCATGTAGATCCACATGCCGATCACGTACAGCGGCCACCACTCGCGCAGCATGAAGACCGACCCGAGCAGCCCCATCACGATCACGACCAGCAGCAGCGTGCGCATCGGCTTCACCCCCAGGCCGAACTTCGCGACGAGTCCCCCGCCGATCAGGAATCCGGTCGACGCGAACGCCAGAGCGAACCCCCACATCTGCGCGTCGAACAGTGTGAGCCCGTAGGGGTCCATGAGCGCCATGTAGACGCCGCCGATGAGGTTGTTGAAGGTCGAGAAGATGATCAGCGCGAACAGGCCCGGCGCGAGGCGGATCGCGGTGACGCTGCCGCGGAAGTCGAGCGCGCTCTTGGCATCGGGGTCGGGCGTCGGCGCCCCCTCGGGGATGCGGATGAAGAGCAGGTGCACGAAGGTCAGCACCATCGCGCCGATCGCGATCGCCAGAGTCCATCCCATGCCGAGGAAGCCGATCGAGAGACCCGAGAACACGCTCGTCACGAGGAACGCGAGACCCTGCACGGTGCCGACCAGTCCGTTCGCGTTGGCCCGCTTCTCCTCCGGCACGAGCAGCGTCACCGTGGTCGACAGCGCGATGTTGCGCAGCTGCTCGATCACGCCGCCGAACAGGATGATCGCCGAGAACAGCCAGAACCATGGCCCCCCGAGGTCGAGCAGCGCGGCCTCGGGCTGCCAGACGTAGAGCAGACCCGCGATCAGGAAGGCGACGGCCGAGATCACGCTCGAGAGAAGCATGACCGTGTGCTTGCGGTTGCGGTCGACGATCGTGCCGAAGATCATCGCGAAGAAGGCGATGAACAGCATGTAGGCGCCGCCGATCACGCCCGTCGCGAGGACCGACTGCGTCTCGATGTACACCCAGAAGGTGAGCGCGAACCACAGGAAGCTCGTCGTCACGTTCGCGATGAGCGTGTTGACGAGGACGTTGGCGAAAGCGGTCTTCGCGGCGGTGCGCTCCATGAGATAGAGGGTAGGCGGAGCCCCCGACATTCGGTAGGGCGGTCATCCGATCCGAGACCGCCCGGCTCGGCATCCGGCGTCGGCGTCGGGCAATAGGCTTGCGTGGTGAGCATTCAGCATGACCCCGCGATCCGGGGCTTCGCCAGCGACAACTATTCCGGCGTGCACCCCGAGGTCCTCGAGGCCATCGTCGCGGCGAACGGCGGGCACCAGGTGGCATATGGCGAAGACGCCTACACCGAGCGCCTGCAAGAGGTCTTCCGCGCTCACTTCGGCGACGGCGTCGAGGCCTTCCCGGTGTTCAACGGCACGGGGGCGAACGTCACCGGCCTGCAGTCCATGCTCCCTCGCTGGGGGGCCGTGATCGCGGCGTCCTCGGCCCACATCAACGTCGACGAGGGCGGAGCGCCCGAACGGATCGGCGGATTCAAGATCCTCGCCGTGCCCACCGACGACGGCAAGCTCACGCCCGAGCTGGTCGACCGCGAGGCCTGGGGATGGGGCGACGAGCACCGCGCGCAGCCCCTCGTCGTCTCGATCACGCAGTCGACCGAGCTCGGCACGCTCTACTCGATCGACGAGATCCGAGCCCTCGCCGACCACGCGCACGAGCGCGGCATGACCCTGCACCTCGACGGCGCGCGGATCTCGAACGCCGCAGCCGCGCTCGACGTGCCCCTGCGCGCCTTCACCCGTGACGCCGGCGTCGACGTGCTCAGCTTCGGCGGCACCAAGAACGGTGCGATGCTCGGCGAGGCCATCGTGGTGCTGAACCCCGAGGCGTCGACCGGGCTGCGGTATTCGCGCAAGTTCAACATGCAGCTGTCGTCGAAGATGCGTTTCGTGTCGGCGCAGCTGATCGCGCTGCTCGAGGGCGACCTGTGGCTGCGCAACGCCCGGCACGCGAATGCGATGGCACAGCGGCTGCGCGGCTCGATCGAGGCCGCGATCTCGGCGGGCACGATCCACGGCGTCAGCTTCACGCAGCCCACGCAGGCGAACGGCGTGTTCGCGCAGGTGCCCGACGGGATCGCCGACCTGCTGCGCGAGTCGTTCCGCTTCTACGACTGGGACGCTGCGCGCAACGAGGTCCGCTGGATGTGCGGTTTCGACACCGAGGAATCCGACGTCGACCTGTTCGTCGCCGAACTCGCACGACTCACGACGCGCTGAGGCGCGGCGCGGGCGCAGCGGCCCGAGGCGCTAGCGGAGCAGGCCCAGATTGGCGAGCGCCAGGCGGATGAGTGTTCCCCTGCCGCCCTCCATCTCGGCGGCGACCGCATCGGATGCCGCCGCCTCGGGCGAGAACCAGGTCACCTCGAGCGCATCCTGACGCGGCTCGCACGTGCCCGTGACCGGCACCACGAACGCGAGCGAGACGGCGTGCTGCCGGTCGTCGTGATAGGCGCTGACGCCCGGGATCGGGAAGTACTCGGCGACCGTGAAGGGCAGCGGCTGAGGCGGCAGGAGCGGGAACGCCATCGGCCCGAGGTCGTTCTCGACATGCCGGAACAGCGCATCGCGGATCGTCTCGCCGAAGCGCACGCGACCGGACACGATGGTGCGCGTCATCTCGCCGAGCGGCGTGGATCGCAGCAGGATGCCGATCTCGGAGACCTGGCCCGAGCCGTCGGTGCGCACCGGGATCGCCTCGACGTAGAGCATGGGCAGGCGGCGGCGCGCCTCTTCGAGTTCGACGTCGCTCAGCCACCCGGGGTTGCCGTCACGAGACGGCGGCTGCGCGGCGTCGAAGCCTCCGAGGCCGTCTTCGGGCTCTGGCTCTGGATCAGGTGTGCGGACGGACATGTGTCCTTTCTACCAGCCGCGCCCGAGAGCCGGTGTCCGAGGTCGCTGGCATCATGAACGGGTGAGCGACGAACCGACGATCGACGGCACTCTCACGCGCTGGTCCACCACCGATCGCGCCGAGATGCCGCTGCTGGTGCTGCTCCACGGCTACGGTGCCGACGAGCACGACCTCTTCGGCCTGCTGCCGTATCTCCCCGAGGGCATCGCCGTCGCCTCCGTGGCAGCGCCGCTCGCTCCCCCCTGGCCCATGCCGGGTCGCTCGTGGTACGCGATCGAAGGTCTCGACGGACGCAGCTCCGATTCTGTGACCGCGGCGTCGAGGTCTTTCCTGCGGTGGCTCGACGAGGCCGCGCACGACTCACCGTCGGTCGCTCTCCTCGGCTTCTCACAGGGCGCGGCCGTCGCTCTGCAGGCGCTGCGTCTGGCACCCGACCGCGTCGACGCCGTGGTGGCCCTGAGCGGATACGTGGCAGACGGCGAGCTGCCGAACGACGAGCAGCTGACGGAACTGCGGCCTCCGGTGTTCTGGGGTCGCGGCACGAACGACCAGGTGATCCCCGAGGCCCGCGTCGCGCACACCGCCGAGTGGTTGCCGTCGCACACCGACCTGTCGGGGCGCGTGTACACGGGCCTGACGCACAGCATCTCGGAGGAGGAGCTGCGCGACGTGCACGTCTTCCTCACGAAGTGGCTCGAACGCGCCGCGAAGAGCTGAACGGGCGCAGCCCTCGCGACACGCCCGGGTTGCGAAACTCCGACACGCCCGGGTATCGTCGGGGAGTCCTGTCCGCCGTGTCTGGAAGTCCTTTGATCTGATCCGTCGCCTCCGCGCTCTTCTTCTCGCGCGCTGACCCGACGATCGCCGACTCCACGGCCGACCATCACCGCTGTCGCTCTCGACTGCGCGTCCCGAACAGACGGGACCATCGGTGACCGGTGTCAGTGCACCCTCGCACTCGACAGGAGACACCATGTCAATCCCCACTCATCATTCCTCGGTCACTCTCGACCGTCTCACCTTCACCTGGCCCGACGGCACGACCGCGCTCGATTCCGTCTCGGGATCTTTCGGGGCGGGTCGCACCGGCCTCGTCGGTCGCAACGGCGCCGGCAAGTCCACGCTGCTGCGCCTCATGGCCGGCGAGTTGACTCCGACCTCGGGGTTCCTCACCGCGGCCGGCGAGGTGGCGTATCTGCCTCAGCAGCTCACTCTCGACGTCGACCGCAGGGTCGCAGATCTGCTGGGCGTCGCCGAGACCCTCGACGCGGTGCGCGCCATCGGCGCGGGCGACGTCGACCAGACCCATTTCGACGCGGTCGGCGACGACTGGGACATCGAGGCGCGCGCCGAGATGTCGCTCGCCGAAGCCGGTCTCGCGCCCGAGTTCCTCGACCGCACGGTCGGCGAGCTCTCGGGTGGTGAAGCCGTGCTCGTCGCGATCGCCGGCATCCGCCTGCGTCGAGCGCCGATCACCCTGCTCGACGAGCCGACGAACAACCTCGATCGCGATGCCCGCGCCCGGCTGGCCACGATGGTCCGCTCGTGGAAGGGCACGCTCATCGTGGTCAGCCACGATCTCGCGCTGCTCGAGCTCATGGACGACACCGCCGAGCTCTACGCCCAGACCCTGAGCGTGTTCGGCGGGCCGTACTCCGAATGGCGCGCCTGGTTGGATGCCGAGCAGGAGGCGGCCCGACAGGCCGAGGTCACCGCGAAGCAGGAGTTCCGCAAGGAGAAGCGTCAGCGCATCGAGGCCGAGGTGAAGCTGGCTCACCGCGCCCGCACGGCGAAGAAAGCCGAGATCGAGAAGCGCGTGCCGAAGATCATCGCGCACGGTCGAAAGATGGCCGCCGAGGTGTCGGCGGGCAGGTTGCGCACCGAGGTCGGCGCGAAGGAGGATGCCGCGCGGACCGCTCTCGACGAGGCGGGGCGACGCCTGCGCTCCGATGCCTCGATGAAGATCGAGCTGCCGGATCCGCAGGTGTCGCGCAGCCGCCGTATCGCCCGGATCGGCGATGCCGAGCGCTCGTGGATCATTCAGGGTGCGGATCGCCTCGCGCTGATCGGCCCCAACGGCGCGGGCAAGACGACGCTGCTGGAGGAGCTGGTGGCGGACGCGGACGACGGTGGTCATGACACCGCGCGGATGCGGACCGCGACGGCTCTCACCGATCGCATCGGCTACCTGCCGCAGCGCGTCGACGGTCTCGATGAGCACCGGTCGGTGTTCGAGAACATCGCGGATGCCGCCCCGCAGGTGCCCGAGAAGGAGCTGCGCAACCGCCTCGCCCGGTTCCTCATCAGGGGAGCCACGGCCGATCGTCCGGTCGCCGCACTGTCGGGCGGGGAACGGTTCCGGGTGGCCCTGGCGAAGCTGCTGCTCTCCGACCCGCCTCCGCATCTCGTGGTGCTGGACGAGCCGACCAACAACCTCGACATCGACACCGTCGACCAGCTCGTCGAGGCGCTGCGCGCGTACCGCGGGGCTGTCCTGGTGGTGAGTCACGATGACGCGTTCCTCGCGAGGCTCGACCTCGATCTCACTCTCGTGATCGAGCCGGGCGGCTCGCTCGCCGCGGTCTGACGTCACGCCGCCGACCCCGCATCGCCCGGCCACGCGCGACGCGGGGTCGGCGGCGACGCGTACAGCATCCCGCTGCCCACGGACAACCGTGACCCCGATGTCGGTGGCACGGGCGATGATGGAGGGATGAGCGACGTGCTCGACCGCTTCACCCCCGCCACGCAGGACTGGTTCCGGGGTGCCTTTCCCGAACCCACGCCCGCTCAGGCCGGCGCCTGGAACGCGATCTCGGCCGGCAAGCACGCGCTGGTCGTGGCGCCGACGGGCTCCGGCAAGACGCTCTCGGCGTTCCTCTGGGCGATCGACAGCGTCTTCCGCGAACGCACCGAGAGACCGGTGGCGCCCGCCAAGAGCTCGAAGGCCGCGGATGCCTCGCGCACGCGCATCCTCTACATCTCGCCGTTGAAGGCGCTCGGCGTCGACGTCGAGCGCAACCTGCGCTCCCCGCTGATCGGCATCGGCCAGTCTGCGCGTCGCCTGGGCCTCGAGGCACCCGCTGTCACGGTGGGCGTCCGCTCAGGGGACACGACCTCGAGCGATCGACGCAAGCTCGTCTCCGACCCGCCCGACATCCTCATCACGACCCCCGAGTCGCTCTATCTCATGCTCACCAGTCGCGCCGGCGAGACCCTGCGCGACGTGCACACGGTCATCATCGACGAGGTGCATGCCGTGGCCGCGACCAAACGCGGCGCGCATCTCGCCGTGAGCCTCGAGCGGCTCGACGCTCTGCGACGCTCGCACGGCCATGAAGACGCCGCCCAGCGCATCGGCCTGTCGGCGACCGTGCGCCCGATCGACGAGGTCGCGCGCTTCCTCGGCGGTGCCGCCCCCGTCGAGATCGTCGCGCCACCCGCATCGAAGACGTTCGAGCTCGGCGTCGTCGTGCCGATGGATGACATGACCAATCCGCCTCCCCCGCCCGGCGCCCCGGCCGAGACGGGCGACTCCCCCGGCGCCGAGTACACCGAGGTCACCGGTTCGGTCTGGCCGCACGTCGAAGAGGCGATCGTCGACCGCATCCTGCAGAACAAGTCGACGATCGTGTTCTCGAACTCGCGGCGTCTGGCCGAACGCCTCACCGGGCGCCTGAACGAGATCTACTCCGAGCGCATCGGGGTCGCGCTGCCCGACGCCACCGTGCCGGCCGCGATGATGGCCCAGGCCGGCGCGACAGCGGGGGCCGATCCCGTGCTCGCCAAGGCGCACCACGGTTCGGTGTCGAAGGAGCAGCGCGCGCAGGTCGAGGAGGAGCTCAAGTCCGGAGTGCTGCGGTGCGTCGTGGCGACGAGCAGCCTCGAACTCGGCATCGACATGGGCGCGGTCGATCTGGTGATCCAGGTCGAGGCGCCGCCCTCGGCCGCCTCCGGACTGCAGCGCGTCGGTCGCGCCGGCCACCAGGTCGGCGAGATCAGCCGTGCGGCGCTCTTCCCCAAGCACCGTGGCGATGTGCTGCACACCGCGATCGTCACCGAACGGATGCTGGCGGGCAAGATCGAGGCGATCCAGGTGCCGCGCAATCCGCTCGACATCCTCGCGCAGCAGACCGTGGCGGCCAGCGCTCTCGGAGCCATCGGCGTCGAGGAATGGTTCGAGACCGTGCGACGGTCGGCGCCGTTCCAGTCACTGCCTCGCTCGGCCTACGAGGCGACGCTCGACCTGCTCGCCGGTCGGTTCCCCTCCGACGAGTTCGCCGAGCTGCGCCCGCGACTGGTCTGGGACCGGGACGCCGGCACGCTGACCGGGCGCCCCGGCGCGCAGCGCATCGCCGTCACGAGCGGCGGCACGATCCCCGACCGCGGCCTCTTCGGCGTGTTCGTCGCGGGCGAGACGACGGGCGCCCGTGTCGGCGAGCTCGACGAGGAGATGGTCTACGAGTCGCGCGTGGGGGATGTGTTCACGCTGGGCACCACGAGCTGGCGCATCGCCGAGATCACGCACGACCGCGTGAACGTGATCCCGGCCTACGGACAACCCGGCAAGGTGCCGTTCTGGCACGGCGACGGCATCGGGCGCCCGTTCGAGCTCGGTGAGGCGCTGGGGCGCTTCTCGCGCGAGGTGTCGGCGGCGAGCCCCGAGAAGGCCGCGCAGCGACTGATCGAGGCAGGGCTCGACGAGCAGGCGCGGATGAACCTGATGGCGCATCTCACCGAGCAGCGCGAGGCGACCGGCACGCTGCCCACCGACCGCACGCTCACCGTCGAGCGCGGGCACGACGAGGTCGGCGACTGGCGCGTGATCCTGCACTCGCCCTACGGCATGAAGGTGCACGCCCCGTGGGCGCTCGCGATCAACGCGCGCATCCGCGAGCGCCTCGGCGTCGAGGGGTCGGCCGTCGCGAGCGACGACGGCATCATCGTGCGCATCCCGGATGCCGAGGCCGAGCCGCCCGGGGCCGAGCTGTTCGTGTTCGATCCCGACGAGCTCGAGCAGCTGGTCACACAGGAGGTCGGCGGCTCTGCGCTGTTCGCCTCGCGCTTCCGCGAGTGCGCCGCCCGTGCGCTGCTGATGCCGCGGATGAACCCGAACAAGCGCACGCCCCTGTGGCAGCAGCGCCAGCGCTCGGCGCAGCTGCTCGAGGTCGCGCGCCGTCACCCGACGTTCCCGGTCATCCTCGAGACTCTGCGCGAGGTGCTGCAGGACGTCTACGATCTGCCGTCGCTGCGCCGGCTCGCGGTGTCGATCGCCGATCGCCGGATCCGACTCGTCGAGACCCAGCCCTCGCAGCCCTCTCCCTATGCGCGCGACCTGCTGTTCGGCTACGTCGGCGCGTTCATGTACGAAGGCGATTCGCCGCTCGCGGAGCGCCGGGCGGCCGCGCTCTCGGTCGATCCCGCACTGCTCGGCGAGCTGCTGGGCACCGTGGAGCTGCGCGAGCTGCTCGATCCCGCCGTCATCGCGCAGTTCGAGCGCGAGGCGCAGCGTCTCGACCCCGAACGACACGCGCGCGGCCTCGAGGGCGTGGCAGATCTGCTGCGGATGCTGGGGCCGATGGATGCCGCCGAGGTCGATGCTCGGCTCGACCCCGAGACGGGTTCGGCGTCCGATCACCTCGACGCGCTGATCGCCGCCCGTCGCGCGATCCCCGTCACGGTGGCCGGCTCCACGCGCGTCGCCGTGATCGAAGACGCGGGGCGACTGCGCGACGCGCTCGGCGCCGCGCTGCCCACCGGCATCCCGGTCGCCTTCCTCGAGCCGCTCGCCGATCCGCTGGGCGACCTCGTGGCGAGGTACGCCCGCACGCACGGTCCCTTCACGACGGAGGCGGTGGCGACACGATTCGGCATCGGCGGCGCCGTCGCACGCCACACCCTGCAACGCCTCGAACACGCCGGACGCCTGACCAGCGGGTACTTCCTGCCCGAGGCGTCGGGATCGGGCAACGAGACCGAGTGGTGCGACGCCGAGGTGCTGCGGCGACTGCGCATGCGTTCGCTCGCCGCGATCCGCGGCAGCGTGGAGCCGGTCTCGCCGGAGGCCTATGCACGGTTCCTGCCGGAGTGGCAGCACCTGACCCGTCCGCTCGAAGGACTCGACGGCGTGCTCACGGTGATCGAGCAGTTCGCCGGCGTGCCTGTCCCCGCGAGCGCCTGGGAGTCTCTCGTGCTCCCCTCGCGCGTCCGCGACTACTCGCCGGCGCTGCTCGACGAGCTGACGGCCGCCGGTGAGGTCATCTGGTCGGGACACGGCACTCTCCCGGGTCGCGATGGGTGGGTGTCGCTGCATCCGGCCGATCTCGCTCCCTTCACCCTGCCCGAGCCCGACGATGAGATCGCCGCCGACTCGCTCGAGGCGCGCGTGCTCGGAGCCCTCGAGGCGGGTGGGGCCTACTTCGCTTCGCAGCTGAAGGAGATGACCGGGTCCGAGAACGAGCAGTCGGTGCTCGAGGCGCTGTGGTCGCTGACCTGGGCGGGGCGCGTGACCAACGACACGTTCGCACCGATCCGGTCGCTGCTCGCCGGTGGATCGCAGGCGCACCGCGTCACCCGGCGTGCTCCACGGGCACGCACGTACCGCGGCATGTCTCTCACGCGCACCGCTCCACGGCCGACGTCGATGGGCGGCCGATGGTCTCTGCTGCCCACGGTCGAGACGGATGCCGCTCGTCGTGCGACCGTCACCGCCGGGCTCCTGCTCGACCGCTACGGGGTGGTGACCCGCGGTGCCGTGCAGGCCGAGGGCGTGCCCGGCGGCTTCGCACAGGCCTATCGCGTGCTGGCGGGTTTCGAGGAGGCGGGCCACTGCCGACGCGGCTACGTGATCGAGCGACTGGGCGCCGCGCAGTTCGCCGCGTCGGCCACGGTCGACCGACTGCGCACCTTCGCGGGCCTCGCCGATCCGCCGCCGCGGAACGCGGTGACCCTCGCGGCGACCGACCCCGCGAACCCTTACGGCGCAGCGCTCGGGTGGCCACGACGCGACGACGTGTCGCATCGTCCGGGCCGCAAGGCCGGTGGACTGGTCGTGCTCGTCGACGGCTCCCTCGTGCTGTACCTCGAGCGCGGTGGCCGCACGGTGCTCTGCTTCACCGACGATGCCGACGTGCTGCGGGCTGCGGCGACCGACCTGGCGACGACCGCGCGCGCCCGCCGGCTCGACACGCTCACGGTCGAGAAGGTGAACGGCGAGGGCGTGTACGGCACAGAACTGGCCCTCGCACTGCAGGAGGCCGGTTTCGTCGCCACCCCGCGCGGATACACGCTGCGCAAGGTGATCTGACTCGCCGCGCGCACGGTGCGACCCCGGTGTGACCCCTCGCAGCGCGAGGTGTGACCCCGCGCAGCACGAGGCGCG
>NZ_CAUQVQ010000088.1:0-10660 GCF_963521645.1 uncultured Microbacterium sp. | reverse complement strand
GACCCGGTCTGCGCAGGAGAGCCGCGACGAGCTGAGCCGACTGATCGACACCGCCGCAGCGACCGGGCGCGTCCCTGCCCGCCTGACCGTGCGCTGGCGAGAGGCCGTGGATGACGAGGAGCTCTGGCGGTTCGAGTCCACCGTCGTCCTCGGTGGAGCGCAGGCCGGCTCGTTCGTCTTCACGGACGATTCCGATCGCGGGCCGGAAGTGACAGGGGTGCTGGGGTGGCACTCGCTCTCTGTGGGCGACCCCGCCATCGACCTGTCGTGGCTGTCCACCGCTCCCGACGCCGCACGGGACGTGCACGCCGCATACGCGCGGTCGATCGATCGCGTCTCCGACCCGGCTCTCGAGATCAGGGCCCGTCTGCTCGCGGAGCTCGAGTTCGCACGCTGGCTCGTGCACGGCGACTCCCTGCATCGCACCGATATCGTCGACGATGCGGCCGCGCTGCTCGAGGCGCTCGCCGAGGGGCTGCACTCGGACGACCTCTCCGTCATCGCCTCGCGTCGCGACGGCGTGGAATCCGCGATGGATGCTCTCGACCGCGTGCCGGCGAGTGCTGCCGCCTCCGTCGACACATCCATGCAGACCGATGCCTACAATCCGGAGCAGCTCTGGCCGGCGTCCGACGACGATCTGACCGACGACCACACGGCCGCGGCAGAGGCAGCCCGTCGCGCTCAGGCCGGGGAACTAGAGACCGAGGACCTGTCAGGCGTACGCGACTCGTTCTCCGAATCCGGACACGACGAGGCTCCCCACCAGGGTGACCCCGCACGCTCTGCCGCTGACAGCTCGGAGTCGGGTTCACCCGAGGACGAGGCTCAGCGCGCAGCCCGGGCCGCGCTCCAGCGCTGGAAGAGCTCGGACTCCGAGTAGATCCTGTCTCCTCGGATGACCAGGTCGTCGGCCACGTAGTACAGCGCCACGTCGATCTCCTCGAGCGGGACGCCGAAACGCCGGTGATAGGCGAGTCGGTAGAGCGCCAGCTGCAGCATCCGCTCTTCGCGCTCCGCGGCGGTGCGCGGCGCTTTTCCGGTCTTCCAGTCGACGATCTCGATACGTCCCCCGCGGTCGTCACGCCGGTAGACGGCATCCAGCTTGCAGATCACGATGCGGGCGTCGTCGCCGTCATGGGCGGACGAATCCCCGCCGAGCGCGAAGTCGATCTCGATCTCGACCGCGATCGGTTTGAGCGGGCCCCACTCACTGGCTTCGAAGGTGGACTGCAGGGTGGAGAGGTCGGCGGCATCCGCTGCGGAGACCTCCGCTCCCCCGATGGTCGCCTCGAAGGCGGGGTCGTCGTCGACCTCCCAGAGCGCCTCATCGACGCGCGCTCCCACACCCACCATCTCGCTCCGCTGCTCCACCCACGCGTGGAAGAGCGTGCCCAGGCGCGTCTGCCGATACGGCCGCTCCGGCATGGGGCGCACGATCGATGCCAACGTCCCTCGGAAGTCGGTGACGTAGTCCTTGAAACGGGACGCGGGCACGCGTGTCGGCGGTGGGGCGTCGGTCCCCCGCGCGCGTGCGGCCCGTTCGGCGAGCAGGCGAGTCAGCTCCGGAGTCGCCACCGGTTCGCCCGCGGCGGCGGCGCGCACCGAGGCGGCAGCCGCCTCGACGACGCCTCGGCGGGCGCCGAGCGGATCGATCGGCCACGCGAGTGTCGCGCCCGGACCGTCATAGGGATTGATCTCGGGGTCGACCTCGTCGATCGCACGAGCGCCGATCGCCTCGATCGACTCGAGCAGATAGGGGCTCGGGGCTTTCGGCTGCTTCTGGCCCGCCCAGTGCGCGCCCGTCAGGAGCAGATCGCTGCGCGCCCTCGTGACCGCGACATAAGCGAGCCGCCTCTCCTCCTGCTGCTGATACTCGCGATACGCGTCTTTGAAGACGGTGAGTGAACCCGGCGCCGTCTTGCTCCTGCTGGTGAGCGAGGCGATCCCCGCCTTCACCCTCTTCGCGGGATCCGGTTCCTCCTCGGAGGGCGGGATCCAGCTGAACGTCGGGAGCGCTGCACTGTCGCCGCGCAGCGCGAACGGAAGCACGCCGAAGCCGAACCACCCCGATGTGTCGGTCGGCCGTGACGGCAGCTCGCCCTCGACCATGCGGACCACGGCCACGGCATCCCATTCCAGGCCCTTGGAACCGTGGATGGTGAGAAGCTGGACGACTCCCGGCTCGGGCGGCTCCGGCCGGGGCACCAGCTCGTCGGTGCTCTCGGCCTTGTCGAGCCAGGCGAGCAGGCTCGAGATGGTTCCTCGCTCGTCGGCGGCGAGGAAGCTGCGGACCTCGTCGGTGAACGCCCGCAGCTGGGTCGCGGCGATCCGTGCGGGGCCCCGCGTCTCATTCGCCGCGAGTTCGATATCCAGCCGCAGTTCGAGCTCGATGAGTTTCAAGAGATCGGGAAGCGGCAGTGACGACGCCCGACGCAGACGCTCGAGCATCTCGCCCGCAGCACGGATGCGAGAACGCCCTTCCGCGCTGATGCCCGCGAGAAGGCGGTAGTCGTCGCTGAGGCCGCGGAGCACGTCGACCGCGTCGATGATCGAGAGCGCCTCATCAGCGCCGCGGGACGCCCGGATGCGCTTTCGCAGCTCCTCGTCGAGCGGCAGGAGCCCGCTGTCTCTCCGAGAGAGTTCGGCGGCGAGCGCCTGCAGCGCAGCCATGTCGGCCACGCCCACCGCGAATCGGGGACCGACGAGGAGTCTGATGAGGGCGGACCCCGCGGTCGGGTCGTGCAGCACGCGCAGCGTCGAGACGACATCGACGACCTCCGGCGTCGCCAGGAGACCGCCGAGCCCCAGGATCCGATGGGGGATCCCCCGGGCCGCCAAGGCTGCCGCGAACGTCTGCATGTGCCGCTTGGATCGGAACAGAACCGCTCCGGTGTGCGGCTTCGCCAGGTCGGTATGGGCGGCACGACGCTCGGCGAACCACTCCGCGACCTCGCGAGCCTCGTCGTCGACCGTCAGCGGAAAGCGCACCTCGACCTTCCCTGCACCCGCCCCCGGACGCGCCTCGAGCGGCGGCACATCCAGACCCGGTCGGCGCAGGGGGCCGAGGATGCGGTTCGCGACGCCGAGGATGTTCCGGTCGTTGCGCCAGCTCGTCATCAGACTGTAGGTGCCGACGGCCTCACTGTCGGCGAAGGTGCGCGCGAAAGCGTGCAGGTTGTCTGCGCTGGCGCCCCGCCACCCGTAGATCGACTGGTGGGGATCCCCGACCGCCATGACCGCGGAGTCGCGGAAGAGACGCGCGAGGAACTGCGTCTGGATCACCGAGGTGTCCTGGTACTCGTCGAGCAGCACGACCCGGTGCTGCTGACGCAGGTCCTCGCGCACATCGGGCGACGTCTCGACGATGTCGTAGGCGCCGCTGACCTGGTCGGCGAAGTCCAGCACGCCGCGACGCTGCTTCTCGGCGATGTAGTCGCGCACCAGCACCGACAACGCGGGCAGTGCGCGCAGATTCGCGGTCGCCGTCGCGATCTCCGCATTGCCGATGTACGGGGCGAAGGCCTCGGCCTGACGCAGCGCGATCCGATCGGCACGGTCGAGATCGGCGCGGTGATCGAGCGAGTCGCCGGCGAGACGCTGGACCGCGTCGACCACGCCGGCCACCGAGCGCTCGATCTCCTCGAGCTCGGGAAGGTCCGCGCGCAGCACGACATCGCGCACCAGCATCCAGGACGCGGCCTGGCTGAGCATGGCCACGTCGGAATCGCGGCCGATGCGGGCGGCGTGCTCACGCACGATGCCGTCGGCGAACGCGTTGTACGTCGAGACCTTGGGCCGGATCAGCAGGTCTTCGGCCGAGAGCGGTGCCGGAGCGGCACCCTCCCCGACTCGCACGGCGAGTTCGTCGAGAACCTGCCTGCGGACGACCTCGCGCTGACGCCCGGGCGACGCCTTCGACACGCGATCGAGCGCGCCGCTCGCGACGATGTCGTGCAGGTGCGGCAACAGCCCGCGTCGTCCGTACTCGTCGATCAGCGCGAGTCGAGCGCCGATGCGCTCCGCGAGCTCACCCGCCGCCTTGCGCGTGAACGTCAGCCCGAGGATCTGGTCTCGGCGCACGTGCCCGTTCGCGACCAGCCAGACCACGCGGCCGGCCATCGTCTCGGTCTTGCCGCTGCCGGCCCCCGCCACCACGAGCGCCGGTGCAGGTGGCGACTCGATCACTCGCCGCTGTGCGTCGGTGGGCGCCGGGAGCCCGAGCGCTGCGGCGACATCGAGAGCGGAGATGCCGTGGCCCTCGCCTGTCCACGCACTCATGCGCTCACCGCGGCGACGGTGTGGATGCGGCACGGATGCACGCGCCATTGCGTGTCCGCGCAGTGGGATTCGACGTGGGCCGTGAAGCTCGAGGCCGACATGCCGCGCGCGGCGTCGGCTATCCGTCCGAGGAACTGCACCCGCGCCTCGCCCGCGAGCGTGTGCTGGTGCGCGACCCGGAAATCGCTGCCGGCGAGAGTCTTGGCCACCAGCACCAGCCGTGCTCCGGCGAGAGCCGCGGGGTCGGCCCCCGCTATCAACCCCTCCTGCACGGCCACCTGGTATGCCGCCAGCTGCGCGTGGTCGGCCACCTTCTGCTCGCTCTCCGGCTCGTACTTGCCCGTCTTCAGGTCCACGACCACCACACGCTCGCCGCTCTGCCCATCGGTCATGCGGGTCCATCTCTGGCCGCGGGCTTTCGCGTGTTCGCCGCCACCGGCCGTGTACGCCTCGACCCTGTCGATGAAGCCGTGCACGATCGCATGATGAGGGTGGGGCTCCGCCTCGGGGATCACCGGATGCACGACCGGGTCGCCGTCCTCTCGCTCGGGCACCTCGACGGCGAACCGGAACTCGACTTCGCCGGCGATCACTCGTCCGCCCTCCGTCGCGACGTCCGACAGGTAGCTGTGCAGGCGGTCGATGTACAGATCGGCCCGCCGACGCTCCTTCCTGCCGATCCAGGCGGTCTCGAAGTCGAGCTCGGGCCAGTGCTCGGCGAGCACGTCGCGCAGTCGATCGAGTTCGCCGTCGGGCACCTGCTCCATGGCCTCGTGGATGATGGTCCCGATACCTGCCGACGGCGGCATCACCGTGTCGCCCCCGAGGGCGGACACGGCCCAGTTCAGCTCGCACTCCTCGAAGGACTCCATGCGCGACGGCGACACCCTCGCGGCGTCGACGGCGAGGTCATGCAGCGGCGCGTCCGTCGTGGGCGGTGCGACGCCGTACCACTCGACGGGATCCGCGCCCGGCACGCCCTCCTTCGCGAGCACCGCCAGTTGACCCGACGCATGGTCCCGCGCGGCCGCGTCGGTCGATGTCGTCAGCACCCGACGGTGGCGCGCGACGAGCCCGCGCAGAGTCAGCGGATGCTCGGCGGAGGCGTGCAGCTCGGGCGGATCCGGCTGCGGGAGGAATCCGAAGAACGGGCTGGGGGTCGTGTCGTCGTCGTCGACCGCGGTGATGAGGAGCATCCGCCGCGCACGGGAGATCGCACGCACGAAGAGGCGCAGTTCGTCGTGCAGTGCGGCACGACGCCGGTCGAGCGTGTCGAGCGGGTCTGCCGCGTCTCCGGTGCGCAGCGCACGCAGGGCATCGGCGAGCCGCCACGTGTGCAGCATCCCGCCGCGCAGGCGCACGTTCGGCCAGACGTCGTCCTGCACCCCTGCCACCACGACGGCGTCGAACTCGGTGCCGAGGGCCGTCGCGGGAGTCAGCAGCGTCACCCGGCCCGGCCGATCGGGACTCGACAGGGAGTCCTCGGGGACCTCGCTGTCGAGGATGTCCCGCACGAAGACCTCCGGCTTCTCGTTGGGCGTGCGCTCGACGAACCTCTTGGCCGCGCCGAACAAGGAGACGAGAGCATCGAGCGCTCTCGCGGTCTCGGCGCCGCCGGCCTGCAGCGACATCTCCCGCCATGCGATCTGCAGCGCGCGACCGTCGACGGCTCGCGACCGATCCCAGACCCTCCAGAGCAGGTCGTGGATCGTCTCTCCGGCGGCTGCCGCGGCCGCGACGTCGGCGACGGTCGTGGCGAATCGCGCCGCCAGGCGCGATTCGTGCGCGTCGATCAGGGTCAGATGATCGGGCGACGTCAACGCCTGCCGCAGCAGCTCCCGCGCGGGTGTGGACCCTCCCAGGTCGAGCTCGATATGACGCAGTCGAGCGCGAAGGCGCCGCAGACCGATCGCGTCCATCCCGCCGAAGGGCGTGCGGAGAGCCTCCTCCCACTCCTGCGGTGTCCGTTCTGCGGGCGGAGTGAGGGCCAGGCGCACGATTCCCACGATGTCGCGCACGACGGTCTCGGTTCCGAGCGGACGCTGCACGCCCGCGGCCCTGGTCGGTATCTCGCGCGCGGCGAGCTCGGTCTCGAGCTGCGTCACCTGACGCGTGTCGTGCGCGATCACCGCGATGTGGTCCCAGGGGACGTCGTCGGTGAGATGCCACTCGCGTATGACGCCCGCGATGCGATCCAGCTCCTCGTGCGGTGACGGCGCGACGAAGGTGCTGACGCCCGTGCGAGCGTCGCCGTCGTGGCCGTCGATCGGCTGGGGCGCGCGACGATGATCGACGCGACCCGATGCGCCGATCGCCTGCGTGACGGTGCGCGACAGCGATGTGAGAGCCGAGGCCTGGCGGTGCGGCACGTCGAGCACGTGCACCTCGCCGAGCGATGCGGCGAGATGCGCGAAGAGCTCGGGACTCGCGCCTCGGAAGGCTCCGGAGGAGATGTCCGGATCGCCGAAGGCCAGCACCGCTGTTCCCCGAGCGCGGAGCGCCTCGACCACGGCGATGCCACCCCGGGTGAGCTCCTGCGCATCGTCGATGAGCACGACGCGCAGATCGGACAGCGGCCCCAGCGCAGCGGGCTCCGCCGTGCGGAGGATCGTGCAGGCTTCGGCGAGCAGGTCGGCGGCGTCGCGGTGGGACGCACGTGCGTGATCGAGCACGGCACGGTACTCGACGAGGAAATCGGCGACGGATGACCAGGTCTCATCGCCCGCGATGCGAAGCTCCTCCGGCCCCGCGCCGAGCTCCACGCACTCAGCGATGAATGCGCGGAGCTCGGAGCGGAACCCCTTCGATGCGCGGACCGCCGGGCTCAGGGTCTCGGGCCACGGGACGTGCGCATCTTCCGCGTCGCCCGCGAGGAGCTCCGCGATCAGCCGGTCCTGATCGGCTCCGGTGAGCAGCGCGGGAGGCTCTGCCCCGGCGCGCACCATCGCGCCGCGCACGACCTGGAAGGCGAAAGATCCGAGCGACCGGGCCAGCGGACCGGGGGTGGCCTGACCGATCCGAACCCCGATGCGGTCGCGCAGGGCGGTGGCGGCCTGCCGACTCGGAGTGAGGACGATCACCTGCTCCGGACGCATCCCGCTGTCGAGAAGATGCACCACGCGCTCCGTGAGGGTGCGGGTCTTGCCCGTGCCGGGCGCCCCGACGATCAC
The DNA here is from genome assembly GCF_963521645.1 of uncultured Microbacterium sp. Classification (GTDB taxonomy): domain Bacteria; phylum Actinomycetota; class Actinomycetes; order Actinomycetales; family Microbacteriaceae; genus Microbacterium. The sequence goes on along the minus strand of NZ_CAUQVQ010000088.1, from coordinate 3,209 downwards.
CCCGGATGCCGATGCGCGGGCGCCGATCACGGCGGTCTGCGCGGCATCCTCGGTCATGTCATCCACGCTACTGCCGCACACGGACATCGCATCCCCTCCGGCCGTGGCGGGCCTGTGCGCTCACGGCGAAACCGGCTCCTCCGAGGGATCCGGGGGTCCGGCTCCCCGGTAGAGTTGGGCACAGTCGTCGGCCCCGAGGCCGACTCGACCACAGCATCGTCGACTGGAAAACAGGAGTACGCGTGGAAATCCGCATCGGCATCATCAACACCGGCCGCGAGCTCAGCTTCGAGACCGCATCGACCGCGGACGAGGTCCGCACGCAGGTCGCCTCGGCCCTCGATCAGAACACCTCGCACCTGAGCTTCGCCGATGTGAAGGGCAACTCCTACCTGGTTCCGACCGCGAACCTCGCCTACATCGAGCTCGGCACCGAGGAGTCCCGTCGCGTCGGCTTCTTCGCCTGACGGCGCGATGTACATCCTTCTCGCACTCATCGGGGCGTGCGCACTCGGCATCGCCGCCCACTTCCTGATCGGTGGCCGGGAACTCCGGGGCGTCGTGCTGACACCCGCGGTCGCGACCGCCCTGGCGGCGGTCGTCTACACCGGCCTGCAGTGGGCGGGCGTGGGCGAGGACAGCATCTGGCTCTGGCTCGCGAGCGTGCTCGGCTCGGTCGTGGTCGCCGCAGCGGCCACCGTCGCGCTGGTGCGGTTCCGTCGGCGCGCGGATGCGTCCGCCAGGGCGGCCCTCGGCATCTGAGCGCCGCGGGCGTCGATGTCTAGGAGGCCAACCCCATGGCATCCATCCGACGTGCATGGGCACCCATCAGCTCGGTGTAGACCAGCTCGACGCGGTCTTCGCTCATGGCCGCGAGCTCGGGCTGCCGCAGCGCCGACCGGCAGACCAGAATCGTGTCGCCGACGAGGCGCCGCGCCCACATCGAGAGCAGCGATCGCCACTCTCCGTCGCCGTCGATCGTCTCCTGGATGATCGCGACGATCTCATGGCGCGCATCGTCCTCGCCGAGGATCGCCGCGACCTTCTCGCCGGTGTCGCCGTAGCTCGACGCGAGAGCGAAGTAGAAGTCGTCGAGCATCCCCGCCGTGATGTACACCGCGAGGAGCGTCTCGCGCGGGCGCGCGCCGATCGTCTTGCGGCGGAACGCGTCGAGATTCTCCCGAAACGGCAGCATGAGCTGAGTCGGGTCCTCGCCGCGCTCCGCGATCAGGTCGACGATCGCACGGTGCTTGGTGAGAGCCGCACCCGCGGCACGCGACAACGACTCCTTCTCGGACAGCTCGGGGGTCGCCCGGATGAGTCGTGTCAGCGTCTCGAAATAGCCCAGCTGAAGGTACGCCGCCTGCCCGAGGAAGCGATTCAGCTCCGGCGCGAGTTCCGCGAAGTCGACTCGCGTGGCCGTGCCCTGCTCCCCGCGACTGCGCAACGTCAGTGCGCGCCGCGGAGCCTTGCGCTTCCAGAACCAGTTGACCACGGGTTCACAATACCCGGGACCGAGACCTTTTCCGGGTGCCGGCGGCCCGCTCGGGTAGGCTGTCCCTGTCCCCGCCGTCGGAGCGGGGCCCGCGCCTGTGGCACATGAGACGGCGTGGATCCGTGAAACTGGGCGATCCTCGCAGGTCGCCGGACAGGCATCTGAACATTGACTACCTTCGCTGATCTCGGAATCGATCAGGACATCATCGACGCCCTCGCCTCCAAGGGCATCGTGGACGCGTTCCCCATTCAGGAGCAGACCATCCCCCTCGGCCTCCCCGGGCAGGACATCATCGGCCAGGCGAAGACGGGAACCGGAAAGACCTTCGGCTTCGGCATCCCCGTCGTGCAGCGACTGGGACCGAACCCCGAGCACGGCGTCAAGGCGCTCATCGTGGTCCCCACCCGCGAGCTCGCGGTGCAGGTCTACGAGGACATCGACCTGCTGACGAGCAACCGCCCGACCAGCGTCGTCGCCATCTACGGCGGAAAGGCCTACGAGGGGCAGATCGACCAGCTCAAGGCCGGCGCGCAGATCGTCGTCGGCACCCCCGGTCGCCTCATCGACCTCGCGGGCCAGCGTCTGCTCGACCTCTCGAACGCGACCGAGGTCGTGCTCGACGAGGCCGACAAGATGCTCGATCTCGGCTTCCTCGCCGACATCGAGAAGATCTTCCAGAAGGTCCCCGCGGTCCGCCACACCCAGCTGTTCTCGGCGACCATGCCCGGACCGATCGTCGCCCTGGCCCGTCGGTTCATGTCGAACCCGATCCACATCCGCGCGAGCGACCCCGATGAGGGTCTGACTCAGGCCAACATCAAGCACCTCGTCTACCGCGCCCACTCGCTCGACAAGGACGAGATCATCGCTCGTATCCTGCAGGCCGAGGGCCGCGGCAAGACCGTGATCTTCACTCGCACCAAGCGCGCGGCGCAGCGTCTCGTCGACGAGCTCGGCGACCGCGGGTTCAACGTCGGCGGCGTGCACGGCGACATGGGCCAGGATCAGCGCGAACGCTCGATGGCCGCGTTCAAGGCCGGCAAGAAGGACGTGCTCGTCGCGACCGACGTCGCCGCCCGAGGCATCGACGTCGACGACGTCACCCACGTCATCAACCACACCATCCCCGACGAGGACAAGACGTACCTGCACCGTGTCGGCCGCACCGGCCGCGCGGGCAAGACCGGCATCGCCGTGACCTTCGTCGACTGGGAAGACCTGCACAAGTGGGCGCTCATCAACCGCGCGCTCGAGTTCGGTCAGCCTGAGCCCATCGAGACCTACTCGTCGAGCCCGCACCTCTTCGAGGACCTGGACATCCCGGCCGGCACCAAGGGCCGCCTCGTGAGCGCACCGAAGGCCGAGAAGCCGGCCCGCGCACCGCGACCCGAGCGCGCCGCCGACGTCGCCGCCGAAGCGACGGGCGAGAGCGGCACTCGTCGCCGACGCCGCCGTCGCGGCGGCTCGACGCAGGTCGGATCCACCTTCGCCGAGGGCGCGTCCGATGCCGCGACCTCCGAGGCCTCAGCGCCGACGACGGACCGCAGCGCCGAGGGTGCCGGCACGCACGACGGTGCGGGCAAGGAGCACCACGACGGCAAGCCGGCGCCTGCACGTCGTCGCCGTCGTCGTCGCGGCGGTTCGGGCGCTGCCGGAGCGGCTCCCGTCACCGGAGCCTGACCACCGCGAAGCCCGAACACAGACGACGGGG
>NZ_CAUQVQ010000087.1:0-10681 GCF_963521645.1 uncultured Microbacterium sp. | reverse complement strand
GGACAGCGAATGATCCGGAGCCGGCTCAGGCCGGGTGGATGACCCGGAACCGCTCGCAGATCACCGGCATGTCCGGTGCGAAGCCACGGGGATTCTCGGAGTACGCGCGCCAGTACCGCTCGTGACTCGCGCGCCAATAGTCGAGCGTGCGGTCGCCCTCTCCCTCTGCATGAGCGTGTTCGGCGGTCACCGCGTCGAACGGAACGATGGAGAGTGACGTCGTCTCGATCACGGCCCGGGGTTCACCGGAGCCGTCGAGGATGATGCTGAATTCGCCGAGATACGGCTGAGGGTCACCGGTGGCCTCGTAGTCCCACAGCGATGACGCGGTGCCGGTCTTGACGCCTTCGAGCACGAGAGCGAGGAGGGCATCGGCATGCTCGGGCGTCGCGCCGAAAGCCCACGCGCCGGGCACGGCCCCGGGAAGAGCGGGAGCATCCGCGCGCACGCGCTCCCAGTACTCGGCGATGGCAGAGGGATCGGTCATGCCCCCACCCTAGGATGCGGCGAGTCGGTGCGAGCCTGGCTCGGCGACATCCGCGATCTCTGACCCCGGTCGGTGTCAGCTCCCCGAGGGAGGGCCGAACAGCTCTTCGCCGTGCTCGTGCAACAGGCGGTAGGCGTCGGCGAAGGTCTGCGGTTCGGGTTCGCCGGGCTTTCCGTACTTGGCGATCAGCAGTCCGAGCAATCCGCGTGCAGGTGGGGTCAGCGGTTTCATCTCGCTCGGGTCGCCGGGCTTCGGCTCGGTGCGCTCGGGATTCGGCGGGGTGTACGCGGGAGTCGTGACGGGCCAGTCGGCGGGATGCCGGGGCGCGTCGAGATTGACCGCGCTGAACAGCGTGTTCGCCGACTGGTCGCGATCGTTCAGCGGCTTCAGACCGTGGAGCCGCGAAAGAGTGGCGGTGACGGAGCCGTGGTGCATCTCGTCGTGCACGATGGTGCCGCGCTTCGTATAGGCCGACACCGCGATCGCCGGCACTCGGCATCCGAGTCGATCGAACGTGAAACCCATCTCGCCCGCTGCGGTGTCTTTCGTCGGCTTCGTCGCAGACGGTGGCGGCACGTGGTCGTAGCACCCGCCGTGCTCGTCGAAGGTGATGAGCAGGAGGGTGTTGACCGCATTCGACCCTTTCGGTGACGCACTCGTCCGCACCGCCTCGTAGATGTCGTGGATGAGCCGATCGCCGGCCCGCACATCGGATATCGCGCTGTCGTACACGGGCTCGCCGTCGACCTCGCTCTCTCGCGGCGACCCGAACGGGGGGTGGAAGTCGTTGTGGTCGTAGACCATCCGGGGTTCGACGAACGCGTACGCCGGCAGCGTGCCGTTCTTCGCGTCGGAGTAGAAGTCCTCCATCGTGCCGAAATGCTCGGTGCGCCAGTACTTCTCGAGCACGGCGGCGTGCAGCATCCCGGTGAACGACACCAGCTGGAGTTTGTCGATGTAGATCTTCCAGCTGACCTTCTCGTCTTCGAGCCGGTTGAACACCGTTGGCGCGGCGGGGGCGTCGAGCCACTTGCGGTACCCGCCGCCCGCCTGGTTGGTGACGAAGCCGTGCGAGGTGGACGCGTGGAAGAACGACCTGTTGCAGAAGGTCTGCGACGGCACTCCTGCGAACCAGTGGTCGAACACCGCGAACTCGGCGGCGAGGGTCGACAGCACGGGAAGCATCTCGGGCGAGAACGAGCCCATGATGTGCGCCGCCTCGTCGGGCTTCGGCTCGGCGCCCTTGCGCAATCGGCGGAAGTTGATGATGTAGTCCTCGAGGAACCCCGACATCGTCGCCTTCTCACCGTGGGCGGGAGCATTGAAGGGCGCCGTCATCTGGTCGACGAACAGCTCGGCGTTGCCCTTCGGGTCGACCGTGCCGAAGATCTGCGTGTTGACGTGCGGATACTCCTCGCCCGGATCGGGGTCGGGGAGGCTCATGATGCGATCGGTATCGCCGGTGTAGACGTGCGCGTCGACGACCGTGCCGTCGGATGCCGTGTTGCTGTGCGTCCCGAACGCGAGCCCCTCGAACTTCTCGTCCTTCGGCAGCGTCTCTGTCGAGTAGAGGTAGCCGAGCAGATTGTCGAACGAGCGGTTCTCGCCCATGACGACGACGAGATGGTCGAACCCGGGCTCGCTGCGGGGAGTCAGCGCGGCGAACGGATCGGGTTCGGAGGCGAAGCCCCTCCGCTGCTGCGCGACGCTCGCACCGATCGCCGCACCGCCCGCGCCGCCGACCACGGCACCCGCGAGAGCTGCCCCGCCCATCTTGAGGAATCCGCGGCGAGAGGTGTCGGGCTGAGTGGGGGACTCGTTCTGTTCTGCACCCATCTGCCGATCGTAGGACTCGGGGAGGGAGTTGCGCAGGGAAGTGGCCGCGCTCGGCTGCGTGTCTCGCGCCTCGCCGCTACGGTGGGGGCATGAGCTACGCGGGGGAATCGTCGATCGACGCGCGGGTGCGCGCCGTCCAGAAGGAGTACATGTCGCGTCAGACGCGGCTGTTCGTCACGTTCGCGCTGATCGAGGGGCCGGTCCTGGTTCTGCTCGCGATCGCGATCTACGGTGTCGAGCTGATCGATCCCGAGATCGGCATCTGGATCATCGTGGCGGTCGCCGTCGTCGGCGGATTCCTGATGACCATGCTCCTGATGCGGCTGATGCAGGCACGAGTCCGCGCGGTAGCGCAGGCGAAGGGTGAGAATCCGCTGTTCTGAGAGCGCCGGCGATCACCGCGCACAGAACGGCGACAACGCTCCCCGGTACGCTGGAGATCATGCTCAACATGGCCGACGGCCTCGCCCGTCTCGGCGCGCTCGCCGAGGATCCGGTCGTCCGCACCCTCGGCGATGCGTTCTCCGCCGCCGGGTTCGATCTCGCCGTCGTCGGCGGTCCGGTGCGCGACGCCCTGCTCGGACGCCCCACGCACGATCTCGACTTCACGACGAATGCGCTGCCCGACGACATCCTGCGCATCGTCACGCCGATCTCGACCGCCCAGTGGGACATCGGTCGCGCGTTCGGCACGATCGGGGCGCGGGTGCGCGGCGAGCAGGTCGAGGTCACGACATACCGCGCAGACAGCTACGACGGTGTGACGCGCAAGCCGACCGTCGAGTTCGGCGACACGATCGACGCCGATCTGCATCGACGCGATTTCACCGTGAACGCCATGGCTCTGCTCGTGCCGAGCGTGAAGCTGGTCGACCCGACCGGAGGCGTCGAAGACCTGGTCGCCGGAGTCCTGCGCACCCCGGCGGACCCGCACGTGTCGTTCGGCGACGACCCTCTGCGCATGCTCCGGGCCGCACGGTTCAGCGCGCAGCTCGGCTTCCGAATCGACGAGACGACGACCGACGCGATCACGCAGCTGCGCTCGACGCTCGAGATCGTGAGCCCCGAGCGCATCCAGTCGGAGCTCGTGCGCCTGATGCAGACGGATGATCCGGTGCGCGGCATCCGAGTGCTGGTCGAGACGGGCCTGATCGAGGAGTTCCTCCCCGAGGTGAGCGCGCTGCGCCTCGAGGTCGACGAGCATCACCACCACAAGGACGTCTACGAGCACTCGCTCACGGTGCTCAGCCAGGCGATCGAGCTCGAGCACGCCCGCCACCCCGGCGCGGAGCCCGACGTCGCGTTGCGCATCGCGTCGCTGCTGCACGACATCGGCAAGCCGCGCACTCGAAAGCTCGAAGACGGCGGAGCGGTCACGTTCCACCACCACGACGTCGTCGGATCGCGCATGGCGCGCAAGCGGCTGCAGGCCCTGCGCTTCGACACGGAGACCACGGAGTCGGTGTCGAAGCTCATCGAACTGCATCTGCGGTTCTTCGGGTACGCCGAGGGCGCGTGGACGGATGCCGCCGTGCGCCGCTATGTGCGCGACGCCGGCGACCAGCTCGAACGGCTGCACATCCTCACCCGCGCCGACGTCACGACGCGCAACAAGCGCAAGGCCTCGCGTCTCGCCAGCGCCTACGACGACATCGAGTCGCGCATCGCCACGCTGCGCGAGCAGGAGGAGCTCGACTCCATCCGCCCCGAGCTCGACGGGAACCGGATCCAGCAGATACTCGGCATCTCGCCCGGTCGCGAGGTGGGCGAGGCATACCGGTTCCTGCTGGAGTTGCGCCTCGACGAGGGTGTGATCGGCCAGGACGCCGCCGAGCAGCGGCTCAGCGAGTGGTGGGCCGCACGAGCTCGGTGAACACGACGCCGGATTCGTAGGTCGTGGTCTCTACGACCTCGAAGCGCTCGGGACGGTAGGGACGCTCTCCGAAAAGCGGGATGCCGGACCCGAACAGCACGGGCTGACGTTTCAGGACGAGACGGTCGATCTCGTCGGCCAGCGTCGCGGCGAGGGCGCCGCCTCCGCAGAGCCAGATCGCAGCGCCCTCCTGTTCCTTCAGGCGACGCACGACCGACACCGGATCGTCATCGGTCACCTCGAGGTTCTCACCCTCGGCCGTATGCGTGCGGCTGAAGACGATCTGGCGGAGGTGTCGGTACGGGCTCGCCAGGCCTCCGACCGCATAGGTGTTCCACCCCATCAGCACGGTGTCGAACACCGATGTGTCCTGCGCGATGCCCATGGAGGCGGCGAAGTCGGTCGGGATCGTGGCGGCGAAGCGCCGGTTGATCGCATCCATGTGGTCGCCCTCCATGAGGAAGCCGTCGAACTCTCCGTTCGGGCCTGCGATCCAGCCGTCGAGAGTGACGGCGACGAAGTAGACGAGCTCTCGCATGATCTCTCCAATCACTACATCTGTCGCAGTAAATGTACAACAGGCGTAGTGATAGCGCTAGTGTGTCGTCATGGCCAAGAACGACTCGCGGCGACGACAGCTCGCAGACGCAGGGCTCGCGGTGCTCGCTCAGGAGGGATCGCGCGGCCTCACGCACCGTGCTGTCGACGGTGTCGCCGGTGTGCCGACGGGCACGACGTCGAACTACTTCCGCACTCGTCAGGCGCTCATCGAAGGACTCGTCGAGCGGATAGGGGAGAGGCTCGCCCCCACCGACGACGACCTCCGGCGGCGAGCGGGCGAGCAGCCGGGGCCGGCGCTGTTCGCCGACTATGTGCGTGACATCGTGCGACGACTCACGGGTGACCGCGACGTCACGCTCGCCCTGTTCGAGCTGCGATTGGAAGCCGCACGACGCCCCGAGGTGGCGACGGTGCTCGGAGCGTGGCAGCGCGCAGGTCTCGACGCAGACGTGGCGTTCAATGCCGCGGCCGGACTACCGGGCGGTCGTCGCGAGATCGCGCTCTTCCACTACGCGATCGACGGGCTGCTGCTCGACCGCCTGACCACGCCGATCGACCCCGACTCGTCGACGGACGACGCGATCGACGACCTCGTCGCCGGCCTGCTCGGTGCGGCCGATTCGACGGGTTCGGAACTCTGACCCAAGGCTTCCCGCACGAGATGACTGATGTCGATGGAGATGATGCGCTCGCCCATGCCGGTCACGGTGCCGGCGTCTCGGTGGGAGACGGGACAGCTTCATCGGAGGGGGACGGGGACGGGGACGGGGTCGGCGTCGGGTTCGCGGCGTCGATGCCCGGCGCCTTCTGGAAGGGCGGCTCGGGGCGCGTGATCGTCTCGAGCTCGGGCATGAGCGAGTACTGGTCGAGGTCGGCCTCATCGAGCGGATACACGTTCCAGACGGGGCGTCCGCGGTAGTCGTCGCCGGGGATTGTCGCCCGCAGACCATCGTCGTGCATCCCGAACTGCTGGTGGCCGCCGTTCTCCGATTCGACGATCTGCCCGTCGGGCGTCAGCACCGTCTGCGCGCCGTTCTGACCGTAGAGGTCGATCGGCGTGCCCTTGCCGGTGAACAGCTGCACCTGGTCGATCGGGTTGCCCTCCGCGTCGAACGCGAAGATGTTGTTGATCTGCACGCCGTCGAGGCGCAGGCCGCTCTGCAGGCCGTACTCGTCGCCGACGTACTCGACGCGCGGTGTCAACGCGGCGGGCAGCGCCACGGCGAGGGCGAGGAGCGCCACCACGCTCGACACCGTGCGGATGTGGCGCAGCGCGTTCCGAGGCAGCCACTGGCCGCGCCCCCACTGGACGCTCACGATCGCGAGCACGGCGACCGCCGCCCACTCGAGCAGCGAGTCGGGAACCATCCAGTGGTCGAGGCTTCCTCCGTTGCCCACCTTCGTGAGCACCACGGCCAGGATGACCACGTAGAGGCCGTACCCGCGGAGCACCCACCACACCGGGCGCAGGGCGAGCAGCAGGTCGAGGAACCACGCCGCGATGGGGCTGCGCCGGATCGTCTGCGTCGCGCGGCCGCGCCAGCCCCGCAGTCGCGCGCCGAAGGGCACCCGCCGCCGCGACTCGGATCGCGGCGGAAGGCCCGCAGCCGTTCGCAGCTCCTCTGCATACGCCGCCGGGTCTCCGACGTCGAGCACACCGCCGTTGTCGGCGGCCTGGTCGGCGAGGTCTGCCGTGAGACCGCCCACGATCTCATCCAGCTCGTCGGTCGGCAGGTCGTCGAGGTGCGTGCGCACGGCGAGGGCGAAGGAGCGGATCTGCTCGTCGATCGAGACGGCGGTGTCGTTCATCGGTTCTCTCCGATCGGTGTGGGCCCGGCGGTATCGGTGGTGAGCAGCGAGGACATCGCGCCGGCGAAGTCCAGCCAGGTGACGGTCTGCGATTCCAGCGCCGCGCGGCCCTGCGGGTTGATCGCGTAGTACTTGCGGTGGGGTCCGCCGTCGGAGGGCACCACGTAACTCGACAGACTGCCCGCGGCATAGAGGCGACGCAGCGTCCCGTACACCGACGCATCGCCGACATCGCCGAGCCCGGCGTCTCGCAATCGACGCACGATGTCGTAGCCGTACCCGTCTTCCACACGCAGAACGGCGAGTACTGCGACGTCGAGCACGCCCTTGAGCAGTTGGGTGGTGTCCATCGGACCTCCTTCAATGCAGTGCACACTACCACGCAGTGCGCGGTAGTGTGCATGGTGAAAACGCGCGGCGCGTCGACAGACACGCAGTGGCCGTCGCAGAGGGGCTGTCGTGCGCGGCATCCGGCTCGTATGCTGAGACCACCTTCCGCCGACGACGATGGGAGAAACCGTGGTCGGGTCGTGGCACGAGTCACGCGCAGGATCCCCGGGAGCATCCCGGCTGATGATCGAGCGCGCACACGAAGAACTCATCGCCGGGAACCTCGAAGACCAGCGGCTCATGCAGGTGCGTCCGCTCGTGCGCGAGTCGTGGGTGCGCTCGTGGCGTGGACGCGTGGGCCCCGAGGATGCTCCGCAGATCGAACTCGACAGCGAGGAGCTCGAGGCCTATCGACTCGCGCATCCGCTGGCATCCGCGATGGAGATGATCCGCACTCTTCTGCTGCCCGGCGAGGCCGATGATTCGGGCGTGGTCGTCGCGGTGGGCGATCACGCGGGCCGCCTGCTGTGGATCGAAGGCGACCGTCGGCTGAGGTCTCTGACCGAGCGGATGGGCTTCGTCGCAGGGGCGAACTGGGCCGAGGACGCCGTCGGCACGACCGCTCCCGGAACCGCGCTGACTCTCGGTCAGTCCGTGCAGGTCCGCGGAGCCGAGCACTACAACCGGCTCGTGCACCCGTGGTCCTGCACCGCGGCGCCCGTGCACGACCCCGAGACGCGCCGAGTGCTCGGTGTGCTCGACATCACCGGCGGCGACGAGGCCGTGTCCACGCAGGCACGGCTCCTCGTCGACGCCACCGCCCGCGCAGTCGAATCGGAGTTGCTCGTCGCCCGACTGCGCGCGCGCAGCAGCACCCGCCGTGCGACCACCGTCACCTCTCGGGCGAAACCCACGACCCGCGCGACGCTGCACGTGCTCGGACGGGACAGGGCGCGCCTCGAGGTCGAGACCGAGCTCGAGGAGTCGATGATCGAGCTCAGCGCACGTCACGCGGCGATCCTGTTGATGCTCGCGGTGCATCGGCAAGGTCTGTCGGCGGAACGTCTCGCCGAACTGGTCTACGGAGACGAGGGATCCCCCGACACGCTGCGACCCGAGATGGTGCGACTGCGCAAGGTGCTCGAGAAGCACGCTCCCACCCTCGTGCCGGACTCCCGACCGTATCGCCTGCCGGTGCCGCTCGAGACCGATGCCCACGACGTGCTGTCCCTGCTCGACCGCGGTGCGCATCGCGTGGCCCTCACCTCGTACCGCGGGCCGGTGCTGCCCGAGTCGGTCTCGCCGGGGGTCGAGGAGTTCCGCGAGGGCGTGCGCGCGGCACTGCGCGAGGCGATGCTGTCGGAAGCCAGCCTCGACGTGCTGCTCGCCTACGGTGAGACGCCCGACGGGCGAGAGGATGCCGAGGCCCTGCGACTCGCGCTCGAGATGCTCCCCGCGCGCTCTCCGAAGCGCGCCGGCCTGGTCGCACGCATCGAGCGCATCGAGGCCGACTGATCGCTCGTCCGACTCGCAACCCTTCGCAACGTTGCGCATCGGGACGCAACGTGCGGCGACCTACCGTCGGATCACAGCCGCACGGCATCGGAGCCGCGGCCCGTCGAAGGAGTCACCGATGACCATCGTCGAAGAAGACGTGTCCACCGCATCCGCGTCGTCCGCCTACGCCGCTCCCGGTCAGCAGGGCGCCGTCGCGACCTACCGGCCCCGATACGGCCACTACATCGGCGGAGAGTTCGTCGATCCGGTCAAGGGCCAGTTCTTCGAGAACGTCAGCCCCGTCAACGGCAAGCCCTTCACCGAGGTGGGGCGGGGAACCGTCGAAGACATCGATCGCGCGGTCGACGTCGCGTGGAAGGCGTTCGCGAGCTGGGGCAAGACCAGCCCGGCCGAGCGCTCGGTCGTGCTTAACAGGATCGCCGATCGCATCGAGCAGCACCTCGAGGAGATCGCGGTCGCCGAGACCTGGGAGAACGGCAAGCCCGTGCGCGAGACGCTCGCCGCCGACATCCCCCTCGCGATCGATCACTTCCGGTACTTCGCCGGCGTGCTCCGCGCGCAGGAGGGCGGCATCAGCCAGCTCGACGAGAACACCGTCGCGTATCACTTCCACGAGCCGCTCGGAGTGGTCGGCCAGATCATCCCGTGGAACTTCCCGATCCTGATGGCGGTGTGGAAACTCGCACCCGCGCTCGCCGCAGGCAACTGCGTGGTCATCAAGCCTGCGGAGCAGACCCCGGCATCCCTGCTCTTCCTCTTCGACATCATCGGCGACCTGCTGCCGGCGGGCGTCGTGAACATCGTCAACGGCTTCGGGATCGAGGCGGGGGCGCCGCTCGCGCAGCACAAGCGCATCCGCAAGGTCGCCTTCACGGGCGAGACCACCACGGGTCGCCTGATCATGCAGTACGCGTCGCAGAACCTCATCCCGGTGACGCTGGAGCTGGGAGGCAAGAGCCCGAACGTGTTCTTCGAGGACGTCGCCCGGTCGACCTCCGACCCGTTCTACGACAAGGCGCTCGAGGGCTTCACGATGTTCGCGCTCAACCAGGGCGAGGTCTGCACCTGTCCGTCACGGGCGCTGATCCAGCGATCGATCTACGACGGGTTCCTCGCCGACGGACTGGAACGCGTCGGCAAGGTCGTGCAGGGCAACCCGCTCGACCCCGCGACGATGATCGGCGCGCAGGCGTCGAACGATCAGCTGGAGAAGATCCTCAGCTACATCGACATCGGGAAGCAGGGCGGCGCGCGGCTGCTCACGGGCGGGGAGCGCGTCGACCTCGGCGGCGATCTCAGCGAAGGGTTCTACGTCGCGCCGACCGTGTTCGAGGGCACCAACGACATGCGCATCTTCCAGGAGGAGATCTTCGGGCCGGTGCTCTCGGTCACCTCGTTCGACGGGTTCGACGACGCGATCTCGATCGCGAACGACACGCTGTACGGACTCGGAGCCGGTGTGTGGAGCCGCAGCGGCGACACGGCCTATCGCGCTGGACGGGCGATCGAGGCCGGACGCGTCTGGACCAACACGTATCACCAGTATCCGGCGCACGCCGCGTTCGGCGGATACAAGCAGTCGGGCGTCGGCCGCGAGAACCACAAGATGATGCTCGACCACTACCAGCAGACCAAGAACCTTCTGGTCTCGTACGCCGAAGGCCCGATGGGCTTCTTCTGAGTCGTGCAACTCCGCCGTTCGTTGAGCGAGGAGCGGAGCACCGATCCCCGGTCGTTGAGCGAGGAGCGAAGCCCGCCTCCGGTCGTTGAGCGAGGAGCGAAGCCCCGAGACGAAACGCGCTGAGCCGCTCGCCGCGTTTCGTCTCGGTCGGCTCCGCCGTCCTCGCTCAACGACCGGGGGCGATCGAGAGGAGTGGACCATGGTGAGCATCGGCACCTACCAGCGGGTCGACGTGACGGATGCCGCAGCATCCCTCATCCGCGACCTCACCGTGCAGCATGGCCCGCTGATGTTCCATCAGTCGGGCGGATGCTGCGACGGCTCATCGCCCATGTGCTATCCCGTGGGGATGTTCATCACGGGGCCCGGCGACGTTCTCCTCGGCGCGCTCGACGTCGGGTTGGACGCTCCGGTCGAGGTGTTCATGTCGGAGTCGCAGTTCGAGTACTGGAAGTACACCCACCTGACGATCGACGTCGTGCCGGGGCGGGGCGCGGGGTTCTCGGTCGAGGGACCGACGGGGATGCGCTTCCTGATCCGCTCGCGCATGCTGAACGACGCGGAGCTGGAGTACTTCGGATTGGCG
>NZ_CAUQVQ010000086.1:0-10790 GCF_963521645.1 uncultured Microbacterium sp. | reverse complement strand
GCCACAGAGGCGATCGACGTCATTCCCGACGCCGACGCGGGTGAGGGGGCAGCTGAGGGTGCGCGGACGGGTACGGATCCCGAGCCCGGTGCCGATCCCGAGCCCGGTGCCGATCCTGCCGGTCTCGCCGAGCGCCCGTCCTGACGACGGTTGCGGAACGTCCCCGGCACGCCGCCCGCACCGTGCGGGGTCACAAACCCATCCGAAACGTTCGTCCGCGGTGAGAAAGCGACCCCGCTCAGCGGGCGCCGTGCGAAAGCGGCCCCGCATCCGCCCCGACCGGCACCGGCTCGACCGGCTCGGATGCGGCGTCGGTGATGCGCGCGGCCATGCCGGCGAAGATGAATCCGTGGAACGGCAGCACGGCCAGCCAGTACAGCCGTCCGGCGAGTCCGCGGGGGAAGAACACGGCTCGCTGCTCGTACCGCGAGCCGGCGCCGTCGGGCAGCGCACGCAGCTCGAGCCAGGCCTCGCCCGGCACCTTCATCTCGGCGCGCAGCCGGAGCAGTCCGCCGCTCGCCGCCGAGTCCTCGGTCGTCCGCCCCGGTTCCTCGACGGCCTCGACGCGCCAGAAGTCGATCGCATCGCCCACGCGGGCGTCGACACGGCTGCGGCGTCCCCGGCGCAGGCCGACTCCGCCGACGAGCCTGTCCATCCAGCCGCGCACGGCCCACAGGAACTTCGAGGAGTACCAGCCGTTCGAGCCGCCGATCCCGATGATCACCCGCCACAGTGCATCGACCGGGGCCTTGGTGCGCAGCGCTCGCGCGTCGGTGAACACGGTCCTGCCCGCCCAATCCGGGTCGCTCGGCAGCGGGTCGCTCGGTGCGCCCGAGACCTCGGCATCCTGCCAACTCGTCTCGATCGTGTCGGCGTCCACGCGTCCGAGCGCCATCGCGACGGCTCGACGATACGGAGTCAGGCCGCCCTCGGGGCGGGGGATGAGCTCGTCGACCGCACGATCCTTCACGACGCACTCGTTCTGGAGTGAGGCGACGAGCGGACGCGCGATCGACCGCGGCACCGGAGTGACGAGGTTCACCCAGTGCGAGGCGAGTCCCGGCGTCAGCACCGGCAGCGAGGCGATCGCCCGCTGACGCAGGCCCGCCTCGAGGGCGTAGCCGTTCATCATCTGGCCGTAGCGCAGCACGTCCGGTCCGCCGATGTCGACCGCGCGGTTCACGTCGTCGTCCACTCGGGCGGCACCGAGCAGATAGTGCAGCACGTCGCGCACCGCGATCGGCTGGATGCGGTTGCGCACCCACTTCGGCGCGGGCATGTAGGGCAGCACGTCGGTCAGGTGGCGGATCATCTCGAACGACGCCGAACCCGAGCCGATCACGACCCCGGCCTGCAGCACGACCGTGGGAACCCCGGATTCCAGGAAGATCTCGCCCACCCTCACCCGTGAGCGCAGATGCGGGGAGAGCTTCGCGTCCTCGGGGTGCAGGCCCCCGAGATAGACGATCCGTCGCACGCCGGCTCTCACTGCGGCATCCGCGACCGTGGTGGCGGCGCGCTCGTCGCTCTCTTCGAAACCCTTGCCCGCGGTCATCGAGTGGATCAGGTAGTAGACCACGTCGACGTCGCGCATGGCTTCTGCGACCGCATCCGGGTCGTCTGCGGATCCCTCGACGATCTCGCACTCGGGGCCCCAGGGGAAGGATGCTGCGCGTGCCGCGTCACGGGCGAGCGCGCGCACGCGGTATCCGGCGTTCAGCAGGCGTGGGGTGAGGCGTCCGCCGATGTACCCGGTGGCTCCGAGCACGAGTGCGCGCGGAGCCGATCCGTCGTCGCGCGGCTGTGCCCGCAGCGCGTCTTCGTGCCCGGTGGGCTGCGTGAGCTCTGTCATGTGCTGAGCGTATGCGCGAACCCTGAGTTTTTCACTAGGTTGGTATATGACTAGTTCATCTAGTAATCTTCTGCCTGAGGAAAGGAAGCGCATGTCCACGATGACCCAGACCCGCACTGCAGGGCCTCGTCGTGCGCGGCGTGCGGCTTTGACCGCGGACCAGATCAGCCTCGCCCCTCGCGCCGCTCGCGAGGCGGTCGGCCGCGCGACGGGCATCGAACCCGTCGCCGTCGGCGTCGCCCGCTCACCCCTGTGGCGAGACATCGCCGTCGCCGGCCTGGTCGCGCTCGTCGCGGCCGGATCGCTCGCGGTGATCGCCGAACTCCTGTCGCTTCCGCTCTGAGACCACAGAGCGAACGGCCCCAGACCACCGTAGGAAGAGAGAAAGGCCCCCTCATGGGACTCGATGACAAGATCAAGAACGCCGCTCAGGACCTCACCGGCAAGGCGAAGGAAGCCGTCGGCAAGGTGACCGACAACGAGAAGCTCGAGGCCGAAGGTCGTGCAGACCAGGCCAAGGCGAACGTCAAGAAGGCCGGAGAGAACGTCAAGGACGCCCTCAACTGAGAGCGCTCAACCATGCGGGGAGGTGACGGACGTCACCTCCCCGCAGTCTGTTCCGGCCCGTCGTCGACGGAGTCGGGATGCAGGAGAGAAGGACACCATGTCAGACCCCGTCACCCGCAGCACGGCCAAGAGGGACACTCTGTGGCGCCGCCTCGGTCGCAGGTTCGGTCTCGTCACCGACGACGAGCTCCGTCGTCTCACCGTCGATGACGTCACGGTCGTCGATCGGCCCATGCTGCGCCGTGCGGTCGCGGGCACCGTGGTCGGCAACCTCATGGAGTGGTACGACATCGGTATCTACGGATACCTCGCGGTGATCATCGGGCGCGCGTTCCTGCCCGACGCCTCGCCCGGCGCGCAGTCCCTCTTCTCCCTCGGCGTCTTCGCCGTCACCTTCATCGCGCGCCCGCTCGGCGGCATCGTGCTCGGTCAGCTGGGCGACCGCCTGGGGCGCCAGCGCGTGCTCGCCTTCACCCTCATCATGATGGCCGCCGCGACGTTCCTCATCGGCGTGCTGCCCGACTTCTCGGTCATCGGGGTGTGGGCGCCGATCCTGCTGATCGTGCTCAAGCTCGCGCAGGGGTTCTCGACCGGCGGCGAGTACGCGGGTGCGACGACCTTCATCACCGAATACGCGCCCGACAAGCGCCGCGGCTTCTACGCCTCGCTGCTCGATCTCGGCTCGTACATGGGCTTCGCGATCGGCGCCGCCTTCGTGTCGATCCTGCAGCTCACGCTGTCGGCAGAGGTCATGCAGGGCTTCGCCTGGCGCATCCCCTTCCTGGTCGCGCTGCCGCTCGGACTCATCGCCATCTACTTCCGTCTGAAGATCGAGGACACCCCGGCGTTCCAGGACGCTCAGGATGCGGCGGCGCGAGCAGCCGACGATGCGAAGACCTCGGCGGACGCCCCCAAGGGCGTCATCGCGCTGATCCGCGCATACTGGCGCGAGCTGCTCACCGCGTTCGTGCTGGTCGCGGCGGCGAACACGGTCGGTTACGCGCTCACCTCGTACATGCCGACGTACCTCACCGGCACGCTCGGCTACGACGAGGTGCACGGCACACTGCTCACCCTGCCGGTGCTCGTGGCGATGGCCCTCTGCATCCCGCTGACCGGCATGCTCTCCGATCGCATCGGACGCCGGCGTGTGCTCTTCGTCGGCTCCGTCTCCGCCATCGTGCTCGCGGTGCCCGCGTTCCTCTTCATGATGCACGGGGAGATCTGGTCGACCCTGCTGGGGCTCGTGCTGCTCGCCTTCCCGGTGACGTTCTACGTCGCGAACCTCGCATCGTCGCTGCCGGCGCTGTTCCCCACGTCATCCCGGTACGGCGGCATGGGCATCTCGTACAACCTGGCCGTCGCGCTGTTCGCGGGCACGGCCCCGGTCGTCATGGAGGCCCTGGTGCAGATGACGGGCTCGTCCCTGGCTCCCGCGTTCTACGTGATCGGAACCTCGATCGCCGGCTTCGTCGCCGTGCTCGCGCTCAAGGAGTCCGCGCGGCGACCGCTGCCGGGTGCGATGCCGAGCGTGCAGACCGTCGAGGAGGCCGTCGAGCTGGTCGAGACGCAGGAGCAGAACCCCGATCTCGACCTCGACGAGCTCTTCCCCGAGCGCATCGAGCAGCGGGGGCAGGAATCCGACGAGCAGCGGGACGGCGCAGTGCGCGGATCGGCCGCCGACGCCTGACCTGCGTCGGCGCGCATCGGAGGCTCCTGCCGGGATCCGGCACACCGCGCCAGATGCGGATGCCGGGGGCGGAACGGTCCGCATCTCGCGCGGATTGCCGGATCCGGTGCGGCTGATCCTGACGCTGGACCGGACGCGGGGCTGGCGGGCGAGGGCTACTCGCCTGCCGTCTCCTCGTGCGAGCGGATGACGTCGCGAAGCTCCTGATCGAGATCGGTCGCCTCTTCGATGGCCGAGGTCATGCCCGCGAGGAATCGCGTGACGACCGCACGCTCCTTGTCGGTCATCTCGTCGACCAGCGAGAGCATGCGTCGGTGCATGGCGCCGAGCGTCTCACGCACCTCGTCGTCGCTGCTGACGGTCGGGACGACGACTCCGGCGCGGCGATCGGTGGGGTGAGGCTCCCGGCGCGCATGGCCGCCCTTCTCGAGGCGGTCGATGAGAGTGGTCGTGGATGCTGTCGAGATGTCGAGCACGCGGGCGAGGTCGATCGGGCGCACGATGCGACCCGCGCGCTGTTCGCGCAGCAGGAAGCGCAGTGCGACGAGGTCGGTCTCGTTCATGCCCATCGACGCGCGGGTGCGCGCGCGCATGGCGGTCTCGGCGGAGCGGTATCGGCGCAGCAGGTTGAGGACGTCGACCGTGCTGGCGCTGTCGGAGTCGGGGTACCAGTACCCCGAGCGGGAGAACTCTTCGGAACCGGCCATCACGCCACCTCGCCGTCGTCACTCAGTTCATGCTGCCGCTCCCGTTCGAGCATCTCGATAGCTCCGGACTCGACTTCAGAGGGCACGATCTGCAGGATTCCCCCCGTGATCGCATCGTGTTCTGCCGTGACGATCTGATCGAGACGCCACATCGGAACCGACGGGAACCTCGCGTGCAGGCGCTCGAGCATCTCGGCATACAGGATGTATCCCGCGTCCTCGAGAGTGAATCGCTCGACCATGACGTCCTTTCCGACAGACATCCATCTTCGCATCCGAAAAGAGTGCCGGTGGCATTCGTTTTTGCTAGTCTGACTCGTTACGTGTCTTTCAAGTAGCATGGGTATCTGGGGGTGACCGATGGCCGAGACGCAGCAGGACGATACACGCACGAGCACGTCTGAACTCGTTATGCGGGTCGACGAGCTCCGTCGTGCCGAAGCGCAGTTCGCGCGACGGCTCTCCGCCGTGCGCGCCCCGAACGACACGGACCGTGAAGCCATGCGCTTCATCGCCGAGGCGCCGGTCGACGCCCCCGCCACCCCGGGCAGCCTCGCGGCGCACCTGCGCGTCAGCACGGCAGCGGTCACGAGCATCCTGAGGCGCCTGCAGGATCGCGGCCAGGTGGTCGTCGCACCGCATCCCGCCGATGCCAGGTCGAAAGTGCTCCGCCCCTCGCTGCGAGACCTCAACTCGCCCGCCGACGATCTCACGCAGCGCGTCGAATCGATCGCGAGCGAGTTCACCCCTGATCAGACCGAGGTGGTGGCGCGATTCCTGCGCCGCCTCGCTGAGGAGATCGCCGACCTTCCGTGACACCTCGTGTCGTGGATCGAGATGCTCCATTGGCAATTAGCTAGGTAACCTAGTAATCTTTCTCATGGCGATCCGCCACCGGTCTTCGAGGCCGAATCGTGCGACGAGGAGGGATCATGGGTTACCTGACCTACGGAAACACCAGTACGCCGATCGAGGTGGACGACGCCCTGATGGCGCATCTGCGCACGGTGATCGTGACCAAGCTCCGCCGCAACGAGTCCTTCCCGCTGACGATCGAGGCCGCATCCGGCGTCGCGGAGACGCTCTGGATCCACGCATCGATCCCGCTGCGCTTCGTGATGGAGGACGACGACCACGAACTCGACCGTCCGCTTCTGGTCGCTCTGATGAACGCGGCGAACTCCGCACGGGGGCTCGACCTCACGAGCGACGAGTTCTCGTCTGCGCTCTCGGTCACGCGCGACCTGCACGCCCTGAGCGCGTGAGCCATGTCGACTCGCATACGCAAAGCCGCGAAGAGGGCGACTGGCAGACGCCAGGCGGCGGCGGCGACCCCGCGCGGGCTGTGGGTGGAAGTCGACCCCGGGTTCCACGTCGGCAATGATCGGCGGCAGTTCCTCGGTTCGATCGCGAGGGAGGGCGAGGGGTTCAACGCCTTCGGACCGACATCGGAGTTCGTGGGACGATTCGACGAGCTCGACGAGGCCAAGGAGGCCGTGATCATGGCCGCAGGCGCGAGCGCTCCGGCAGTGGCCCCGGAGTCACGGGTCTGACATCCCCACGGTGCCGGAAGGCATCGTCGCGGAGGCGCCCGCTCCGCCGTTCGGCCGAGAGCCTGCGGGCCGGTCGTATCCTGGCGCCCGCTGCGGCCTTCGTGGCCGCGCTCCTCGGCGGCGGAGCGGAGGCGCGGGACATCCCGGTATATGGGCACGCCGATGCGCCGCCGGGAGGATTTGGCAGTATACGTATTCAATCCTCAGAATTTCCTGGAACGTAGGCTTCCCTAAGTCCATTGCATACGTATACCATCAGCGTCATGGGACACATCAAGCATCGGGCACTGCCGGTACTCGCCCTCGCAGCGGTGGGCATGATCGCCCTCTCCAGCTGCGGCGCCGGGACCCGCACCGACAACGCGAACTCGACAACGGTGTCGTGCGACTACACCGCTCCGGAGGGCAAGACCACGGTCAACGTCCTCGCCTACAACTCCTCGGCGATCGATCCGTTCACCGACACCATGGTGTCGAGCTGTTCGACCGACGATGTGACGCTGAAGCACGATCCGATCGACTTCGGCGGTCAGGTGACCAAGACGACGGCCACGCTCGCCGGCGACTCGGGAACCTACGACATCCTCGAGACCTACGGATTCGTCATCCCGGGGTTCGCAGAGGAGGAGAAGCTCGTTCCGCTGAACGACCTGTGGGACGAGTATGCAGACGACTACGGTCTCGGCGAGATCAGCGAGTCGATGGTCGAGGGCATGTCGTACGACGGCGAGATCTATGCGATCCCCATGCAGGCGCAGATGTTCGTCATGGCCTATCGCACCGACGTGTTCGACGACCTCGGCCTCGAGGTCCCGACCACCTTCGACGAGATGATCACCGCGGCTGAGGCGATCCAGGCGGCGGGTCTCATGGACTACCCGATCGCGCTGCCCTGGCTCGCGACGAGCGATGTCTCGACCGGCTTCCAGGCCGCGATGAACTCTCTCGGAGCCGACTTCGTGAACGCCGACGGCGATGTCACTCTCGACGGCCCGGAGGCTAAGCAGGCCGTCGAGGCGATGCTCGCACTCAAGCCCTACATGGACCCGCAGGTCACGACCTTCGACCAGCCCAAGGTGCAGCAGCAGATGTTCAACGGCACGGCGGCCATGTCGATCATGTTCTCGGGACGGATGATCGACCTCACGCTGCCGGAGAACTCGAAGCTCTCCGACTCGTTCGGGTTCGCGGGAGCGCCCAAGCTCACCGCCGACGCGGCCTACTCCTACAACCGCCTCTCGATCGACGGCTGGTCGATCCCGTTCAACACGAAGCTCGATCACGACATGCTCTTCCAGATGATGGCCTCCGCGGTCAGCGAAGACGCGTCGAAGGCGTCGGTGCCCGCGGCCTACCCGGCACGAGAGGGCATGGTGACCGAGGAGAACTCGCCCTACGGCGCTGCGGCCAACGACTCCATCGCCTCGACGATGCCGCCGATCGTGTCGCCGGTGCTCGCGGATCTCACCAACGAGATCCGGCCGATCCTCGTCGAGATCCTCAACGGCAACGTCTCCGTCGACGACGGTCTGGCGCAGATGCAGGCGACGGGCGAGGCCTTCGTCGGTTGATCCAGGACCGCCGGTCCGTGGCTGTGGCCTGAGCGCGAGTTCAGGCCACAGCTCGTCCAAGGAGGACGTTTATGAAGACACGCGAATTCTGGTTGCTCTTCGCTCCGAGCCTGCTGATCATGGGGGCGCTCCTCGTGCTGCCGCTGGTGCGCACGGTGCAGTGGAGCTTCGAACAGGTGCGCTACGGCTCACCCGGGTCGTTCGTGGGACTCGACAACTTCGTCTACGCGCTGACCGATCCGCGCTTCCACAGGGCGGTCGCCTTCACGGTGCTCGTCACGGTCATCACGACGGTGATCCTGCTGGTGTTCGGATACATCATCGCGACGGGCGTCAACCGCATCACGACCTCTCGTCCGCTGGTGCTGGGAATCCTGCTCGTCTCGTACGTGCTCCCCAACCTCGTCGGAGCCGTGGCGTTCTCGTGGCTCTTCGACGACAGCTTCGGCGGCGTCGTCAACCGGTTCATCGGACTGATGGGCGGCACGCAGGTGCTGTGGTTCACCGATCAGGTCCCGAACGCGATCCTCGTGATCGCGAACACGGTCTGGTCGATGCTGCCCTTCGCGATGCTGATCATCCTGGCGGGTCTGCAGGGTGTGCCGAACGAACTGAAGGAAGCCGCGAAGATCGACGGCGCGAACGCGTTCCAGACGCATGTCAGCGTCATCATCCCGACCATCCGCGGGGTGCTCGGCTTCGTGACGCTCATCACGATCATGGACGTGCTGAGGATGTTCGACAACCTCATCCCGCTGTCGCCCCAGGCGCAGTCGATCGGCAACGAGTCGATCATGCTGTACGTCTACTCGGTCGCGTTCGCCGACGGAGCGCAGAACCTCGGCCTCGGCAGCGCGATCAACGTGCTCACCATCGTGCTGATCCTCATCATGCTGATCCCGTTCATCCGGGGCATCTTCAAGGAAGCGAAGGCGGAACGATGAGCCTCACCACCTCCGAGCTGACGAACTCCGAACCCTCCACCCGAGCGATCATCACGAGCGGCGCCTCCAAGCGAAAGCGGCGCGGTCCGAACAAGCCGCCGGTGGTCACCGGGCTGCTGCTCGGCATCCTCTGCATCGTCATGCTCAGTCCGTTCATCTGGATGGCGCTGTCGGTCACGAAGCCCACGGATGTCGCGTTCGCGAACCCTCCGGTGTTCTGGGATTACGAGCCCACGCTGCAGGCGTTCGTCAACCTGTGGGAGACGACCTACTTCGCCGACTACCTGATCAACACCCTGGTGGTCGCGGTCGTCTCGACGGTGCTCGCGCTCGTGATCGGCATCCCCGCCGCCTACGCGCTCTCGCGGTTCCCGAGCTACGTGTCGGCACTGCTGCTCGTGCTGGCGCTGATCTTCCGGGCGCTGCCGCGCTTCTCGGTCGTGCTGCCGATGTACGACATCAGCCGGGCACTGGGCATCTACGACACCACGTTCGCCCTGGCGATCGCCCTGGTCGCGATCAACCAGCCGTTCACGATCTGGCTGCTGCGCAACTTCTTCGCCGAGATCCCGCGGGAGCTCGACGAGGCCGCGATGATCGACGGCTGCACCCGCATCGGGATGCTGCGCCGGGTCATGATCCCGCTGATGGGTCCGGGCATCCTCACCGCCGGCATCTTCGTCTTCCTGTTCGCGTTCCAGGAGTACCTGACCGCGCTCGTGCTGACGGACACGTCGTCGAAGACCGTGCCCGTGTTCATCGCGACGCAGCTCGGGCAGACCCTGCCGATGCTGCAGCAGGCGGGAGCGGCGTCGATGCTGCTCACGATCCCCGTGTTCGTGATCGCGTTCATCGCACAGAAGTACCTCGTCGCCGGGCTCAGCGACGGCGCAGTGAAGGGCTGACGTGTCGGTCGCGGCACCGCCGCTCGTGCTGCTCGCCGGCATGAACTGCACAGACGACCTGTGGGCCGAGGGGGGATTCGGCGCGGAGGGGCGAGGGGTGATCCGGCCGTCGCTGGATCGCCCCTCGGTGTCGGACCAGGTCACCGCGCTGCTCGCATCCTTGCCGGAGTCGTTCGTCGTCGTCGGGCACTCGCTCGGCGGCATCGTCGGTATGGCGCTCGCGCTCGCCGCACCGGAGCGGATCGCGGGACTCTGCCTCGTCTCCACCAACGCCAAGGCCCCGACCGAGACGCAGAGGTCGGGGTGGCGGGAGTGGCTCGCCCGACTGGATGCCGGGGTCGACGCGCGAGCGCTGCAGCAGAGCATCCTCTCGCCACTGCTCGGCGCCGACGTCGTTCAGACGCGACCCGACCTGGTCGAGCGCACGCTGCGGATGGGGGATGACACCGGCGACGCGCTGCTCCGCACGCAGCTCGTGATGCAGCTCAGCCGCACCGACCTGCTCTCCCGCCTGCACGAGCTCACGATCCCGACGCTCGTGGTGTCGGGGCTCGACGACGTGATCTGCCCGCCGCGCTTCCACACCGAGATCGTGTCGGCACTGCCTGGCGCGCGGCTCGTCTCGCTCGATGCCGGGCACCTGCTGCCGCTCGAAAGGCCGCGGGAGTTCGGCGACCTCGTGCGCTCGTGGCTCTCTCAGCAGAGGTGGGCCCGCGCCGTCGCCTGACCGCGCACGTTCCGCGCCCGAGCGCCTGTTCTGCGCCCGCCCGCACGCACGCAACGAAGGAGATCTCGCGCTGCGAAGGAGCGGATGCGTGGATTGATCCTTCGCTGCAGGAGTTCTCCTTCGCAGTGGCGCCCGACGTGGCAGTGGTGCCCGACGTGGCAGTGGCGCCCGACTTGGCAGTGGCGCCCGTTGTGGCAGGGGGCGGAGCGCCGGGATCAACGCTCCGGGGATGCCAGCCTGCGCAGATGCGCCATGAGCGACGACGCGAGGTTGT
>NZ_CAUQVQ010000085.1:0-10896 GCF_963521645.1 uncultured Microbacterium sp. | reverse complement strand
GTGACTACTTCGCGAGCTGCTCGGCGATGCCCGTGTAGGTCGCGGGGGTCAGTGCCAGCAGACGCTGCTTCGCGGCATCCCCGATCTCGAGGCCCTCGACGAAGGCGGCGAGGTCAGCGGCACCCACGCGGTGTCCGCGCGTCAGCTCCTTGAGCAGCGCATAGGGATCGGTGATCGACGAGCGGCCGGCGACGACCTCGGCGCGGATGACGGTCTGGATCGCCTCTGCGAGCACTTCCCAGTTCACGTCGAGGTCGGCGAGCAGCACGTCGCGCGACAGCGAGATCGCGTTCAGGCCACGGCGCAGGTTGTCGATCGCGAGCAGCGAGTGGCCGAAGGCGACGCCGATGTTGCGCTGCGTCGTCGAGTCGGTGAGGTCGCGCTGCAGGCGGCTGGTGACGAGGGTCTGACCGAGAGACGCGAGCAGGGCGCCCGAGATCTCGAGGTTGGCCTCGGCGTTCTCGAAGCGGATCGGGTTGATCTTGTGCGGCATGGTCGACGATCCGGTCGCTCCCGCGACGGGGATCTGCGCGAAGTAGCCGAGCGAGATGTACGTCCAGATGTCGGTCGCCAGGTTGTGCAGGATGCCGCCGGCGTGACGCACGCGGTCGTACAGCTCGACCTGCCAGTCGTGCGACTCGATCTGCGTCGTCAGCAGGTTGAAGCCGAGGCCCAGGCCCTCGATGTACTCGCGGGAGATCGTGGGCCAGTCGGCGTCGGGATCGGCCGAGAGGTGCGCCGACCAGGTGCCGGTCGCGCCCGAGAACTTGGCGAGGTAGTCGGATGCGGCGATCTGCGCGCGCACGCGCTCGAGGCGCCAGGCGAAGACCGCGAGCTCCTTGCCCATGGTCGACGGGGTGGCGGGCTGCCCGTGGGTGCGCGAGAGCATCGGGGCATCGGCGTGCTCGGCGGCGAGCTCGCGGAGCTTGGCGATCACGGTGTCGAGAGCCGGGAGCCAGACCTCCTCGACGGCGCGCTTGACGGTGAGCGCGTATGACGCCGAGTTGATGTCCTCACTCGTGCAGGCGAAGTGCGTGAGCTCTGCGATCGAGTCGAGACCCAGCGTCGACAGGCGGTCGCGTACGAGGTACTCGATGGCCTTGACGTCGTGCTGGGTGACGGCCTCCTTCTCGGCGAGCCAGTCGATCTCGTCCTGCCCGAAGTCGCGGTAGAGGGCGCGCAGGCGCTCCTTGTCGGCATCCGACAGAGGACTCGTCTCGAAGAGAGAGCGGTCGGTGAGAGCGATCAGCCACTCGACCTCGACCTCGACGCGAGCCCGGTTGAGGCCCGCCTCCGAGAGGAAGTCGGCGAGTCCGGTGACGGCACCGCGGTAGCGGCCGTCGAGCGGGCTCAGGGGCTGCGGCGGGAGCGAGGGCTGGAAAGTCAGGGGAATCCTCCTGATCAGGCCCCGAGATCACGGGGCGTGCGGGGCTGGCGAAGGGCCGGTTCGAGCTGGCGGAACAACCCGCGGGTCGCCGCCTCAATCATACCGAGCACCGAATCGAACATTTCCGGGCCGGCGTAGTACGGGTCGGGCACGTCCTGCGTCGAGGCCGCGGGGTCGAAGGCGAGGAGGAGCGTGACCTTGCCCTCCTCGTCCTCGTCGCGGGCCCACTCGCGCAGGTTCCGTTCGTGCGTGCGGTCGAGCGCGACGACGAGATCGTTCTCCGCGAACGACGCGAAGGTGAACTGCTTGGCGCGGTGCAGAGATCCGTCGTAGCCGCGTCGCGCGAGCGAGTCGAGGGTGCGGTGGTCGGCCTGCTCCCCGAGGTGCCAGTCGCCCGTGCCCGCGCTGCGCGAGACGATGCGCGAACCCAGCCCCTGGCGTTCGGCGAGGTCACGGAAGACGACCTCCGCCATGGGGGAGCGGCAGATGTTCCCCGTGCAGACGAAGATCACGCGAAAGGGATCCGGGGATGGCACTGTTCCATTGTGCAGGTCGACGGCTGATCGCGCGACGCGGAGTTGCTCGGCACGGCCCACCGGTTCTGCACATTCGGGCCCGCACGGGGTGCACTCACGCACGCCGGGGGCGGGGCGGGAGTCGCCCGCGCACGGCGAGGCGGATCCCGGATGCTGAGCGCATGAACTCCATCGCACTGTTGCAGATGTCCGCGGCCGAGGCCGAGTGGGCGAAGACCCAGGCCGGCCGCGAGCTTCGCTCGGCCGTCGAGGCGCTCGACGATGCGCGAGCATCGCTGAGCTCGCTGGCCGCCGACACGGCGTGGCGATCCGCTGGCGTGCGCGCGATGCACGACGCTCTCGGCGACTACGGGCGGCGCGCGCGGGCCGAGGCGTCCGAGACGCGGGGTCGCGTGGCGGAGGTGGCCGGGATCGACCTGTCATGAGCGGCATCGATATCGATCACGGCGGTGTGATCTCGGTCGATCCCGATGTGCTGCGCGAAATCGCACGACGCACCGATGTCGTCGCCGGGCGGTTCGACCATGCGCACGACTCCCTGGCGCGGGCGTACCGCGTCATCGTCGACGCACCGGGGTTCAGTGCCGAGGTCGACACCGTCGAGTTGTGGGCATCGGGCGAGCGGGTGGCTCGCCTGCGCACGGAATGCCGCGAGACCGCGACCAGCACGCTGCTCATGGCCGACGTCTACGAGTACGTCGAGTTGAAGGCGGAGGCCGCGATGCTCTCCCAGACGGATCCCGCCGCGTCGCGACGGTTGATCCTGCAGGCGGATCGTCTCGCCCAGAGCGATGAGCGCATCCCCGACATGGCGGCTGAGCTCGAAGCGCAGTGGCAGCTCGACAGGTTCCGGGGGCTCCTCCCCGTGCCGTTCCTGCCCCTGGCAGCAGGTCCCTTTTTCGCGGCCGCGGTGGCGGCGGGCGTGCGCTCAGGTCTCGGCAAGGTGACTCCGGGCGAGACGCTGAAGGGCAGAGCTGACCCGGTGACGGTGACGCCTGTCAAGACGTCGACACCGTCCGCCGCCCCGGGGAGCCTCGCTACGGCGCTGAAGCGCATGCCGACCGCCACCGGAGCGCAGGTTGCGGTCGAGAAGTACACATTCCCCGACGGACGCACGAGATTCGTCGCCTACGTCAAGGGGACCCAGTCTGTGGGGGTGGGGGGAGCGGAGCCGTGGGACATGAAGTCGAACATCGAGCTCTACCAGGGGCAGCGGTCAGCCTCGTATCAGGCCACGATCGACGCACTCGAGGCGGCGGGAGCGGGGCCCGGCGATGTGGTCGACGTCGTCGCGCATTCGCAGGCCGGAATGGTGGCCGCGCATCTCTCGATGGAGAGCGAGTTCGATGTGCAGATGCAGATCACGGCGGGCAGCCCTGTAGAGCCGACGCTCGATGACGACCAGACCCTCGTGCAGATCCGTCACACCGACGATCCCGTGTCGGAGCTCTCAGACGGATCTGCGGAGGGCACAGGGTCGGACGACAGCTTCACGGTGTCGCGGGAGGCTGATCCCGGGGTCTCTCTCGGTGACTTCCGGATGGATCAGCACTCCCTCGAGACGTATACCGAGACAGCCGCGATGGCCGACGCGTCCGGGGATCCGCGGGTCGACGAGCTCGACGACTTCTGGGCGGGGCTCGCACGCGCCGAGACGATCGAGCGCACCGAGTATCACGCCGAGCGCGTGCAGGACCACCCGTGAGGCGCCCGGGCTACCGCCTGCGAGCAGGCCTGAAGGCCAGGGTCAGTCGCGGCGGGCCGGCTTGCGCTGTGGACGCAGGACGAAGCCGAAGACGCCGTTGATCAGGGAGATGATGAGGGCCGCGAGCACGCCCCACCAGAAGCTGCCGACCGTCAGACCCCAGCCGAAGCCGCTCGTGATCCAGGCGGTGAGCCACAGCAGGAAGCCATTGATGACGAACCCGATCAGACCCAGCGTGATGATGTACAGCGGGAAGGCGACGATCTTCACGACCGTGCCGATGATCGTGTTCACCAGGGCGAAGATCGCCGCGACCGCGAGGAGGGTGAGCACGAGCTGCAGAGTCTCACCGGGCGCGAAGGCCCGGATCTGCACCTGCAGGGCGGGGATCAGCGTGACGACCCACAGGGCGAACGCGTTGACGACGACTCGGATGATGAAGCGCATGGTCAGGCCAGTCTCCCACGAGGGTGCCGCGATGTCAGTTCGAGGGCGATCGGCCGCTACCGGATGTGTGCACGGATCACTTCTGCGATCTCGTCGAGGGTGATCCGACTCTGCGCCACGTCGAGAACGAGGTCGAACGCTTCGTCGTCGGTGAAGGTCAATTCGTATCCATTGAGGCGGATGAAGATGAACGTGAGGTACAGCGACAGACGCTTGTTCCCGTCGAAGAGCGAGTGGTTCTGCGCCACAGAGCTGATGAGCGCTGCCGCCTTGGATTCGAACGTGGGATAGGCATCGACCCCGAACATCCCAGCGGAAGGACGAGCGAGAGCGGAGAACAGCAGTCCCTCATCGCGAACGCGGAGCCCGAGCTTTGCAAGCAGGGCGAGCGCCTGCTCAGGCTCGACGTACTCAGTCACGGGTCACGCGTCTTCGAGTCGCTTGAGGGTGTCCGCGTAGCGTGCCGCCACCTCGTCGGCGATCGAGAGCACTCGGTCGGTCTTCGTCTCGCTGTTCGCGAATCTGGTTGCCGCTTCGATCAGGATCGTGTGCTTCGATGTGTGGCGCGCGCGTGCGATCTGCTCGAGCTGTGCATCGAGTTCTTCCGGAAGTCTCACGGTCATTGCCATACCAAAATGGTACTACCGTCGATACGTCGTCGCCAGGGAGGCCGCTGATCCTAGACTCATCACTGTGACCGACCCGATCCTGCCGCGCATCCGTCCTGCCATCGCCGCCCTGGCGCCCTACCGCCAGGGGAAGCAGGCGGGATCCGACGCCTTCAAACTGTCGAGCAACGAGAACCCCTTCGAACCGCTGCCGTCGGTCGCGGCAGCACTGCAGCGCACGACTCCGATCAACCGGTACCCCGACGCGACGGCCGGGCGCCTGCGCGCGCGTCTCGGCGCCCGCTATGCGGTCGAGGCCGAG
The DNA here is from genome assembly GCF_963521645.1 of uncultured Microbacterium sp. Classification (GTDB taxonomy): domain Bacteria; phylum Actinomycetota; class Actinomycetes; order Actinomycetales; family Microbacteriaceae; genus Microbacterium. The sequence continues at coordinate 5,891 of NZ_CAUQVQ010000085.1, read as the reverse complement.
CAGGTGCACGTGGCCGCCGGGAGCGTGTCGATCCTGCAGCAGCTGATCCTCGCCACGGTCTCGGTCGGCGACGAGGTGGTCTACGCATGGCGGTCGTTCGAGGCGTACCCGAGTCTGCCGCTCGTCGCCGGAGGCACGGGCGTGCAGGTGCCGCTGACCTCCGACGCGCGCCACGACCTCGACGCGATGGCCGCAGCGGTCACGGACCGCACGCGCGCGATCATCCTCTGCACGCCGAACAACCCGACCGGCCCGATCATCACGAGCGACGAGTTCGCGACGTTCGTCGAACGGGTTCCCGCCGACGTCCTGATCATCCTCGATGAGGCCTACGCCGAGTTCGTGACCGCACCGGGGGCGGTCGACGGTCTCGCCGAGCGCGTCTTCGAGCGGCATCCGAATGTCGTCGTGCTCCGCACCTTCTCGAAGGCCTACGGTCTCGCGGGCCTGCGCATCGGCTACGCGATCGGGAACGAGAAGGTGCTCGATTCGGCGCGCACCACGGGCATCCCGCTCTCGGTGACCTCGGCGGCCGAAAACGCGGCGATCGCGAGTCTCGACGCCGAGAACGAGCTGCTCGAGCGCGTCGCCGTGATCGTCGAGCGCCGCACCCGCTTGGTCGAGGGCCTGCGGGCGCAGGGCTGGGACGTGCCCGACGCTCAAGGCAACTTCATCTGGCTGCCGACCGGCGACCGCACCGACGAGGCCGCGGCGGAGTTCGTCGCGGGCGACCTGGTCGTGCGGCCCTTCTCGGGCGACGGCATCCGCATCTCCGTCGGCGAGGAGGAGTCGATCTCTCGCGTGCTGGAGGTCGCGGCGGGTCTCGTGCGCTGACCGGCCGACGGCCCAGGACGCCCGATTTTCCGGGCTCCGGGCAGATACAAGGGCCCCCTAGGTATGCGTGACCTGGCATGCGGGCGCGGGTAGCGTGGGGTCGTGACATCGCCCGACACCGAACTCGTCCGCGTCCTGCAGAAGGACGGCCGTTTCGCCCCCAGCCCGGCTGCCGAGAAGTACCTGCCGCTGATCGAGGCGATCAGCGATGCAGAGCTCGAGCAGTTCTTCCGCGACATGGTCACGATCCGCGCGATCGACACGCAGGCGACCAATCTGCAGCGTCAGGGTCAGCTCGCGCTGTGGCCGCCGAGCCGCGGGCAGGAGGCCGCTCAGGTCGGCTCGGGCCGTGCCGCTCGGGCGCAGGACACGATCTTCCCGTCCTACCGTGAGCACGCGGTGACGCGCATCCGGGGTGTCGATCCGCTCGACATCATCAAGCTCATGCGCGGTGTCTCGCACGGCGGCTGGGACCCCACCGACCCGAAGAACGGCAACACGCGTCTGTACACGCTCGTGCTCGGTTCGCAGGTCCTGCATGCGACCGGCTACGCGATGGGACTGAACTTCGGCGACCGCAGCGGCACCGGCGACGTCGAGAAGGACGAGGCCGTGATCGTCTACTACGGCGACGGCGCATCGAGCCAGGGCGACGTGCACGAGGCGATGGTCTTCGCCGCCAGCTACCAGGCGCCCACCGTCTTCTTCCTGCAGAACAACCACTGGGCGATCTCGGTACCCGTGTCGACGCAATCGCGCGTCCCGCTGGTCGAGCGCAGTGCCGGATACGGCATCCCGAGCATCCGCGTCGACGGCAACGACGTGCTCGCCAGCTACGCCGTGTCGCGGGTCGCCCTCGACGAGGCCCGCAGCGGGCAGGGGCCGCGCGCGATCGAAGCCGTGACCTACCGTCTCGGCGCGCACACCACCAGTGACGACCCCACCAAGTACCGCGGCTCCGACGAGGAGCAGTCGTGGGCCGAACGTGACCCGATCGACCGCATGCGGGCGTTCCTGGAGAACAGGGGAGCGTCGGCGCAGTTCTTCGCCGACGTGGACGCGGAGGCCGCTGCCGCGGCCGAAGACCTGCGCTCGCGCTCGGTCGAGCTCGGACCGCCGACGGTCGACAAGATGTTCGACCACGTCTACAGCGAGCCGCATCCGCTGATCGCGGAGCAGAAGGCCTGGCACGCGCGCTACGAGGCATCGTTCGAAGGAGACGCCCGGTGACTCTCGAGACCCTGCCGTTCAGCAAGGCCCTCAACGCAGGTCTGCGCAAGGCCATGGAGGACGACTCCACGGTGCTGCTCATGGGGGAGGACATCGGCAAGCTCGGTGGCGTCTTCCGCGTGACCGAGCATCTGCAGCGCGACTTCGGCGACCGCCGGGTGCTCGACACCCCGCTCGCCGAGTCGGGCATCGTGGGCACCGCGATCGGGCTGGCGATGGCCGGGTTCCGTCCCGTCATCGAGATCCAGTTCGACGGGTTCGTCTTCCCCGCGTTCGACCAGATCACGACGCAGCTCGCCAAGCTCACGAATCGCCACGAGGGCGCGCTGAGTCTGCCGATCGTCATCCGCATCCCGTACGGCGGCCACATCGGCGCGGTCGAACACCACCAGGAGAGCCCGGAGGCGTACTTCGCGCACACGCCGGGACTGCGTGTCGTCTCGCCGTCGACGCCGAACGACGCGTACTGGATGATCCAGGAGGCCATCGCCTCGAACGACCCCGTGATCTTCATGGAGCCGAAGAGCCGGTACTGGACGAAGGGCGAGGTCGAGCTCGATGCCTCCGCCGCGCCGCTGCACGCGTCGCGCGTCGTGCGCACCGGCTCCGACGTCACGCTCGTCGGGCACGGCGCCATGGTGACGACGCTGCTGCAGGCCGCGGCGCTCGCCGAGGCCGAGGGCACGAGCTGCGAGGTCGTCGATGTGCGCTCGCTGTCGCCCATCGACTACGCGCCCATCCTGAACTCGGTGCGCAAGACCGGACGCATGGTCTACGCGCAGGAGGCACAGGGTTTCACGAGCATCGGCAGCGAGGTCGCCGCGACCGTCATGGAGCGCGCGTTCTATGCTCTCGAGGCCCCCGTCCTGCGCGTCTCGGGCTACGACACCCCGTTCCCGCCCGCCAAGCTCGAGGGCGTCTACCTGCCCGACGCCGACCGCATCCTCGAGGCCGTCGACCGTTCGCTCGCCTACTGATCTCCCCCTGATCTCACCGTTCCGAAAGGACCGCTCATGAGCACGCAGAACTTCAACCTCCCCGACGTGGGCGAGGGACTGACAGAAGCCGAGATCGTGGCGTGGAAGGTCGCGCCCGGTGACACGGTCGCGATCAACGACGTCATCTGCGAGATCGAGACGGCCAAGTCGCTCGTCGAGCTGCCGTCGCCGCACGCGGGCGTCGTCGGCGAACTGCTCGCCGCAGAGGGCACGACGGTCGAGGTCGGCTCGCCGATCATCACGTTCGTGACGGATGCGCGCGACGACGCGGGACCCGGCGTGATCGCGACCGCCGAGGCGCCGGCACCCGAAGAGGGCGGCGGGTCGGTGCTCGTGGGCTACGGCTCGGGCGGTGGCGCCACGTCTCGCCGCAAGCGTCCGGCCGAGCGCCCGGTGCGCTCATCGGTCGGCGTGATCGCCAAGCCGCCGATCCGCAAGCTCGCCCGCGACCTGGGCGTCGACCTCACGACGGTGACCCCGACCGGCGCCGACGGCGAGGTCACCCGCGACGACGTGATGACGCATGCGTCGCAGGCGAGTGTGTTCCGCAACATCGAGACGCCCGAGTGGGGTGCCGTGCGGGAGGAGACCGTGCCCGCACCGCAGCCCGCGCCCGCAGGGCTCGCTCGCGGGCTGTCGCCGGCACCGGCATCCGCGCCCGGTCAGAGCGACGATCGCACCGAGTCGATCCCCGTCAAGGGCGTGCGCAAGGCCACGTCGTCGGCGATGGTGCAGAGCGCGTATTCGGCCCCGCACGTCACGGTGTGGAAGGAGATCGACGCGAGCCGCACGATGGAGCTCGTCAAGCGCCTCAAGGCCTCGCCCGACTACGCCGACATCCGCGTCTCGCCGCTGCTCATCATGGCGCGCGCCGTCATCTGGGCCGCCCGTCGCACTCCGATGGTGAACGCCGCGTGGATCGAGACCGAGAGCGGCGCCGAGATCGCGGTGCGCCACTACGTGAACCTCGGCATCGCCGCCGCCACGCCTCGGGGTCTGCTCGTGCCGAACATCAAGGACGCGCAGGACCTCAGCATGAAGGACCTCGCGCGCGCCCTCAACAGGCTCACCCTGACCGCCCGCGAGGGCAAGACGAGCCCGGCCGACCAGCAGGGCGGCACGATCACGATCACCAACATCGGTGTGTTCGGGATGGATGCCGGCACGCCGATCATCAACCCGGGCGAGGCGGGCATCGTGGCCATGGGCACGATCAGCCAGAAGCCCTGGGTCGTCGACGGCGAGGTGCGTCCCCGCTGGGTCACCACGGTCGCCGGGTCGTTCGACCACCGCGTGATCGACGGCGACGGCATGAGCCGGTTCATCGCCGACGTGGCATCCGTGCTCGAGGAGCCCGCGCTGCTCGTGGAGTGATCCGGGCGACCGGGGATACAGTGGCAGCAGCACCGCGACGACCGACCCCCACGAGAACGGACTGCAGCGGATGAAGATCGAACCGACGCCCATCACGCTCGGAACCTCCGGCCTCGGCCGGCATTCGGAGCCGGGATCCGCCGAGGAGAGGGCTGCCGTCGAGGTGGCCATCGACCTGCTCACCAGCAGGCACGGGTTCATCGACACCTCGAACAACTACGCGGGGGGACGCTCCGAGGCCGTTATCGGGATCGCACTGCGCGAGCTCGGCACGGACGGGTCGCGGGTCATCTCGAAGGTGGATCAGGACCCCGATACCGGGGCTTTCGACCGTGACCGCGTGCTCCGCTCGTTCGAGGAGACGACCGCCCGGCTCGGCGTCGATAGGCTCCCCCTGCTGCACCTGCACGACCCGTACTCGGTGTCGTTCGAGGAATCGATCTCGATCGGCGGTGCGGTGCAGGGTCTCATCGAGCTCCGCAACGCGGGCGTGGTCGACGCGATCGGCGTCGCGGCCGCTCCCATCCCGCTGATGGCGAAGTACGTCGAAACGGGCGTGTTCGACGCCGTGCTGATCCACAATCGTTTCACCCTCGTGGATCAGTCGGCCGAGCCCGTGTTCGCCGACGCCAAGGCCCGGGGGATGACGGTGTTCAATGCGGCCCCGTTCGGTTCGGGTCTGCTCGTCAAGGGACCGCATCCGGGCGCGCAGTACGACTATCGGCCCGCGGGCGAGGAACTGCTCGCGTGGACCGAGAGGCTGCAGCGCCTGTGCGCGGAGCACGGAACGTCGATGGCCGCCGCCGCGCTGCACTATTCGCTGCGGTCGCCGCTGATCGACTCCACCGTCGTCGGGGTGTCGTCGCCGCACCGTCGCGAGCAGCTCGACGAGCTGGAACAGACCGAGGTTCCGGATGCGCTGTGGGACGCCGTCGCGACCCTGGGCCCGGCGCCCTCCCCGGTGGACGACAGCGACTACGCCTGACGCAGCTGGGCGAGGGTCGTGAGCTGAGCGGTGTCGGGATCCCAGCGCCGCACGCTGTGGGCGTGAGCCCGGATGTCGCCGCCGATCACCTCGAGCGCCGCGGCGATATCGCCGACGCGCAGCCGGCGGGCGAGGGCGACGTGCGGCATCCACTCGCCGGGCGCGGTGTGCGGCGCATCGACCCCCGACCCGACGGCGGCGAGGATCGTCTCGCGGAGGCCGATCAGCTCCGCGCTGGGAACGATGCTGCGGGCCAGCACGCGGCGCTCTCCGGTGCCGAAGAGCAGCGGAGCGCCCAGCGTGATCGGGAATGACGGAACACCGGTCAGGACGCCCGGGTCGAGCGGGGCCAGGTCGACGCGTGCGACCAGCGTGATGTGCGGGCGGTTGCTCGTCGAGGTGTGTCCGGCCAGGCTCGACAGTCCGCGGGCCGCGAGCGCCTCCCACTCGGCCCGGATCGCGCTCTCGGC
>NZ_CAUQVQ010000084.1:0-11248 GCF_963521645.1 uncultured Microbacterium sp. | reverse complement strand
TGCGTGACGTAGGGCGGTTCGAACGTGGGCTGCGCGCCCGATGCCGCCTGCGGCGTCGGGGTCGGAACGGGCGCCGGAGTCGCCGGGGTCGGAGGAGCGTGCATCGTGTGCTCGGTCCAGGCGGCCCCGTCCCACCAGCGCAGTAGTCCGGAGCCGTCGTCGTACCAGCCTGCAGGCGTCGTCATCATCGACTCCGTTCCGTGTCCGTCGCGCGATCCGCAGGCTCAGCCGGCGGTCGGGGTGATCGTGATCCGCGCGATCTCGCTGGCGGTCTCGTCGGTGACCACGAAGACGTATGACTCGCTCTCGACGATGTCGAACGCGATGGGGCCGCTCGCGGTCTCTCCGGGGTCGAGGAGCTCGTTGGGCGCTCCCGTCGTCGCGAAGTCGAGCTGTCCTTCGGTGCCGTCCGCTGTCTCGAGCGACGTGAAGAGCGGGTTGGCAGGAGTCACGCCGTCGGTGCCGGTCCACGTCGTCTCCAGCGTCAGGAATCCGCCATTCGTGGAGGGGAGGCCGGAACCGTCGTCCGCCGACCAGGTCGCGTCGGTGACGATCACTTCGCCGCTTCCGCCGAGGAAGCGCAGGGTCACGGTGTCGCCGATCGTGCCTTCTTCGACCTGTCCGGCTGTGTCGCCGGGATCGAGGCTCGGCGGGGGAGTGGCCCCGGTGTCGGAGTCGCTCGACGGAGGCGCCGTGGGAAGGTCCCGGATCTCGTCGGAGACCGTGGCCACTGCGGCGAAGATGCCGACGATGACGGTGATGATCGCCGCGGCGATCCCCCCGACGATCGAGACGATCAATCCGGTGATTCCGGGCCACTTGCGGCCGGGGCGGAAGAGCGAGATCACCGAGGTGATGAGGCCGGCGGCCAGCATCAGCCAGCCGAGCAGGGCGATCCAGGTGAGCGGGATGCAGGCGAGGATCGTGCCGAGCACCGCGAGGCCGAGGCCGATCAGCCCGAGCACGGAGGGGCCTGCAGGGGTCGACGGCGTGGTCGGTGCGGCGACCGGATAGGCGCCGGGCGCACCGTATGCGGGAGCAGCGCCCGGATACGGCGATCCCCCGTATCCCTGCGTGGCACCCGGGTATGCGGATCCCGTGCCGGGATAGGTCGGCGCGGCTCCCGGGTACTCGGGTGCGGGGTAGGCCGGAGCTTCGGGCGCGGCATCCGCGTAGGGCGGTACCGGCGCGGGAGCCGAGGCCTGTGTCGGCGTCTCATCGGGCGCCGCCGCCTCCGCAGTTCCCGACACATCGGCGGATCCCGGCTGATCAGGGAATTCAGGCCCGTTCGCCGATGCCGGAGCGTCCCATGTGGCGCCCGCCTCGACCGCAGCCACGGACTGGATGGCGTCCTGGGTCTCCGCGGTGGCCGCGGCTGCCGAGCCGGACGAGTCCTCCGACGGCGTGCTCGCGTCGACCGTGGCCTCGGCGGTGTCGGGAGCGTCGACGACAGGGGCGAAATGCTCCGTCCACTGCTCTCCATCCCACCAGCGCTGTCGGCCGGACCCGTCGTCGTACCATCCTGCAGGCGTGGTCATCGCATCCCCCTCGGAGTCATCGTCCACGCTGGGGCGTGGATCCGCACCTCCATGTATAGCAGTGGGGTGTGACGCGGAAGCGGTCGGCGGGGTGTCGCTCGCGACCACACGATTCCCCGCGCTTAGGCTCATAAGGCCATGATTCGCTTCGAGAACGTCACGAAACGCTATCGCGGGACCTCCAGGCCCGCACTGTCCGGCGTCGATTTCGAGGTCCAGCGGGGCGAGTTCGTCTTCCTCGTCGGGGCGTCGGGGTCGGGGAAGTCGTCGTGTCTGCGACTCATCCTGCGTGAGGACGTCCCGACCACCGGCCGCGTCGCCGTGCTGGGTCGTGACCTCCGGTCACTCGCGAACCGCAAGGTCCCCTACTTCCGTCGGCACATCGGCTCGGTCTTCCAGGACTTCCGCCTGCTGCCCTCCAAGACCGTCTACCAGAACGTGGCGTTCACGCTCCAGGTCACCGGCTCGTCTCGGGGCTTCATCCAGCAGGCCGTCCCCGAGGCCCTCGCGCTCGTCGGACTCGACGGCAAGCAGAAGCGCATGCCGCACGAACTCTCCGGCGGTGAGCAGCAGCGCGTCGCGATCGCCCGTGCGCTCGTCAACCGCCCCCAGGTGCTGCTCGCGGACGAGCCGACAGGCAACCTCGACCCCGCCACCTCGGTCGACATCATGCAGTTGCTCGCGCGGATCAACGCGGGCGGCACGACCGTGCTCATGGCCACGCACGAGGCGGGCTTCGTCGATCAGATGCAGCGCCGCGTCATCGAACTGCGCGACGGTGAGATGGTGCGCGACGAGGTGCACGGCGGATACGGCGACACCTCGAACATCCCGCGTCTGGCGCCCGAGGAGGTGCGCGGTGCGGCTGCGGCCGCGGCGCTCACCGCCGTGCAGGAGGTGCAGCGTCAGACGGCCGATCTGTCGGTGGTGCGCGCCGCACTCGCAGAGGAGCTCCACGCTCAGCGCAAGGCGGAGTCGCCCGCGGCGGATGCCGTGCCGACGGCGTCCGAGACACCCGAGGCCCAGGCCGTTCCCATCGAGCCGCGCAGTGACGACGCCGTGGCCGTGCCACCGGCTCCTGCCGCGTCTCGTACGCATCCGATCGTCCTCCCGGAGGTCGACGTCGCAGAACTGGGGGTCGCCGATCGTCTCGGCCTCTCGGATGACGGCGCAGAGGAAGTGGGTCCGACGTCATGAGAATGGGTCTGATCCTCACCGAGGCCCTCGTCGGGCTTCGTCGCAACATCTCCATGGTCATCTCGGTCGTGCTCGTGACGTTCGTGTCGCTCACCTTCGTGGGCGCGGCGATCCTGATGCAGGCGCAGATCGGAACCATGCGCGGCTACTGGACCGAGCGCGCGCAGGTCGCCGTCTACATGTGCAGCGACATCTCCGAATCGCCCACGTGCATCGACGGGGGAGCGTCGGAGGAGCAGGTCGATGCGGTGCGCGGCCAACTCGAAGGCGAGGCGTTGGCACCGCTCATCAGCGAGGTGACCTTCGACTCCAAGGAGGACACCTATGCCAAGCTCGTCGACCAGCTCGGCGAGGATCAGGCCGATCTGATCAGCGCGGACCAGGCGTTCGAGGTCTTCTTCGTCACGATGAAGGATCCGGGTCAATCCCAGGTCATCTCCGAGGCGTTCAACGGGGTCACGGGCGTCGAACAGGTGCAGGATCAGCTGCAGTATCTCGAACCGCTGTTCTCGGCACTGACCGTCGCGACGTACATCGCCGTCGGGATCGCCGTGCTCATGCTCATCGCCGCGATCCTGCTCATCGGCACGACCATCCGGCTCTCCGCCTACGCGCGACGCAAGGAGATCGGGATCATGCGCCTCGTGGGTGCGTCGAACCGCTTCATCCAGACGCCGTTCGTGCTCGAGGGCGTGTTCGCGGCGTTCCTCGGATCGGTGCTCGCGAGTGCCGCCGTGGTCGCGGGCGTTCACTTCGGTGTCGAGGGCTATCTGCGGGGCCGCGTGCCGTTCATCACCACCTGGATCTCGATGAGCGACGCCGCCCTCGTGGTGCCGGTGCTGATCGGGATCGGAGTCGTGCTCGCCGCGCTCTCCGCAGGGTTCGCGATCCGCCGGTGGCTCCGTACCTGACACCGCGCCGCCTACGCTGTCGTGCGGCGCTCCCCGTCGCAGGTATATACTGACAGGCTGCCCGCGACGCGCGCGCCGCTGAGTTCATCGACACACAGGAGACATCATGCCCAGGGAACGCGGGGAGAAGGTCATCGCGACCAATCGTCGCGCACGTCACGACTACAACATCGAGAAGTCGTACGAAGCGGGGATGGTGCTCACCGGCACCGAGGTCAAATCGCTGCGCCAGGGGCGCGCGAATCTCAGCGATGGATACGCATTCGTCAAGGGGAACGAGGTGTTCCTCGATTCGGTGCACATCCCCGAGTACTCGCAGGGCCACTGGACGAACCACTCGGCCAAGCGCATCCGCAAGCTCCTGCTGCATCGCGAGGAGATCGCGAAGCTGCAGCATGCGGTGTCCGCGGGCGGCTACACGCTGATACCGCTCAAGCTGTACTTCTCCGACGGTCGCGCGAAGGTCGAGATCGCGCTGGCGAAGGGCAAGCGCGAGTTCGACAAGCGTCAGACTCTCCGCGAGCGCCAGGACACGCGCGAGGCCGAGCGGGCCATGCGCCTGCGCAACCGCGTCGGGGAGTGATCAGTCCGCGGGGCTGAATCCGAAGACTCGGCCGAGGAACGCCAGCTCGCGCTCCAGTGCGTCGATGATGGTCTCGGCGGAACGGAAGCCGTGGCCCTCGTGCGGATACAGCACGTACTCGTGGTCGACGCCGCGCGCAGCGAGAGCATCGCGGATGGCCTCCGACTGCGAGGCCGGCACGACGCGGTCCTCTCCGCCCTGCATCAGGAGCACGGGGACGTCGATCCGATCGGCGTGGGTGAGCGGTGAGCGCTCGACGTACAACGCCTCGGCCTCCGGAAGCGGGCCGACGAGACCGTCGACGTACGAAGCCTCGAAGTCGTGCGTCTCGGCGGCGAGCATCCTCAGGTCCGCGACCCCGTATCGGCTGATCCCCGCGGCGAACGTGCCGCCTCGCACGAGCGCGCAGAGCACCGTCCATCCGCCGGCGGAGCCGCCCCTGATCGCGATGCGCGCGGGATCCGCGAGTCCGCTGTCGGCCAGCCCCGCGGCAGCCGCGATCACGTCATCCACGTCGGCGACGCCCCACTCGCCGTCCAGGCGCTCTCGGTAGGCGCGGCCGTACCCCGTGGAGCCCGCGTAGTTCACATCGAGGACTCCGATGCCGCGGCTCGTGTAGAAGGTGATCGACGATGAGGCGGCACCCGTCACGTGTGCCGTCGGGCCGCCGTGCACGAGCACGATATACGGCGGACGCTCGTCATTCGGCGGAGTCCGGTGCGGGTGGGCCGGCGGATAGACGAATGCGTGCACGGGCCCTCGCGGACCGTCCACGACGATCGTCGACGCGGGCGTCGTCCACTCGGGGTCGGCTGCCTCGCCGCCGGTCACGGTGATCACATGACCCGTCTCGGCATCCACCTGCCACACGCCGGGTGCGCCCGTCGAACTGGTGCCCGACAAGAGCACGCGGGTATCAGCGACGTCGTCGACACTGACGTGCCCGTCTGCGGGGACCGCGAGTGCACGTTCCGTTCCGGATGCCTCGATGAGCACCACCCGATCGCGGCCCTCCGTGCGCACCGCGACGATCCTGCCGTCGGGGAGAGCGCGGTACCAGCGGTTGCCGAGCACCCACAGCCCGTAGCCGGTGTCGGCGTCGTCAACTGCGGCGAACGGCTGGGCGGCGCCGACCGGGGCGATGCCGCGCAGTGCTTGGCGGTGCAGCGTCCATCGACCGGACGGGTCGTCGGAGTACATCACCTCGTCGTCGCTCGTCCACTCCGGCTGCAGTGCCGCGCGCGTGGGCAGGCTCGTCGTGCGCTCACCGTCCGAGACCATGAGCTGGGCACTCTGCCACGGCATCAGGCCCGCGCGCCACTGCACCCACGCGACACGTGTGCCGTCCGGCGAGAGCGCGGGGTGGGCGTAGAAGTCGCTCCCGCTGACGACCGTGCGGAGGCGCTCCGGTCGGTCCGCAGCCGAACCGTCGAGCGGGACCTCCACGATGGCTCGTTCGTGGGGTCGGGCATCGAGGTCCTCGCGCACGGCGAACAGACGTCCGCCCGCGAGCCGAAGGCCGCCGTACGACGGCCCGGGAGGCGTCAACGGCAGGGGGTCTCCGTCGCGCGGCATCCGCCTGATCCGCTGGTCTGCGGCGTCGACGAAGTAGAGAGTGCCCTGTGCGTCTGCGACCCACGCGCCGCCGCCGTACTCGTGCACGCGTGATCGCGCGTTCCAGGGAGCGGGGAGGACGACCCGGCCCGTCGAACTGCGCACAGCGACGCGCCCGCCCTCGGCGGGAACAGTCTCACCCCACCAGATCTCGTCGCCGACGAACGCCGCGCCGTCGTAGCGCGGGGACGACGCGGCGACGGATGCCGCGGAGAGAGGCGAGGGCCAGGAACCGTAGGGCGACGACATGATTCGACCCTACGGCGAACACGACGGATGCCGCGCGCGTGCGCTCTCAGACGGCGCGCAGAACGGCGACGATCTTGCCGAGTATCACGGCCTCGTCGCCGAGGATGGGCTCGAACGCGGAGTTCCGCGGAAGCAGCCAGGTGTGACCGTCGCGGCGTCGCAGCACCTTCACCGTGGCCTCGCCGTCGAGCATCGCCGCGACGATCTCGCCGTTCTCGGCGCTGCCCTGAGAACGCACGACGACCCAGTCGCCGTCGCAGATCGCGGCATCGATCATCGACTCGCCCGACACCTTGAGCATGAACAGGTCGCCCTTGCCCACGAGCTGGCGCGGGAGCGGGAAGATCTCTTCGACCTGCTGGTCGGCGGTGATCGGCACACCTGCGGCGATCCGCCCCACGAGGGGGACGAGCGCGGCGTCGCCCACCGGAGTGGCGATGTCTGCGGGGTTCTCCGCGCTGGCGCCCGGAAGGTCGATCAGCACCTCCATCGCGCGCGTCTTGCCCGGGTCGCGCCGCAGATACCCGCTCAGCTCGAGCTGGCCCAACTGGTGCGTGACGCTCGACAACGACTTCAGTCCGACCGCATCGCCGATCTCGCGCATGCTCGGCGGATAGCCGTGGCGGCTGATCGACGCCTGGATGACCTCGAGGATCGCCATCTGCTTCGGGCTCAGGCTCTTCCGACGGCGAGTGCGCGGAGCCTCGGACTCGGGGGCGGCGTTGTCGCTCATGGTGCTCCTCAGGTGTGGACCCGGCGTCTCGGTTCGAATGTCGGTGGTCCGTGATGGGGTGTTGCTATCGAAACCGTATCCGAGAAACGCGGAGATGGGGAATATCTGTTCGAGCGTGTCGGTTCTTTTCGAGGCGAGGTTTCGAAGAAGTCTTGACACGCATTCGAATTCGAAGATACCTTCGGAACGTAGCTTCGCATCCACGGCTCCCGGCCGAGTCGCGGATGCGAACGCTACGCCACCTTCACCGCCCCGCGCGGGAGCAGCAGAGGAGCACGACATGAGCACCATCACCTTCAGCAACGCAGCGGTCGTCCCGGCACGCCCGACGACGCGTCTTCGGCTGACGGCACGGGGTCGTCGCGTCGTGCTGGCACTCGCAGCACTGCCCCTGGCCGCAGGCATCGCCTTCGGTGCGCTCAGCGGGGGCAGCGCCATGGCGTCGAACGACGCGATCGCGACGGCGTCTTTCGAGACAGTCACGGTCATGCCGGGAGACACTCTGTGGTCGATCGCCGAGAGCATCGCGCCCACCGCAGACCCTCGCGAGGTGATCGGCGAGATCACTCGGCTCAACGTGCTGCAGGGCGGTGCTCTGCAGATCGGCGAAGAGCTGGCGATCCCGGCTGAGTTCTCTCAGTGATCATCCGCGTCACGCTCGCACGCTCCGCCTCGCCGATGTCACTCTGAGCGACGTCTTCCTGCACGCCGCCTACCATGGGAAGGGTGACTGCTTCGCTTGCCGACCTCCCGCTTCGCGACGACCTCCGCGGGCTCACCCCGTACGGTGCGCCGCAGGCCCCGCTTCCGATCGCTCTGAACGTCAACGAGAACACGCACCCCGTTCCTGATCACGTGGCGAGCGACATCCTCGACGACATCGCGGTGGCACTGCGGGATGTGAACCGTTATCCCGACCGCGAGTTCACCACTCTTCGCGAAGGATTCGCCCGCTACCTCGGGCATGGGCTCGAGCCGGAGCAGATCTGGGCCGGGAACGGGTCCAACGAGGTGCTCCAGCACATCATGCAGGCGTTCGGCGGGCCCGGCCGCACCGCATACGGGTTCGCCCCCACCTACTCGATGTACCCGCTGATCGCGCAGGGGACCGGAGCCCGCTGGGTCGCCGGCACGCGTCAGCCCGACTACACGATCACACCCGAAGAGGCTGCCGCGCAGGTCGCTGCCGCCGATCCCGACGTGATCCTGCTCTGCTCGCCGAACAATCCGACCGGCACGCCGATGGGACTCGACGTCGTCGAAGCGGTGTACGAGGCCTCTCGTGGCGTCGTGATCGTGGACGAGGCGTACCAGGAGTTCGCGCCTCGAGATGCGGTCTCGGCCCTCACGCTGCTCGAAGGCAGGCCGCGTCTCGCGGTGTCGCGAACGATGAGCAAGGCATTCGCCTTCGCGGGTGCCCGTGTCGGCTATCTCGCTGCAGATCCGGCATTCATCGACGCACTGCGTCTGGTGCGGCTGCCCTATCACCTGAGCGCGCTCACGCAGGCGGCCGCCGTCGCCGCACTGCGCAACGCCGACGTGATGCTCGCCATGGTCGACGAGATCGTCGAGCAGAGGGATCGCATCACAGCCACCCTCGAGGCGCTCGGGTACACGCCGCATGAGTCATGGTCGAACTTCGTCCTCTTCGGAGGAGTGTCCGACCCGAAGAGGGTGTGGCAGCAGCTGTACGACCGCGGCGTGCTGGTGCGCGACGTGGGCATCCCGGGGCACCTCCGCGTGAGTGCGGGCACCGAGGCAGAGACCACCGCGTTCCTCGACGCCCTGGCGTCGATAGGATCGGCTTCATGAGCAGCAGCAGCCCCCGCACCCCGCGCACCGCGTCACGCGTGCGCAGCACGTCGGAGTCCACCGTCGAGCTCGAGCTCGATCTCGACGGCAGCGGCGCGAGCCGCATCGACACCTCGGTGCCGTTCTTCGACCACATGCTCACGGCTTTCGCGAAGCACTCGCTCACCGACCTGACGGTGCGGGCGTCGGGAGACACGCAGATCGACGCGCACCACACCGTGGAAGACGTCTCGATCGTGCTGGGCCAGGCGATCCGCGAAGCGCTGGGCGACAAGTCCGGGATCTCGCGCTACGGCGATGCGCTCGTGCCGCTCGACGAAGCCCTCGCGCAAGCGGTGGTCGACATCTCGGGCCGCCCCTATCTCGTACACTCGGGTGAGCCGGCAGGGTTCGAGCACCACCTCATCGGCGGGCACTTCACGGGTTCGCTCGTGCGTCACTCGTTCGAGGCGATCACGTTCAACGCCGGCCTCACAGTGCACGTGCGCGTGCTGGGCGGGCGCGACCCGCACCACATCGCGGAGGCCGAGTACAAGGCACTGGCCCGTGCGTTCCGCCAGGCGAAGGCGCTCGACCCGCTGGTCGAGGGCATCCCCTCGACCAAGGGGGCACTGTGAGCGGCGCACCCCGGGTCGCGGTCTTCGACTACGAGTCGGGCAACGTCCACTCCGCGGTGAAAGCGCTCATCGCCGCGGGTGCCGATGCCGTGCTGACGCGTGATCGCACCGAAGCGCTCGAGGCCGATGGGCTCGTGGTGCCGGGAGTGGGTGCCTTCCAGGCCGTGCGCGATGCGCTCTACGCGCATGGCGGTGACGAGATCATCGATCGGCGGCTCGCCGGCGGTCGCCCCGTGCTCGGCATCTGCGTCGGGATGCAGGTGCTGTTCGCGCACGGAGTGGAGCGCGGCCACGACTCGGAAGGCCTCGCCGAATGGCCGGGCGCCGTCACCGAGCTCAACGCCCCGGTGCTTCCGCACATGGGGTGGAACACGGTCGATCCCGGCGCCGAGTCGGTGCTGTTCCGCGGCATCGAGAACGAGCGGTTCTATTTCGTGCACTCCTACGCGGCGCAGTCGTGGGAACTCGACGTGATCCCGCCGTTCCCGCAGCCCGTGCTCACGTGGGCGACCTACGGCGATCCCTTCCTCGCCGCCGTCGAGAACGGCCCCCTGTCGGCGACGCAGTTCCACCCGGAGAAGTCCGGGGAAGCCGGCATCCAGCTCCTGCGGAACTGGGTCGGCAGTCTGCGCTGATCCGACAGGGCCCCGCGACGGCGGGGCTCCGGGAGGGCAGCCGGGTCCGTGTCGTCGTGTCAGAAGCCCCGCGCGACGGCGGCTGCGGCCGACAGCCAGGCTCGCCGTGTCGGGTCCGCCAACGCCCGCAGTCTGAGGTGCCCGTCGACCATCTCCCGATCGAACGGGATGGGCACGACCTCTCGCGCCAGAGAGCCGTACCCGTCGACGACGTCGGCGACGTCGCCCGGTGACGCCTTCGGATCGGCCTGGCTGACCACCACGACCGACTCGCGCGCGAGCCGTGCGGACCGCTCGTCCCGATCCTCGAGCGCCTCCAGGAGCAGGGCGCCGGCCTCTGCATGATCGTCTCGTGTGGTGGTGGCCACGACGAGCTGGTCGGCGAGGTCGATCATCCGGAGCCACATGGGGTCGGACTCGTCGTTGCCGGAATCGATGATGATGAGGCGGTAGAACTTGGCGGCCACCGCGTGGATCGAGTCCACATCGTCCGGACTGAGACGATTCTCGTGCGCGAGACGGATGGGCTTCGAGCGCAGGACGTCGTACTTCTCCTGCGGCTGGTGGTGCACGAAGTGGGCGAGATCGGCGGACTGGCCCTGGGCGCCGAGGAGACGCTGCGTCTGCGGCAGGAGCTCCAGCAGAGTGCGGTCGTGCGCACCCGTCTCCGTGCGCCATCCCAGAGTGCCGCGCGTCTGATTGTTGTCCCAGGCGAGGACGCCTGCCCCTCCGTACTGGGCGAACACGGCGGACAGCAGCACGGTGGCGGGTGTCTTGCCCGCCCCGCCCTTGCCGTTGACGACGGCCACGGTGCGAGGGCCGGGCCAGTGCATGCCCACCGCGTGCTCGTCGTCTCGGATCGCCCGCTCGCGGGCGTTGGGCCCGAGCGAGAAGCCCACCCGGTTGAGCATCCCCCGACCACCGATGCGAGCCGGCTCCTCGCGACGCTCCTGCTGGAGGAACGACGGGCGTTCGACGCCCTGCTCCCGCTGCACACGGCGCGAGGACGGAGCAGGGGGAGCGGACGGAGCGGATGGCACGGACGGCGCGGATGAAGCGGGCCGGGGCTGCGTCTGCGTCGCGGGCGCGGGGATCCCGGCCGGATCGGGCGTCGGAGGAACGGACGTCGGCACGGCGGGCGCGCTCTCGGCGGGGCGCGGGGCGCTCGGAGCGGCGGGGGACGCACTGGGGGCGGGAGGAACCGCGACGGGAACCGTGCGGGGGACCGTGCGGGGGACCGGCGGGATGGTCGTCGCGCTGTCGTCGGAAGCGACGTCAGGACGCGACGCGTCTGCGGACGAGGACTCGTGATTCGGGCGCGGCGGCACGGGAGGAGCGACCACCGGGGGCGGAGTGATG
>NZ_CAUQVQ010000083.1:0-11299 GCF_963521645.1 uncultured Microbacterium sp. | reverse complement strand
CGCCGGAATCAAGAGTGAACAGCGACACCAGGCGCCAACTCGACGCAGACACGCAGACATGCAGACACGCAGACACGCAGACGACGCAGACACGCAGGACCGCAGGGTCATGGGGGCCGCGAGACGCCCGGGCCCCGCGGGCCGGGCACTCAGCTCGCGGCGAGGCGCTTCTTCTCGGCGTCGACGTCGAAGTCGGCGGTCGGCCACTGCGGATCGATCCCCTGCAGCGCTGCGAGCAGAAGCTCCTGCACGGCGAGGCGCGCGTACCACTTGTGATTCGCGGGGACGACGTGCCACGGCGCCGCGGGCGTGGAGGTGCGGTCGAACACCGTCTGATACGCCGCCATGTAGTCGTCCCAGAGCAGGCGCTCGTCGACGTCGCCGGGGTTGTACTTCCAGTGCTTGTCCGGTCGCTCCAGGCGTTCCATCAGTCGCGACTTCTGCTCCTCGGGCGAGATGTGCAGCATGACCTTGAGGATGCGGATGCCTGATGCCGCGGCATCCGCCTCGAAGTCGTTGATCGCGCCGTACCGACGCTCGATCTCGGCTGCGGGCGCGAGTTCGCGCACCCGACCGATCAGGACGTCCTCGTAGTGCGATCGATCGAAGACGCCGATGAAGCCGGGTTCGGGCAGCCGCTTCGCGACCCGCCAGAGGAAATCATGCTCGAGCTCCTCCTGCGTGGGTGCCTTGAACGCCGTGAGGGCGACCCCCTGAGGATCGACGCCACCGACGACGTGGCGCACGATGCCGCCCTTGCCTGCCGAGTCCATGGCCTGCAGCACGAGCAGCACGGCGTCCTTCGCGACGCCCACCCGGCTCTCGGCGAACAGTCGCTCCTGCAGCACGCTGAGCTCCTCGATGCCCTTCTTCAGATCGTGCACGCCGTCGGCTTTTCGGCCGCGGTACCCCGGAGTGCTGTCGGGGTCGACGTCGTCGAGCCGGAATCCGTCGTCGATCTGCAGGACCTCGGCCCACGCGTGCGCGTTCATCCGTTCATCCTGCCGGTGCGCGCGAGGTACCACAACGCCCTCCGCAGATCGGAGGTCAGCGGAGGAGCGGAACCTCGATCAGCTGACGTCCGCCCGCCGGGGTGGTGAGCGCCTGGTCGAGGGCGGTGCGGGTCGTGATCCGCTGGAACTCCCACCCGTACGCGAGGGCGAGCTGTTCGAGGCGCACACTGTGCGGAGTGTAGAAGGCGCGATCGAGGTCGGCGCGGTCGGCCGTGGCACCCACTTCGAGTCCGTCGAAGATCGTGCCGCCGCCGTCGTTGCCGACGATCACCTGGATGCGCGGCTCATGCTCGTCGGGCGGCAGCAGCAGTGCTCCCACGTCGTGCAGGAAGGCGAGGTCGCCCAGCAGCACCCGTGTCACTCCGGGCGCTCCCCCGGCCTGACTCGCCAGCGCGATGCCCGTGGCGGTGGCGATCGTGCCGTCGATACCGGCGAGACCCCGGTTGGCATGCACCGGCACCTTCTTGCCGCCGAGCACGGCATCCGCGACCCGCACGAGGCGCGACGAGCCGAACACGAGGCGGTCGTGGGGCCAGGTCGCACGCCAGACGGCATCGACCAGCAGCTCCCGGTCGAGCGGTCGCCGCACGGCCTCGAGCTCGGCCTTCACGGCATCGCGACGCGCGGTGAAGTCGGTCGAGGAGAGTTCGTCCGGATCCGGAGCCTGCTCGCTGAGATCGACGACGTGCGCCGCGGATGCCGTGAGCCATGCACCGAGCCACTCTCGATCGGCGGCGCCCGGGGCAACGGAGACGGATGCCGCAGACATGGTGCGTCCGTTGAGGTTCAGGGCCTCCCCTCCGCGGCGGACGGCGATCACGTCGACATCGGCGCGGGACAGCAGACGAGCGACCTCACGGCTGAGGGTCGGGTGGCCGAGCACCACGGCGCGCTCGATGCGTCCGCCGAGATCGGGGTCGTCGAGGAGGGCGCGGTAGCCGTGCACGAGCTGGCGCCCGAACCGCGATCCGCTGACGATCTCGGCGATCAGCGGCCATGAGCCCGCATGAGCGATCTCTTCGGCATCGGCCCCGGCGTCGGCTCCCGCGATCACGACCGTACGACGCGCGCGATCGAGCATGAACGGCTCGGCCACGGCCGGGGGCGCCGCATCGCCGGGTGTGATCTCGAGCTCGGGGACGTCGCCGGAGAGCGGCTCGCGAGACGGCAGGTTCAGGTGCACGGGGCCTGCGACGCCGGGGAGGCCGTGCTGCGCATCCGCCCCCATGGCGATCGCGACGCCACGGGCGGCGAGGCCCGACCAGTCGCCGTCGCCGGGCACGGGGGCGTCGATCTGCTCGCGCGCCCACGGAGCGAACATCCCGGGCTGTGTGGTCGCCTGATTCGCCCCGATCCCGCGGAGTTCGGGTGGGCGGTCAGCCGTGAGCAGCAGCAGCGGGACGCCCGAGTGGAAGGCCTCCATGGCGGCCGGCAGCAGGTTGGCGGCCGCGGTCCCCGAGGTGCAGAGCACGGCTGCGGGAACGCCTGTCTCACGAGAGAGCCCGAGCGCGGTGAACCCCGCGACGCGCTCGTCGATGCGCACATGCACGCGCAGGTGCCCCCGGCCGGCGGCGCGCACGGCGGCGAGCGCGAGGGCTTGAGAACGGGATCCGGGCGAGAGCACCAGATCGCGCACGCCGTGGCCGATCAGGTCTGCGATCAGGGATGCCGCGGCATCCATCGCGGGAGACGACGTCACGGACGCGGGTCCGGCGCCGTGCCGTCCGAGGCGGTGCCCTCGTCGGTCTCGTCCTCGAGGCGGGCGAGTTCCTCTTCGAGACGGCGGATGCGGGCATCCTGCTCGCTCTTGCTGATGGTGCGCAGGAACCGCGGATCGTCGTCGGGGCCGACGATGCGGATCGCGCCGCCGTTGTCTCCGGCCCGGCGGCGTCCGATGACGAACCAGAGGATTCCGCCGATGACGGGGATGAGCACGACGATCGCGACCCAGGCGGCCTTGCGCACTCCGCGGTGACGCGTCGACGGCTGCACGGCGCAGTCGACGATGCTGTACACCCAGAAGATGGCTGCCAGGAAGCCGCCTACGATCAACAGTCTCGCCACCCTTCCAGTGTAGGCGGGTCTGCGCACGGCGGCTCGGCCGCCTCGGGGCGGGACGGGTGGGGTCAGTCGTCGGGGAGGCGGAGGATGCGGTCGTCGCCGGGTGCGGGGCTGCCGCGACCGTCCGTGTTGTTGGTGAGCAGCAGGGGTGCGCCGTCGGGACCCACGACGACGTCGCGCAGGCGACCGAGTTCGCCCGCGAACCGCTCGGTGTGGGAGGTCAGGTCGTCGAGCGGCACGCTGCGCAGACGCTCGCCGCGCAGGTTGGCGATGAGGATCTCGGATGCCGTGATCGCGATCCCGCTCGGACTCGCGTCGTCGGGACGCCACTGCTGCACGGGGTCGACATACCGCTCGTCGTCGGCGATGCCCTCGACATCGGGCCAGCCGTAGTTGCCGCCCGCCTCGATCACGTTGAGCTCGTCCCAGGTGTCCTGGCCGAACTCGCTCGCATACAGCTGCCCGCCGGCATCCCACGCGATGCCCTGCGGATTGCGGTGCCCGTAGCTGTAGACGGGCGAGCCGTCGAAGGGGTTGTCCGCGGGCACCTCCCCGTCGGGGGTCAGCCGCAGGATCTTCCCCGACAGCGCGTCGAGATCCTGAGCACTGTTCCGGTCGCCGGCGTCTCCGGTCGTGACGTAGAGCATGCCGTCGGGGCCGACAGCGATGCGCCCGCCGTTGTGGGTGCCGGCCGCGGGGATGCCGTCGAGCACGACGGTCGGCCGACCGAGCGTCAGTCCTCCGGCCTCGCCGAGGAGCGCTCGTCTCTCGATGCGGTTCCCCTCGTCGGCGGTGAAGTACGTGTACAGCTCGCCCGCGTGCACCGCGAGTCCGAGCAGGCCGCCCTCGCCGCCGGGCGTGACGGCGTCGATGACTCCGACCTCGCGCGTCTCGCCGTCGTCGGAGATCTCGAGCACCCGAGCGCTGTCGCGCTCGCTCACCAGCATGACGCCGTCGTGGAAGGCGATCGACCACGGAGCGGCGAGATCCTCGACGACGGTGTCCGGCGCGGGCTCCGACACGACACCCGGAGCTGCCGTGCACGACGCCAGCAGGAGCGCGATCGACGCGGCGGCTGCCGTCAGTGCCGATGAGGCGCGAAGCCGGGGCCTGTGGCGGCCGGTCGGAGTGCGGAGGATCGGAGGTGCGGACATGACTCCATCCAACTCGTTCCTGAGGCCACGCAGTGCGAGCGTCCTGCTGGGCAGCTCGGTCATGCTGCTGATCGTCGTGAACGCGTGCGTGGTGGGGCTGCTGGTCGGCTCGGCGATCATCGCGGGCGGAGGCGACTTCGGCTGGGCGATCGCGCTCGGCGTCGTCGCCGGGCTGCTGCTCTCGGCGGGGTTCGTCACATTCGGCGGCGTCAGCTATCGACGGGCGTGGAGCCTGCACGAACCTCGCCGGCACACGCCGGGCGGCAGCCGCCGATCGCTACGCTGAGCGCATGACCGAGGCGCGAACCCCCACATCGCACTCCGTGCTCGCCGTGCTGCGGCGGATGCCGGCGACTCTCACGATGGTGTCGGCGATCCTCGTCGTGGGTGTCGTGTGGCAGGGGCTGTGGAGCCCCTTCGAGAAGACCGCCCTGTTCGAGACGGTCGCGTACGGGCTCCCCAATCTCGCTCAGGGCAAGTGGTGGACGCCTCTCACCGGCACCTTCTTCGTGAACGCCCCCTGGGTGTATCTCTTCACGATCTCCGGGTTCTGGGGCATGGCCTACCTCGAGTACCGTCGCGGCTCCCGCGTGGCGCTCGCCTATTACTGGGTGGGGCAGCTCTTCGCGATCCTCGCCACCGCCCTCGTGCTCTTCTTCGCCTCCCAGCTGCCCTGGGCGTGGGCGCAGGAGCAGGCCCAGGCCCTCGACGTCGGAGCATCGGGCGGAACCATGGCGTGCATCGCCGCGGCGATCGGACTCTTCCGTCCCCCGTGGCGCGTGCGCGGCTGGCTCGTGCTGCTCGCGTTCGTGTTCATCGCGATGCTCTTCTGGGGCGCCGTGGCCGATCTCGAGCACCTGCTGGCCGTGCTGCTGATCCTCGTCGTCGATCGGAGCCTGCGCGTGCAGCGCACGACGGTGCGCGAGCAGCGGCTCATCGCGGTGATCGCCCTGCTCGTGCTGGGCGCGGTCGAGATCATCACCACGTTCGTCGCCACGGACGGGCCTTTCGGTCCGACCGAGCCGGCATCCGGCGGTTTCATCGACCTGGCGATCGACGTCGTCGTCATCGTCGTGCTGGTCAACGGCCTGCTGCGCGGCCGGCGCTGGGCGTGGGTGCTCGTGACGCTGCTCGGCCTCTTCAACATCTTGATCGCGGCGCTCGTCCTCACCCTCATCACGGTGTTCTCTCAAGCGCAGGTCGACCTCCGGTGGGACGGCGAGACCGAGCTGGCGCTCGCCAACGGGTTCCTCTGGCTGATCCTGCTCGTCTACCTGGTCGCCGTGCGTCGGGCGTTCCGAGCCAGGAGGCGGTCGCCCCTCGGCATCCAGCCCGCCCCGACCGTCGACGACGTGAAGACCGCGCTGCGCACGCACGGCGGCGGCACCCTGTCGTGGATGACGACCTGGGAGGGCAACAGCTACGCACGCAGCGACGCGGGCATCGTCGCGTACCAGCGGCGGGCCGGCGTCGCCCTCGCCCTCGCCGACCCGATCGGGCCGGCGGCGTCTCGTGCGCAGGCCGTCACGGAGTTCCTCCGCTCCGCCGAGAACGCGGGCCTCGTGCCGTGCTTCTTCAGCGCCGACGGTGCGACCCGCGACGCCGTGCCCACCGGATGGCGCAGCCTGGTCGTCGCCGACGACACCATCGTCGACCTGCCGGGGCTGGAGTTCACGGGCAAGAGATGGAACTCGGTGCGCAGCTCGCTCAACAGGGCGGGTCGCGAGGAGATGACCTTCCGGATGACACGACTGGCTGACGAATCCTGGGGCGTGCGACAGCAGCTGCGGGCGATCTCGGAGGCCTGGGTCGGCGACAAGGACCTCCCCGAGATGCGGTTCACGCTCGGCACACTCGACGAGGCGGAGGACCCCGAGGTGCGGCTCGCGCTGGCGCTCGCCCCGAACGGCGATGTCGACGGATTCCTGTCATGGCTGCCGGTCTACGGCGAGGGCGGCGTCGTGCGGGGCTGGACCCTCGACCTCATGAGACGACGCGAGGGCGGATTCGCGCCGGTCATGGAATACCTGATCGGCTCGTCGGCGAAGCAGTTCTCGGATGAGGGCGCGCAGATCGTGTCGCTGTCGGGTGCACCGCTCGCGCACGACTACCCGCCGGATGCCGGCATGATCGCCACGCTGAGCGACCGCCTCGCCGAGGCTCTCGAGCCCGTCTACGGGTTCGGGTCGCTGCACCGCTTCAAGCAGAAGTTCCACCCGCGCTACGAGACCATGTACCTGCTCTTCCGGGACGAGGGCGATCTCGCGGCGATCGGCACGGCCCTCACTCGCGCCTTCCTGCCGGATGCGACCCTGCGGCAGTTCGCCGGCGCGGGACTCGAGCTCGTGCGCGGCGGGGCCGACTGAGCCACGTCAGCCGTCGCGCGGGGGCCTGCGCATCCTCTTGACGTCGGTGCGCTGCTTCTTCGCCTTCAGGCGGCGCTCCTTCGAGCCGCGACTGGGCTTCGTGGGGCGTCGTGACGGAGCCGGCGGTCGGATGCCGTCGGCGACGAGAGACGCGAGGCGCTCGCGAGCCGCCTCCCGATTGCGCAGCTGCGCGCGGTGCTCCGACGCCGCGATCGTGATGACGCCGTTCACGAGTCGCCCGGCCAGTCGCTCGAGCAGGCGTTCGCGCTGCACCGGCGAGAGCGCGGCGCTCCCTGCCGCATCCCACAGCAGCTCCACACGAGAGTCCGCCGTGTTGACGCCCTGCCCGCCCGGCCCCGACGATCGCGAGAAGCGCCAGGACAGCTCGGACTCGGGGATCGTGAGTCCCGAGGTGATCCGGAGTCCCGGGCGGGGCGGTGGGGCCATGGCATCCATCATCCCGCGTGATCGGGACGCCCGCACCCGTAGCGCTGCCCGCGGTGAAGGTCAACCCGTTCGCCCGCATCCCGGGTGCGATCTACGGTCGGGGCACCTACCACTACGAGGAGCGGATGATCATGACGGAATTCGGCACTCAGGCGCGGCGCGCGATCGTGACGGGAGCGGACTCGGGGATCGGGCGGGCGGCGGCCGTCGCCCTGGCCGCGGCGGGGATGGACGTCGGCATCACATGGCATTCCGACCGCGAAGGCGCCGAGCGCACGGCGGACGAGGTCCGCACCCACGGCGCGCGTGCCGTCGTCACGCAGCTCGACGTCTCGGACATCCCCGGCTGCGGCGATGTGCTGGACGGTCTGATCCACGAGCTCGGCGGCGTCGACGTCTTCGTCAACAATGCCGGCACCGGGGCTCAGAAGCCCTTCCTCGAGCTCTCGCTCGACGACTGGAACCGTGTCATGGACACCGATCTCACCGGCGCGTTCGTGTGCCTGCAGCGGGCGGCGCGCGCGATGGCGGCCGCGGGCAGGGGTGGACGACTGATCGCCGTCACGAGCGTGCACGAACACCAGCCGATGGTCGGCGCCAGCGTCTACGACGCCGCCAAGCACGGTCTCGGCGGCCTGATGAAGAACCTGGCGCTCGAACTCGGCGCACTCGGCATCACCGCCGTGAGCGTGGCACCCGGAGAGATCGCCACCGAGATGACGGGCAACGACGACGTCGACCCGCACACGGTGGACCGGCCGGGCATCCCCCTCGGACGGCCCGGCGATGCGCGCGAGGTCGCGGCTCTGATCGCCTTCCTCGCCTCACCCGAGGCCGGGTACATCACCGGGGCATCGATCGTGGTCGACGGCGGGATGCTGCAGATGGGACCGCAGGCGGGCGCAGCGATCACAGCGCACGACTGGCGGTCGCTCTAGGCCGCGGCCCCAGCGCGGAACGGACGTCGCTGCGCGTCCACGACCGATGCCAGGATGGTCGCATGGCATTCGGGATGGTCCGTGACGTGCTGCGCCCCACGGACTCTCCGCGCGCGGATCGCGTGACGTACATCGAGCTGTTCTTCGACCTGGTGTTCGTCCTCGCGCTCACCCAGCTCTCCGCCTACCTCTACGACAACCAGACTCCTCTGGGCGCGTTCGAGGGCGTCATCATGGTGTGCGCCCTGTGGTGGGCGTGGGTGTCGACCACGTGGGTGACCAACTGGCTCGATCCGGTGACGCTCCCCGTACGCGGGGCCGTGATGGCGCTGGCGTTCGTGGCGCTCGTGATGAGCGTCTCGATCGCCGAGGCATTCGGCGAGCGCGCATGGGCCTTCGCGATCGCCTACGTCGTGCTGCAGGTCGGACGCACGGTCTTCATCGTGTGGGCGACGGCCCGCCACGACCGGCAGGTGGCTCGCGACTTCACGCTCATCCTGTGGTGGACGGTGGCGGGTGGCGTGCTGTGGGTCGTCGGCGCACTGCTGCCCCTCGCCTGGCAGCTGCCGCTGTGGGCCGCGGCGCTGGCGCTCGAACTGCTGGGGACGGTGCTCGGCTTCGCGGTGCCCGGACGCGGGAGGGTGCAGCTGAGGGCGTGGGACCTCTCGGGTCCGCACATCGCCGAACGCACGTCCCTCTTCGTGCTCATCGCGCTCGGCGAGGGCCTGCTGGTCACCGGCTTCGCCTTCGTCGACAAGGAATCGTCCGTGACGTCGATCGTCGCCCTGGTGACGGCGTTCGTCGCCGCCGGCGCGACCTGGTGGATCTACTTCGATCACGGCGAGCGCATCGGCGCCGAGGCGATCGAGAGCTCGGACGAGCCTGCCCGGCTCGCTCGCACGGTCTACACCTGGGTGCATCTGCTGATCATCGCCGGCATCGTGCTGATGAGCGTGGGAGACAAGGAGATGCTCGCTCTCCCCGACCAGCGGAGCCTCGCTGCGACGCTCGTGGCGGTGGGCGCCCCCTTCCTCTTCCTCACAGGCACCGTGCTGTTCCGCCGCGTGCTCGAACGGCGCTGGGCGCGATCGCAACTCGTCGGCCTGGCCGCGCTCGCGCTGCTCGCCGGTGTCGGACTCGCCGGCTTCGTCCTCGACGCGCTCACGCTGTCGATCACCGCCGCGGTCGTCCTCGTCGGCGTCGCAGCGGGTGAGACCGTCGAGCGCCTGCGTCGCGGTCGCCGTGCGGGGGGCTGAGCGCGCGCACCTCGATCGCCGCATCCCCGGCCCGCTCGTGGAGCAGGGCGTCGAGGACGGGAGTCGCCTGCGCGGAGTGGACGCGACGGCGGGAGTCGAACCCGCAACGCCGTCAGATATGAGCTGAGGCCCGGGACCGCCCGGATCGCCGCGATGGGGATGACGTTACCGGGCGGAGACCGGGAAGGCCAGGAACGTTGCGGGGATTGACAGAGTGAGTCCTCGCGTGTCTGCGACACGTCTCACGATGACATCCGGGCTCCTCCCGCGGCGCGGTGTACCGTCTCGATCATGGCTCCCGGAGACGCTGCCGTGACGACCGGACAGAAGACCCACCGCTACCTGCGCCTGTCGCTCGTGTTGATCGTGTTCACGCTGCTCGTCAGCGTGGCGCTGCAGAGCGTGGTCGTGACCTGGGAGCCGCTGATCGTCGGATGGCACCCGCTCTCCTCGATCAGCCACGCGTTCTACACGCCGGGGCGCGACGTCTTCGTGGGGGCGCTGCTCGCGGCATCCGTCGTTCTCCTCGCCCTCTCCGGACGCAGCCGTGCCACGACCTTGCTCGACGTGTGCGCGGTGCTCGCTCCCCTCATCGCGATCGTGCCGACGGGCCTCGCCGACAGCCGTGCGGTCGGGCACCTCACGTGCCCGGTCATGGTGGACTGCATCCCCTCGGAGGACATCGGCAGCGCCAAGGCCGGCATCGCGGTGTACGCCGTGGTCGTGGTGGCCGCGGTCGTCACGATGGCGGTGATCCGGCGGCGCACCGGCACACCGAATCGGTCCGCCCGGTTGGTATCGATCATCGCCCTCCTCACCGCGGCAGCCGTCGTCGCCCTCGCGTTCTGGCCCGGCCTCGACGAGGACTTCCCGTTCAACCTCTGGCCCGTCGCCAGCATCCACTTCGCCGTGACCCTGTTGTTCTTCGCCGTGTTCGCCTCGGTCCCGATCCTGTACGCGGGCGGCCCCCTCGACCCCGACGAGACTGCGCCCACGCCTCGACAGCGCTCGATCTATCGCTGGATCTCGGGGCTGCTGATCGCCGACCTGGTGCTGCTCGTCGCGGCGGTGCTCTTCCGTCAGACGTTCGGCGAGACCCCGGTCGTGCTCATCGGCGAGACCGTGGCCCTGATCCTGTTCGCGACGTTCTGGGGCGTGCAGACGTTCCAGCGGTGGGACGATCCGAACCCGCCGTCGATCATCGCGCGCGGGTGAGTGGTCACCGCCGGATGGAGTCGTGGAACGGATTCGGCTCGAGCGTGAAGTCGGTGGCTGCATCCGCCCAGGTGCCGCCGCCCGCGGAGCGGCGACGCCGGAGCGCGCCGACGAGAGTGGTCGCGGGCACCCCGAGAGCGAGCGCCGCGGCTCCGCGGATCGAGCGGTCGTGCGCACCGAGCACGCTGGCCCGGTGCCAGGCTTCGTGCATCGCGCCCCCGCGGGCTGCGGGCACCCTCCTCGCAGGCAGCGCGCCCGCTCGACGGAGTGCGACGAGATGCTCGACGTGCTCCCACCACGTCGACTCGACGGCGGGATGGAAATAGTTGTCGCGCAGCCAGTCGGGGTGCGGATGACGGAAGCGCCCGGCCACGACCTCGCTGCGTCCGCCCAGCAGACCGCTGCCGACGAACACGGTGTTGAGCAGACTCTTGCTCACCCCGAAGGAGTCGAGCGCGATCACCGGCACGCCGAGAGCCACGGCCTCGACCGCGGCTGTCGAGCTGACGGTGACCAGACCCGCCGCCGTCGACAGCGCCGACGCCATCGAACCGTAGGACACGACGAGATTTGCGGGCCGCCGCGCAGGCAGCAGGTCGAGATACGCATCGCGCTCGAGGTGGGTCTCGGACTCCCCCGGCCGCGAGCGCAGCTTGATCACGACGCGGCGTTCCGGATCGGCCTCAGCGGCGCGCACGAGCATCGCCGCGATCTCGGCGCGATCCTCGCGTGCGGTGGGCACGAGCGCCTGTGCGGCGAAGACGATGTCGGTCGCGGGCATCCGCACCGGGCTCGGGGCGACGGGCCGATCCGCGACGAGCGTCGCCGCGGGGCGGCCGGCGTCGACGG
>NZ_CAUQVQ010000082.1:0-11441 GCF_963521645.1 uncultured Microbacterium sp. | reverse complement strand
GGCGCCTGCCTGATCTACGCTCTGGCGGCCGGTCTTCCTGCCTGGGCGGCGATCGCGGTGCTGGTGCTCGCCATGGTCGCGCACACGTTCGCGGAGATCCTCTCGCAGGCAGGTGCGTGGGGGCTCAGCTTCGAGCTCGCCGACCAGGTGCGCGCCGGCGCCTACCAGGGCGTGTTCGGCATGGGGTTCTCGCTCGGCGCGCTCGCATCGCCGATCGTCGTGAACGCCACGGCCATCACGTTCGGTTTCGCGGGATGGGCGATGCTCGCCGTGATCTTCCTCGCTGCGGCTTCAGGAATCTGGGCCATCGCGCGCCGCGCCGCGGCGGCGTCGACACCGGCCGCCGCCTGACGGGACGGTCGCTGCGTCGGCGCGCGAGCGCGTCTAGCCCGCCGGTGTGAGCAGCAGCGTCGAGGTCGTGGCGGCGTCGACGGCCTCTGCGGATGAGGCCCACGGGCGCTGCACGCCGGCCGCCCAGTCGGCGGTCTGGTCTGTGTAGTGCTCGTGGAAGGCATGGCCGGAGGCGCCGGTGAGGTGGATCCAGCTCGAGTCGTCGAAGTCTGCGAGGTCGACCACCATGCGCATCGAGGGCACGGTGGTGGTCGCGTACGACGTCCCCAGCTGCCACCCGGTCGCGTTGACCACCGAGGCACCGCCGCCCACCTTGTAGGGCCCGCGGTTGAACAGCGCCTCGATCGGCGCGATGCCGGATGAGCCGAACGTGTCGCTCGTCAGAGTGATCGCGTGCAGGTCGCCCCAGTTCCACGCATCGACGTTCGTGCCCTGCAGCGCCGACAGCTCGTCGTAGGCCTCCTCGGCGGAGAGGGCGAGCATCCCCTCCATGCTCGTGACCCCCAGCTGCGGGTTGGCCCACAGCCGATTCGACGGATCGTCGAGCAGGGAGGACATCACCGTGAAGAGCCGACCCTGACCGCCGATGGGCAGCGGCTCGTCGCGCTCGGCGAACACATTCTGCACCAGGTTCGACCACAGCACGTTCGCATACGCGGCCGGGGCGGACGACGGAGTGTTCTGGGCGTCCCACGTGCGCAGCAGGTCGATCGCCTCCTCTACTCCCGCGCCGTCGACCTCCACGCCGTCGAGCGCGGTGGTGAGACGCTTCCCGATCCACATCTCGCTGTCCATCTGGATGTCGCGCATGTCCTGCGCGGTGAGCGGCGCGACGGCTGCACGGCGCTCGATCAGGTCGACGATGCGGGCGGCACGGTAGCCGTGATCCCAGTCCTTCGAGAGGAAATAGCCGTAGTCGTCGGTCACGATCGCGTTGTTCGCGGTCACGATGTATCCCGATTCCGGGTTGTACGACACCGGCAGCTCCTCGAACGGGATGAAGCCCGCCCAGTCGTACGTGCTGTCCCAACCGGGCTGCGGCAGCCATCCGTCGCCTGCTCCGCGAACGGGGAGGCGACCGGGGGTCTGGTACCCGATGTTGCCCTCGACATCTGCGTAGATCAGGTTCTGAGCGGGCACGTCGAACAGCGAGGCGGCCAGGCGGAAGTCGTCGAAGTCCTGCGCGGTCGACAGAGCGAAGATCGCGGTGGCGGTCGTGCCGGGGTCGAGTGCGGTCCAGCGCAGACTCACCGCATACTCCGACGCCTCGCCGCCGACCGGTGCGGCACCTGCGCCGCCCGCGGCGAGCCCGGGTTCGGGGTCTTCGGCGATCGCGGTGAAGTCGTCCGTGAGGCCGGAGATGATCGGTCCGTGCACGGT
The DNA here is from genome assembly GCF_963521645.1 of uncultured Microbacterium sp. Classification (GTDB taxonomy): domain Bacteria; phylum Actinomycetota; class Actinomycetes; order Actinomycetales; family Microbacteriaceae; genus Microbacterium. Next base: position 9,710 of record NZ_CAUQVQ010000082.1, on the reverse strand, counting down.
CGATCGGATCGTCAGCTCGATGTCGTCACCGCCCGCGACCTTGATGGTCTCGGTGCGTGTCTCGAGCGGCACCAGCGCGCCGTCGCGCCAGTACTGGTCTCCGTCGATGCGCTCGACGTAGAGGTCGGTGACATCCGTGGTCAGGTTCGTGAAACCCCACGCGACCTTCTCGTTGTGGCCGATCACGATGCCGGGGAGGCCCGAGAACGAGAAGCCGCCGACGTCGAACGGGCACTCGGCGCTGACCTCCGAGCATTTCAGCTGCACCTGGTACCAGACCGAGGGCAGCGACGCCCCGAGGTGCGGGTCGTTGGCGAGCAGCGGTGCTCCGGTCTCGGTCAGATCCCCCGACACCACCCAGGAGTTGGAGCCGATGCCCTCGCCGACGTCGCCGATCAGGAGACTGGCTGCCTCGATCACTCCGGACGCCTCCTGCCAGTCGATCGTCGTGACGGCGTGCTGCATCTCGGCACCGTCGTCATCGGGCGAGAACGCGACGGGTTCGGCCGTCCCGAGGGCGGGAACGGTCGAGATCTCGGGGACGATCACGGGATTCTCGTCGAACGGATACCCCGGGTAGAGCTCGTCGAGGGTCGCTCGCGTCGTCGCGGCGTCGGACCCCTCGGCGAGTTGTGCGGCCAGCAGAGCGCGCTCGGTCTCGTCCTCGATGTTCGTGCGGAGGTCCCAGGCCATCGCCTTGAGCCAGGCGACCGAATCGGCGGGCTCCCAGGGCTCGGGCGAGTAGTCCGGATTCTGTATGCCCAGAACGGCATACTCGAGCGAGAGCTCTGCTCCCGACCTCGAAGACAGGTAGGCGTTGACGCCCGCGGCGTAGGCCTCGTAGTACCCGAGCGTCACGTCGTCCATCGCGGCGACCTCGGCCTCGGCGACCGCCCGCCAGCCGAGTGTGCGCAGGAACGCATCCGTCGCCGCCTGCGACTCGCCGAACATCTCGGCGACGCGGCCCGACGTGACATGCCGGCGGAAGTCCATCTCGAAGAACCGGTCCTGCGCGTGCACGAAGCCCTGCGCGTAGAAGAGGTCGTCGGTCGAGTCGGCCGTGATGGTCGGGACCCCGAGCGCATCGCGCTGCACGGTGACCTGGGCCTGGAGGCCGTCGAGAGCGATCTCACCGTCGGTCTGAGGGAACGAGCGCTGGATGGTCCAGGTCACGAAGAACGCGCAGGCCACGGCGACCACGACTATGCCCGCGACGACGAGGAACGCGATGCGACCGATCCGGGCTGCCAGGGGACGGCGTGCGACGCCGCCCGGAGACGAGTGCGGAGCGTCGACGAGCTCCGTCGAATCGGCTGTCATCATTGAGAACTCTTTCGGAGTGGAGGAGTGGGACCCAGTCCCAGGGGGGCCCAGAGTGCGTGTCACGACCGCACTCCAGGCATCCTATCCACAGCGACCGACGTGCGGGACCCCACGCGGGATTCCGCACGCCGACTCATCCGATCAGGCTCGGCTGCAGGTCGCGCAGCGTGCGCCTGTGCGTCATGCGCGTCACTCCGATGGCGGCGAGGGTGAGGGCGCCGACGAGCCACATGCCCAGCACGGCAAGATCCCAGCCCGCGCGGGCCAGGTCGCCGCCGTACATGAGCTGCCGCATCGCGTCGACGACGTAGCCGAGAGGCAGCACGTGATGCAGGGCCGCGAGCGGGGTCGGAAGCGTCTGCCACGGGAAGGTCCCTCCCGCTGTGACGAGCTGCAGCACCATGAGCACGAGACCGAGGAACTGGCCGACCGAGCCCAGCCACACGTTGAGAGCCAGGATGATCGCCGCGAACGTCGCCGAGGCCACGATCATGACGCCGAGCGTGCCGACGGGGTTGTCGAAGGTGAAGCCCAGCGTGATGGCGAGGATGCCCATGAGCCCCAGCATCTGCACGCCGCCGAGCATCGCCGGCGTCAGCCAGCCCGCGAGCGTGACGCGGATCGGCGAATGCAGCGCCGTGACGGCGCGACGCGAGATCGGCTTCACGATGAGGAACAGGGCGTAGATGCCGATCCAGGCCGACAGCGCGGCGAAGAACGGGGCGAGGCCTGCGCCGTAGTCCTCGGCGGAGGCGACCTTGTCGCTCGAGACCTTCACGGGGTCGGCGATCGTGTCGGCCTGCTGGGAGCGCAGCTCGGGAGTGGATTCCGGGATCGCCGTGACGCCGTTCGACAGGCCGTCGCGCAACTCGGCGGTGCCGCTGGCGAGGGTTCCGAGTCCGTCGCGCAGTTGCGCCGCGCCGTCGTTCGCCGAGGCCGCTCCTGCGGCCACCGTGCCGGCCCCGGATGCGAGTTGAGACGCTCCGGATGCCAGGGCGGCGGCGCCGTCGGCGAGCTGATCGACCTTGCCCACCGCCTCCTGCACCGAGGCGTTGCCGCTCTGCAGTCGGGTGGCGAGGGGGTCGAGCGTCTGGAGCACCTCGTCGATCTGCTCGGGGGAGAGGCCGCGGTCGGTCAGCACGGTCGAGATGTCGGTGCGCACCTGCGGCAGCGCATCCGTGGCCTCCTGCACGACCGACCCTGCTCGATCGGCGACGTCGGCGAGCTGGCGGTTTCCGTCGCTCACCTGCTGCGCGCCGGAAGCGAGCGTGTTCGCGCCCTCGGCGAGCTGTGCCGTGCCGGCGGCGAGCTGCGCCGTGCCGTCGGCCAGCGTCGTGCTTCCCGACGAGGCCGTGTCTGCACCGTCGGTGAGCCGGGTCGCGCCGTCTGTGGCCTCGATGAGCTTGTCGCGCACATCGCTGAGGCCGGTGAGGAGGCGTTCAGCGGCCTGGGTCCCCACGGTCTGGGCCACAGAGCTTCGGATCTTCTCGACCGCCTGCGTTCCCATGGATGAGGCGAGGTAATTGTTCGCGTCGTTGGTCTCGAGCTCGATGCGCGCCTGATGCGGGTCATCTCCCGCGGCGGAGGTGAGCGCGGTCGAGAAGTCCGCAGGAATCGTCACGGTGAAGTCGACGGCGCCCTGCCGCAGCGCATCCGCTGCCTCGTCGACGCTCATGCGCTGCCAGTCGAAGGCGTTGCCCTCGATCAGGTTGTCGGCCACGTCTTCGCCGTAGTTGACGGTCTCACCCGTCGGCGCCTCGGTGCCCGCGGTGGGCTCGGGAGCACCCTGGTCGTCGACGACCAGGGCCACCGGCACCTCGGGGAACTTGGCGTAGGGGTCTTGATTGGCCCACAGATAGAGACCGCCGTAGAGGATCGGGACGCACACCAGCGCGATCAGCGCGATGACGCCCATCTTGCTGGCGGTCAGGCGGCGCAGCTCCGCAGCGATCATGGCGGGAACCTTCATCGGTCGGCTCCGTTCTCCGTCGGGTCCTGGTCGGGGTCGGGTTCGGGGGTGGAGGTGGGCTGCGCCAGTACGAGCGGGTCGATCGGACCCGAGGCGTTGATGGCCTCGAGTTCGTGCATGCGCTCCAGTGCCACGGCCGCTGAGCCGCCGACGATCACGAGCATGGCGTAGCCGCGGTCGGCGAACTCCGATGCGATGCGCCACCAGCCGTCGGGGCTGCCGCCGTGGCGGTCCGGGGCGACCAGCACCACAGCCTGCGTGCCCTCACGCAGAACGGCCAGCTCGCACATGATGCGCACGCGAGCGGCAGGGTCGACATTGCCGATCGGCCAGCCCGCGAGCTCGCCGAACCCGAGCCGGTTCAGCCACCGCCGCGCGTGCAGCGGTGTCGCACCGACGCCCGCGAACATGAGCTCCTCGCCCACCACTCCCGCGAGCGTGATGTCGGGGTGCGGGTCGCTGACGTCGGGCGCATCGACGAGCGCGACGGTGCGGCGCAGCATCCGATTGTCCGCCGTTCCGTCGATCGTGACGCGTCCGGTGTCGGGCTTCATGCGCCCGCTCGCGATGAGGCCGAGCACGGTCGGTCGCTGCTCGGTCTCGGCGATCGCGAAGCGCACCGCGCCGGTGTGGAACTCCAGACTCATGGCCGGCAGCGCCTGGCCGTCCTTGCCCTTGCTGACATCGTGCAGGGCGATCTTCATGCGCCGACCTCCTCGACCAGCTCCGGGTTCGCAGCGAGCAGGGCGTCGGCCTCGATCCATGAGAGCCCGGCGATGCTCAGCAGGGTGCGCACGGCGAGGTCGGCCGCTCCTGTGCTCGACGCATCGGTGCGGGAGACGACCGTGCGCGCGACCTCTTCGATCAGGCGCGCGAGAGTCGGGGCGGCGAGGTCGGTGCGGAAGCTGCCGTCCTCCTGTCCGCGGCGCACGAGGGCTGCGACGCTGCGTCGCAGCGGAGCGAGGGCGTCGGCGGTGTGCTCGACGTGCGCTTCGTCGAGAGCGATCGCGGCGGCGACCTGCACGTGCGCGGCCTCCTGCCACAGTCGGCCCGCCAGGCGGGCGAGGGCCATGCGGGGATCGGAGTCGGTGACCGACTCGGCGATCGCGTTGAAGCGCTGCGCGCCGCTCACGATGAGTTCGCGGATCAGCGCGTCGCGGTCGTCGAAGTGCCCGTAGAGAGTGCGGCGCGAGAGGCCCGCGCTGCGGGCGATCACGTCGATCGAGGCGCGGGGGTCGAGGGCCAGGGTCGCGCGGGCGGCATCGAGGATGCCGGCGCGATTCTCGACCGAGTCGCGGCGGGGTGCACGGGTTGTCATGAGTACATGGTACTTAATCTGCACACGAGTGTGCAAGATAATCGAGACCCGCGCGAAATCTTGAGCCCATCGCGTCATATATCGATACGCCGGTGGTCTTGATGAGTGGAGGAGCACCTGCTCTCGACACATTCCAGAAGGGGGACCGGTCGATGAGGTTCCACAGCATGCAGAAGGCGACGCCGCCGTCGCTCGCCGGCATCGTGTTCCAGCACGTCGGGCAGCAGATCATCACGGGCGAGCTGGCTGCCGGCGACTCGATCAGCGACAACGCCATCGCCGCCGCGCTGAACGTCTCGCGCACCCCGGTCAGGGAGGCGCTACAGCGTCTCGAGCGGATCGGCATGATCGAGTTCGCCCCCAGCCGCTTCACGCGGGTGACCTCACTCGCGCCCGAGGACGTCTCTCACTGGCGCGAGTACGTGGGGCATCAGCTGTCCGCGTTGGTGAGGACGGCTGCCGCGCGGTTCACCGAGGATGCGAGGGCGGAAGCCGCCGACCGGGTCGACGCGATCGCCGCCAGGGTCGACGACTCCGCGCATCGGGCGAGGGCGTCTGCGGAGCTGTATGCGCACCTCGCTGCGCACTCACGCAACGACGTGCACCAGATGATGTTCCACGAGACGTCGTTCGCGATGATCCGGGCTCTGGGTGCGTGGGTCGTCGACTCCGAGCTGTCCGCACAGGTCGCGGGGTCTCTCGACCGCCTCAGCGCGGCGCTGCGCGCCGGCGACCGTGAGGCTGCCGAACGCAGCGCACGAGCGGCCTATCTCGTCGAGTGACCGAAGACCACCGACTCCGCGATGCGGGTCGGTGGTCGCGGTGTGCTCTCGTGTCAGTCGGTTCCGGAATCGAAGGCAGCGCCCTCGGAAGCCGTGTCGACGGCGTCGGCGAACCTCTCGTCGACCTCTTCGACCGATCCGGTGATCTCGCTCGACTCGCCGGCGGTCACGCGACCGACCAGTTCGCCCGTCGCACCGCCGATGAGGCCCAGGCCCGCGTACTGCTCGAGGCGCGAGCGGGAGTCGGCGATGTCGAGGTTGCGCATGGTCAGCTGGCCGATGCGGTCGACCGGGCCGAACGCGGCGTCGCCGACGCGCTCCATCGACAGCTTCTCCGGGCCGTACGACAGGTTCGGCGAGGTGGTGTCGAGGATCGTCCAGTCGTCACCGCGGCGCAGGCGGATCGTCACGGTGCCCGAGATCGTGAGGCCGACCCAGCGCTGGATCGACTCGCGCAGCATGAGCGACTGCGGCTCGAGCCAGCGGCCCTCGTACATCAGGCGACCGAGACGGCGGCCCTGCTCGTGGTACGTCGCGAGCGTGTCTTCGTTCAGGATGCCGTTGACGAGGCGCTCATAGGCGATGAACAGCAGCGCCATGCCCGGGGCCTCGTAGATCCCGCGCGACTTCGCCTCGATGATGCGGTTCTCGATCTGGTCGCTCATTCCGAGGCCGTGGCGCCCGCCGATGGTGTTCGCCTCCATGACGAGGGCGACCGGGTCGGTGTGCTCGACACCGTTGATGGCGACCGGGCGACCCGCCTCGAAGGTCACCGAGACGTCTTCGGTCTCGATCGCGACCGAGGGGTCCCAGAACTTCACGCCCATGATCGGGTCGACGGTCTCGAGCGAGACGTCGAGGTGCTCGAGGGTCTTCGCCTCGTGCGTCGCACCCCAGATGTTGGCGTCTGTCGAGTAGGCCTTCTCGACCGAGTCGCGGTAGGGGAAGTCGTGGGCGACGAGCCACTCGCTCATCTCCTTGCGGCCGCCGAGTTCGGTGACGAAGTCGGCGTCGAGCCACGGCTTGTAGACGCGCAGGCGCGGGTTGGCCAGCAGGCCGTAGCGGTAGAACCGCTCGATGTCGTTGCCCTTGTAGGTGGAGCCGTCGCCCCAGATGTCGACGCCGTCCTCCTTCATGGCGCGCACGAGGAGCGTGCCGGTGACGGCGCGGCCGAGGGGCGTGGTGTTGAAGTAGGTGCGTCCGCCCGAGCGGATGTGGAAGGCGCCGCACGACAGAGCGACCAGACCCTCTTCGACCAGGGCGGTCTTGCAGTCGACCAGACGCGAGGCCTCGGCGCCGTACTCGAGCGCACGGCCAGGGATCGACTCGATGTCGTCTTCGTCGTACTGCCCGAGGTCTCCGGTGTACGTGTACGGGACGGCGCCCTTGTCGCGCATCCACGCGACGGCGACGGAGGTGTCGAGTCCTCCGGAGAAGGCGATGCCGACGCGCTCGCCGACGGGAAGTGACTGGAGGACCTTGGACATGCTTCCCAGTCTATCGGCGGCGTGTCGGCTGTTTCAGACGGGGCCCGCTCACCGGACGTCGACGGCCTCGAGGGTCTCGGACTCTGCGGCGACGCGCTGCAGCTCACTCCGCTGATGCGCCGCGTATCGACCGCCCCACTCGGTGAGCGCATCGACGAGCGGCATCGACCCTCGCCCGAGCTCGCTCAGGCGGTACTCGACCTTGGGCGGGACCTGCCGATAGACGGTGCGGATGACGAGTCCGTCGTCCTCCAGTTCGCGCAGCTGGCGCGTGAGCACGCGCGCGGTCGGCTCGTCGAGCAGTCGGCTGAGTTCGCCGAACCGCAGCACCTCGTGCTCGCCCAGGAGGCTGAGGATGCTGGGCTTCCACGCCCCGCCGAGCACGGCGATGGAGATCTCCGCGTCGCACGCGTCGCCCCATTCGCGGATGATCCGCTCCGTCTTCTCACGCATCGAATCCGCCTTTCGTCGCCTGATGGTATCCGAACTGTAAGTATGTACCCTGTATGACCGTACTTGTTCTGAGTGTACTCAGGCCACAAGACTGTGGGGGTGACCTCTTCGATCCCTGCGGCAGCCACGCGGACGCGCACGACCCGTCATCCCTGGCTCGCCATGATCCCGCTGCTGCTCGGGATCCTGATCGGCGCCCTCGCGATAAGCAGCGTCGCGACGGCGTTGCCGGCGATCCGCGGTGACCTCGTGCTCAGCGACAGCGGTGCGCTCTGGCTCGTCGACGTGTATGCGCTGTCGCTGGCCGCGACTCTCGTCGTCGCCGCGCGGATCGGCGACGCGTTCGGTCGCAAGCGGATCGTGCTGCTCGGGCTGGCGGGTTTCGCGGTGCTCAACGTCGTGGGCGGACTCGCCCACGACGGGCTGCTGCTGATCGTCGTCCGCGCGCTCCTCGGCGTCGCCGAGGCGTTCGTCGTAGCGGGCGTGGTCGCCACGATCGGAGCCCACTATCAGGCGCGGCAGAGGGTGCTGGCCTACGGGCTGTGGACCGCGACCTTCGGTGCCGGAAGCGCGCTGGGGCCCGTGCTCGGCGGGATCGTGACCGAAGGCCCGGGATGGCGCTGGCTGCTGCTCGGCAGTGTGCCGCTCGCGGTGGTCGCCGGCGTGCTCGCGATCTGGCTCGTGGACGATTCGCGCAGTTCCCGGCGGCCGTCGTGGGACGTTCTCAGCATCGTGTCATCCATCGTCGCGCTCGGCGCTCTCGTCTACGCGCTGCACGAGGTGCTCGCCGCCCCCGTGCCCGCGGTCATCGCCGGGGTGGTCGCAGCGGGGGCGCTGGTGTTCTTCATCCGCCGTCAGCGGGCCCTGCGAGAACCTCTGATCGACATGCGACTCTTCCGCGTGCCGGGATTCAGTCCCGCGATCGTGCGCATCGTGGCGAGCAGCGGCGTCTCGTCGGCATCCGTGCTGCTCGTGAGTCTGCACCTTCAGGACGAGAGGGGTCAGAGCGCCGCCGCGGCCGGGATCGCCATCCTCCCGCAGGCGGTGGCGACCGCGCTCGGCGGGGTCCTCGCCCCCGTGCTGCTGCGATGGCTGAGCTCGACCGCTCTCACCGTGCTCGCGCTCGTCGTGCAGGGCGCGGGACTCGTCTGGCTCTCTGCGGGGGTGGGCCCCGTCGCCGTGCCGCTCGTGCTCGTGGGGGCGGGCTTCGGCATCGCCGCGACGCTCGCGGCCACGACTCTCTTCGACGTCACCTCGCAGGACGACGCGGGGCAGGTCGGCGCCATCCAGGAGGTCGGCTTCGCTCTCGGCGGGGGTCTCGGCATCGCGGTGCTCGGCACGATCGCCTCGATCGTGGGTGCCGCGGGCTTCACGATCGCGCTCGTCGTCGCGGCCGGCATGGTGGTCGCCGCTGCGCTCCTGCCGCTCACCAGACGCCTGCCCCCGGCCGCGATCCCCGTCCACGAAGACCGCTGAAGAAAGGCCACACGTGTCCGCATCACGCCCGACCGTCCACTGGATCTACGCCCACCCCCAGGAGAACTCGTTCAACGCACGGCTGTTCCGCGACGGGGTCGAGGCACTCTCCGCCGACCACGACGTGGAGGTGACCGACCTCTACCGGCAGCGGTTCGACCCGGTGCTCGCCGCCCCTGACCTGGGCGACCCGCGAGGAAGGGAGGGCAATGTCGCCGATCTCATGGGGGAGGCCTATGCCTCGGGGCGTCTGCCGGCGGATGTGGCCGAGGAGCAGCGCAAGCTCCGGGCGGCCGACCTCGTCGTGCTGCAGTTCCCGCTGTGGTGGTACGGCCCGCCGGCGATCCTCAAGGGGTGGGTCGATCGTGTGCTGACCAACGGCTTCGCCTTCGGTCCGTCCGACCCCGAGACCGGTCTCCCGCTGCGCTATGGCGAGGGCCCGCTCGCCGGGCGCCGCGCCCTCGTGATCGTGACGGCCGGAGAGGACGACCGCTCGATCGGCGAGCGCGGTGTGAGCGGAGACCTGGACTCGCTGATGTTCCCCCTCACGCACGGCACGCTCTGGTACACCGGCATCGAGCCGCTCGACCTGCACGTCGTCCACGACGCCGACGGGCTCGCGCCTGCGGACATCGACCTCGAGAGTGCACGGCTCGTCGAACGACTCGCCGGCATCCGCGACGAGTCGCCGAGCAGCCCATATCGCCGACTCCGTGACGGCGACTACCGAGGAACCCGAGCGCTCCGAGCAGACCTGCTGCCCGGGCGCACCGACCTCGGCATCCACCGTGTGACGGCCGACTGAACCTCCGGCATCCCGCGACCGCATCCGGACCCGGGCCGCGGGCCGCGCGAGATCCGGTGAACGGCGCGAGAAGCGGATGCGGGGTGCGTGCGCGTGC
>NZ_CAUQVQ010000081.1:0-11478 GCF_963521645.1 uncultured Microbacterium sp. | reverse complement strand
CCCCGGTCGTTGAGCGAGGACGGCGAAGCCGCCCGAGACGAAACGATCAGACCAGCGCGACGTTGAACTGCGTGCGCCCCACCGCCAGCACGCCGTAGCGCGCGTGCAGCGCAACCGGGGTCCCCTCGGGCGCCTCCAGCGCGGCACTCGCGCCGTTCCACAGCGAGTGCTCTGCGCCGTCGAGAGTGCGCACGACGAGGCCACCGGTGGCGGCGTCCGCCTGTTCGACGATCGCATCGACCCACTCGGTCGGCGTCGCCGAGGCGATGCGCGCCTGGATCAGGTGCAGGGCGTGCCCCGACTCGTACGACGAGCACGCGAAGCCGTGTCGGCACATGCACGCAGAACGCTCGCGCACCGAAAGGGGCGAAAGGCGGTTCGACGGCGTGGACACGGTGGTCTCCTTCGTGTGCGGATGAGGCGTCGCGGACGGACGTTCCGGCAAGACTAGGTCGGGTCGGCCGGAGAGGGAATCCGCGCCGACACGTGGTGAAACAAACGGGCGTAGACTTGCCGGATGCTGTTGTCGATGAGCGCTCCCCGCATGCCGGAGCGGGCGCAGAACGGAGTCGCAGGCGCTTTCCGCGCCGCGGACAGAGGCTGACGATCGACCGGAGGCGGAACAATCCCGTCCCCGGCATTCCGTCGTACTCCCGCATCCGCTCGGATGCTCCTCTTCTCCGTATGCCGTCTCAGACGGCCGTCACGAAAGCAGTTCCCTCATGCGTCCCATCGACGAGCGCACCCTGCGCGCCTCCTTCATCAACGCCTCCCGCAAGGAGGTCTCCGACCTCACACTGCCGCCCGGCTTCGCCGACCTCGACGTCTCGACGCTCGACTACCTCGGCTGGGTCGACCCGAAGCTGCCCCGCCGTTCGTATGTCGTCACCTGGGTCGATGACGTCGCCACCGGTGTCATCCTGCAGAGGGCCGAGCAGCGCGTCATCGCCAGAGCTCAGTGCTCGTGGTGCGAGGACGTGACTCTGCGCAACGACGTGCAGCTCTACGTCGCGCGCAAGGCGGGCCCGGCGGGACGCAAGGGCGACAGCGTCGGCACGCTCGTGTGCGCCGAGTTCGGATGCTCGAAGAACGTGCGCGTGCTCCCGCCGCTCGCCTACGAGGGGTTCGATCGCGAGCTCGCGCGTGACCTGCGCATCGTGAAACTGCAGGAGCACGTCGCCGCGTTCATCGCAGCCGTGAAGGGCTGAGCAGCGCGGGGCTGAGCAGCGCCTCACGGTCGTGGCGTCAGCCCTGCCCCGGCTTGCCGAGCGTCGTGCCCGGGGGAAGCGAGGGGCAGGCGGCGTCCGCCGTGAGCGCGGCCACCTCAGCGCGGATCACGACGTCGTCGCCTGCCTTCGAGACCGTGTAGACGACCCCCTGCTGCGAATCGTCGGCGGGGGAGTAGCCGACCGTGGCCTCGTCGATGTCCGGGTTCTCGGGCATCGACAGGCCACCGGTCGTGCCGACGAGGTCGGCGGTCGGGTGCGCATTCAGCCAGTTGACCGCCGACGCGACCGTCGTGTCGGGCACGCTCCAGTAGCCCTCGAGCTGCACCACGGGCTGGCAGGGCCACCCCTGATACGAGTGGAATCCGCCGGGGCTCTTCTCGACGGCGACGGCACCGGGCGGGAGGGTCGCGGCGTCGAGCCATGCGCGAGCCTGATCTTCGGCGGCCGTGTCCGCGCTCTCGATGGCTGTGGGGGTCGGCGTGTGCGAGGGCGGAGACCCCCCGGCATCTGCGGAGTCGCCCGCCGCGGCGGAACATCCCGTGAGGATCGCCGCCGCGACCACGCCGACCGTCAGGAGGAGGCTTCGCTGCATGGCCCCACCCTATCCATACGGGTACCAGGGCGCGGGCTCCGCGACGACGAGCAGCATCACACGATCTCGAGCCGCGCCACCGTCTCCTCGTCGTCGCACGCGGTGCCGACCCACAGTCGGATGCCGCCGGGTTCGACGCGCTTGACGCCGTCGAGCCCGGTGAACGCGAGACGGTCGATCGGCACGTCGAACTCGACCAGGGTCTCGGCGCCCGGCGCGAGCGAGACACGACGGAAGTCGAGCAGCTGGGCGACCGGACGCGTCACGCTCCCGACCTCATCGTGCGCGTACAGCTGCACGACATCGGTCGCCTCGACCCCGCCGGTGTTGCGCACCCGCACGGTCGCTCTGATCGTCTCGCCTGCAGCGGCCGTGGCGGGCACGGCGAGATCGTCGTGCGCGAACGTCGTGTAGCTGAGGCCGAAGCCGAACGGGCGCACCGGAGTCGAGTCCGCGCTCGTCACATCGGTGCGGCCCCCGAGCACGGGATGCAGGTACGAATACGGCTGCGCTCCGGCCGAGCGGGGCAGGGACACCGGGAGCCGACCCGACGGGGCGAACCGTCCGCTCAGCAGCGCAGCGAGCGCCGGGGCGCCCTCTTCTCCGGGGAAGAACGTCTGCAGCACGGCGACCGGGATGCCGACAGGCTCCGTGTCGTCTGCGGCGGAGTTGGCGACAGCGCCGAGCCCGGTGAGTGTGCCGGCAGCTCCTGCCCGGGCGGGCAGCGCCCAGTCGAGCACGTAGGGTCGTCCGGTCATCGCGATCAGGATCACCGGGGTGCCGGTGGCGACCACGGCCTCGACCAGCTCGCGCTGAACGCCCGGCAGCTCGAGGTCGTCGACGTCGTTGCCCTCGCCGACCGTGCCGCGCCCGAAGAGTCCCGCGCGATCACCCACGACGACGATCGCGACATCCGCGGCACTCGCCGCCTCGACGGCGGCGGGGATGCCCGAGCGATCGGCGCCCTCGACATCGCAGCCGGTCGTGGTGGTGAAGCGGGCGTGCGGGAACTCATCGCGCAGCGCCTCGGCGACGGTGGGCAGTGCGATGCCGGCCGGGGTCTCGGGGTGATGCGCCAGCACGTGGTTGACGAACGAATAGCAGCCCATCAGGGCGTCGGTGCTGTCGGCGTTCGGGCCGATCACCGCGATGCGCGAGGGCTCCGAAGCGGTCAGGGGCAGTGTGCCGTCGTTGCTCAGCAGCACGACGGACTCCTCGGCGAGGCGTCGGGCGAGTGCTCGATGCTCGGCCGGATCGAGGTCGATCGCAGTCGGGGGAGTGTCGAAGTCGGCATCCAGCAGACCGAGCTCCTCCTTCTGTGCGAGCACACGTGCCACCGCACGGTCGAGGATCTCCGGCGCGAGACGACCGTCGCGCACCTGATCGGCGAGCGTGCGGAAGGCGTCGGGCGACGGCAGCTCGACGTCGATGCCCGCGGTGAGCGCGAGCCGTGCGGCGTCGGCGGAGTCGGCGGCCGCGCGGTGCATGCTGTGCAGGAAGTCGACCGCGAAATAGTCCGACACCACCACGCCGTCGAAGCCCCAGCGGTCGCGCAGGATGCCGGTCAGATATCGTGCGTCGGCGGTGACGGGCACGCCGTCGATGTCGACATACGAGTTCATGACGCTGCGGGCGCCGCCCTCGCGCAACGCCATCTCGAACGGCGGCAGGAGGACGTCTTCGATCTCCCTCTGACCGATGCTCACCGGGGCGTGGTTGCGCCCCGCTCGCGATGCGGAGTACCCGATGAAGTGCTTCAGCGTGGCATGCACGCCCTCGGACTGGAGGCCGCGCACGTACGCGGTGCCGACCCTGCCGACCACGAGAGGATCCTCGGCGATGCACTCGTCGACGCGTCCCCACCTCGGATCGCGGATGACATCCAGCACCGGGGAGAGGCCCTGATGGATGCCGAGAGCACTCATCGACGAGCCGATCGCCCGTCCCACCTCCTCCACGAGCGCGGGGTCGAACGAGGCCCCCCAGGCGAGAGGCGTGGGGAAGGTCGCGGCCTTCCACGCGGCGAGGCCCGTCAGGCACTCCTCGTGCACGATCGCGGGGATCCCGAGTCGGGTCTCCCGCTGCAGTCGGCGCTGTTCGCCCCAGAGCCATGCGGCCCGCTCCACGGGGTCGACCGGGCGCGTCCCGTACACGCGGGTGAGGTGCCCGATGCCGTTCGCGGACGCGTCCTCGTAGCGGGTGGAGCTCTTCTTCTCGCCCGACATCGGGGCGACGACCTCGACACCCTGATCGACCCAGAAGCCGACGAGCTGCGCCTGCTTCTCCTCGAGGGTCATGCGGGAGAGGAGCTCCTCGACGCGCGGGGAGTGCGGCGCGGAGGCGGGGGACTGCGACATCGTGTTCTCTTTCTGGGTCTCGTCGGCGCCGGGTGTGGCGACGACGACCGCGTCAGCCCTTGACAGCACCGGTGAGTCCTCCCACGATGCGCCGCTCGAACAGGCTGAAGAAGATCAGCGCGGGGATCATCGACAGCGACGTGAAGGCCAGCACTTTGGCCGTGTCGACCGAGTACTGCGACGCGAACGACTGCACCCCCAGCGGCAGTGTGAACGCCGCCTGATCGTTGAGGATGAACAACGGCAGCAGATATCCGTTCCAGCTGCCGATGAAGGCGAGGATGCCGGTCGTGATCACTCCCGGGAGCGAGAGCGGCAGCACCATGCGCCAGAAGAAGCCGAGCCGGCTGCAGCCGTCGATGAACGCCGCCTCCTGGATCTCGTCGGGGATCGCGCGCAGGAACGGCACGAGGATGATGATCGTGGTCGGGAGCGCGAACGCGATCTGCGGCAGGATCACACCGCCCAGCGAGTTCATGAGCCCGAGGCTGCGCACCACGATGTACAGCGGGGTGATCGCGACCGTCAGCGGGAACATCAGGCCCGCGGCGAAGAACGCGTACAGCACGCCGCGGCCCGCGAACCGGTAGCGGGCGAGCACGTACGCCGCCATGAGGCCGAGGGCGACCGTGCCTGCAGTCGTCGCGAGGGCGACGATGGTCGAGTTGCCCACGAGTCGCCAGAACACGCCGCCGGTGAGCACGTCGAGATAGTTCGACGCGACCCAGGGCGCCGGGAATCCGGACGGATCGGTCGTGATCTGCGCGTTCGTGCGGAATCCGCCGGTGATGATGTACGCGATCGGCGCGAGCATGAGTCCGACCGCGATCAGCGCCACGAAGTAGACGGTCGGATGCGCCCACGGCAGCCGGGGCTTCGCGGCGCGACCCGAGCGTCCGAGACGTGCGGGCCGTTGGGTGACGAGCACCGAGGTGGCGGTCATCGGACGTACTCCTTCTCGAGTTCGGGTTCGGGTGCGGGCTCGGCCGACTCAGGCTCGGCCGACCGGCGGCCGCGCCGACGCCCCGAGGTGCCGGTGAGGGCTCCGTCGGTGTCCTTGCGCAGCACCGCGCGCTGGTAGATCAGTGCGACGACGAGCGAGATCAGGAAGAGCACGACCGCGACCGCGTTGCCGTAGCCGTAGTTGCCGGCGTTGCGCCCCTCCGACACCATGTACGTCGCCATGGTCGAGGTGCCCGCCGTCGAGGCGATGTACTGCCCCCAGATGATGTAGACGAGGTCGAACAGCTGCAGGGAGCCGATGATCGACAGGAAGGCCCAGATGCGCAGCGTCGGCGCGAGCAGCGGCAGCGTGATGCGCCACTGGATCTGCCAGTACGAGGCGCCGTCGATGGCCGCGGCCTCGTTGAGCTCCTCGGGGATGCCCTGGAGACCGGCGAGGAAGAGGATGACGGCGAAGCCGACGTACTTCCAGGTGATGATCACCATGAGCGTCCAGATGGCGATCGCGGGGTCGGACAGCCAGTCGGTCGCGAGGAACCCGAGCCCCATGTTGGTGAGCATCGCGTTGAGCGCGCCGTTGGTCTGCAGCATCAGGCTCCAGCCCGTGCCCACGACGACCTCGGAGATCACGTAGGGGATGAAGATCAGCACGCGGATCAGCGACTGGCCGCGCATCCGGCGGTTCAGGAGCAGTGCGAGCACGATCGCGATCGGGCCCTGCAGCACGAGCGAGAACACCAGGATGAAGCCGTTGTGCGCGAGCGCATCGTGGAACAGCGGGTCCTGGAGGATCGTGAGGTAGTTCTTCAGCCCGACGAAGTCGGTGGGCGGGCCGTAGCCCTGCCAGCTGAAGAACCCGTAGTACGCCGCCATCAGCACCGGGAAGATGACGAAGGCGAGGAAGACGAGCAGGGCGGGCCCGGCCAGAAGCATCACTTCCAGCCGGGCACGCGTGTCACGCTTTCGCTGCGGCATCCTGCACTGCCTTGACGAGCTGCTCTGCATCGCTGTTGCCGGCGAGCAGGTCGACCACCGCGACGTTCAGCGCGTTGCCGACGTTCTGTCCGTAGACCGTGTCGAGCCACTGCGTCGCGTACGGTGCGTCGTTGTAGGCGGCGAGGATGTCCTGCAGGTACGGCTCGGTGACGGCCTCCTGCGCGACGGTGTTCACCGGGGGAGCGTTGAACGCCTTGTAGTACTCGGTCTGCACAGCGGACGTGCCGAGGTAGTTGAGGAAGTCCACGCATGCGTCGGGAGCGTCGACCGAGCACGAGTAGCCGTCGACACCGCCCATCATGGAACCGGGCTCGCCGTCACCGCCCTCGATCTCGGGGAACGGGAACCAGCTGAGGTCTGCCAGCGGCTGCTGGTCGGGAGTCAGCGATCCGATCACTCCCGGGTTCCACGCGCCCATGAGCTCCATCGCCGCCTTGTGGTTGGCGATCAGGCCGGCCGAGCTGCCCGCGCCCTGCTGTGCGGTGGTGGTCAGGAACCCTGCGTTGAAGGGCTCCGTCGCCGCGAACGACTCGAGGTCCTCGCCGGCGCGGATCCAGCATTCGTCGCTGAAGTCCATCTCGTCGGCGGCGGTGGCGAGCGTGTCGGAGCTGCACTCGCGCAGCGCGAACCAGTAGTACCAGTGCGCTGCGGGCCAGGCGTCCTTCGCGCCGAGCGCGATCGGGTCGATGCCCGCGGCCTTCAGAGCCTCGTTCGCCGTCTCCAGCTCGTCGATCGTCGTCGGGTTCTCGGCGATGCCCGCCTGGTCGAACAGATCCTGGCTGTAGAAGAGACCGCCGGGCAGCACGGCGACCGGCATGGCGTAGATCTTTCCGTCGAGGCTGCTGGCCGAGTATGCGGCATCCGGGATCTCGTCCTTCGCGCCGCCCTCGATCGCGTCGGTGAGGTCCTTGAGCTGGCCGGCCTTGACCATGGCGGCCATCTTGCCGCCTCCGCGCTGCAGGAAGATGTCGGGGGCGTCGCCCGAGTTGAGCGCCGTCTGCAGCTTGCCGTCGAGGTCTTCGTTCTGGATCGACTGGATGTCGATCGTGACGCCCTCGTTCTCCGCTTCGAAGTCGGCGACCGTCTTCTCCCAGAACTCCACTCCGGGGCCCGTGGTCGAGTTGTGCCAGAGCGTCATGGTGGTGCCGTCACCGCCACCGCCGCCGGAGGTGTCTCCGGTGCAGCCCGAGAGCGCGAGCGCTCCGACGGCGAGCACTGAGACCGCTGTGGCGAGGGGGAGCCTTCTGCTGTTCATGTGATTCTCCTCATCGAGTTGCGCACCGCGTCTCTGCGGGGCGCCTGCGGAGGCTCGGGCGAGACCGCAGTGGGATGCAGTCTTCTGCCGCGAGAGGCGATCGTCAAACGTTTTCGAAAACAGTTTCCGTCTGCGCCCGCGCGGAACTACGCTGGCGTGTCATGGGGGCACGCACCACGATCCACGACGTCGCGAGAGTGGCGGGGGTGTCGGTGTCGACCGTCTCGAAGGCGGTCAACGGGCGCTACGGCATCGCGGACGCGACGGTGCAGCGTGTGCTCGACGCCGTGAAGGACCTCGGGTACGAGTCGAGTCTCGTCGCGAGCAGCATGCGCGCACGCCGAACCGGTGTGATCGGTGTGCTCCTCGCCGACTTCGAGCCGTTCAGCGCCGAGATCCTGAAGGGTGTCGGCGCCGCGATGCACGACACGGGCTTCGACCTGCTCGCGCATGCGGGGTCGCATCACGGCGCGAGCGACGGGTGGGAGCGTCGCTCGCTCAGCCGACTGTCCGGCACGCTGATCGACGCGGCGATCATGGTGACGCCCACAGTCGTGAACGCCGGCACCGAGATCCCGGTCGTCGCGGTCGATCCGCACACCGGTCGCGCGGATCTGCCGACCGTCGAGTCCGACAGCTTCGGCGGCGCGCTCGCCGCGACCAGGCATCTGATCGAGCTCGGCCACCGACGGATCGGCTTCCTCGCGGGGCGACCGGATCTGCGTTCGGCCGGACTCCGTGACGCCGGCTATCGCCGCGCACTCTCCGACGCCGGGATCCCGATCGACCCGTCGCTGATCGGCGTCGGACGCTACGAGCTCGAGGCCACGCGGGAGTCGGCGCGATGCATGCTGAACGGCGATTCCCGGCCCACCGCGGTGTTCGCGGCCAACGACCTCTCGGCGATCGCCGTGATCGACGTCGCCCACCAGCTGGGCCTGCGCGTGCCGGACGATCTCTCGGTCGTCGGCTTCGACGATGTTCCCGAGGCGACCAGGCGGGCGCTGCCTCTCACGACGATCCAGCAGCCCATGCGGCGGCTCGGAGCCGTGGCCGCCGACATGGTCGTCACCCTGCTCTCGGGCGGGGAGATCGAGGAGATGAACGTGATCCTGCCGACGCGGCTCGTGGTGCGCGCTACGACGTCGTCGCCGGCTCGGTGAGGGGCGCGGACGAGACGACCCCGCACACATGTCGCCAGGCCGCGTCCGCGTGCGCGCCGGACAGTCGGGCGAACTCACGGTGGCTGCGCCCGCCGGGCCACTCCGCCGGGAGCAGGGCCGGCGGGAGCCCCGGATCGAGGTACGGCAGCGTGCGCCAGCTGTCGATCAGCTGCACGTAGGCGGCGAACGATCCCTCGGGAAGGGCGGCGATCGATCGCTGGAACGCGAGGTGCTCGTCGCGCAGCGCCTCGAGGTCCCACCACTCGGCGGCGGCCTCGGGCAGCGTGCGCGGAGGCACGGGAGTGTCGGCCAGGAACGTCGTGACCCAGGCCCGGGCGTCGAGCTCCGCGACGATCTGCAGCACCTCGTCCCGGAGGTGACCGGGACAGATCCACAGCGCGGGCGACACGACACCGGCCCCGATCCACTGCAGCCGACGGCGCAGCTGATGGCGGATGCTGCGCGCACTCTCGGGGATCGAGAACGAGATCAGGCACCAGCGGTCGGCATCCGTCATCTCGCGCACCTCGAAGATGCGACGATCACCGCGCTCGAGCATGGTCGCGGCATCCGGGTTCAGCCGATAGCCGATCGCGTGCCTGCGCTCGGCGAGCAGCAGCCCCTTCTGCTTCAGGCGGGTGATCCCGGTGCGCGCCTGAGCCGTGGGGATGCCGAGATCGCCGGCGAGCGCGACCAGATCGGCCGCCGAGATCCAGCCGCCCAGCCGTCGCAGATACAGGCCGACCAGAGTGCGCAGCAGCGATGCCGTGCTGCCGGGGCGTGCGTCGATGTCGTCGAGCACGGGGCTGTCGGGAGTCGGCGCGATGTGCTCGGCGGCGGCGGGATCAGCGGTCATGCCGCTCCAGGGCGTCGCGCACGGCGAGCACGCCCGTGAGCGTCTCGACGTGCGATGTGCTGAGCGGCGAAAGACCCAGTCGGATGCCGTCGGGGAAGCGGAAGTCCGGGATGATGCCGTCGGCCCACAGGCGCTGCGTCACGGCGCGGAAGTCGGGGTGACCGATCGTCACGTGGCCGCCGCGCAGATCTGCGTCTCGGGGGCTGAGTAGGCGCACGCCCCGCGGAGCGAGGACCTCGTCGTAGGCGCGCACCGCGAAGTCCGTCAGGGAGCGGGCCTTGTCGCGCACGCCCTCGATGCCGGCCTGCTCGATCAGGTCGAGCATGCCCTGCATCGCGATCATCGAGGTGATCGGGGGCGTGCCGCTGAGGAGTTGACGGATGTCTCCGGCCGGCACGTACTCGGGGCCCATCGCGAAGATGTCGGCGGCGCTCCACCACCCCTGGATCGGCTGACGCAGCACGCCCTGGTGCTCGCGTCGCAGATAGGCGAAGGCGGGCGACCCCGGGCCGCCGTTCAGGTACTTGTACGTGCAGCCCACGGCCATGTCGACGCCCCACTCGTCGAGCTGCATCGGGATGATTCCTGCCGAGTGGCACAGGTCCCACATCATGAGCGCGCCGGCCTCGTGCACGGCGGCGGTGATCGCCGGCATGTCGGCGAGGGCGCCGGAGCGGTAGTCGACGTGGCTGAGCGACACGAGCGCCGTCTTGCCCGAGATCGCCGCCCTCACATCGGCGATCTGCACACCGTGCACCGGGTCGGGTTCGATCCACCGCACCGACATGCCGGTCTCGGCGGCGACCCCCTCGGCCATGAAACGGTCGGTGGGGAAGTTGCCGGCCTCGATCACGAGCTCGGAACGCGAGGGGTCGGCGGTCGCCGCGGCGCGCATGAGCTTGTAGATCAGCACGCTCGTGGAGTCGGCGACGACGGTCTGCCCGGCGGCGGCACTCAGCGTGAGGCTCCCGATGCGGTCGCCGAGTTCCATCGGCAGAGCCATCCACTGCTCGTCCCACGAGCGGATCAGCCGGGTTCCCCAGTCGTCGCGCACGAACGCGGCGATCTTGTCTGCGGTGTCGCGCAGGGGGCGTCCGAGCGAGTTGCCGTCGAGGTAGGCGGAGACCCCGGGTGCGTCCGCGAAAGCGACGAGGTGGGCGCGCAGCGGATCGGCGGCATCGAGAGCGCGGGCGGCGTCGAGGAGCTCGGCGTCGGTGCGGGCGGTGCGGGCGGGGCGGCTCGAGTCGGTCATGTCATGCCTTCAGGTCGGCGCTGGTGAGCGGGCGGGCGAGAGTCGGGTCGGCGTCGGCGTGGGGGAGTCTCAGAAGGAGCGAGGCGGGATCGAGGGCATCCTGCGGAGCGAGGGCGCGCAGCAGGTCGAGCCCGGTGATCCCCGCCTCTCGCAGCGCGGCGAGCTCGCCGGTGTGCAGGCTGACCGGGGTCGGGCCGTTTCCCATGTCGGTGCCGTACAGCACGGTGCCGCCGGCGGCATGGAACCGGCGCACGTTGTCGGTGGACGCGAGTCGCTCCACACTGCCGACGTCGTGGATCGCGAGCGTCGAGATCCAGGCGACGGATGCGGCCTGGCGCTCGATCTCCGGGTCGTCGAGGCGTTCGGTGAACGGTGCATGGGCGAGTCGGACCGCTCCCAGGCGCGCGGCGCGCTGCGCCTGCCCTGAGCCCTCGGCGTGGGCGACCACGGGAAGCCCCCGGGGGGCGGCGGCCTCGACGATCGCGCGGAACAGATCGTCGTCGAACACGGGGCCTGCGGTGGCGTTGCTCGCCACCTTGATGCAGCATGCTCCCGCATCCGCCATCTCGTCCACGGCGTGCACGGCCGCCGCGGCGTCGGCAACCTCGCGGAAAGAACCCGCCGGCGCCCATTCCCGGTCGCTCGGATAGCCGCCGACGGGCGTGAGGAACGCCCCGGCGAAGTCGATCGTGAGCCGGTGCGGGCGTTTCGTCTCGCTGCGCTCGCTCAACGAACGGGCAGCCGCTGCGGCCGGGCCCCGGTCGTTGAGCGAGGGAGCGCCAGCGGCCGGGCCCCGGTCGTTGAGCGAGGGAGCG
>NZ_CAUQVQ010000080.1:0-11556 GCF_963521645.1 uncultured Microbacterium sp. | reverse complement strand
GGCAACTCCTCGCTCACGATCTCCGGGACACAGCAGCGCCCCGGCTCTCCGGCGCTTCCGAGCATTCCGGGAGACCGCGACGAACGTGACGGCACCGCGTCCGACGCGCCAGCGCGACCCGCTCCTCCGAGCGAACAGGCGATACGACTGGCTGAGTGTCTCGACGACGACGGCACGGTGCGATGTTCGACGCTGACCACTCCGACCGCGACACCCCCGGCCGCCCTCCAGTCCGCCCCTCCCGCTCCCGCGACGCCGACCATCACCCTGACCGACCTCGCGGGCTTCGCACCTGCCTCTGCGCGTGCGACCGCCGAGCCCGCGAACATCGGCATCGCCGGCCTGCCGACCAACTTCACCGTCGCGGCGGATGTCCACACCCAGTCGGGCGAGCTGTTCGGCGTGCCCCTCTCGGTGCGGTTCACCCCTTCGTCGTACCGCTTCGACTACGGCGACGGCGCTCTGGCCACTGTCGCCGTGCCGGGCCGAACGTGGAAAGCACTCGGTCAGCCGCAGTTCACTCCGACCCCGACCTCGCACGTGTACCGCGAACGCGGCGAGTACACCGCACGCGTCGACGTGTTCTACACGGTCGAAGTCGACCTGGGATCGGGCTGGACCCCCATCTCAGGTCGACTGACCGCCGAGGGATCGCCACAGACGATCCGCATCCTCGAGGCGCACACCGCGCTCGTCGCCCACACCTGCATCGAAGACCCAGTGGCCACAGGATGCTGACGACCCCGCGAGCGGGTCTTCAGCCGCGCAGGTGGCACCCCGTCTCACCGTTCACGAACCCCGGTTCCGAGCCTGTCCGCGTGTATCGCGCTCCCGGGAATTACACGCCTGATCGTGCGTTGTAAAGGGAGGTCACGGGTCTGACCACGGCGCTATGCTGAAAAGACTCGCGTGCCCGGCGCACATCACATTCCATCCGTAACGACGCGGACACCGATGCTGCACTCCGGGTGCTCTCGAACTGTCTGAGAAGGGCTTCACCGTGTCGGAACTGCAGTGGGAAGAAATCGATCGGCGCGCGGTGGACACCGCTCGTCTGCTGGCCGCGGATGCCGTGGAGAAGGTCGGCAACGGTCACCCCGGCACCGCCATGAGCCTCGCTCCCGCCGCGTACCTGCTCTATCAGCGCGTGCTGCGCCATGACCCGACCGACACCGACTGGCTCGGCCGCGACCGATTCATCCTCTCGGTCGGACACTCCTCGCTCACCCAGTACGTGCAGCTGTACCTCGGCGGCTTCGGGCTCGAGCTCGACGACCTCAAGGCGCTGCGCACGTGGGGCTCGCTGACCCCCGGCCACCCCGAGTACGGGCACACCAAGGGCGTCGAGATCACCACCGGTCCGCTCGGTCAGGGACTCGCCTCTGCCGTGGGCTTCGCCTACGCGGCGCGATACGAGCGCGGTCTGTTCGACCCCGAGGCCGAAGCGGGCACGAGCCCGTTCGACCACTTCGTCTACGTGATCGCGGGCGACGGCGACCTGCAGGAGGGCGTCACGAGCGAAGCCTCCTCGCTCGCCGGTCACCAGGAGCTCGGCAACCTCATCGCGATCTACGACTCAAACCAGATCTCGATCGAGGACGACACGAACGTCGCCTTCACCGAAGACGTCGCGAAGCGCTACGAGGCCTATGGCTGGCAGGTGCAGACCGTCGACTGGAAGAAGACGGGCGAGTACGTCGAGGACGTCGCGGAGCTGCACGCCGCGATCGAGGCCGCCAAGGGCGAGACTTCGAAGCCGTCGCTCATCATTCTCAAGACCATCATCGGCTGGCCGTCGCCCGGCAAGCAGAACTCCGGAAAGATCCACGGTTCCGCCCTGGGTGGCGACGAGCTCGCCGCGACCAAGAAGGTCCTCGGGTTCGACGCTGACGAGCACTTCGCGATCGCCGACGATGTGATCGCCCACACCCGCGGTCTCGCCGAGCGCGCTGCCGAAGCGCGTGCTGCCTGGCAGACGTCGTTCGACGCCTGGGCGGCCGCCAACCCCGAGCGCAAGGCCCTGCTCGATCGCCTCGAGGCGAAGGAGCTGCCTGCGGACATCACGTCGGCTCTCCCCGTCTTCGAGAGCGGCAAGGACGTGTCGACCCGCGCGGCTTCCGGTCAGGTGATCAACGCTCTCGCTGCCGAGCTCCCCGAGCTCTGGGGCGGTTCCGCCGACCTCGCCGAATCGAACCTCACCACGATCAAGGATTCGAAGTCCTTCATCCCGGCCGAATGGTCGACGCACGAGTGGTCCGGCGACCCCTACGGACGCGTGCTGCACTTCGGCATCCGCGAGCACGCGATGGGCGCCATCGTCAACGGCATCGTGCTGCACGGCCCGACGCGTGCCTTCGGCGGAACGTTCCTCATCTTCAGCGACTACATGCGCCCGCCGGTGCGTCTGGCCGCGCTCATGAACGTTCCGAGCATCTTCGTCTGGACGCACGACTCCGTCGCACTCGGTGAAGACGGCCCCACGCACCAGCCCGTCGAGCAGATCGCGACGCTGCGCGCCATCCCGAACTTCACGCTCGTGCGCCCCGCCGACGCCAACGAGACTTCCGCGGCATGGCTCGAGATCCTTCGTCGTCACGAGGGACCGGCCGGCATCGCGCTGACCCGTCAGAACATCCCGGTGTTCGAGCGCGGCCAGGGCACCGCCGAGGGCGACGTGTTCGCCTCGACCGAGGGCGTCTCCAAGGGTGCCTACGTGCTCGCGGAGGCGCCGAACGGCACCCCCGACGTGATCATCATCGCTACCGGCTCCGAGGTTCAGCTCGCCGTGGACGCTCGTGCCGCCCTGGCGGAAGAGGGCGTCAATGTGCGCGTGGTCTCCGCTCCGTCGCTCGAGTGGTTCGACGAGCAGGACGAGGCGTACCGTGAGTCCGTGCTGCCGAAGGCCGTGACCGCACGCGTCTCGGTCGAGGCCGGGTCGGTCCTCAGCTGGCGCGGCATCGTGGGCGACCGCGGCCGTTCGGTCGGCATCGACCACTTCGGCGCCTCCGCCGACTACAAGACGCTGTTCCAGAAGTTCGGCATCACCACCGAGGCCGTCATCGCGGCCGCACGCGAGACCATCAAGGAGAACGCATGAGCACCCCCACCGCAGACCTCGCCGCCGCCGGAGTCAGCATCTGGCTCGACGACCTGTCCCGTACCCGCATCTCCTCCGGCAACCTCGCCGAGCTGATCGAGACGCGCAACGTCGTCGGCGTCACCACGAACCCGACGATCTTCGCCAACGCGATCACCGACAAGAACAACACGTCGTACGACGCCCAGGTCTCCGAGCTCGCCGCGTCCGGCGCGACGGCCGAGGAGGCCGTGTTCGCCGCGACGACGCAGGATGTCGCCGCCGCCCTCGACGTCTTCCGTCCCGTGTGGGAGAAGTCGGGTCATGTCGACGGTCGCGTCTCGATCGAGGTCTCCCCCGACCTGGCGCACGACACCGAGGGCACGGTCGCCCAGGCCAAGCAGTTGTGGGCCAAGGTCGACCGTCCGAACCTGCTCGTGAAGATCCCCGCGACCAAGGCGGGCCTCCCGGCGATCACCGAGGCCATCGCGTCGGGCATCAGCGTCAACGTGACGCTGATCTTCAGCCTCGAGCGCTACGCCGAGGTCATCGACGCCTACCTGACCGGCCTCGAGCGCGCGCACAGCGCAGACTTCGACCTGTCGAGCATCCACTCCGTCGCGTCGTTCTTCGTCTCGCGCGTCGACACCGAGACCGACAAGCGCCTCTCGGCGATCGGCACCGACGAGGCCGAAGCTCTCAAGAGCAAGGCCGGCCTCGCCAACGCGCGTCTCGCCTACGAGCTGTACGAGCAGAAGTTCGCGGAGAAGCGCGCTCAGGACCTCATCAAGCTGGGCGCCAACCCGCAGCGGCCGCTGTGGGCGTCGACCGGTGTCAAGGACCCGGCCCTGCCCGACACGCTGTATGTCACCGAGCTCGTCGCGAAGGATGTCGTCAACACGATGCCCGAGAAGACGCTCGAGGCGACCTTCGACCACGGCGTCGTCACCGGTGACACCATCACCGGCGGCTACGACGAGGCTCGCGCGGTGTTCGCGGGACTCGCCGACCTCGGCATCGACTTCACCGACGTGACTCAGGTGCTCGAGGATGAGGGCGTCGCGAAGTTCATCGACTCCTGGCACGACCTGCTCACCCAGGTGAGCGAAGGGCTCGAGGCGCAGCGATGACGTTCGCGATCCACGCGTCGGGCGCAGCCCGGGCGGCGATCGATGAGACCGTGCCCGCACTGGTGCACGATCTCATCGCCTCGCGCGTCACGGGCGGCGACGCCAGCCTGTGGGGTCCGGACGCCGAGCCCGAGGCGTCGATCCGCCTGGGCTGGGTCGAGGCCGTCTCGGTGTCTCGCCCTCTGGTCGCCGAGATCACCGCCCTGCGCGACGAACTGCACGCGAAGGGCGTCACCCGCATCGTGCTCGCAGGCATGGGCGGCTCCTCGCTGGCACCCGAAGTGATCGCACAGACGAGTGGTGTGCCGCTGACCATCCTCGACTCCACTGCTCCCGGGCAGGTTCTCGCCGCGCTCGACGGGGGCCTGGAGAACATCGCCCTCGTGGTGTCGTCGAAGTCCGGCTCGACCGTGGAGACCGACTCGCAGCGCCGCGCGTTCGAAGCCGCGTTCCGCGACGTCGGCATCGACCCGGCGGAGCGCATCGTCGTGGTGACCGATCCCGGATCTCCTCTCGAGAGCTCGGCCCGTCAGGCCGGATACCGCGTCTTCACCGCGGATCCCCACGTCGGCGGACGGTATTCGGCGCTCACGGCCTTCGGGCTCGTGCCGTCGGGACTCGCAGGCGCCGACATCGACGAGCTGCTGAACGAGGCAGAGGCGTCTCTGCTGGAGGTCGCCGTCGATTCGGCCGACAACCCCGCTCTGCGCCTCGCCGCCGCGATATCGGCCACCGTCCCTCGGAGGGACAAGCTCGGTCTGATCACCGACGGCACGCACATCAACGGACTGCCCGACTGGATCGAACAGCTGATCGCGGAGTCCACGGGGAAGTCGGGGACCGGCATCCTCCCGGTCGTCCTCCTCCCGGTGTCGCCCGAGCTCGATTCCGCGCCCGCGGATCTGCAGATCGTGCGTCTGGTGGACGACGCGAACGAGTTCCACCTCCGTGAGCGCCACGAGGGAGAGATCCTCGTCAGTGGATCGCTCGGCGCCCAGTTCATCGTCTGGGAGTACGCCACGGCGATCGCGGGCTATCTGCTCGGGATCAACCCGTTCGACCAGCCCGACGTGGAGTCGGCGAAGGTCGCCGCACGAGGTCTTCTCGACGCACGCCCCGGCTCGACGGAGCCCGCATTCGTTGAGAACGGCGTGGAGGTGCGCGTGTCCGATCCGGCCCTCGCCGCCTCGGGAACCGTCGAAGGGGTTCTCGACGCACTCTGGGCTCGTTTGTCGGACGACGGCTACGTCGCGGTCCAGGCATACGTGAACCGTCTCGACGTGCCGCAGCTGCAGGGCATCCGCGAACTCGTCGCCGCCGACTCCGGTCGACCGACGACCTTCGGCTGGGGACCCCGTTTCCTCCATTCGACCGGGCAGTACCACAAGGGTGGACCCGCTCAGGGTGTGTTCCTGCAGATCCTCGAGCGCACCGACGTCGATCTCGAGATCCCCGAGCGGCCGTACACGTTCGGCCAGCTCATCGAGGCGCAGGCGGCCGGCGATGCCGGTGTCCTGGCAGCCCATGGACGACCCGTCGTCTCCCTGACGATCACCGATTCGTCGGCTGACGTCCTCACCCTCTTCGAAGCAGCACAGAAGTAACAGCCAGGAGAATCTCCCACCGATGTCTGTTCCCATCTCGCGCGGGCACAACCCGCTGCGTGACCCCGATGATCGCCGTCTCAACCGGATCGCGGGGCCCAGTGCACTCGTGATCTTCGGTGTGACCGGAGACCTGTCACGCAAGAAGCTCATGCCCGCCGTCTACGATCTCGCCAACCGCGGGCTCCTGCCTCCCGGATTCGCTCTGGTCGGCTTCGCCCGACGTGATTGGGAGGACCAGGACTTCGCTCAGGTCGTGTACGACGCCGTCAAGCAGCACGCGCGCACCCCGTTCCGCGAGGAGACGTGGGCGCAGCTGCTTCAGGGCATCCGCTTCGTCTCGGGAGAGTTCGACAATCCCGAATCGTTCCGCAAGCTCCGTGAGACGGTGGATCAGCTGGACGTGGAGCGGGGCACCATGGGGAACCACGCGTTCTACCTGTCGATCCCGCCGAAGTCGTTCGCGGTGGTCGCGCAGCAGCTCAAGGACTCGGGTCTCGTGGGCGACGACGACGACAACGAGGACTGCTGGCGTCGTGTCGTCATCGAGAAGCCCTTCGGGCACGACCTCGAATCCGCGCGGGAGCTGAACGCGGCGCTCGAGGTCGCCTTCTCGGCGGACTCGATCTTCCGCATCGACCACTACCTCGGCAAGGAGACGGTGCAGAACATCCTCGCTCTGCGCTTCGCCAACGAGCTGTACGAGCCGATCTGGAACCGCAACTACGTCGACCACGTGCAGATCACGATGGCCGAGGACATCGGCGTGGGCGGCCGTGCCGGGTACTACGACGGCGTCGGCGCCGCGCGCGACGTCATCCAGAATCACCTTCTGCAGCTCCTCGCGCTCACCGCGATGGAGGAGCCGATCAGCCTGTCTGCCGAGCACCTGCGCGCCGAGAAGGAGAAGGTCCTCGCCGCCGTGCACGTGCCCGACGACCTCTCGCTCGCGACAGCGCGCGGACAGTACGCCGGCGGATGGCAGGGCGGCGAGCAGGTCACCGGGTTCCTCGACGAGGAAGGCATGAACCCCGAGTCGGCGACGGAGACCTATGCCGCCATCAAGCTCGAGATCGACACCCGCCGCTGGGCGGGAGTGCCTTTCTACCTGCGCACCGGAAAGCGTCTTGGACGACGCGTGACCGAGGTCGCGGTCGTCTTCAAGAAGGCACCGGAGCACCTCTTCGGCCGTTCGAACACGTCCGAGCTCGGACAGAACGCCCTCGTGATCCGCGTGCAGCCCGACGAGGGCGTCACGATCCGCTTCGGCTCGAAGGTCCCCGGCAACGGCACCAACGTGCGCGACGTCACGATGGACTTCGGATACGGCCACGCGTTCACCGAGGCCAGCCCCGAGGCGTACGAGCGTCTGATCCTCGACGTGCTGCTCGGCGACCCGCCGCTGTTCCCCCGGCACGAAGAGGTCGAACTGTCGTGGAAGATCCTCGACCCCGTGGAGAAGTTCTGGGCCGCAGAGGGCGGCCCGGTCGACCAGTACGCACCCGGCTCGTGGGGTCCTGCATCCGCGGATGACCTCCTTGCCCGCGACGGACGAGTCTGGAGACGCCCATGATCATCGACCTTCCCGACACGACCGTCAGCCAGGTCGCCAAGCAGCTCGTCAAGGTGCGTGAAGACGGCGGCGCCGTGGCCCTCGGTCGCGTTCTCACCCTCATCATCTCGGCGCGCAACGGCGTGGCCGAGGCGGCCATCGATGCCGCGAACGACGCCTCGCGCGAGCACCCCATGCGTGTCATCGTGCTGACCACCGGTGACGGCGATGCCCATCTCGACGCGCAGATCCGCGTCGGCGGCGACGCCGGTGCGAGCGAGGTGGTCGTCCTCCACGCCTACGGCGATGCCGCGAGCAACGAGGAGAGCCTCGTCACCGGCCTCCTGCTGCCCGACGCTCCCGTCGTCGCGTGGTGGCCGGAGGAAGCACCGACCTCTCCCGCCAACTCGCCGCTCGGGAAGATCGCGCAGCGCCGCATCACCGACGCGGCGACGGCTCCCGACGTGCGGGACCGGCTCGCCCTCCTCGGCGAGACCCACGCCCCGGGCGACACCGATCTCGCATGGACGCGCCTCACCCACTGGCGCGAGCAGCTCGCCGCCGTGCTGGACCAGCCGCCGTTCGAAGCCGTCGACGCCGTCGAGGTGCGGGGAGGCTCGGCGTCGCCGTCGACAGCTCTGCTCGCCGCCTGGCTGCAGCTGGCGCTCGATGTGAAGGTCACCTGGCACTACGAAGACGCCGAGCACTGGCAGGAGGGCATCAAGTCGGTGCGCCTGACGCGCGCGTCGGGCGACATCCTCCTGGAGCGCCCCGAGCCCGGAATCGCGGTCCTCACCCAGCCGGATCAGCCCGACCATGACCTGCACCTGCCGCGGCGCACACTGCGTGAATGCCTCGCCGAGGAGCTGCGTCGGCTGGATCCCGACGTCTTGTACGGCCGAGTGATCACCGAGGGCTGGGAAAAGCTGGGCCCGCCCGAGGCAGGAGAATGATGTCGACCCAGCGGACTCCCGCAGAGAAGCGGGTCGTAGTCGAGAGCACGCCCGGTGCGCTGGCGGAGCGTGTGGCAGACCGCTTCCTGACCCGCCTGCGCGCGCGCACACGCAACGGCCGCATCGCACACGTCGCCCTCACCGGCGGGTCCATGGGCGGTGCCGTGCTGCGTGCGACGCTCGAGGATCCGCGCTCCGACGACATCGACTGGTCGCTGGTGCACTTCTGGTGGGGTGACGAGCGCTTCGTCGCTCGGACCGACGCCGACCGCAATGCTGTGCAGTCTCGCGCCGCCTTGCTCGATCACATTCCCGTGCCCCCGGAGAACGTGCACGAGGTCGCCGCAGCCGACGAGGGCC
Source organism: uncultured Microbacterium sp. (assembly GCF_963521645.1). Lineage (GTDB taxonomy): Bacteria > Actinomycetota > Actinomycetes > Actinomycetales > Microbacteriaceae > Microbacterium. The sequence goes on along the minus strand of NZ_CAUQVQ010000080.1, from coordinate 2,881 downwards.
TGACGCTGGATGAGGCAGCCGCCGCGTATGCCGCGGAGCTCGCCCGATTCGGTACCGATGAGCACCCATGGCCGTCGTTCGCGGTCTGCTTCCTCGGCGTCGGGCCGGACGGCCACATCGCGTCGCTCTTCCCCGACCGGCAGGAGGTCACGGTGACCGATGTCGCAGCCCTCCCTGTGCGCAACTCCCCCAAGCCGCCGCCCGAGCGTGTGACGCTGACGCGTCCCGTGCTCAACGCTTCCAAGCGGGTCTGGCTCGTCCTGACCGGAGCCGACAAGGCGTCGGCCCTCGGACTCGCTCTCGCGGGGGCCAGCTACACGAGTGTGCCGGTCGCAGGAGCGAAGGGCCGCAAGCGCACGGTCTTCTTCGTCGACGACGCCGCAGCCTCCGAGGTCTCTCCCGACCTGATTGATCAGTCGTACTGATCCCTCACCCGCAGAAAGGCGCCGAGCACCCCACGGGGTCTCGGCGCCTTCTGCGTCTGGAGATGTTCAGGCTTCGTCGTCCGTCGAGCGCTCGTCGCTGTTCCGGTCGGCGCTGCCGCGGGTGATCCCGAGCTCTTGACTGTCGCTCAGCACCTGCGGGTGGTACCGCGCGAGTCCGACGACTCCCCAGACGGCGATGGCTCCGGCGACTCCGAAGATGACCAAGACCCACGGCGGAGCCGCTGCGGCCTCGCCCAGGATCGTCATACCGATGATGACCGCGACGAGCGGGTCGACCACCGTGAGACCGGCGATGACGAGGTCGGGCGGACCGGAGCTGTACGCGGTCTGCACGAAGTATGCGCCGACCGCCGCGGCCGCGATCAACGCGATCACGCACACGATCGTGATCCACTCGAAGTTGCCTGCCTGCACGCGCTTGATGACGACTTTCGCGAGCGTGGCGACGAAGCCGTAGAGGATTCCCGCGCCGATCACATAGAAGAGCGCACGCATGCGGTGCCGCAGCACGAGCCAGCACGCGCCGAGGATGATGATGACGACCAGCAGGATCGCGAGGATCGTGAAGAGCTCGGTGTCGGTGACGTCCTTCTCGGTCGCGAAAATCGCCGCGAAGAAGACGAAGAGGAAGATTCCTCCCACACAGGCCACGATCGCGGTGATCGATTGCTTCGTCGGCGAGTGGCCGGAGATGCGCGCGTTGAGCAGCGTCGTCATGACGAGAGCGATCGCACCGAGCGGCTGCACGACGATGAGCGGCGCCTGCACGAGAGCAGCGAGCTGGCACACGATCGCGAGTCCGAGCATCAGGGTGCCGGCGATCCACGACGGGCGCGTGAGGAGGGCTCCGACCTGCGCGAGCGACAACCCGCTCGTGCCGTTGGATCCGCTCAGCCGCTCGACCTTCTCGACGCCGCGGTGCTGATATTGCGCACCGAGCGACATGAAGACGGCGCCCGCCAGCGCAAGAGGGATGCCGAGGAGCAGCCCGGGATTCTGGAAGGCTCCGACCAGCTGATCGGTGACGTCTTCCGCTCCGGTCGTCCATACGGAAATGCTCACCTTACGACCCTACCCGGCGACATGCGCCGAGTAGGGTTATGGCGTGGCTGTACTTCCTATTCGCATCATGGGCGACCCCGTCCTGCACTCCCCCGCCTCCGTCGTCGAGGAGATCACCGACGACATCCGCACACTGGTCGCCGACATGTTCGAGACCATGGACACCGCCCCGGGCGTGGGTCTGGCCGCTCCGCAGGTCGGCGTTCCGCTCAGGCTGTACACGTACTCCTATGTGGACGATGACGACGAACCGTGGCGCGGCGTGATCATCAACCCCGAGCTGTGGATGGTTCCGCTCGAGCCCGGGGCGCCCGACGAGGACCTCGAATCCGAGGGCTGCCTGTCGTTCCCGGGCGAACGTTTCGCTCTGCGCCGCTCCGAGAGGGTTCGCGTGACGGGCACCGATCTCGAGGGACGCCCTGTCGAGATCGCTGTGGACGGCTGGCGCGCCCGCATCATGCAGCACGAGTTCGACCACCTCGACGGCGTCCTGTACATCGACCGGTTGTCGGACGGCGACTGGAAGACCGTGCAGAAGATCGCCAAGAAACGCGGCTGGGGACGCCCCGGCGCGAGCTGGATGCCGGGCGTCGACGACCTGGAGGGCTGACCCGGCTTTCAGCCCAGCCACAGCCTCTTCCAAGTTGCATCACAGACTCGCAGGCGGCTAGCGTGCTGGAGGCGGGCCTCTCAGTGCCCGCACACCACGAAGGCTCTGGAGGGGAACATCATGATGAAACTGCGCACACGACGCGCACTGGCACTCGCGGGTGCAGCGGCGGCGGTGTCGATCGCCTTGACCGGGTGCAGCGCACTCGACGGAATCCTGGGCGGCGGCGCAGGAGACGCGGATCGCGATGAGGAGACCGGCCAGGTCACCGAGAGCGCGAACATCGACATCTTCTCCCTCAAGCTGGGCGACTGCACGATGGACAGCGGCACCGGCCAGCTCGAAGACATCGACGTCGTGCCGTGCGACCAGCCCCACGACATGGAGGTCTTCCACGAGATCACCATGGAGGACGGCGAGTTCTCCGAGGAGGCCGTGGATACCGCGACCGAAGAGTGCATCGGCGACGCGTACACGTCGTTCGTCGGAGTCGGCTACCAGGAGTCCGCCCTGAGTGTCACCACGATCACACCGACGCAGCAGACGTGGGACGAGCTGAACGACCGCGTCATCCAGTGCATCATCTTCGACGAGGCCGGACAGACCACCGGATCGCTCAAGGGCGCCGCGCGCTGATCTGACAACCGCACACAGAGAAGGGGCCCCCCCGGGCGGCGGGGTCCCGTCTCTGTGCCGGCGCCCAGGCGGGGGGGGGCGCCCCGGGGCGCCCCCCCCCACCCCCCACACAGGGAAAACCCCCCCC
>NZ_CAUQVQ010000079.1:0-11692 GCF_963521645.1 uncultured Microbacterium sp. | reverse complement strand
CGCTCGTACAGGCGCCTCGCCGCACTCCCCTGCAGCACGTTCAATCGATGGGTCACGGGACTCGCCGCATCACGCGCCTCGGCGAGGACGTCCGCGAGGACGGCGCCGCCCAGCCCTCTCCCCTGCCACTCGGGCGCCAGATAGAAGTGCTCGATCCAGGCTGCATCCGCGGCCGGCCGCACGGCGATCGTCCCGATGTCGACGCCCTCGGCGACGATCACGCGCGACAAGCGCGGCTCGAAGGCATGCAAGAACCTCTGCCGCACCCGCACCGGGTCGAACCTGCCCAGTCGCTCCAGATCGGGGCGCAGCACCACGGCGCGCAGCTCGGCGATCCACGACGCATCCGACGAGATGCTCGGGCGACTCGACCACGTCACATTCACGCGGTCCATTCTCCTCGGGAGCAGCGCCCTCACAGCGCAAGCAGCACGATCCCCGCCACCACCACCGCCGACGCGGCGATCCGCCAGCCCGGGCGACTCTCCTTCAACGCGAACACCCCGAACAGGCTCACGAGCACCACGCTCACTTCGCGCAGCGGCGCGACGAGGGCGACAGGCGCGATCTGGATCGCCGTCAGCACGAGGATGTACGAGAGCGGAGAGAGGATGCTGAACGCCACGATGCGCTTCCACTGTGTGCGACCGAGCGCCCACACGGCGCCCCATCTGCGGCGCACTCCGATCGAGTAGAACGGGATCTCGAGCAGCATGGTGCCGACCATGAAGGCCACGGGCGACAGGTTCCAGGTGCGCACCGCGTGCGCGTCCCAGATCGTGTACACCGCGATCGCGACTCCGGTGAGCAGCCCGAAGACGAGGCCGGGGTCCATGCGGCGACGCGACGAGGCACCCGAACGTCCGCGATCCACGAGCCCGATCGCCACCACACCGAGGATGATCGCCGCGACGCCGATCAGCGCGATCTGCGACGGCCGCTCCCCCAGCACGAGCACGGCGACGAGCACCGCGAGGAACGGCCCCGTGCCTCGCGCCGTGGCGTACACGGTGGAGAGATTGCCCTCGCGGTACCCGCGCTGCAGCACGGCCATGTACGCGACATGGAGGACGGCCGAGACTCCGACGCCGAGCGCGAAGGAGAGCACGTCGTCCGTGCCGAGTCCGCCGGTGAACGGGATGAGCCCGATCCACACGACCGTGCCGCCCACCGCACCCCACCAGAGGAACGGCATGCCTGCTCGACTCACCCCGTGCGCGATCACGTTCCAGGCGGCGTGCGTGACGGCTGCGGCCATGACGAGGGCGAAGGCGAGAGGTGACATGAGAGACCCTTCTTGTCGTCGCAGGGCGCGACGAACGGGGTCCTCCGGGCTTTTGTCCTGTCAGATGACGGCGCCCCTGTGGAGGAGCACCGTGGCGCCGCTCGGACCAGACGGGACGTCCGCACCCGCAGGTGCGACCCGGCCCCGGAACCCTAGGCGCTATCGAGACACACACTAACCGTCGAGTGTGACCGGGAGGTGAACGACCCCGATTACGATCGGAGGACCGCCCCCTTTCCGGAAGGTCGTCCATGCCCGTCACCTCTGACGCTCTCGCCCACGCCGAGGATCTCGCCGACTTCGTCGCCGCCTCGCCATCGAGCTATCACGCTGCCGCCGAGGTGGCCAGGCGACTCGAGGACGCCGGGTACACCCGCCTCCAGGAGGAGCGGGCGTGGGAGGTGACCCCCGGCGGACGTTATGTCGTCGTGCGCGACGGCGCGGCCATCGCCTGGAGCGTGCCGACGGACGCCTCGGCGACCACACCCGCGCACATCCTGGGCGCACACACCGACTCCCCCGGCTTCAAGCTCAAGCCGCAGCCGACCACCGGCGGGAGGGGCTGGCTCCAGGCCGCCGTCGAGGTCTACGGCGGGCCGCTGCTGAGCTCCTGGCTCGACCGCGAGCTGCGCCTCGCGGGGCGCCTCGCTCTGGCGGACGGACGCGTGGTGCTCGCCGACACGGGAGCGCTGCTGCGCCTCCCCCAGCTCGCGATCCACCTCGACCGTGAGGCCAACACGGGGCTCGCGCTCGACAAGCAGTTCCAGACGCAGCCCGTATGGGGCCTCGGCGACCCGACGCAGGAGGACATCCTGGCCGAACTGGCAGGGTCGGCCGGCGTCTCGACATCCGACATCCGCGGTTACGACGTCGTGATCGCCGACACGGCTCGCGGTGCCGTGTTCGGCAAGGACGACGCGTTCTTCGCCTCGGGGCGGCTCGACGATCTCGCCTCCGTGCACGCCGGGCTGGTCGCCCTCGAGACCCTCGGGACTCCCTCGACCGGACCGATCGCGGTCCTCGCCGCGTTCGATCACGAGGAGCTCGGCTCGAACTCGCGCTCGGGTGCGGGCGGGCCGCTGCTCGAAGACATCCTCGGACGCGTGTACGACGCCCTCGGAGCCGACGCCTCCGAGCGTCGGCGCGCCCTCTCGACGTCGTGGTGCCTGTCGAGCGACGTGGGCCATTCGGTGCACCCCAACTACGTGCACAAGCACGACCCCGTCGTGCAGCCTGTGCTCGGATCGGGTCCGATCCTCAAGCTCAACGCCAACCAGCGCTACGCGACGGATGCCGTCGGCTCCGCCGCCTGGCGCGGCTGGTGCGAGGCCGCCGACGTCGTCACGCAGGAGTTCGTGTCGAACAACAACGTGCCGTGCGGATCGACCATCGGCCCGATCACCGCGACGCGTCTGGGCATCCGCACGGTCGACGTCGGCATCCCGATCCTGTCGATGCACTCCGCGCGCGAGCTCGCCGGGGTCTCCGATCTGTACGACCTCGCCCGGGTCGCGGGAGCGTTCTTCGCTGGCTGAGCACGCAGTCTGCCCTCACGGGGCTCGCGCAGTGCCAGGATGATGGCATGACGGACATCAAGCCTGCTCTCATCGAGCGCGCGGGCATCGAGATCATCCCCGAATCCGAGCGCACCGCGAAGCCACGCGACCTGTTCTGGCCGTGGTTCGCGGCCAACGTCTCGGTGTTCGGCATGTCGTACGGCTCGTTCGTGCTCGGCTTCGGAATCTCGTTCTGGCAGGCCACGATCGTGTCGGTGATCGGCATCGTCGTGTCGTTCCTGCTCTGCGGCCTCATCGCGATCGCGGGCAAGCGCGGTTCGGCGCCGACCATGGTGCTGTCGCGCGCGGCCTTCGGCGTGCAGGGGCAGAAGGTGCCGGGCATCGTCTCGTGGCTGACCTCGATCGGCTGGGAGACCTTCCTCGCGATCATGGCCGTGCTCGCGACCGCCACCGTCATCACGCAGCTGGGCGGCGACGGCGACAGCATCGCGCTCAGGGTCGTCGCGACCGTGATCGTCGCCGCGCTCATCGTCGCGGCCTCGGTGCTCGGCTACCACACCATCATGAAGATGCAGTCCGTGCTGACCTGGATCACCGGCGCGGTCACGATCCTGTACGTCGTGCTCGCCGCGCCCAGCATCGACCTCGCGGCCGTCATGGCCCGCCCGGACGGCGGGATCGGCCAGGTCATCGGGGCCCTCGTGATGGTGATGACCGGATTCGGCCTCGGCTGGATCAACATCGCCGCCGACTGGTCGCGCTATCAGAAGCGCACCGCGTCCGACGGAGCGATCGTCGCCTGGAACACGATCGGCGGGTCGATCGCCCCGGTGCTGCTCGTGATCTTCGGGCTCCTGCTGGCCGGATCCGACGATGAGCTCAGTGCCGCGATCGCTGCCGACCCGATCGGCGCACTCGCGACGATCCTCCCCCTCTGGATGCTCATCCCGTTCCTGCTCACGGCGGTGCTCGCCCTGGTCTCCGGCGCGGTGCTGGGCATCTACTCCTCGGGCCTCACCCTGCTGAGTCTCGGCATCCGCATCCCGCGACCGTCGGCCGCGGCGATCGACGGCGTGATCCTCACGATCGGCACGGTGTACGTCGTCTTCTTCTCGACCGACTTCCTCGGCCCGTTCCAGAGCTTCCTCATCACCCTGGGCGTGCCGCTCGCCTCGTGGGCGGGCATCCTGATCGCCGACATCCTGCGTCGCAGGAAGGACTATGACGAAGAGGCCCTGTTCGACAGCCGAGGTCGTTACGGCGCGTGGGACTGGATCTCGATCGGCACCATGGTGGTCGCGAGTGTGATCGGCTGGGGCTTCGTGCTCAACGGCTTCGCGGAGGCCGCGCCGTGGAACAACTGGCAGGGCTACCTGCTCGGCCTGGTCGGCGGGGTCGACGGCGACTGGGCGTACGCGAACCTCGGAGTGTTCTTCGCCCTCGTGCTCTCGTTCGCGGTGACCTGGTTCGCGCGGGCGGGCAGGATCCGCCGCCAGGAGCAGGAGGCATGAGCGACGCTCCCTGGCTGGTCGTGATCGATCCGCAGGCGATCTTCGCGTCGGCCGACTCCGCCTGGGGTTCGCCCGTCTTCGATCAGGCGATGCCGCGCATCCGTGAGCTCGCCGAGGCGTTCGGCGAGCGCGTGATCGTGACGCGGTGGATGCCGACCGCCGACCGCTCGACCTCGTGGGGAGCGTACTTCGCCGCCTGGCCGTTCGCCGATCAGCCGCCGAGCGACCCTCTGTTCGACCTGGTGCCGGAGGCCGCCGGACTGTCGCCGCATCCCACCCTCGATCTGCCGACGTTCGGCAAATGGGGTCCTGAGATCGAGGCGATCGTGGGGCGAGGTGCCCACGTCGTGCTCGCCGGCGTGTCGACGGACTGCTGCGTGATCTCGACCGCTCTGGCCGCCGCGGATGCGGGGGCGCACGTGACGATCGCCGCCGACGCGTGCGCCGGGTCGAGCGCCGAGAACCACGCGGCGGCGATGCAGGTGATGAGCCTGTATCCGCCGCAGGTGACCGTGAGCGATACCGCGTCGATCATCGCCCGGCCTCAGCGGGCCGGTCTCTGACCCTCCCGCACCGCGGCGGCGATGTCGGCCGTCGACCCTCGCCAGGGTGCTCCGTGCCCCGGAAGGACCCACGATGCCGCGACCGCGGTCAACCTGTCGAGCGAGGCGAGCGCCTCCTCGGGCTCATCGGTGAACGGCGCCGGCTGCGCTCCCACCCGGCCGGTGAGCACGTGGCGCGTGGTCAGCGCATCGCCGACGAAGACCGCGTCGACGGCCGGCACGTGCACCGCGATGCTGCCGGGCGAGTGCCCCGGCATCCCGATGACTACGGGCGATCCGGGCAGCTCGAGCACCTGACCGTCGTCGACGGTCTCGACCTCGGCGACGTGACGCGTGCGCATGCCGCTCTTGCGCAGGCCGTAGGCGAGGAATCCCAGCATGGGTCCGATGCGCGCGGGCCCCATGGGCGTCTTCGGCTTCTCCCCCGTGCGCACGCGGTGCGCGTCGGCCGAGTGGATGAAGACCGGCACCCCGGCCTCGGTGCGCACCCGCTCCGCGAAGCCGATGTGATCGCTGTCTCCGTGCGTCAGCACGACGCCGCGGATGTCCGTGATCGGTCGACCGAGATCCGTCAGCTCACGCTGTAGGTCGTGCCAATGGCCGGGCAGCCCCGCATCGATGAGCGTGATGCCGTCGGGGAGGTCGATGAGGTAGGAGGCGACGATGTCGTTGCCGAGGCGGTGCAGGTGGGGTGCGAGTCTCATGGGGGATCCTTTCGCGGTTGCGATGGCTACATTACGTAGCTATCATAGCTACTATCAATAGCCATGAAGGAGTCCCCATGCCGACCCCCGAACGCACCTCTCTCGACGCGATCGTCGCAGCCGGACGCGAGCTGCTCGAATCGAGCGGCCCCGCGGGACTCACGATGCAGGCCGTGGCGCAGCGTGTGGGCGTGCGGGCGCCGTCGCTCTACAAGCGGATCCGTGACCGCGATGCCCTGCTGACCGCGGTCGCCACCGCCTCCGCCGACGACCTCACCCGCCGCCTCGACGCCGCGGGCGACGACCTCGCCTCGCTCGCAAGGGCCTACCGCGACTTCGCGCACGCGCACCCCGAGGCCTTCCGGCTGCTCTTCACTGCAGCCGCCCCCGAAGACGCGCTGCACCGGGCATCCGCTCCCGTGCTGCATGCGTGCGCCGACCTCGTCGGCTCCGAGCACGCGCTCGAGGCCGCCCGCCTCTTCACGGCCTGGGCGACCGGTTTCCTGCAGATGGAGCTGGCCGGGGCCTTCCGACTGGGCGGCGACGTCGCCGAGGCCTTCGACTACGGAATGTCGCGCATCCTCGCCGGGTTGACGACCGCCTGACGCCCCGCTTCGGGGGCCGACACGCCGGATGCCGAACCGCTAATGCCCGTACGTCCGCCAAGTGGCGTGTCGGCCCCCGAACTGTGCGCGAGCCGCCCTACTTCATCGTGTCGAGGATGCCGACCAGGTCGTCGAACGTGGTGAGCGGATTGAGGATCGCGAAGCGGGTGTTGGGGCGGCCGCGGTGCGAGCTCGGCACGACGAAGGCGCGCTGCGAATCGAGGAGCTCGTCGGACCACCGGTCGTAGTCGGCGCGCTCCCAGCCCTCGCGCTCGAATACGACGACCGAGAGCTGCGGGTCGCGCACGAGGCGCAGCTCGGGACGTGCGGCGATCTCGTCGGCGATCCTCCGAGTGAGGGCGAGCGTCGCGCTCACGGCCTCGCGATAGGCGGTGACTCCGTACGTCGCGAGCGAGAACCACAGCGGCAGACCGCGGGGGCGCCTGGTCAGCTGGATCGAGTAGTCCGACGGGCTGTAGTCACCGGCGTCCGTGAGCGTGTCGAGGTATTCGGCGTGCTGCGTGTGCGCGCGTCGGCCCGCATCGGGGTCGCGGTAGATCAGGGCGCAGCAGTCGAACGGGGCGAACAGCCACTTGTGCGGGTCGACGATCACCGAGTCGGCGCGCTCGACTCCCGCGAAGACGCCGCGCGCTTCCGGGGCGAGCATGGCGGTGAGTCCGTACGCTCCGTCGATGTGCAGCCAGAAGTCGAACTCGTCCTTCAGCGCAGCGATGCCGGCGATGTCGTCGACGATGCCGAAGTTCGTGGAGCCCGCCGTCGCGACCACTGCGCAGATCTCGTCGCCGTGCTCCCGCAGCGCCTCTCGCACCGCATCCGCTCTCAGCACACCGTCATCGCCCGCCGGCACGAGCAGCACATCGGCGTCCATGACCTTCGCCGCCGACTTGTTCGAGGAGTGCGCCTCGACGCTGCACACGATCTTCCATCGGCGAGGGAGCTCTTTGCCCGCCTCGAGCAGCGTCGCCTTCGCCGCCTCGCGTGCGGCGACCAGCGCCGACAGGTTGCCGATCGTGCCGCCCTGCACGAACACCCCTCCCGCGGTGTCGGGGAGGCCGAACTCGGACGCGAGGAAGGACAGCACCTCGTTCTCGGCGTGCACGGCTCCTGCGCCCTCGAGCCAGCTCCCCCCGTACAGGCCCGACGCCGAGACCACGAGGTCGAACGCGATCGAGGCGATCGTCGGGGCGGTCGGGATGAACGACAGGTACGAGGGGTGGCTCGTCGTCAGGCACGCCGGAGCGAGGATGTGCTCGAACACGCTGAGCGCACGCTGCGACCCCAGCCCCGCGTCGGTGATGGTCGTCCCGACCAGACGAGTGAGCTCGGCGGGCGACTGCGGCTTGTCCAGCGGCACATCGGCCGCGAGCATCCGGCGGCGCGAGTAGTCGAGCACGGCATCGACGATCGCCGTCGATTCGGCCGAGGCCGCGTGCATGCGTTCTGCTCCCATGAGCTGTCCTTACCTGAGGGTTTCTGCGGGCTGTGCGGACTCGATCGTCGGAACGTCGAGCACTGCGGAGAGAGTGCGCCTGGCCAGAGCGGCCCGATCGCGAGGAGCCCAGTGCACGAGCGAGTGCGCGCTCATGCCGTCGACCATGGCGAGCAGCATCCACGCGGCGGACCCGGCGTCGACCCGCAGCGCCGGGTCCTCGGCGATCGCGCGGGCGATGAGGTCTTCGAGCGCGCTGTGCCAGAGGTCCATCTCGGCCCGCACCCGGGCGCCGAGCGCCTCGTTGCGGGCTCCGAGCGCCCACGACTGCACCCACACCATGGCCACGTCGTCACGCGAGTCGTCGAGCAGCGTCTCGATGAGCCGCTGCAGATTCGCGCGCAGGTCGCGCGCAGGGTCGTACGACGCGATGACCTCGTCGCGCTCTGCGGCCACGATGGTCGTGAACACCTCGGCGACGAAAGACTCCATGACGGGGCGGTAGTGGGCCACGAGCGCCGGCGTCACGCCGACCCGCGCCGCGACGGCACGCACGGTGAGCGCCTCGAGGCCGCTCTCGGTCGCCAGAGTGACGGCCCCCTGGACGATCGAGCGCTCTCGCTCTTCGGGGGGCAGCCGACGCGGCTCGGCGACTCTTGACGTGTTCTTCATCAGGGGTTACCGTAGCACTCGTTGATCACGTGTTCAATAGCGATCACGGTTCCTCGTCCCCGAGGTCTCGATCAGCAGCGAGGAGACAATCATGGCCTGGCACATGCCCGCCGAGACCGCACCGCACGACCGCACCTGGATGGCGTTCCCCGCAGAGGGTCCGACGCTGGGCGAGACTGCGGCCGAACGCGAAGAGGGCTACGACACCTGGACCGCCGTCGCCCACGCGGTGGCCGAGTTCGAGCCCGTGTCGATGATCGTCGACCCCGCCGAGGTCGATCGTGCGCGGCGCATGCTCAGCAGCGCGATCGACATCGTCGAGGCGCCGGTCGACGAGTTCTGGATGCGCGACTCCGGCCCGACCTTCGTGATCGACGACGAGCGCCCCGGAGTTCTCGGCGCGGTCGACTGGATCTTCAACGGGTGGGGTGCGCCCGCGTGGGCACAGTGGCAGAAGGCGGCGCAGCACGCGCGGATCATCGCCGGGGCCGTCGGCGCCGAGCTCGTGAGCTCGACCCTCGTGAACGAGGGCGGAGGGATCCACGTCGACGGCGAGGGCACGGTGCTGCTCACCGACACCGTGCAGCTCGATCCCCGCCGCAACCCGTACGCCGACAGGGCCAGGGTCGAGGCCGAGATGGCCCGCACGCTCGGCGCGTCGAAGGCCGTGTGGCTGCCGCGCGGGCTCACGCGCGATTACGACGACTTCGGCACGAACGGGCACGTCGACATCGTCGCGACGATCGCCTCTCCGGGTCGGCTGCTGCTGCACGACCAGCGGAACCCCGAGCATCCCGACCACGCGGTGACGCGCGAGCTGCGCGCACACCTCGGCACGCAGACGGATGCCGCAGGGCGACGTTTCGAGGTCGTCGATCTGCCCGCGCCGGCGACGCAGCGCGACGACGAGGGCTTCGTCGACTGGAGCTACGTCAATCACCTCGTCACGAACGACGGGGTCGTCGCCTGCGGATTCGGCGACGACCGGGCGGATGCCGAGGCACGCGGGATCCTCGCAGAGGCGTACCCCGGTCGACGGGTCGTCACGGTCGACGCCCGCCCGTTGTTCGCGCGGGGCGGCGGGATCCACTGCATCACTCAGCAGCAGCCGAGCGTGGGGGTGCCCGCATGATCGACGTCGTGGAGGCCTCCATCGCCGATCTGCGGCGAGCGCTCGAGGCCGGAGCCGTGACGGCCGTCGAGCTGGTCGACGCGCACCTCGCCCGCATCGCCGCCTACGACGGTCCCGGCACAGAGACGGCTCTGAACGCCGTGGTCGTGCACAACCCCGAGGCGCGTGCAGAGGCTGCGGCCTCGGATGCGCGACGGGCGCGAGGCGAGACGCTCGGCCCGCTCGACGGCATCCCGTACACCGCCAAGGACAGCTATCTCGTGCGCGGACTCACCGCCGCTGCGGGCAGCCCCGCGTTCGCCGATCTCGTCGCTCAGCGCGACGCCTTCACGATCGAGCGCCTGCGAGCCGGCGGTGCGGTCTGCCTCGGGCTCACGAACATGCCCCCGATGGCGAACGGCGGCATGCAGCGCGGGGTCTACGGTCGGGCCGAGAGCCCGTACAACGCCGACTTCCTCACCGCGCCGTTCGCCTCGGGGTCGTCCAACGGATCGGGCACCGCGACCGCGGCGAGCTTCGCGGCGTTCGGTCTGGGCGAGGAGACCTGGTCGAGCGGGCGCGGGCCGGCCACCAACAACGCCCTGTGCGCCTACACGCCCTCGCGCGGAGTGATCTCGACCCGCGGCAACTGGCCCCTCGTGCCGACCATGGACGTCGTGGTGCCGCACACGCGCACGATGGCCGACCTCTTCGAGGTGCTCGATGTGATCGTCGCCGACGATGCCGAGGCGCGTGGAGACTTCTGGCGCGCGCAGCCGTGGGTGACACTGCCCCTCTCGTCCGAGGTGCGCCCGGAGTCGTACGAGGCTCTGGCCGCCGAGGCGGCGACGGCTCTGCGCGGCAGGCGCATCGGCATCCCCCGCATGTACATCGATGCAGACCCGGATGCCGGCACCGCCTCCGACCCGGGCATCGGCGGTCCCACGGGGCAGCGCATCGAGACGCGCGCCTCGGTGATCGCGCGCTGGGAGGCCGCGCGCCGCGACCTCGAGGCCGCCGGCGCCACGGTGGTCGAGGTCGACTTCCCCGTGGTGTCGAACTACGAGGGCGACCGACCGGGTGCGCCCACCATCGCGACACGCGGACTCGTCTCGCCGGAGTATCTGCGACGCGAGATCGTCGACCTGTCGGCGTGGGCCTGGGAGGACTTCCTGCAGGCGAACGGCGACCCGCGGCTGAGCACGCTCGCCGCCGTCGACGGAGCGTCGATCTTCCCGCATCCGGAGGGCGCGCTCCCCGACCGCTACACGGGCTTCGACGACGACATCGCCGAGTACCCCGCGTGGGTGCGCGCCCACCCGGGCGTCGGATTCGAGGACATGCCCGAGCTCGCCGACGGCGTGCACGGCCTCGAGGAGACCCGACGGATCGACCTCGAGGAGTGGATGGACGAGCACGGGCTCGATGCCGTGGTCTTCCCGGCGGTGGCCGACGTGGGCCCCGCCGACATGGACGTGAACGAGGCATCCGCCGACCTCGGGTGGCGCAACGGCACCTGGATCGCCAACGGCAACCTGACCGTGCGCCATCTCGGCATCCCGACCGTGACCGTGCCGATGGGACTCATGGCCGACATCGGCATGCCGATCGGTCTCACCTTCGCCGGCCGCGCCTACGACGACACGGCGCTGCTGCGCCTCGCGGCGGGGTTCGAGGCGATCGGCGCCCCGGGCGAACGCCGCACCCCGCCGCCGAGGACGCCCCCGCTCTGAATCGCCCTCCACAGCGCGACATTTCATTATTGTGACGCCCGCCACGATTGTTATATGTTCTTCCTGTCCCCCACGTCAGGAAGCAGTTCATGAGCACCGAGAACAACGAGCGCGAGCTCGAGGCCGGCATCGTCACCGATCTGTCCGGCCGCATGACCTACGGGTCGTACCTGTCGCTCGATCAGCTCCTCACGGCGCAGCATCCGGTCAGCGTCCCCGAGCATCACGATGAGCTGCTGTTCATCATCCAGCACCAGACCACCGAGCTCTGGCTCAAGCAGCTGCTGCACGAGCTGTCGTCCGCGCGAGAGCTGCTCGCGAGCAACGACCTGCGCGAGGCCCTGAAGCGCGTCGCACGCGTCAAGCGCATCCAGGACGTCATGACCCAGCAGTGGGCGATCCTCGCCACACTGACCCCCACCGAGTACGCGCAGTTCCGCGGTGCGCTCGGCAACTCCTCGGGATTCCAGTCGGTGCAGTACCGCGCGGTCGAGTTCGCCCTCGGCAACAAGAACGAGAAGATGCTCAGCGTCTTCGCCGA
>NZ_CAUQVQ010000078.1:0-11694 GCF_963521645.1 uncultured Microbacterium sp. | reverse complement strand
GTGCGTCGGCCTCGGCGCATGGCGTGTCGGCCCCCGAAGTGAACGAGGAACAGGAGCAGGCCCGGGGCACGTGTGCGGTCAGCAGCAGCGGGCACCCGGGTCGGCATCCTGCCGGGCGTAGTGCGCTCTCCAGAACTCGCGTTCGCTGAGCGGTTCGCGGTCGGGATGCCGCTGGATCTCATGGGCCACATAGTCCGCATACCGCGACTGCCCCGTCACGCCGTTGACGTACCAGGCGATCGCCTGCCACGCCCGCCGGACGTGGTCGGTCACCACGGCGGCCATCAGTGCCCCCTCGTCGGCTGAACGGATGCGGGAAGGTCGTTCCATTCCTTCTCGACCGCGCGCTCTTCCGGCGAGGCGAGGAGCCCGGCCGGAGCGAAGCGGCGCGACGGAACCTCCGGGTCCTCGTGGTCGACGACCGGCCCCGGACGCAGCGCCTGGATCACCTTGACGACCGAGATCGTGATGACGATCACCGACAGCACGAGGAACGTCACCGACAGGATGCCTTGGATCATCGTGTTGCGCACGACCGCCTCCATCGCGGCGACACTCGTTGCGGTGCCGAACGATGTCTCCCCCGCGGCCAGCGCGTCGCGGAAGGCGACGTGATTCGCGAAATAGCCGACCTGCGGCACGCTCGAGAAGATCTTCTGGAGCGATGCCGTGACCGTCACGACCGTCACGAAGGCCAGGGGCAGCGCGACCACCCAGAGGACCCGGAAGGTTCGCCGACGGGCGACGATCGTGAGCACCACGGCGAGCGCGATCGCCGCCAGCAGCTGGTTGGCGATGCCGAACAGCGGGAACAGGGTGTTGATGCCGCCGAGCGGATCGGTGACGCCCATGATGAGCACCGCTCCCCACCCCGCGACCATCACCGCGGTGCAGATCCATGCACCCACCCGCCACGACGTGTCCTTGAAGCGAGGGATCACGTTGCCCACCGAGTCCTGCAGCATGAACCGCGCGACGCGGGTTCCTGCATCGACCGCCGTCAGGATGAAGAGTGCCTCGAACATGATCGCGAAGTGGTACCAGAACGCCATCATCCCGGTGCCGCCGATCCACTGCTGCATGATGTGGGCCAGGCCGAGGGCCAGAGTCGGAGCGCCGCCCGTGCGGGAGACGATCGATTCCTCCCCCACGGCCTCCGCTGTGCTCGTGAGCAGCTCGGGCGTCAGGTTGACGCCGGTCAGGCCGAGGCCGTTGACGAACGCCACCGCGCCCTCGACGGTGCCCAGCGTCGCCGCCGGAGAGGAGTTCATCGCGAAGTACAGCCCGCGGTCGATGGAGATCGCGGCGACGAGCGCCATGATCGCGACGAACGACTCCATGAGCATCCCGCCGTACCCGATGAAGCGGGTCTGCTTCTCCTTCTCGACCATCTTCGGGGTCGTGCCCGATGCGATGAGGGCATGGAATCCGCTCAGCGCCCCGCAGGCGATCGTGACGAACAGGAACGGGAACAGCGCTCCCGCCCACACGGGCCCCGTCTCCCCCGCGGCGAACTCGCTGAAGGCGGGAACCGTGATCTCGGGTCGCACGAACAGGATCGCGACGGCGAGCGCCACGATCACCCCGATCTTCATGAACGTCGAGAGGTAGTCGCGTGGCGCGAGCAGCATCCACACGGGCAGCACCGCCGCGATGAATCCGTAGACGATGATGCCCCACGCGATCGTCGTGCGGTCGAGAGTGAAGATCGCCTGACCCCAGTCGGTCTCGGCGACCATGCCGCCGCCGATGATCGCCGCCATGAGCAGCACGAAGCCGATGAGCGAGACCTCGGTGATCCTGCCAGGGCGGATCCACCGGAGGTAGGCGCCCATGAACAGCGCGATCGGGATCGTCATCGCCACGGAGAACACACCCCACGGGCTCTCGCCGAGGGCGTTCACGACCACGAGCGCGAGGATCGCGGTGATGATGATCATGATGAGGAGCGTCGCGATGATCGCGGCCGTGCCGCCGAACCGGCCCAGCTCGTCACGCGCCATCTGGCCGAGCGAGCGACCGCCGCGTCGCATCGAGAAGAACATCACGAGGTAGTCCTGCACGGCGCCCGCCAGCACGACTCCGACGATGATCCAGATCGTGCCGGGCAGGTACCCCATCTGCGCGGCCAGCACCGGGCCGACGAGGGGGCCGGCGCCCGCGATCGCGGCGAAGTGGTGTCCGAAGAGCACGCGGCGATCGGTGGCGACGTAGTCCTTGCCGTCTGCCTTGTATTCGGCGGGGGTCGCACGCCTGTCGTTCGGCTTGACCAGGTTTCGCTCGATGAACTTGGAGTAGAAGCGGTAGAACACGAGGTAGGTGCAGACCGCCGCGAACACGAACCAGATCGCGTTCACCGTCTCGCCCCTGACGATCGCGAGCATCGTCCACGCGACGCCTCCCAGCAGCGCGATCGCCACCCAGATCACGATCTTCAGCGGCGTCCACCGCGGTCTCTCCTCCACCGCCACGGGGGGCAACTGGTGGTCGTCTTCCACGGTCTTCGTCGCATCGCTCATCGCGCACCACTCCATCGTCTGCGGTTGATGCCCCGAGCCTAGACCGGCGCCGGCGTCGCGCGACGCGGATCGCAGGGGTGTGTCCCGGACGCGAGAGAGCGGATGCCGTGATCGCACGGCATCCGCTCTCGTTCGTCTCAGCTCAGCTCGCCCCCTTCGAGGAGCTCGGTGACGAGCGCCGCGATCGCCGAGCGTTCGGATCGCGTGAGCGTGACATGGGCGAACAGATCGTGCCCCTTGAGGGTCTCGATCACGCTCGCGATGCCGTCGTGGCGCCCGACGCGCAGGTTGTCGCGCTGGCCGACATCGTGGGTGAGCACGACCCGTGAGTTCTGGCCCATGCGGCTGAGCACCGTGAGGAGGACGTTGCGCTCGAGCGACTGCGCCTCGTCGACGATCACGAACGCGTCATGCAGCGAGCGACCGCGGATGTGGGTGAGCGGAAGCACCTCGAGGATGCCCCGTTCGACGACCTCCTCCATGACGTTGCCGGAGACGACCGAGCCCAGCGTGTCGAACACGGCCTGACCCCACGGCCCCATCTTCTCGCCCTGATCTCCGGGAAGGTAGCCGAGCTCCTGCCCGCCGACCGCGAACAGCGGACGGAAGACGATGATCTTCTTCTGCTGCTGGCGTTCGAGCACCGCCTCGAGTCCGGCGCACAGCGCGAGAGCAGACTTTCCCGTGCCCGCGCGGCCGCCGAGCGAGACGATCCCCACCTCGGGGTCGGTCAGCAGATCGATGGCGATGCGCTGCTCCGCCGAGCGACCGTGCATCCCGAAGATGTCCCGGTCTCCCCGCACGAGTCGGTACTCGCCCTCGCCGGTCACCCGCCCCAGCGCGGACCCGCGCTCCGAGTGGATGATGAGGCCCGTGTTGACCGGGATGCCCCGCGCGTCCTCGCTGATGCCCACCTCGCTCTCGTAGAGGTCGCTCATCTCGTCGCCGGACAGGTCGAGAGAGGCGATGCCGGTCCATCCCGAGTCCACGGCCTGCTCTGCGAGGTACTCCTCCGCTCGCAGACCCAGCGAGGCCGCCTTCACGCGCATCGGCAGGTCCTTCGAGACGATCGTGACGTCCTGCCCGTCCTGAGCGAGGTGCATCGCGACCGAGAGGATGCGCGTGTCGTTGTCGCTGAGCCGGATCCCCGCCGGCAGGACCGACGCGTCGGTGTTCGCGAGCTCGACACGGAGGGTGCCGCCCTCGCCGACCTCGACGGGGAAGTCCAGCCGCCCGTGCTCGACTCGCAGATCGTCGAGATGACGCAGCGCCTGCCGGGCGAAGTAGCCGATCTCGGGGTCGTGACGTTTGCCTTCGAGCTCGGTGATGACGACCACCGGGATGACCACGGAGTGCTCGGCGAAACGGAAGAACGCCTGCGGATCGCTCAAGAGGACCGACGTGTCGAGCACGTAGGTGCGGAGGGCCTGATCCTGTGCGGCGGATGCTGTGCGAACGGTGCTGCGGCTGGACTGCTGGGCGGTGCTGGACTGCTGCGTACGTGAGGTCACGACCCACTCCCGACCCGGGGGCTCCCGGTTATTCGAACGAGTCGACCAGGGGGTCACGAGTCGCGTACCTGAGGCCGACCCGACGGGCACCTTGCCCGATGACTAGAAGCTACGACCGATCACAGACGTTTCGTCGACCCGACACGCCCGCGTTTCGTTACGAACTCATGAACGGGTCGTGCGGCGACGAGCGGGTCGGCAGCTGCTCGACTCCCGTGGGAGAAGAGCAGGAAGACTTCGGCGCTCAGCGTCCGTAGCGACGGTCGCGGTCCGCGAAGTCGCGGATCGCGCGCAGGAAATCGACCTGACGCAGATCCGGGCCGAGAGCCTCCACGAAATAGAACTCGCTGTGGGCGCTCTGCCAGAGCAGGAAGTCGCTCAGGCGCTGCTCGCCGCTCGTGCGGATCACCAGGTCGGGGTCGGGCTGACCGCCCGTGTAGAGGTGCTCGCCGATCATCTCGGGCGTGAGATGAGCGGCCAGGTCCTCGATCGTGCCGCCCGACGCCTGATGGGCGGTGACGATGCTGCGCACCGCGTCCACGATCTCGTTGCGTCCGCCGTAGCCGACCGCGAGGTTCACGTGCAGCCCGGTGTGATCACGCGTGCGCTCCTGCGCGTCGTCGAGCACCCGCGCGAGCTCCGGAGGCAGGATGTCGGCGCGCCCCACGTGCTTCACCCGCCAGTTCGCCTCTCTCGAGAGCGCTTCGGCGAGCTCGGCGATGATCTCGATGAGGTCTGCGAGCTCTGCGGAGTCGCGCTTGCGCAGATTGTCGCTCGACAGCAGATACAGCGACACGACACGGATGCCGAGCTCGTCGCACCAGCCGAGGAACTCCTGCATCTTCGCGGCGCCCGCTCGATGGCCTTCTGCAGGAGTCGCGTACCCCAGCTGCCGCGCCCAGCGCCGGTTGCCGTCGATCATCATCGCGACGTGATGCGGAACCGACGAAGGGTCGAGATGACGGCGCAGCCTGTTCGTGTAGAGCCGGTACAGCGGCCCCCGCCCCTGGCCCTCGCGTGTCATCACCCGCCTACGCTACCGTGCCGAGCCTCGTTCGGCGGAGGCTGACGCTCAGCATATGTACGCCCGGCGGCATGACGCGCCGCCTAGAGTGGGGCAGGTGAGCGCACCCGAGTCCTCAGCACCTGATCTGCCTCAGCTCCCGCTTCTGGAGGAGGCCGCCCACGACGCGCAGGCGGAGATCCGGCCGACGTGGCGCGGATGGATCCACGCGGGCATCTTCCCCGTGGCGATCGTCACCGGAGTCCTGCTCATCGTCTTCGCCCAGAGCGGCGCCGCCAAATGGGCGGCCGCAGTGTTCATGGCGACGTCCCTGCTGCTGTTCGGCAACTCGGCGCTGTACCACCGGTTCGACTGGAGTCCGAAGGTGAAGGTCGTGCTGAAGCGCATCGACCACGCCAACATCCTGCTGCTGATCGCCGGCACCTACACGCCGCTCGCCGTGCTCGCTCTGCCTCCGGGCAAGGGCACGCTGCTGCTCGTGCTCGTCTGGAGCGGAGCGTTGCTGGGCATCCTGTTCCGCGTCTTCTGGATCAATGCGCCCCGCTGGTTGTACGTCGCGCTGTACCTGGTGCTCGGCTGGGCGGCCGTGATGTACATGGCCGACCTGCTCGCGGTGAATGCGGCGATGATGGTCCTCGTGATCGTCGGCGGCCTGCTGTACACGGGCGGAGCGATCGTCTACGCGCTCAAGAGGCCCAACCCGTGGCCCGGGCACTTCGGCTTCCACGAGATCTTCCACGTGTGCACCGTGCTGGCGTTCCTGTGCCACTGGACCGCGTGCCTGCTCATCGCGCTCGACCCGCTGTCGCCCTCGCTCGGAGCCTGACCCTGCGGGGTGTGCCTGCGGTCGTCAGCGCCGTTCGGGGTCGTCGTCGCCCTCGCGCACGACAGGCAGGTCAGCGTCCGTCTCCGTGGCCTCATCGGCCGCGCGTGCGGCCTCTTCGGCATCGAGCTCCTCACGGACCTCTTCGCGGTAGCGCACCCGCCGGATGCGGCGGTTCATGTCGAGGATCAGCAGGATCACCGCGATCAGCACGACGACGACGGCGGCGAACCCCACGAAGCCGGGGGTGACGAGCTCCGGAGCCACCGTCATCGAGGGCGTCGGCATCGGGGTCTCGGTCAGAGCGAGCATGGAATCTGCCTTTCACACACAGGTCGCATAACCTGTAGTCACCAGCCTAACGACCGGAAGACCCCCCTTGTGACGACCGCACAGCAGCTCGACGAACGCTACGGCCGTACCCGGCGGCGGCGATGGCCCTGGATCGTGATGATCCTGGCCGCCACGGCGGCCGTCGCGGCCCTCGGGTGGAGCGTGGTGTCGACCCAGATGAACTCGGTCGATTCCGATGACCTGGGCTTCGAGCTGATCGACGAGCACACAGTCGAGGTACGCTTCCAGGTGACCGGAGTGCAGGGCAAGGACGTCGGCTGCGTGGTGGAGGCGCTCGACGAGGAGTTCGGCGTGGTCGGGTGGAAAGTCGTCGAGATCCCCGCCGGGGACAGCCACTCGCAGACCTTCTCGGCGACCGTGCCGACCGTCGCCGAGGCGACGACAGGTTTGGTGAAGGCCTGCTGGGTCGCTTAGACTTTGACCAGACAGATGACGCCCTGGCACCGTGCCGGGGCGTCTTGGCATATCCCCCGCGGAAGGTCGGCGGGCGACTAACGAAGGAGCTTCGTCATGTCTACTGACGCTCAGGTTCCCTTCCTCACGCAGGAAGCCTACGACCGGCTCGTCGCCGAGCTGGAGCATCTCTCCACGACAGGGCGCGACGAGATCGCCAAGCGCATCGAGGCGGCCCGCGAAGAGGGCGACCTCAAGGAGAACGGCGGCTATCACGCCGCGAAGGACGAGCAGGGCAAGCAGGAGGCTCGGATCCGCACGCTCGAGAATCTGCTCAAGACGGCGAAGGTCGGCGAGGCACCGGCGAGCCGCGGGATCGTCGAGCCGGGCACTGTCGTGACGGCGCTCGTCGCGGGCGGCGAAGAGGTCTTCCTCCTCGGCAGCCGCGAGATCGCGGCGGGCAGCGACCTCGACGTGTACAGCGAGGCGAGCCCGCTCGGTCAGGCCATTCTCGGACTCAAGGTCGGCGACACGTCGTCGTACGAGGCGCCGAACGGTCGCTCGATCGCGGTCGAGATCGTGAACGTCGAGACGTACACCGGCTGAGCCTCCCTCCGTCGACAGAGGCCCCGTCCACCAGGACGGGGCCTCTTCGCATGAGACGACGCGGACGCCCGGTCAGTCGGGGACGATCATCGGCTCGAAACCCGCACGACGCAGTGTGTCGAGAGTGTGCTCGGAGTGCTCGGCGCCTCGCGTCTCGACGCTGAGCTCGAGGATCACCTCGGTGATCTGCAGGCCGTGCCCGTGGCGCGTGTGCATGGCCTCGATGACGTTCGCCCCTGCTTCGGCGATGAGTTCGGACACGCGGGCGAGCTGCCCCGGGCGGTCGGGCAGCGGAATCCGAATCGTCAGGTATCGCCCGGATGCCGCGAGACCGTGGGACACCACGCGCTGCAGCAGCAGCGGGTCGATGTTGCCTCCCGACAGCACAGCCATCGTGGTTCCGGTCGCCGAGACCTTGCCCGCGAGGATCGCCGCGACGCCCGCAGCGCCCGCAGGCTCGACGACGACCTTCGCCTGCTCGAGAAGGATGAGGATGGCGCGCGCAAGGTCGTCGTCGGACACCGTGACGACCTCGTCGACCAGGTCTTTGATGATGTCGAACGGGATCGCACCCGGCCGCGCGACGAGGATGCCGTCGGCGATCGTCGGCCTGGTCTCGATGTCGACGGGGTGCCCGGCATCGAGAGAGGGCGGCATGGCGGCCGCGTTCTCGGCCTGCACGCCGATGACCCGCACGGATCTGCCGAGCTGCGCGGCACGGGCCTTGACCGCCGCCGCCACGCCCGCGATGAGACCGCCTCCGCCGATGCCCAGGACGATGGTGTCGACCTCGGGAGCGTCCTCGAGCAACTCGAGTCCGAGGGTGCCCTGACCGACAACCACGTCACGGTGGTCGAAGGGGTGGATCAGCATCGCGCCGGTGCGCTCGGAGAACTCCGAGGCCAGACGGAGCGAGGTCGCCACCGTCTCGCCTTCGAGCACCACCTCCGCGCCGTAGCCGCGCGTGGCGAGCAGCTTGGGCACGGGGACGCCGATCGGCATGAAGATCGTGGCGGGGATGCCCAGCGCCTGAGCCGCGAGCGCGACGCCCTGAGCGTGGTTCCCCGCCGACGCGGCGACGACTCCTCGCGAGCGCTCCTCGTCGGTCAGCCGGGAGAGGCGGTAGGTCGCGCCGCGGATCTTGAACGACCCGGTGCGCTGCAGGTTCTCCATCTTCAGCAGGACCGGCGCGCCCAGGATGTCGGAGAGCGCGCGCGACGGGAGGGTCGGCGTGTGGGTGATCACCTCAGCAAGACTCTGAGCAGCGCTCTCGAACTCGGTCAGGCTGGGGACTGCGCTCATCGATTCCTCCGTCTAGGTTCGCGCGGGACTGTGCTCCAGATGAGGTCGGCATCCGGTCTGACGCCGGTGCGCCAGGAGCCGGTGCTGACGGTGACCGCGGCGACGTTGACGAACGCCGCGAGCGGCACCGCGAACAGCGCGCCCGGTATGCCGCCCACCATCGACCCGCCCGCGACGACGAGGACGACGGCGAGCGGATGCACCTTGACGGCCGAACCCATCAGGATCGGTTGCAGGATGTGCCCTTCGAGCTGCTGCACGCCGAGCACGACGGCGAGCATCGCGAGCGCGATCCAGGGGCCGTTGTACACGAGTGCGAGCAGCACGGCGATCGCGCCGGTCACGACGGCACCCACGATGGGGACGAACGAGCCGAGGAAGACGAGGACGGCGACCGGGATGGCCAGCGGCACTCCCAGCAGAGCCGCACCGACGCCGATGCCGACCGCGTCGATCGCGGCGACGAGCAGCTGCGTGCGGGCGTAGTTGACGATCGTGGCGAAGCCGTTGCTCGCGGCGGCGTCTGCAGCCGGGCGGGCGGCTCGCGGGAAGAGGCGCAGCGTCCACCGCCAGATGCCTCGCCCGTCGGCGAGGAGGCAGATCAGGATGAAGAGCGAGAGCACGGCTCCGGTCACCACATGCGCAGCGGTCGTGCCGACGGCGAGCGCACCGTTCAGAAGGGCCTGTGTCTGCTCGTTGACGATCTGCAGACCCTGATCGATGTAGTTCTGGATCTGCGTCTCGCTGAGATGCAGCGGACCGGTGAGCAGGAACTGACGGAACTGCTCGACCGCCTCCGAACTGCGCTGCTGCACGTCGGGCAGCTGTGCACGCACCTGCCAGATCACGAGCCACAGCAGCAGCGAGACGATCGCGAGCGTGCCGATGATCGAGATCGTCACCGCGAGCCAGCGCGGGAATCGATGACGCAGCATCCAGTGCATCGCGGGCCACAGCAGGGCCGTGATGAGGATGCCCACCATGAGCGGGATGACGAGGAGCTTGAGCTCGATCACGAGCCAGATGATCCCGGCGACCGCCGCGGCGATCAGCAGCAGACGCCATGCGTAGGCGGCGGTGATGCGCAGGCCCGCGGGCACCGCCGCATCCGTCTCGGAGGGCGTGGGCCGCTCGGGAGTCCGCACGCTCGGACGGAAGAGGTCCCTCAGCCGTCGACGCTGCTCTTCGCTCATCGCCCAAGTCTACGGCGCAGGCGTCGCGTGCCATGACGAGGCTCCGGTGTCCGTCCCCGGCGATACGCTGACCACGTGATCGACACCCTCAGCGCTGCTCAGGCGCGCAGACTCGCACTCGCCGCACAAGGTTTCACGCGGTCGAGACCGGCCTCGGTGTCGACACGGCACCTGCACCGCGTCATGGATCGTCTCGGGGTCCTGCAGATCGATTCGGTGAACGTGTTCGCGCGATCGCACTACCTCCCGATGTTCTCCCGGCTGGGTTCGTACGACCCGGCGCTGCTCGACAGGGTGTTCCACTCGCGCACGAGTCACTACGTCGAGTACCTGGCGCACGAGGCGACGTTCATCCCGGTGGAGGACTGGCCGCTCTGGCGTTTTCGGATGGACGATTTCCGGGCACGATGGTCCGGACCCGATTCGTGGATGAGCACCAACGCGCGCACGCTCGAATGGGTCCTGGACGAGCTGCGGGATCGGGGACCGCTCCGTCCTGCGGATCTCCGCGCCGACGCTCCGCGCGAACGCGGCTCGTGGTGGGACTGGGACGATGTCAAGCTCGCTCTCGAGCATCTGTGGCGCACCGGCGACGTGGCGATCAGCGGCCGCAAGGGATTCGAACGCAGCTACGCGCTCGCGGAACGCGTGATACCCCCGGAGATCCTCTCTCGCGACATCCCGCGGGCCGACGCCATCCGGGAGCTCACGCGACGCGCGGCCCGTTCCTCGGGTGTGGCGACGCAGTCGGATCTCGCCGACTACCACCGCATCCGCGATCGCGCCGCGATGTCGCGCTCGATCGCCGATCTCGTCGACGCCGGCGAGCTCATCCCCGCCACGGTGCGCGGGTGGGAACGCGGCGGCCGACCGCTCGCATCGTGGCGTCACCGGGATGCCGTACTGCCCCGCAGAATCGATGCGGCCGCGCTGCTGACGCCGTTCGATCCGGTCGTGTGGTTCCGCGACAGGGCGCTGCGGGCCTTCGAGCTGGACTATCGCATCGAGATCTACGTGCCCGCCGAGAAACGCAGATACGGCTACTACTCGCTGCCGGTGCTCGTCGGCGACCGCATCGTCGCCCGCGTCGACCTGAAGGCGGATCGCGCGACGTCGACCCTCCAGGTGCAGTCGGCCTGGTGGGAACCGCAGGCGAAGCCGGCCGACGACGCCGAGCGGGTCGCCGCGGAGCTCGCCCTCGCCGCCTCCTGGCAGGGCCTCTCCGAGATCTCGGTGTCGGGATGGGGCACCGCCGCGGACGACGTGCACGCCGCGCTCAGCGCCCGCTCCGACCCCTCCGTCGTGCCGGCCCGGCGTCACGTGCACACACGAGAGGGCTCGGTGTGAACCGTCGCGCCGCGTGGGCGGTGGCTGCCATCGTGGGTGCTCTCGTGATGGTGGGAGCGGTGGTCTGGATCTGGCAGACGTCGAGCATCCGTGCACCCGAGGGCTCCTCCCCCGCCGAGACCGCTCTCTCGACGCCCTCGCAGGATCCCCGGCAGGCCGCGCAGGTGCAGCTCGAGGAGCTGCTCGAGGACTGCACGGCCGATCCGGCGCTCGCGGGGACCATGCCCGAGGGGTGCGGCATCCGGATCCCCTGGGGCACGGAGTTCGCGGCCGTCGAGGAGGTGCGCTTCCGGATCGAACGGATGCCCGTGCTGACACTCACGGACGCGGGTTTCGTCGCCGACGGAGGCGTGCTCGTGGCGACGGTCACGGGGACGGGCCAGGACGGTGCGCCGAGGACCGAGACCTACCGCACCGAATCGTGGTCGTTGCGCGGGGATGCGACCGTCTCGGAAGACCGGATCGAGATCGAGATCTGGTGATCGAGCGGCGTCCGGCGCCGGACATGGAGAAGGGCCCCAGGGGGGATGAGCGGGGGGGGGAGTCGCGGCCGGGAGGGCAGCGGGGCGGGGGGGGGGGGTGGCCCCGCAAACCCCCCCGACCGCCGTCGGAACCCAACTGG
>NZ_CAUQVQ010000077.1:0-11750 GCF_963521645.1 uncultured Microbacterium sp. | reverse complement strand
CGCGGTGGCGACCGCGTCGGCATCGGCGGTCTCGGCGCGGCCACCCGGGAACGACACCTGACCGGGGTGCGACGAGAGAGTGGCCGCCCGGCGCTGCAACAGCACGTCGAGGTCGGCCGCCATGGTCGCCGAGTCGGTTCGCGCGGGGACGCTGTCGAGCCGCCCGAACAGCACGAGCACGGATGCCGGATGAGCAGTGCCGACGACCGGCGGGAACGGTCGTGCCCAGCCCTCGCTGCGCCGGGCCGCGGCGACCAGCTGGGTGCGCGCGCCGTGCAGTGTGTCGGGATTCTGGCTCATCGACTCGAGCCTATGCCCGTCGTCAGCCGTGTGGTCGGTCCGGCGTACTCTGGGCAGCATGGCATCCCGCAAGATCGACATCGTCGACGGTCGCGCCGCTCTCGACGCGGTGCGTGCCGCCGAGACCGCCGGAGAGAAGCCGCAGCGCACCGTGCTCGCGACCAGCGTGCGCTATCTTCTGCAGCTGCTCGACGAGAAGGCCCCCGGCAACAGCGTCGAGGTGCGTGTGCCGCCGTTCGGCGCCGTGCAGGTGATCCAGGGGCCGCGACATACGCGCGGCACTCCTCCCAACGTGGTCGAGATGGACGCCGCCACGTGGATCGCCGTCGCGACGGGGGCCGAGCACTGGGCCGATGCCGCGGCATCCGGCCGGGTGCAGGCCTCGGGCACGCGGGCCGATCTCGCCGACGTCCTGCCGCTGCGTCCGTGATCGGGCATTCTCGCCCGGATTCGCATGCGCCCCACAGTCAACGGTGGGAGAATGGGGGCATGTCCTCCCACGATTCCTCCGAGACGATCGACGCGACCGTTCGTCGCGTGCCGCGATTCGGCGTGTTCATGGGGATCGGGGTCGTTCTCGGGGTCATCGCCGCGGGCATCCTGACGATGATCGGCAGCTACGAGCCCTCGGAGGCCGTGAACGTCGTCTACCCTCCCGGTCAGGTCTTCGGATTCCTGCTGCTGTGGACGGTGCCGATCGGCGTCGCTCTCGCCAGCGTCGTCGCGCTGATCCTCGAGCGCACGTCCCGTCGCCACGATCACGTCGTGCGGGTCGAGCACGAGACCATCATCACGAACGACTGACGCCGGCGGCTCAGCTCCGCGGTCAGGCCAGTTCGGCGATGATCGGCCGGATCGCCGCGTCGAACGAGACCACATCGCGGCGGAGTCCGTCGGTCACGGCCACCGTCAGCGCGCCGACCCACCAGATGCCGCGCTGTGAGAACGGCAGTACCTGCACGTTCAGTTCGAACGAGTGAGCACGACGGCCGACGTCGCGCTCGAACTCCGCGATCGCGCTGGCGTAGGCGCGGTACGCCTCGCCGCCGATCGTGCCGCCCCCCGAACGGGTCGCGATCGAGCTGCGGATCGACGACACATAGCGGTCGTGCGCGACGCGGGCGAAGTGCAGGGCGGATGCCGCATGGGGCACGATCGCCTCGGCCAGCTGTTCCGCCCCGGATGCCGGCAGCGCCACCAGTGTGTCGAAACCGTCGATCAGTTCGAGAGGCACGTCCGAGGGGTGCGCGCGCGGCTCGATCGTCATGTCCCAGTAGTCGCGCCACTGCTTCTCGAGCTCGGGCGTCACCTCGACGGCATCCGGCGCTCGCACGGGCAGATCGCGCAGGCTGGGAAGGTCTTCCGGCGCGCGGATGCCGAGCGATTGCCGCAGTGCGAGCGCGACGAGCACCGGAACGCTCGCATCCTCGCGGATCAACCACTGCGGCTTGTCGGCCATGGCCCCATCGTAGGAGACCCTCGTGTCATCGCGGCAGTGCCGATCGCCGACACGGCCCGCCTGCCTGGTGCGACGGGACTGATCCCTCACCGATGGATCAGGTCCTGCCAGTCGTCGGGGACGCGACCGGCGGGCCCCGGTGCGGGCTGATCGGCGGGGTGACTCCGCGGCGGCGCCAGCTCGGGACCGTCGACGACGGCCTCCTCGACGTAGTCCCAGTACCAGTCCTCGCCGGGCTCGAAGCTCTGGATGAGCCGATGTCCCGTGGCGCGGAAGTGCGCCGTGGCGTGCTGGCCGGGCGAGGTGTCGCAGCAGCCGACGTGGCCGCAGGCGGCGCAGCGCCGCAGGTGCACCCAGAACCCGCCGAGCTCGTCGCATTCGACGCACCCGGTGCCCGACGGAGCGGCATTCGTGTCGATGTCGGTCATGATGTCTCCTCTCAGAACGCCAGGGCGCGGTGGACGGACGCCACAGCGCTGGACCCTTCGCCGACGGCGGCGGCGACCCGCTTCATCGATCCGCGCCGCACATCACCCGCGGCGAAGACCCGCGGGGCAGACGTCTCGAAGGGCAGAGGTTCGCGACCGAGGCCCTGCCACTGGTCGAGGGTCTGCACGCCGACGTCGGTGCCCGTGCGGATGAAGCCCTCGTCGTCGCGGTCGAGTGCCGGCAGCCACGATGTGGCCGGCGTCGCCCCGATGAAGCAGAACAGCCCGCGGGCGTCGACCTCGCCGACGCTGTCGATGCGCACGGATCTCAGCGTGCCGTCGCCGTCGAGCCCGACGACGTTCGAGGCGGTGTGCACGCGCACGCGAGGGTCGTCCGCCAGGCGATCGGCCAGATAGCTCGACATGCGGGAGCCGAGGTCGTCTCCCCGCACCACGAGGTGCACGGGCGAGCCGTGTGCGGCGAGGTAGAGGGCCGCCTGTCCCGCCGAGTTCGCACCGCCGACGACCACGACCGGTTTGCCCTGCACCTGGCGGAGTTCGAGGGGCGTCGCCGCGTAGTAGACGCCGGAGCGTTCGAAGTCCTGCCACCGGTCCAGATCGAGCTTGCGATAGGCGGCTCCCGAGGTGACGATCACGCTGCGCGCCCGGATCAGACGTCCGTCCGAGAGCGCGACGTCGAGCAGATCGGGTGCGATGCGGGTGAGCGCCACGGCCTCGCAGGGGGCGTAGACCCGCACGCCGAACTTGAGCGCCTGCAGGATCGCCTGCCCGATGAGGTCGCCGCCGCTCACGCCGAACGGGAACCCGAGGAAGTTCTCGATGCGCGAGGTCGCCGCGGCCTGCCCGCCCGGCGCCACGGCGTCCAGGAGCACCGTGCTCAGACCTTCCGAGGCCCCATAGATCGCCGCCGCGAGCCCGGCGGGCCCTCCGCCCACGACGACGAGGTCGACGATCTCGTCGCCCTGCGCGTGGTAGCTGAGGCCGAGCCGCTCGGCGACGAGCCCGGGTGTCGCCCGCTTCAGAGGCTCGCCCTGCACGAACGCGACGGGGAGGTCGTCGAGGGTGATCTCATGCGTGTCGAGCGGGCCGAGCTCGTCGGGCGGCAGCGCCACGGCCTTGTGCACGAGATCGAGGCGCTCGGCGAAGCGACGCAGCGCCAGGAAGTCGCTCGAGGTCGTCGTGCCGACGAACTTCAGCGTCATGGCGGCCGGTCCGGCGCGCAACGACTCCCGTCGGGCCCACAGTGCATGCAGGATGAGGTCGCACAGTGCGTCGTCCTCGTTCATGAGCGCGCGCAGCCCGGCCCGTGTGACCCGGTGCACGCGCCCCGCCGCCGTGACGCGGGCGGAGAGGAACGCGCCCTGGCCGTTGAGCAGCCCCAGCTCGCCGGCGAACGTGCGCGGCCCCATCGTGGTGATCACGACCTCGTCGACCCAGCGCAGGGCGTCGCGGACGATCTCGACCTCTCCCGATTCGATCACGATGAGGTCGTATCCCGCCTCGCCCGTGCGGAACACGTAGTCGCCCACCGCGACGTCCTCCGGGGTCCCGGCGGCGACGAGCCGCTCCCACTGCTCGTCGGTCAGCGTCGGCGACATGACCGGGTCGGACTCGACCGACTGCGCGTGCTCTGGATCCATGTCAGTTTCCTCCGGTGCCCAGGGGAGTGGTCTCGGGCGCCTCCGCGCGCAGCGCCCGGATGAGCGACTGCGCGTCGTAGGGGCCCGTGTGCCGACGGCCGTTGATGAAGAGTGTGGGGACCGAGGTGATGTTCGTCGCCTCGGCGTCGAGCATGTCGTCGCGCACCCGCGATGCGACATCGGGGGCGGTCAGGTCGCGTTCGAACCGGTCGACGTCGAGTCCGAGCGAAGCCGCGAGCCGGATGATGTCCGACGGGAGCTGCCGGTCCTGATCGGCGAACAGCCCGCGCTCGAACTCGAAGAACCTGCCCTGCTTCGCGGCTGCCTCCGACGCCTCTGCTGCCGCGAGGGCGTTCGGATGCTGCTGCGTGAGCGGAGCGTGCCGCCACACGTAGCGCAGCTGCGGACCGAGCTCGTCGAGCACCTCGTGCACCGACCCCGTCGCCTTGAGGCAGAAGCCGCACTGGAAGTCGCCGTACTCGACGATCGTGTACGGCGCGTCCACCGGGCCGAAGATGTGGTCGCGGCGCGGGTCGACCGGACGCACGAGCCGCTGCCCCGCATCGGCCTCGGGATGCCGGCGATCCGAGATCCGGAAGAGAACGACGCCCAGGGCGAGCGCGATGACGGATGCCGCGAGCACGCCCACGCGCGCCTCGTTCTGCGCGTCGGGGTCGTCGATGGCGAGATCGATGATGAAGAGCGAGATCGTGAAGCCGATGCCCGCGAGAGCGGCACCGCCGCCGATGCGCCCCTGCGTGAGCCCTGGGCCGAATTCGCCGAGCCGGAGCGCGCGCAGGATCGCGGTCGATCCCCAGATGCCGACGAGCTTGCCGACCACGAGCCCGACGACGATGCCCCAGGTCAGCGGTGACTGCGCGGCGGCGGCGAGGATCTCGCCGTTGATGGTTACGCCGGCGTTGGCGAGGGCGAACAGGGGGAGGATGACGTAGGCGACGTAGGGCGCGTAGGCGGTCTGCAGGCGCTCGTTGATCGAGATCGACTCCCGCAGGCTGTTGGCGGCCGCCCGTGCGTACTCGGTGCTGGGGGATTGGCGGAAAGTGCGTGCGAGTTCGAGGGCGTGCTCGACGTCGCGGCGGTCGGGGCGATACACGGGCACCAGCAGCGCGATGGCGACGCCGGCGAGAGTGGGGTGCACGCCGGACATCGCGAAGGCGAGCCAGACGATGATCGCGAGGGTCGCGTAGATGGGACCCCGGCCGCTCTTCAGGTAGCGCACGAGGTAGATGCCGGCCAGACCGGCCGCGGCGACGAGCAGCGGCATCGGCGTGAAGGAGTCGGTGTAGACGAGCGCGATGATGCTCAGGGCGCCGATGTCGTCGACGACCGCGAGCGCGAGCAGGAACACCCGCAGGCGGCCGGACCCGCGCGGACCGATCAGCGCGAGAGCGCCGACGAGGAAGGCGGTGTCGGTGGAGATCACGACGCCCCAGGCCGCTCCGTAGCCGGCGGGGCCCGCGATGAGCACGAACAGCACGGCGGGGAGCGCGAGCCCGGCGACGGCCGCCACCACGGGGACCACCGCGCGCGACCAGCTGGTGAGCTCGCCGATCGCGAACTCGCGCCGCACCTCGAGCCCGACCGTGAAGAAGAAGATCGCCATCAGGGCGTCGTTGACGAGGGCGTGCAGGGTGAAGTCGAGTTCGAGGTCGCCGACGCTCACGGTCGTGTGCGTCTCCCAGAACCCGTGGTACGACTGCGAGGCGACGTTCGCCCAGACGATCGCGATGACGGTCGCGAGCAGCAGCAGGAGCGCTCCGAGCCTGGTCTGCCCCATCCGTCCGATCGAGTCGGCGATCGAGGCGAGACGCCTCGTGCCGTGGCGCAGCGGCGTCGGGTCGGATGTGTGGGAAGCGGCTGTCGTCGGACGATCGGTCATGGCACCTCCGGAGAGTCGTGTCGCAGGGCCAGTTTGCTCCGCCCGCGCTGATCTGTCCACGGATCGGGCGAGGACTCCTGGTGAGCCCGGGCGCCTGTCGGGCGGTAGGCTGGGAGGGTGGCTGCCTCCCCCACCAATCCCTATTCCGAAGCCGGCGTCGATACCGCTGCAGGCGATCTCGCCGTCGAGCTGATGAAGTCCTCCGTGCGCGCGACGCACGGCCCTGAAGTGCTGGGCGGTGTCGGCGGCTTCGCCGGACTGTTCGATGCGAGCGCTCTGCGCGACTTCCGGCGCCCGCTGCTCGCGACCAGCACAGACGGCGTCGGCACGAAGGTCGCGATCGCGCAGGCCATCGACAAGCACGACACGATCGGTCAGGACCTGGTCGGCATGGTCGTCGACGACATCGTCGTGGTCGGCGCGAAGCCGCTGTTCATGACCGACTACATCGCGTGCGGCAAGGTCTTCCCGCAGCGCATCGCCGACATCGTGCGCGGCATCGCCGAAGCGTGCACCGCGACCGGTACGGCGCTCATCGGCGGCGAGACCGCCGAGCACCCCGGCCTCCTCGGTGCGCGCGACTACGACGTGGCAGGGGCTGCGACCGGTGTCGTCGAGGCCGACGGCATCCTCGGAGCAGAGCGCGTGCAGGACGGCGACGTCGTGATCGCGGTCGAGTCGAGCGGTCTGCACTCCAACGGCTACTCGCTCGTGCGCCACATCGTCACGAACGCCGGAATCGGCTACGGCGACAACGCCGCCGACTTCGGCACGACCTGGGGCGAGGCGCTGCTCGAGCCCACGCGTCTCTACACTCTTCCGCTGCTGCGCCTGATCGAGCAGCTGGGCGGCGGCGTCCACTCGCTCAGCCACGTCACCGGCGGCGGCATCGCGGCCAACCTCGCGCGCGTCCTCCCGCAGGGCAGCTGGGCAGAGGTCGACCGCAGCACGTGGTCGCCGAGCCCGGTCTTCCGCGTGCTCAGCGACATCGCGGGGTCGACGCTGGAATCCGCCGAGGGCACCTGGAACCTCGGCGTCGGATTCCTGGCGATCGTCGCAGCCGACAAGAAGGACGCCGCCATCGCGGCGCTCGCAGCAGACGGCATGCCCGCATGGCAGGTCGGCACCGTGGGCTTCGGTGCGCGGCCGGCGGGAGAGTTCGAACAGGGCGCCAAGGGCGTCGACGGTGGAGCGGTGCGCCTGGTCGGCGCCTACGCGGACGGAGCGAAGTAAGAGCCCATGTGCGGCATCGTCGGAATGGTGGGCTCTGCCCCGGTCAATCAGGACATCTACGACGCACTCCTGCTGCTGCAGCATCGCGGCCAGGATGCGACGGGCATCGCGACCGCCGAGGCGAACGGCGTGATGCACAACGCCAAGGCGCAGGGTATGGTCCGCGAGGCGTTCCGCACGCGTGACATGCGGGGGCTGCTCGGCAACGTCGGTCTCGGTCACGTGCGCTACGCCACGAAGGGCACGGCCTCGAACGAGGAGGAGATGCAGCCGTTCTACGTGAACGCGCCGTACGGCATCATCCTCATCCACAACGGCAACCTCACGAACACGCGCGAGCTCACGGCCGACATGGCCCAGCGCGACCGTCGTCACCTGAACTCGTCGAGCGACACCGAGCTGCTGCTCAACGTGCTCGCGGGCGAACTGCAGAACACCACCTCGACCGTCGACCTCGACGCCGAGCGCATCTTCGAGGCCGTCGAGCGCACTCATGAGCGCATCGAAGGCGCCTACGCGGTCATCGCGGTGATCGCCGGATACGGTCTGCTCGCGTTCCGCGACCCGTTCGGCATCCGCCCCCTGATCCTCGGGCGCCGCCCGTCGACCGTCCCGGGGGCCGAGGGCCGGGACGAGTGGGTCGTCGCGAGCGAGTCGCTCGTGCTCGAGAACGCCGATTACGAGGTCGTGCGCGAGGTCGAGCCCGGCGAGGCGATCTTCATCACGAACGAGGGCGAGCTGCACAGCAGGCAGTGCGCGAAGGATGCGGTGCTCGCGCCGTGCGCGTTCGAGTACGTCTATCTGGCCCGACCCGACTCGGTCATGAACGGCGTCTCGGTCTACGAGTCGCGCCTGCGCATGGGCGACAAGCTCGCCGACACGATCGCCAAGCACGTGCCGATGGACAAGATCGACGTCGTGATGCCGATCCCCGACTCGGCTCGTCCTGCGGCCATGGAGGTCGCGCGCAAGCTCGGCATCGAGTACCGCGAGGGCTTCTACAAGAACCGCTACGTGGGCCGCACCTTCATCATGCCCGGCCAGGCCGTGCGCAAGAAGAGCGTGCGACAGAAGCTCAACGCGATGTCGACCGAGTTCCAGGGCAAGAACGTGCTGCTCATCGACGACTCGATCGTGCGCGGCACCACCTCGAAGCAGATCATCCAGATGGCCCGTGACGCGGGCGCGACCTCGGTCACGTTCGCCTCCGCGGCGCCGCCCGTGCGGCATCCGCATGTCTACGGGATCAACATGCCCTCGCGCCACGAGCTCATCGCGCACGGCCGCACGATCCCCGAGATCGCCCAGGAGCTGGGGTGCGACCACCTGGTCTATCAGGAGGTCGACGACCTCAAGGATGCGATCACCGAGGGATCGGTGCTCAGCGACCTCGACATGAGCTGCTTCGACGGTCGGTATGTCACCGGAACCGTCACGGACGAGTACCTCGCGTGGGTGGAGGGGTCGCAGACCTCGTGACCTCGGGTGCGCAGCCGCTCTGGCGGGGCCGTGCGCTCGCACTGGTCGGCATCGTGCTGGTCGCGTTCTCGCTGCGCTCCGCGGTGGCCTCCCTGTCTCCCGTGCTCGATCATGTCGCCGACGACTTCGCGGTCTCCTCGGTGGTCGTGGGCCTCATCGGCGCAGCGCCGCCGGTGTGCTTCGCCGTCTTCGGTCTGCTGACGCCGCTGTTCGAGAGGCGCTTCGGACTGGAGCGCGTGGCCGTGGTCGCGATCGCGCTGATCGCCGCCGGGCTGCTTCTGCGCAGCCTCGCGGGCGACTCCACGTCGCTGCTCGCCGCGACGGCCGTGGTCTTCGCGGGCGTCGGCTCGGGGAACGTGCTGCTGCCGCCGCTCGTGAAGAAGTACTTCCCCGACCGCCTCGGCCTGATGATGACGGTCTACTCGACGACCATGGCGGTGTCGACATTCGTGCCGCCGTTGGTCGCGGTGCCGATCGCCGACTCCGCCGGCTGGCGGGTGTCGCTGGGGCTGTGGGGCGTGTTCGCGGCGATCGCCCTGGTGCCGTGGGTGACGATGCTGATCACCAGTCGCGCGGATGCCGTGGCGGCCGCCGCCCCGCCCGCGCGCACCGACCCCTCTGCGCCCGGAGGCGGTCGCGACGAATACGACGCCGCATCCGTCGCCACCGGTCCGATCGCCACCACGCCCGCCAATCCGCAGGTGTTCGGGCGTCTGTGGCGCCTGCCGATGGCCTGGTCGATCGCGCTCGTGTTCGCGGCGTCGTCGACGCTGGCGTACGTCTCGTTCGCCTGGCTGCCCTCGATCATGATCGACGTGGGCGGAGTCACGCCGGCGAACGCGGGACTGCTGCTGTCCCTGTTCGGGCTCATGGGACTGCCGTGCTCGCTGCTCGTGCCCGTCCTCATCGTCCGCTTCCAGGCCACTCGCCCCGTGTTCTTCATCTCGATCGCGTGCGGCCTGATCGGGCTCCTCGGGTTCCTGTTCCTCCCGACGGTGGGTCTGCCCCTGTGGGTCGTCTTCTACGGCCTCGCGCCGGGCCTCTTCCCGCTGGCGCTGGTGCTGCTCAGCATCCGTGCCCGCACGCCCGAGAGCGCGGTCGCGTTGAGCGGCTTCGTGCAGAGCATCGGATACGCGGTCGCTGCAGTGTTCCCGCTCCTGATTGGTCTGCTGCACGACATGACCGACAGCTGGCAGATCCCGCTGTGGCTCCTGGTGGGGGTTCTGATCGCCGTGATCCCGGCGGGCTGGGTCGCAGGCCGCCGACGCACGATCGAAGAGGACTGGGAGCGCCGGCACGGTCGCTGGTGACGCGAGCCGTCGCCGACCCGAGTCGCCCTCCGCGCGTCATGCGACGCGGGTGTGCACCTCGTCGCCGATCCTGATGACGCCGCCCGACCACTCGCCGCGTGCGTGCGTGCCGCCGCCGCCGGGAAGCAGCAGGCGGCCGAGAGTGGGCTCGTCCTGATCGAACGACGACGTGAGCGTGGTCAGCACCTTGGCATCGCGAACTCCGGTGTCGGGGTTGGCATGCGTCGCGAGGCAGCGCACGATCACGCCGGCCGCTTCGAAGACGATCTGCCCGACGGTCACCGGCCCGCTCCAGTCGAGTTCGGACCACGCGGCGGCGTCGTCGATCACGACGTTCGAACGGAAGCGGCGGTCGTCGATGCCGGCGCCGAGGGCGTCGCCGAGCGCGCTCACGCTGGCTCGGCTGTGCACCGACACGTATCCGCGCGCGCGATCCTGGAACCTCGAGGTGGTCCCGTCGCCGACCACGATCAGCGGCAGTCTGCCCGGACGCTGCAGGCGGCGGCCTTCGGGCGTGGTCAGGACGAACTCCGTGACGGCCTCGGAGAGTCGGGCGCGGCCCGAGTCGTCGAGTCCCGCCTCGACGAGGGGGGATCCGCCGACATCGATCCGCACCCGCTGTCGCTCGTCGTCGTAGGTCGTCTGCAGAGTCGCGAGGGAGGGGAAGTCCTGCAGCGACAGCCCCTTCGCCTTCGGCCAGTGGTCGATTCCGTCGCGGACCTCGGGCACTGCGGCGTCCGCGAAACGGAACGCGAGCACCCGGTCACCGGCGATGCGACCATCGGGCTGCACCGTGACCGAGTCCACGGATTCCGGGGTGAGCCCCTTGATCGGGTGCCGATAGAGAGAGACGACGCGAGCCATGAAAAGAGTCTCGCAGCAGCGAGCTCGAACTCAGGAATCGCGCTCACGAACGGGGATCGCGGCGCCCCGGCATTCCGGACACGACGAAACCCCCGTGCGGCGCACGGGGGATTCGACGACGAGCGAAACGGCGGTCAGGCCTTTTCGAGTTCGTCCTCGTCTTCGTCTGCATACTCGTCGGCCCACTTGTCGACGTATGCGTCTTCCGAGTCGCTCGGGTGCGCGAGCTCGCGCTCGAGCGCCGAGTAGTTCACCGACGGACTGAATGACTTCAGTTCGCGGGCGATCTTGGTGTGTTTCGCCTTTTGACGGCCACGGCCCATGCCTGAGACCCCCTCACGAGTTGAGCTGCGGGCAGCTGGGCGCCCGATGCATTCACGACACCGGCTCAAGGCCGGTAAGAGTAGCATTCAGAATAGCACGCGGCTAGACGGCCACGGCCGACGCCGGGCCGGTGAAGGGAGCGATCATCATGACCGAGAACACCTCCACGCACTCCGACGAGGCGGCACAGAACGCCACGTTGCAGAAAGCCGTGATCGTCGGGATGCAGCCCGGTCAGTCGGACCACGTCATCCATGAAGCGGCGCGCTTCGCCCGGCTGCTGCGCGTGCCGCTCGTGGTGGCCCACGTCGACGTCACGCGCTTCGTGACCTACGAGGATCCCGACGGATACGTGCACTCGGCGCCCATCGACATGAACCTCGACGCGGGCGCTGCCGAGTTCGAGGCCGTGCAGGCTGAGGCGGCGGCGGCCCTCGACGGCACGGGCATCACCTGGACGGCTCGCCAGCTCGTGGGCGACCCCGCCCTCGCGATCAAGCAGCTCGCGAACAAGCTCGACGCTCAGCTCATCGTGGTCGGAACGCGCAAGCGCGGCATCGGGGAGTCGATCCGCGAGTTCTTCACCGGATCGGTCGCCGCACGCCTGGCGCATCGGCAGCACCGGTCTGTGCTCGTGGTGCCGCTCGAAGAGCCCGTGCCCGACTCCCAGCCCGAGATCTGGACCGAGTAGCCCCCGACCCACCCGGTCGCCGAGCGAGGACGGCGGAGCCGACCCTCCCGGTCGCCGAGCGAGGACGGCGGAGCCGACCCTCCCGGTCGCCGAGCGAGGAC
>NZ_CAUQVQ010000076.1:0-11775 GCF_963521645.1 uncultured Microbacterium sp. | reverse complement strand
CGCGTCAGCTCACCGCGCTGAGGCGTCGCTCCGCCAGAAGCGGCACGGCGATCTCGCGCGCGGCGCGGCGCGCGGTCGTGACGGCTCCGATCGAGACGACCTCGGCGCCGAGCGATGAGGCCAGGATCTCGGGTGCCGGCAGATGCAGCTCGGTCGGCAGCACCTCGCGCGCAGCCGTCACCACCGGAGCGACGCTCTCGGCGACCGCCCCGCACACGATGACCCGAGTGGGGTCGTACATGCTGCCGAGCACGCCGACGACGCGTGCGAGCGTGGCCCCGACGCGCGAGGTCGCGAGCAGCGCCTCGGGGTCGCCCGCGGCTGCCGCGGTCAGCACGATCCGCGGATCCACTCGGTCGTCCGCGGCGAGCCGGCCGATCGCCGAGTCCGCGGTGATCTCGGCGCTCGCGACCGCTGCACGCACCTCGTCCTGCAGGGCGTAGCTGAGTCCGAAGGCCGATCCGACGCCCACGATGTGGTCGAACACGATGCCCTCGCCCACGCCGCCGTGCGCGCCGTGCAGAACGTGTCCGTCGACGACGACACCCCCGCCGAAGCGTTCGCCCGCGAGCAGGGCGACGTAGTCCCGGCATCCGACCGCCGCCCCCACCGAGCCCTCGGCGATCGCGGCGAGCTGGGCGTCGTTCTTGATCTCGACCGCGGGCGCCCAGTCGGCCAGGGCGTCGGCGAGGCCCGGGTTCGTGCGCTCCCAGAATCCGTCGGGATGCGGGGGAGAGATGCCCGCGCGGTTCACGGGCGCCGCGACGCCCACGCAGATCGCCAGGATCGCCTCGCGTGAGACGTCGGCCTCGGCGAGCGCCTGCTGCATCTGGTCGAGGATCGTCGCACGGCGGGCGGCCGCCGACTGGGTCGAGTCGATGTCGGTGCGGTGGTGCACGAGCGTGCGATCGAGCAGATCGGCGACCGTGACGGCGAGGTGGTTGTCACCGGCATCCACGCCGATCACCACGCCGAGGTCGGACGCGAAGCGGAAGCGCCGCGCGGGTCGGCCCGCGCGGTAGCTGCCCGCGGCTCTCGCGTTGGGCAGTTCGCACAGCACGCCGGCCCTGAGGAGCGTGTCGATCGCGTCGATCGCGGTGGAGCGGGTCATCGACGCGCTCGCCATGACCTCGGTCGCGGTGAACTCGCCGGCCGTCCAGGCGAAGTCGAGGACGGCGCCGACGCTCGCCCGCCCGGTGCCGAGGCCTGCGGAGGCTTCTGTCACAGGTCTTGACCTCACTCTCGTCCAGATGAGAGAGTACCCTTCATCGAAGTAAATTCGCTCACTAGATTTAGTCTGCGGATCTACAGGACGAAAGGACAACGGTGTCTGTGAAATCCCCCTCCGTCGCGCGAGTGGCGGGTGCAGCGATGGCCCTCGCGCTCGTCGGCTCGGCCCTCACCGCGTGCGCCCCCGGCAGCGGCGCCGAGACCATACGCTTCACGTTCAACAAGCGTGAGGCGATCGCCTTCATGACCGATCTCGTCTCCGAGTTCAACTCCTCGCAGAGCGACGTGCGCGTGGAGATCGACACCTCGGGGCCCGACGTCATCTCGGCGAGTTTCGTGCGGGGCAACCCGCCCGACCTCATCCTCGGCAACTACAACTACGAGATCGCGCGCTTCGTGCAGCGCTGCACGCTCATCGATCTCTCCGACACCGATGCCGCGGCATCCGTGCGTGACGACCTGCAGCCTCTGATGGACCAGTACGGATCGTGCGAGGGCCGCACCAGTGCCCTCCCGTACTCGGTGATGGCCGCGTCGGTGATCTACAACAAGGAGATCTTCGAGGCCCAGGGGCTCGAGGTGCCGCAGACGTGGGACGAGCTGATCGCCGTGTGCGACCAGCTCAAGGAGGCGGGCATCGACCCGTTCTACGCGACCTTCAAGGACGACTGGACAGTCGGCCAGGGCTGGTACGACTACAGCATCGGCGGCTCGCTCGACACGATCGAGTTCTTCGACCAGATGGCGGACGAGGGCGCGGCCGTCGGCCCCGACTCGCCCGTCTCGTTCGAGAAGGACTTCGCGGGGCCCATGGAGCAGATGATGCAGCTCGCGAACGAGTACACCAACGAGGATGCTGCGAGCCGCGGGTACGGCGACGGCAACCTGGCGTTCTCGAAGGGCGAGGCCGCGATGTACATGCAGGGGCCGTGGGCGTTCAGCGAGATCGCGAAGACCGCGCCCGACCTCGACCTCGGTACGTTCCCGCTGCCCATGACCGACGACCCCGACGACCTCGGAGTGCGCGTCAACATGGACCTGGGCGCCATGATCCCGGAGGGGTCGAATCATCAGGAGGCGGCCAAGAAGTTCCTCGAATACCTGTATCTGCCCGAGAACATCGAGGCTTACAACGCCTCGCAGCTCGGATTCACTCCCACGAAGGATGCCGCCGCACCCGACGATCCCCGTATCGAGGGGATGATCGAGTACTACGAGGACGGGCAGATCTATCAGGGCCCCTCGGTGCTCGTGCCCAAGACCATTCCGGTCATGAACTACGCCCAGGCGATGGCCCTGGGGGCGTCGACGACCTCGACGCTGCGCACGATGGACGCGGACTGGGCACGCATCGCCTTCCGCGCACCCATCCCCAAGTCCAACGATGCGGCCGCCGGCGAGACAGAGGAGTCCGCACCGTGAGCACCACCGCCACCTCGAACGCCACGAGGCCGAACAGCCCGACCACCGATACGACGTCGATCGTCACGGGGCAAGGACGCACGCTCCGGCGACGCAAGGGTCGCGTCGAGCCGATCTACTACTTCTTCCTGGTCCCCACCCTCATCATCTTCACGCTCGCCATCACGGTGCCGGCGGTCATGGGCATCTTCTTCAGCTTCACCGACTCGATCGGCATCGGAGAGTGGAGTTTCAACGGGCTGACGAACTACATCGCGATGTTCAGCGATCCCGCGATCCTGCAGAGCTACCTCTTCACGTTCGGCTTCTCGATCGCGACGGTGATCGTCGTCAACGTGATCGCCTTCCTGCTGGCGGTCGGTCTGACCTCCCGCATCCGCTTCAAGACCGGGCTGCGCACGATCTTCGTGATCCCGATGGTGATCTCGGGCATCATCATCGCCTACGTCTTCAACTTCCTGTTCTCCAACTCCCTCCCCGCCGCGGGCGCCGCCGCCGGCATCCCGTGGCTCGAGACCAGCCTGCTGGCCAACCCCGATCTCGCCTGGGTCGCGATCGTCATCGTGACCGCCTGGCAGGCCGTGCCCGGTGCGCTGCTGATCTACATCGCGGGACTCCTGTCTGTCCCCGGCGAGGTGTACGAGGCGGCGAGCATCGACGGCGCGAGCAAGACGCAGCAGCTCACCCGCATCACGATCCCGCTGGTCGCCGGCTACGTCGTGATCAACGTGATCCTCGGGTTCAAGGGATTCCTCAACGCCTACGACATCATCGTCGGCCTCACCAACGGCGGGCCCGGCACCTCCACCCGCAGCGTCGCGATGACGATCATCGCGGGCTTCAACGGCGGCGACTACGCCTACCAGATGGCCAACGCCACGATCTTCTTCATCGTCGCGGTGCTCATCTCCCTGCTGCAGCTCTCGCTGACCCGCGGAAGGAACGCACTCTGATGTCGACGCAGACACTCACCACCATCCCCGCCTCGGGCAAGAAGCCGCGCGTTCGCATGGAGCGCGTCAACTGGTCGGGCACGATCATCCTGATCCTGGCCGCCGTGACCGTGCTGCTGCCGCTGTACGTCACCCTGTCGATGGCCTTCAAGACCACCGGACAGGCGGTCGACGGCAACGCGTTCTCGCTGCCGGCCCCGTTCAGCATCGACGGGTTCGTCGAGGCCTGGAACCTCACGAAGTTCCCAGTCGGCGCCGCGATCTCCCTGCTCGTCACGGCGGGCACCGTGATCGCGACCATCGTTCTCGCCGCGTTCGCGTCGTACGCGATCGTGCGCAACTGGGACCACCGCCTCTTCCGTTGGTCGTTCTTCTACCTGCTCGCCGCGATGTTCATCCCGTTCCCCGTGGTCGCGCTGCCGCAGATCCAGCTGACCGGCTGGGCCGGGCTCGACAACCCGTTCGGCGTGATCCTCCTCGCCACGATGTTCCAGCTGAGCTTCAGCGTGCTGCTGTTCACGGCGTTCCTGAGGTCGATCCCGCTCGAGCTCGAGGAGAGCGCGCGCATCGACGGCGCCTCGACCTGGCAGACGTTCTGGCAGCTGATCTTCCCGCTGCTCGCACCCATGAGCGCCACAGTAGGCATCTTCGCGTTCCTGTACGCGTGGAACGACTTCATGATGCCGTCGCTGATCATCTCGGATCCCGCGATGCAGACCCTCCCGGTGCGGCAGAACCTGTTCCAGACCCAGTTCAGCAACAACTACAACGTGTCGTTCGCCTCATACCTGATGGCGATGGCCCCGGCGATCCTGGCCTACCTGT
Organism: uncultured Microbacterium sp.; assembly: GCF_963521645.1. Classification (GTDB taxonomy): domain Bacteria; phylum Actinomycetota; class Actinomycetes; order Actinomycetales; family Microbacteriaceae; genus Microbacterium. Next base: position 7,345 of record NZ_CAUQVQ010000076.1, on the reverse strand, counting down.
TCACGCAGCGCTTCGTCATGGAGGGCGTCACCCAGGGAGCCGTCAAGGGCTGACACCTGCGTTTCGTCTCGCTTCGCTCGCTCAACGACCAGCAACCCGGTCGTTGAGCGAGGCCGGCGGAGCCGCCCGAGACGAAACGCCGCCCACACCAGACCGCAACAAGAAGGAGCAACACCCCTCATGACCGATGCGCTTCTCACCGAGACCCGCGACGAGACCCACGACGACACGACGGCCGCATGGTGGCGACAGGCCGCCGTCTACCAGATCTACCCCCGCAGCTTCGCCGACGCGAACGGCGACGGACTGGGAGACATCCCCGGCATCGTCTCTCGCGCCGACTACCTGCGCGACCTCGGCATCGACGCGGTCTGGCTCAGCCCGTTCTACCCCTCCGCGCTGGCCGACGGCGGATACGACGTGGCCGACTACCGCAATGTCGACCCGCGCCTGGGCACGCTCGAGGACTTCGACGAGATGGTCGCCGCACTGCACGAGCGCGGCATCCGCGTCGTGGTCGACATCGTGCCGAACCACTCGTCCGACCTGCACGAGTGGTTCCAGGAGGCGCTCGCCGCAGGCCGCGGCTCGGCCGCCCGGGAGCGGTACATCTTCCGCGAAGGATCGGGCCCGGACGGCTCGGAGCCGCCGACCGACTGGACCGCCGCCTTCGGCGGATCGGCGTGGGAGCGGGTCGAGGACGGCCAGTGGTACCTGCACAGCTTCGCCCCCGAGCAGCCCGACTTCAACTGGGACCACCCCGAGGTGCGCGAGGACTTCCTGAAGACCCTGCGCTTCTGGTCGGACCGGGGAGTCGACGGGTTCCGCATCGACGTCGCGCACATGCTGACGAAGGACCTCACGGAGCCGCTGCCGAGCAGCGCCGAGCTCGAGGGCATGCCGCACGACGGCAATCACCCGCTGCACGACCGCGACGACGTGCACGAGATCTACGCCGAATGGCGCCGTGTGTTCAACCAGTACGACCCGCCCCGCACGGCCGTCGCCGAGGCGTGGGTCAGCACTCCGGAGCGTCGGGCGCGGTACGCCTCGGCCGAGGGCCTGGGCCAGGCGTTCAACTTCGATCTGCTGGTCGCCGACTTCGACGCGACGCAGTTCCGCACGATTATCAGCGACAACCTGGCGCAGTCGGATGCCACGGGATCATCGACCACGTGGGTGCTGTCGAACCACGACGTCACGCGTCACGCGACGCGCTACGGTCTCGCCCCGATGGCCGGACGCACGGGCGTCAAGCAGGGCGTCGAGTGGGTCGCCGCGGGCGGCCCGGAGGACCAGCTCGACCGTGAGCGCGGTTTGCAGCGCGCGCACGCCGCGACGCTGCTGCTGCTCGGTCTGCCCGGCAGCACCTACCTCTACCAGGGCGAGGAGCTCGGGCTGCAGGAGGTGGCCGAGATCCCGGCCGAGCAGCGCCAGGACCCCGCGTTCTTCCGGGGCGCGGTGTTCGACGGCCTCGGACGGGACGGGTGCCGCGTGCCGCTGCCGTGGACCGCATCCGGTTCGTCGTTCGGATTCGGCTCGGGCGAGGCGCACCTGCCGCAGCCGGAGTGGTTCGGCGAGTACGCGGTCGACGTCGAAGAGGCGGACCCGTCGTCGACCCTGTCGCTGTACCGCGAGGCTCTGCGGCTTCGGCGCGTGCTGCAGACGGGCGAGCGCCTCGAGTGGATCGAGACCGGGCGCGCCGACGTGCTGCGATTCGCTCGCCCGAACGGGTGGCAGGTCGTGACGAACTTCGGCTCCGAGCCGTTCGACCTCGGGGCGGATGCCGCGGACGTCGTGCTCGGATCCGTCGAGGGTGGTGCGCTGCCGGCGGATTCGACGGTCTGGATCGCGCCGGCGGGGCTGGTCGACTGACACGCTCCGTCTCGTCGCTGCGCTTCGCGCTCGGCGACCGCCGGATCCGCGCCACCTGCATGGTGGTTTGACGGATGCAGGCCGAGAACACGGTTTCTCGGCCTGCATCCGTGATCGGGACATGCAGGTGGGTGGGGGACCGATTTGATAATGGTTCTCATTAGCTCGTAGACTGCGAATATGAAGAAGCCCGTCCTCGCCCTTGCATTCGTGTCCGCCGCAGCTCTCGCGCTCGCCGGATGCTCATCGGCCCCCGCCGCGGGAGAGGGCGACGACTCCGCGATCCAGGTCGTGGCGAGCACCAACGTGTACGGGTCGCTCGCGGCGCAGATCGGCGGCGACCGGGTCGACGTCGAGTCGATCATCACCTCTGCGTCGCAGGACCCGCACTCGTACGAGGCGTCGGCCCGCGACCGCCTGACGGTCAAGGACGCCGACCTCGTGATCGAGAACGGCGGCGGCTACGACTCGTTCATCGACACATTGCTGCAGGACGCCGCAGACGTGCATGTCGTGACGGCCGTCGAGTCCTCGCACGACTACCCGGGCAACGAGGGGCACGACGCCGACGAGCACTCCGAAGACGAGCACGCCGCCGAGGGCGAGCACTCCGAGGAGGAGCACGCCGCGGAGGAGGATGCCCACGACCACGAGCACGCCGAGGGCGAAGAGGGTCACGAGGGTCACGATCACATCGAGGGCTTCAACGAGCACGTCTGGTTCGACCCGCACACGATGGTGCACGTGGTCGAGGCGATCGCCGCCGAGCTTTCTGCGATCGACCCCGACGGCGAGGCCGATTTCACCGCCAACGCCGAGAAGATCACCGCCGACCTCGAGGGCTTCGAAGCCGATCTCGAGGCACTGAAGGCAGACGCCGCGGGCGCGAACGTCATCATCACCGAGCCGCTCCCCGGCTACATCGCCGCCGCGGCAGGACTCACCGACGTGACTCCCGAAGGCTTCGCGGAGGCTGTCGAGGAGGGCACCGACGTGGCACCCGCCACTCTGCTCGCCACGCTGCAGCAGGTCGAGGGCGGCGAGGTCACGGCTGTGCTCACCAACGCGCAGACGGGCGGTGCCGAGACGCAGCGCGTGGAGGACGCCGCGACGGATGCCGGAATCCCGGTTGTCGCGTTCACGGAGCTGCTGCCTGACGGATCGTCGTACTCTGAGTGGATGAGTGACGCGATCCAGAGCCTCGCCGACGCCCTCCAGTCGTGAGTGGCGCCCCTCGACACGATCAGGGGCCCACGGGCGCAGCCCAGGGATCTTCCGGTGACGCACATGGGCGCGGGCCCGTGCTGCAGGTGCGCGGTGCTGCTCTCCGCCGCGACGACCGCGAGCTCTGGGCGGGCCTCGATCTGACGGTCGAGCCGGGGGAGTTCATCGCGGTGCTCGGCCCCTCCGGCTCGGGCAAGACCACCCTGTTGCGCAGCATCCTGGGGCTGCAGCCGCTGTCGGCTGGGACCATCGAGGTCGGCGGCGAGCCTGTGCGCAAGGGCAACCGGCGCATCGGCTACATCCCGCAGCAGCGATCTCTCGCGCCCGACACGAGCATGCGCGCGCGGGACCTGGTCGCGCTGGGAGTGCAGGGCAGTCGATTCGGCTTCCCCGTCCCGCACCGCGGCGACAAGGCCAAGGTCGATCAGCTGCTCGCGGCGGTCGGAGCCTCGCACTACGCCGATCGCCGTGTCGGACTGCTCTCGGGCGGCGAGCAGCAGCGGCTGCGCGTCGGTCAGGCGCTCGCCGACGAGCCCTCGCTGCTGCTGTGCGATGAGCCCCTCTCGAACCTCGACCTCGCGAACCAGCTGGCGGTCACCGACATCATCGACCGCCAGCGCCGCGAACGCGACGCGGCGGTGCTGTTCGTGACGCACGACGTGAATCCGATCCTGGGCCGCGTCGACCGCATCCTCTACATCGCGGGTGGTCGCTTCGTGCTCGGCACCCCCGAAGAGGTGCTGCAGACCCGCGTGCTCACCGAGCTGTACGGCACCCCCGTATTCGTGCTGCGGGCGGGCGACAGGCTGGTCGTCGTCGGCGTTCCGGATGCCGAGCCGCACCACGAGCACGCGCACGACCACGACCACGGGGGTGCCGCATGACCGTCATGACCGGCATCGTGCCCGCCGTCGACTGGAGCGACGTCTTCTCGTTCCAGGACTACGGCGAGCTCGTCGCCCTGCTCGCGAACTCGATCATCGCGGGAGCCGTGCTCGGCATCGTCGGCGGACTGATCGGCGTCTTCGTGATGCAGCGCGATCTCGCGTTCGCGGTGCACGGCGTCAGCGAGCTGTCGTTCGCCGGTGCTGCGGCAGCACTGCTGTTCGGCGGCAGCGTGGTCGCCGGGTCGCTCGGCGGAGCGCTCGTAGCCGCGATCCTGATCGGCGTGCTCGGCGCCAAGGCCCGCGACCGCAACTCGATCGTCGGCGTGCTCATGCCGTTCGGTCTGGGTCTCGGCATCCTGTTCCTCTCGCTCTACGACGGGCGCAGCGCCAACCGCTTCAGCCTGCTGACGGGCCAGATCGTCTCGGTGTCGAGCCCCGATCTCGGCTGGCTGCTCGGCATCAGCATCGTCGTGCTCGTCGGGCTTCTGCTCATGTGGAACCCGCTGCGCTTCGACTCGCTCGACCCCGAGTCGGCCGCGGCCCGCGGTGTGCCCACCCGCGCGGTGAGTCTGCTGTTCATGGTGCTGCTCGGGCTGATCGTCGCCGTCAGCGTGCACATCATCGGCGCGCTGCTCGTGATGGCGCTGCTCGTGACGCCCGCCGCGGCCGCGATGCGCATCACCGCGGGGCCGGTCGCCGTGCCCCTGCTCGCGGCGCTCTTCGGCTTCGTGTCGGCCGTCGGCGGCATCCTGCTCGCGCTCGCCGGCACCCTGCCCGTGAGCCCGTACATCACGACCCTGTCGTTCACGATCTATGCCGTGTGCTGGATCGTGCAGCGTGCCCGCGGCGGTGTGCGCCGCGTGCGGGCCTGACGGCTGCTTTCGAATCGCGCACTTTGCAGGAAATCGGTCCCCGGATCTGCAAAGTGCGCGATTCGAAAGCCCGAGGGCAGCTCCCAGGGCCCGGTAAGGGCGGCGCGCCTAGAATCATGGGTATGGCTCAGCGGAACACCTGGCAGCGCGAACGCGTGCGCGAAGCACTCGCCGACGCGCGCGGCTTCGTCAGCGCGCAGAGTCTGCACGCCTCGCTCCGCGACGACAACACGGGCATCGGCCTCGCCACGGTGTATCGCGCGCTGGCCGGACTCGCCGCCGCAGGCGACGCCGACTCGCTGCAGAGCCCCGAGGGCGAGGCGCTCTACCGCGCCTGCACCACTCAGGGCCACCACCATCACCTGATCTGCCGCAACTGCGGGCTCACCGTCGAGATCGAGGCGACCGACGTCGAGCAGTGGGCGCACCGCACCGCGGCCCTGCACGGGTTCACCGACGCCGCACACGTCGTCGACATCTTCGGACTCTGCGCTCCCTGCAGCAACAAGCGCGACGCAGAAGAGGCAGCGAGAGCGTGACCGTTCAGGCCACCGCGCGACCGGGCCATGCGCACGGTCCCCACCGCTCGCCCGTGCGCCCGCCGCGTTCGCCGTGGGTCGGTGTCGGCCTCGGCGCCGCGATCGTCGCCGCACTCTTCCTGATCGATCGCTTCCTGCCGACGCTGTTCACCGCCAGCCTCCCGACCAGAGCGCAGGACGGACTCACCCTCGCGCTGAGCGTGCTCATCGAGGCGCTGCCGTTCGTGATCCTCGGCGTGCTGCTGTCGATCGTGGTGCAGGTGTGGCTGCCGGCCGACGTCATCCATCGCTGGCTGCCGAAGCGTGCGTGGGCGAGGCGAGCCGTGCTCTCCCTGCTCGGGATGCTGATCCCGGTGTGCGAGTGCGGCAACGTTCCGTTCGCCCGTGGCCTGATGATGCGGGGCCTCGCCCCCGCCGAAGCGCTGACCTTCCTGATCGCGGCCCCGATCGTGAATCCGATCGTGATCCTCACCACGCATGCGGCGTTCGGCTTCGACGACGGCATCCTGGTCGCCCGTCTCATCGGCGGCTACCTGATCGCGAACCTGATCGGCTGGATCTACAGCCGTCACCCCTCGCCCGACTCCCTGCTCACGCAGCGCTTCGTCGACACGTGCGAGCGCGTGACGCATGAGCCCGGCACCCCGGTGCGACGCAGCCTCACCCAGTTCCTCGTCGAGCTGCGTGCGGTCATGCCGGCCCTCGTGATCGGGTCCGCGCTCGCCGGAGCCGTGCAGGTGCTGATCCCTCGCGACCTGCTGCTCGCGATCGGGTCGAACCCGGTGCTGTCGATCGTCGCGATGATGGCTCTCGCGATGACCGTCGCGATCTGCTCGAACGTCGACGCGTTCTTCGCGCTGTCGTTCGCGTCGACCTTCTCGTCGGGCGCGCTCGTGGCCTTCCTGCTCGTCGGTCCGCTCGTCGACGTCAAGATGCTCGCTCTCATGCGCACGACGTTCACGACCCGCACTCTCGCCGGGATCGTCGGCGTGGTCGTGCTCGCCGCCTTCGTGATCGGAATCGGGGTGAACGTCCTTGTCTGAGCATGCCTCCGCGCACTCATCGGCGCTCGAGCGTTCGGCGCGCCGCCGCGCCCTCGGCAGTCGGTGGCTGGGCATCGGCCTCGCGACGCTCGTCGCGGTCGTCACTCTCGGCCTCGGCCTCACGGGGCGCCTGAATCTCTACATCAGTCCCGAGTCGATCTGGTTCGCGTGCGCCGCAGCCGTGGTCACGCTGGCCGGTGCGATCTGGTCGTTCACGCTGCCGCTCGGCTCGGAGGGCGACCACGATCACGGGCACGACCATGGCACGCCTCACGGCGCCGAACGTGATGCCGACGCCCCCGCGGCTCCCCGTCGGTCGCTGGCTCTCGCGGGTACGGTGACCGGAGGGGTCGTGGCCTCGGGAGTCGTCGTCGCGGCTCTCGTGCTGCCGCCCGCCTCGCTGTCGGTCGACCTCGCGATGTCCCGGGTGGGCGAGCAGACAGCGCTCTTCGCGGGCGCCGACGACGTGACGCTCGGCGTCGCCGACACCGCGACGTTCGGTGTGGGGGACTGGGCCAGCGTCTTCGCGACCGCGACCAACACCGCTTCGTACGACGGCAAGACGGTCACCCTCACGGGCTTCGTCACGCCGGCCGACGACGAGGGCGTCAACCTCACACGCATGGTGATCACGCACTGCGTGATCGACGCGCAGCCGGCGACGGTGCCCGTCACGATCGATGCCGGTGAGTTCGACACGGGTCAGTGGGTCGAGATCGAGGGCACGGTCAAGGCGGATGCCGACGGCGCGCTGCACGTCGACCCGACGACCGTGACCGCGATCGACGAGCCCGGGGACCCGTATGAGTACTGACGACGAGCGCCCCGAGGCGCCCGCCGTGCCGCGCACGCGCGCCGAGATGCGCGCCGCCCGCGAAGCAGCGGAGGCCGCATCCTCCCGGTCG
>NZ_CAUQVQ010000075.1:0-12023 GCF_963521645.1 uncultured Microbacterium sp. | reverse complement strand
CGATCGACGATTCTATTGAATATTCATTCAGCACAAATCGCCTGCCATCAGGGGATCCTTCGCCCGCGGGCGCGGGTCAGTGCGCGAGCACTCGACGCGCCTCCTCGGCGACCTCCGCGGCGATCAGGTCGAGCAGGTCTGAGCGCAGATTCCACTGCTGCCAGTAGAGCGCCACCCGCACGGGATCGCCGCCGAGCGGCACGAGATCATCATGGTGCTGCAGCTGCGGAACCATCCCCCACCCGAGCCCCAGCCGCACGGCGAGCGCGAAGTCGTGCGAGGCCGGGACGTAGTGGCGCGGCACGCCCTGCGGCGCCACCCCGAGAGAGCCGAGCCAGGCGTGCTGCAGCGTGTCGCGCCGGTCGAAGTCGACGAAGGGCGCGGAGGCGAGAGCCTCCGGCGTGACCCCGTCGGGAAACCACCGTTCCGCGAAGCGCGCCTCGGCCATCGCCCGGTACTCCAGCACGCCGAGCGGCGCGACGGAGCATCCGGCCACCGGGGTCTGCTCGCTCGTGACCGCCGCCATGACCGTGCCCGATTCGAGGAGTCGGGCCGTGAAGTTCTGATCGTCGCGGTGCAGGTCGACATCGATGTCGTGCGCGGCGGAGAGACGGGCGATCGGCGGCAGGAACCAGGTCGCCATGGAGTCGGCGTTGACCGCCAGCGGCACGCGGATGCGCGGCGCATCCCCGTCGAGGCCGAGTCCGCCGAGGGCGTCGTGCTCGAGCAGCGCCACCTGTCTCGCGAGCCGCACGACCGCCTCCCCCGCCTCGGTGAGCCGAGCCGGTTTGGATCTGATCACCAGGACACGACCGAGCTGCTGTTCGAGTGCCTTGAGACGCTGGCTGACCGCCGAGGGTGTGATCCGCAGCACTCGGGAGGCCGCGTCGAGGGTGCCCTCATCGGCGACGGCGGCCACGGTGTACGCGAGTTCGGGGTCGATCTTCACATCAGCGATGCTAATGGTTCCGAAGAAATCCTTGCTGGTGTTCATGCGAGATGCGCGCCTACCGTGGTCTCATGCTCTCCGCGCTGTCGGGTCTCGGACTCGGTCTCTCACTCATCGTCGCGATCGGCGCCCAGAACGTCTTCGTCCTCCGCCAGGGCATCCGCCGCGAGCACGTCCTCGCCGTCGTGGTCGTGTGCGCGCTGTCCGACGCGCTGCTCATCGCCGCCGGCGTCGCAGGACTCGGTGTCGTGATCGCGGCGGCGCCGTGGCTGGTGGTGGTGGCCCGCTGGGCCGGTGCCGCGTTCCTCGTCGTCTACGGACTGCTCGCGGCTCGCCGGGCATGGAAGGGCGGCGAGGAGCTGCGAGTGGACGGCGCGGACGTCGCCGCAGAGAGCACTGTCGCCTCGCTCGGCGGGACATCGACAGGCACCCTCACGCGCGACGGCACGGCCACCCGCACGGCGCTCTCGCCGGTGCTGCTCACCGTGCTCGCCCTCACGTGGCTCAACCCCCACGTATACCTCGACACCGTGCTCATGCTCGGATCCATCGCGGCGACGCACGGCGACGAACGCTGGCTGTTCGCGGCCGGTGCGATCGCGGCGAGCATCATCTGGTTCACGGCCCTCGGCTTCAGTGCGCGTCACCTCGGTCGATGGCTGCGCACCGCGCGGTCTTGGAGGATCCTCGACGGCATCATCGCGGTCGTGATGATCGCGATCGCGATCAGCCTCGTGGTGCCGGTGCTCGGCGGCTGAGCACCGTCAGTCGCCGTCGAGGGGCCGGAGGATGCGGGTCAGGAATCGTCTGGTGCGCTCGTGCTGCGGATCGCCGAAGAGCTGCGCGGGCGGACCCTGCTCGATCACGACTCCGGCATCCATGAACAGCACGTGGTCGGCCGCCTCCCGCGCGAAGCTCAGCTCGTGGGTCACCACGACCATGCTCCAGCCGTCGTCGGCGAGTTCCTTGATCACCAGGAGCACCTCGCCGACCAGTTCGGGATCGAGAGCACTCGTGGGCTCGTCGAACAGCAGCAGATCGGGTCGCAGAGCGAGCGCGCGCACGATGCCCACGCGCTGCTGCTGCCCGCCCGAGAGCTCGTGCGGTCGGGCGTCGGCCTTGTCCGAGAGCCCCACCCTGGCGAGCAGTGCCTGCGCCTCGGCGACCACCTCGTCCTTGGGACGCCCCTGCACCCGCCACGGCCCCTCGATCACGTTCTGCAGCACGGTGAGGTGGGGGAAGAGATTGTGGTGCTGGAAGACCATCGCCGAACGATCGCGCAGCGCCAGGCGCTTCTGCTTCTGCACACGCGCCGTGACCCTCTCGCTCGGCGCGAAGTCGATGTCCGGGCCGCCCGCGACGACGATCTCACCGGCGTCCGGGGTCTCGAGGCCGTTGAGTGCGCGCAGCACCGTGGTCTTGCCCGAGCCGCTGGGCCCGATCAGCACGACGACCTCGCCCTTGTGCAGCGTCAGGTCGATGCCTCGCAGCACCTCGTTCTGACCGAAGCTCTTGTGCAGGCCCCGCGCCGTGAGCAGCTGGTCGGCGGTCGACGTGTGATCAGCGAGCGACATGGCGGTCGAGCTTCCTCTCGAGAGCGCTCTGCCCGAACGACAGAACGAGGCAGATCACCCAGTAGACCAGCGCCGCCGCCAGGTAGACGATCATGAACTCGAGGGTCGCGGCCGCGATCTGCTGCGCGACCTTGAAGAGCTCGGTCACCAGGATCAGCGACGCGAGCGACGTGTCCTTGACCAGCGAGATGAACGTGTTCGACAGCGGCGGGACCGAGACGCGTGCGGCCTGCGGCAGGATGACGCGCGTGAGAGTGCGCGTGCGGTTCATGCCGACCGTGTACGCGGCTTCCCACTGCCCCTTCGGCACAGAGAGGATCGCCGCCCGGACGACCTCCGCCGCGTATCCGCCGACGTTGAGCGACAGCGCGATGACCGCGCACGTCCACGAGTCGAGGGTGACCCCGATCGACGGCAGTCCGTAGAAGATCACGAACAGCTGCACCAGCATCGGGGTGCCGCGGATCACCGAGATGTAGAAGCGCGCGACGCCCGAGACGACCGGGTGGATCGAGATCCTCATCAGCGCGACGAGGATCGCGATCACCAGCCCCAGCGCGAACGACACGAGCGCCAGCGGCACCGTCACCGTCACACCCGCCAGGGCTATGGGCCCGAGCGAATCGATGAACAGCTGCCAGGGATTCTCCATGCTTACTGCGTGACGTCGGCGCCGAAGTACTTGTCGCTGATCTCGGCGAGCGTACCGTCGGCACGGAGCTCCTCGAGAGCACCGTCGATCGCCTCGACCAGGTCGGTCTTGTCCTTGGTGAACACGAACGCCTGCTCGCCGGCCTCGTCGGTCTCAGCCGCGATCTTGAGGCCGGACGGGCTGTTGGTGGTCTCGTAGTCGAGGAAGGTCAGCTTGTCGTTGACGGTCGCATCGACGCGGCCCTGACGGAGGAGCTCGACGGCCTGCGCCCACCCCTCGACGCCCTCGACGGTCGCACCCGACTCTGTCGCCAGCTCATACCAGTTGCTGGTGAGCGACTGCGCGGTGGTCTTGCCGGCCAGGTCGTCGAACGACGAGATCGAGTCGTCGTCCTCGGCGACCACGATCACGCCGGGCGAGACCGTGTACGGGGCGCTGAAGAGGTACTTCGCCTCGCGCTCCTCGTTGATGCTCACCTGGTTCGCGATCAGGTCGAAGCGCCCGGCATCCAGGCCCGCGAAGATCGCGTCCCACTGGGTCTCCTGGAACTCGATGTCGAGGTCGAGCTTCTCGGCGACGGCCTCGATGATCTCGACGTCGAAACCGGTCAACTCCCCCGCACCGTCGTCCTCGTGGAAGCTGAACGGACGGTACGTGCCCTCGGTCGCGACCGTGAGGACGCCGTCCTTCGCCAGACCGAAGTCGTCTCCCGAGCCCTCCCCGGCGGAGCTGCTCCCTGCGGGCGCGGTGCTTCCGCTGCACGCAGTGAGCGCTGCGGCGGCGACGACCAGTGCGGTGACGGCGATGAGACGACGAGACATGGAGACCCTCCTGGGGTGCGGTGAGGCGCGAATGCTGTGACGCGGAACTCACCCACACTATGTGGACTGCGGCCAGCATCTCACATCGCATGACGCCGGATGTCGCCCGGACATGCAGAAAGGCCCCCGCGAGATGCGGGGGCCTTTCCGGAATCACACTCAGATGGCGTTGACGTCCAGCGGGATGCCGGGGCCGAACGTGGTCGACACGGCGCCCTTCTGGATGTAACGGCCCTTCGAGCTCGACGGCTTGAGGCGGACGATCTCCTCGAGCGCTGCGCCGATGTTCTCGTCGAGCTGCTCGGCCGAGAACGACGACTTGCCGACGACGAAGTGCACGTTGGCGTGCTTGTCGACGCGGAACTCGATCTTTCCGCCCCTGATCTCCTCGACGGCCTTGGCCGTGTTGGGGGTCACGGTGCCGGTCTTCGGGTTCGGCATGAGTCCACGCGGACCCAGGACCTTTCCGAGACGACCGACCTGGCCCATGAGCTCCGGGGTCGAGACGGCCGCGTCGAAGGCGGTCCAGCCTGCAGCGACCTTCTCGATGAGCTCGGCGCCGCCGACCTCGTCTGCACCTGCGGCGATCGCTGCCTCGGCCGCGGGGCCGGTGGCGAAGACGATGACGCGGGCGGTCTTACCGGTGCCGTGGGGCAGGATGACGGTGCCGCGCACCATCTGGTCTGCCTTGCGGGGGTCGACAGCGAGCTTCAGCGCGACCTCGACGGTCGAGTCGAACTTCGACGAGCCGGTCTCCTTGGCGAGAGCGACTGCCTCGGTGGGGGTGTAGAAACGGTCTGCCTCGATCTTCTCGGCGGCAGCCTTGTAAGCCTTTGACTTCGTAGCCATGATTATTCTCCTCAGCCCTCGACCGTGATGCCCATGGAACGGGCGGTGCCGGCGATGATCTTCGAGGCAGCCTCGATGTCGTTGGCGTTCAGGTCGGCCTGCTTCTGCTCGGCGATCTGACGGACCTGCTCCTTGGTGATCTTCGCGACCTTGACCGTGTGCGGCGTCGACGAGCCCTTGGGCACGCCGGCTGCCTTCTTGATGAGCTCCGCTGCGGGCGGGGTCTTCAGGACGAAGGTGAAGCTGCGGTCCTCGTAGACGGTGATCTCGACGGGGATGACGTTGCCGCGCTGCGACTCGGTCGCGGCGTTGTACGCCTTGCAGAACTCCATGATGTTGACGCCATGCTGACCGAGCGCGGGGCCGATCGGCGGCGCCGGGTTGGCTGCACCGGCGTTGATCTGAAGCTTGATCAGGCCGGTCACCTTCTTCTTCGGTGCCATATCCTCTTCCTTTCATCGAACGGGTGCCGTGTGCATCCGCTCTCCCGCGAACCCGGCATCTCCGGGCTGCGGTCGTCCGCGCGCACGCCGAAGCGGAACGCAAACCACACAAGTCTACCTGATCCCCGCCCCGCCCCGTCCCACCCCGCGTCCCGCCCCCGCAGGCGGGGCCAGAATCGCAGCCCACCCGCCCGTTTCCGATGCGGAATCGACCCCGCCTGGGGTTTCGGATGCAGAATCGACCCCGCCCGGGGTACGGGCGGGGCAGCTGAGGCGTGCCCGGAACGCGAGAACGGCCGCCCCGGATCAGGACGGCCGTTCTCGTGACGCAGGTGGGTCAGCCCATCTTGGTGACCTGGTCGAACGACAGCTCGACCGGGGTCTCGCGCTCGAAGAGGGAGACGAGCACCGTGAGCTTGCCGCTCTCGGGCTTGATCTCGCTGATCGAACCGGGAAGACCCGCGAACGAGCCCTCCTTGATCGTGATGGTCTCGCCGATCTCGAAGTCGACCTCGGCGGGCAGCGGCCGCGCGACGGCGACTCCGCCCTTGGCGGCGATGTTCTTGGCGGTCGGCACGTCCTTGACCTCGACGAGCGACTTCAGCATGTTGAAGGCTTCTTCGAAGCGCAGCGGCGTCGGGTTGTGGGCGTTGCCCACGAAGCCCGTGACACCGGGGGTGTGGCGCACGACCGACCAGGTGTCTTCCGTGAGCTCCATGCGCACGAGCACGTAGCCCGGGATGCGCACGCGGGTGACCATCTTGCGCTGGCCGTTCTTGATCTCGACGACGTCTTCCATCGGGACCTCGACCTGGTAGATCTCGTCCTCGACCTCGAGCGTCGACTTGCGCTGCTCGATGTTCGCCTTGACCTTGCGCTCGAAGCCGGCGTAGGAGTGGATGACGTACCACTTGCCGGGCTGCATGCGCAGGTCGAGGCGGAAGGCCTCGTAGGGGTCTTCCTCGGCGTCGGTCTCGTCGGCCTCCGCGGCCTCTTCAGCCTCGACGGCTGCGGCCACGGGGTCGTCGCCGTCGACGTCGACGACCGGGCGGTCGTCCTCGCCGTTCACGTCGGGACCGTCGTACGGGGTGACCTCCTCGGCTGCCTCCGCCTCCTGCTCGGCGGTCTCTTCCGCCACAGAATCGTTGAGGACCTCAGCGGCAGCCTGGGACTCAGCCGCTTCGTCCAGGTTGAGGGCGTCGTTCACGATCGCGTCAGCCTCCGGGTCGTCGATTTCGATGTCGGTGTCTTCATCGGTGGTGTCGTCGCCGTCGCTGTCGACGTCCTCGATGTGGAGGGCGACGTGCTCGGCCGACGTGACGGACTTCTCCTCGGCTGCGAGGACGTTGCCCTCCTGGGCCTCGTCTTCCTCGCTGGACTGCTCTGCGGCAGTCGCCCAGTCGGCGTCGTCAGAATATCGTTCAGACACGTTGTTTCTTTCCAATCATTGCGGCACGAGCCGCAAGGGCATCAGGCGCCGGGAACTCCGAAAACAATGTGCGTCACCCACGCGAACAAGGTGTCCAGTCCGTAGACGATGCCCATGACGATCAGAACGAAGACCAGCACGACCGCGGTGAACTTGACCAGCTCCTTGCGGGTCGGCGTGACGACCTTGCGAAGCTCAGCGATGACCTGACGGAAGAACAGGGCGATGCTCCCGAAGAAGCCGAGGGGTCCGCGCTTCTTCTCGCGGGTGGCGCCGGCCGCGACGACATCGCCGCGCGGTTCGTCCTGATCCATCCTGAATGTACCTTTCGTGTGTCAGCGTGCGCTGACGCGCAGGGCGGACAGGAATCGAACCTGCAACCTGCGGTTTTGGAGACCGCTGCTCTGCCAATTGAGCTACCGCCCTAGAGACCCGGTGGTCTCGGGGTGTGGTCTTCATCCTGCCACCGAAATCCGGCCGGATGGACCGGGGCACGGCGAAAGAATGCAGACAACAACTGCTCCTCAAGCATACGGCATACCCCGGCCGGTTCCGAACCGGCGGCGGCATCCGCGTTGTTGTTAGGCTCGAGCGGGTTCGACGAGAGGCGATATGGGTGAGCGGTGACGTGCAGCAGTTCCAGGTGGATCTGCGCGGAGTCGTCGACCTGCTCAGTCGTCACATCTACTCGAGTCCGCGTGTGTATCTGCGCGAGCTCCTGCAGAACGCCCGCGACGCCGTCACCGCCCGCCGCGAGATCGACGGCGCAGGCGGAAGCATCCGCATCACCCCGCTCAGCGACGACTCGCCCGAGTTCGTGCTGCGCGACGACGGCATCGGCCTGACCGCCGTCGAGGTCGCCGATCTGCTCGCCACGGTGGGCCGCAGCTCGAAGCGCGACATCTTCGACCTGCCGCGCAGCGACTACCTCGGTCAGTTCGGCATCGGCCTGCTGAGCTGCTTCATGGTGGCCGACACGATCGTGATCCGCTCGCGCAGCGCCAGGGGCGGCTCGGCCGTGGAATGGACGGGCAGCGCCGACGGCACGTTCCGCGTGCGGGAGATCGACGACGATCTCGCGGTCGGCACGAGCGTGCATCTGAAGCCCCGCTTCGACGCCGAGGAGCTGCTGCGCCTCGCCGCGGTGCGCGAGCTCACCACGAGCTTCGCCGAGTTCCTGCCCGTGCGCGTCACGATCGACACCCCGAACGGCGACGTCGACGTCACGCGTCGCGCACCGTTCCTCGATGCCGCGGCGCACCCCGAGGAGGCGGTGTCGTACGGGCGTGATCTGCTCGGCGCCGCGCCCCTCGACGTGATCGAGCTGAGCGACTCGGCCACGGGCACTCGCGGGCTCGCCTATGTGCTGCCGTTCGCGCCTCCGCCCGGCGCCCGGCAGGCGACCAGGATGTATCTGGGGCGGATGCTGCTGTCGGAGCGCCTCGACGACCTGCTGCCCGATTGGGCGTTCTTCGTGCGCGCGGTGATCGACTCGACCGGTCTCGCCCCCACGGCGAGTCGGGAGGCGCTCGTCGACGATGCGGCCCTCGAACGGGCGCGCGAGCAGCTGGGCGCCGGCATCCGTCGGTGGATCCTCGAACTCGGTCTGCGCGAGCCGCATCGACTCGCGCAGTTCGTGGCGATCCACGAGGTGGGGCTCAAGTCCCTCGTGCGGCACGACGACGAGCTGGCACGGTTCATCACGCGCTGGCTGACTCTCGAGACCACACACGGCACCCTGCGCGTCGGCGACCTCGTGGAGCGGTTCTCGCACGTGCGCTACGCCGCATCCGTCGACGAGTTCCGCCAGGTGGCCGGGATCTCGCCCGGCACCGAGGTGCTGGTGAACGGCGGCTACCTGTACGACGCCGATCTGGTGCGGATGATTCCCGACCTCTACCCGCACGTCACGATCGAGGCGGTCGATGTGACGGGCGAGCTCGATCGACTGGACCCTCCCCCGCTCGACGACCGCGATCTCGCAGTCGCCCTCGAGGCACGCGCGGGCGGAGTGCTCGCGACATCCGGATGCTCGGTGACCGTGCGATCGATCGATCGTTCCGAGCTCGCGGCGCTCTACGTCGTGGACCCCGAGGTGCTGCGCCGCATCGACCGGGGACGCACCAAGGGCATCACCGGCTCGCTCTGGGGCGGCGTGCTCGACCGCATCGACAGCACGCTCGCGGCATCCCGCGACGACGACCCGACCGCCAGACTGTGCCTCAACTGGTCGAACGCGGTGGTCCGCGCGCTCGTGCGCGTGCAGGACGACGCGGTGTTCGCGCGCACCGTGCAGCTGCTCTACATCCAGGCGCTGCTCGCGGGACACCATCCGCTCACCGACTCCGACCGTGCGCTGATGACCACCGCGCTCACCGACCTCGTGGCGCTCTCGGCCGGTATCGAAGGCGACGCGATCCCCTTCGAAGACCCGCTCTGAACCGCAGAAAAGGGAACCTCTCACATGGCACGTCCGAACACACGCTTCCAGCAGCTCATCGAGGAGATCGACATCACCCCGTGGGGTCCGGCCGAGCAGGCGCTCGTGTCGGAGGCGGTCGCGTTGGCCGTGGAGCTCGGAGACGAGCAGCTCGAATACCAGGCGCGGATGCGGCAGACGGCGTCGGCCAACATGAACGGCGCGACCGACGTGATGCTGAACTCCTTCGCGTGGTGCCTGGCCAGGCACGACGCCGACCCGCAGCGGTTCCCCGCGGATCTCGCATACGGCGGCGCCGACCTGATGTGGCAGTTCAAGTGGATGGCATCGGCTCTGCGGTCGTCTCCCGCGTTCTCTGTCGAGCAGATCACCGCGGTGCTCGATGACATGGAGGCGCACTACCGCACGGCGGGGCTCGGTCTGAGCGGAGTGCTCACCGCTCGCTTCGAGGACGCGTGGGATGCCGGGCGCTTCGACGACGCCGAGGCTCTGCGTGTGCGACTGGAGGCGACCCCGCGCGACGAGCACAGTCACTGCGACGCCTGCGGTCGCAGTCAGTTCGCCGGATTCTTCGCCGAGACCGACCGTGACGCCGACGCCATCCGCCTTGTGGAGGAGATGCTCGAGGGCGGCTACTCGTGCGGTGAGGAGCCCGAGCACGCACTCTCTCGCGTGCTGCTCCCCTACCTGCGTGCGGGGCGGCTCGACGACGCCAAGAGCGCGCATCTGCGCAGCTACCGCCTGGCCAAGGACAACCCCGACAACCTGCGCATCGTGGCGAACAACATCGTGTTCGCCGCGATCACGGGCAACGAGGCCAGAGCCCTCTCGCTGGTCGAGCGCCACCTCGCATGGCTCGCGCACGACGGGCTCAACGTCGACGCGCACTTCGACGCTCTCGCGGCCTTCGCCTTCGCACTCGACCGGGTCTCGGCCGCGGGCCACGGCGACACTCCGGTGCGCGGCGCGGAGACCGATGCGCTCGCACCGTTCTTCGGCGCGCACGAGGGCATCGGAACCGCGGCGGGGCTCGCGAGGGCGGCCTGGGCCGCTGCCGAGCGCATCGGGGCCGAGTTCGACCGCCGCGACGGCACCGACGGACACGCGCGCAGGCTCGCGCGCATGCGCTCGCTCGCACACGAGCACTACGACCTGCCGATCCGCTCGGACGCGTTCATCGCGACCCCCGACGCGCCGGCCCCGGCCGATGCCGACGCGTGGTTCGCGCGCACGATGGACCTGGCGCAGTACGGCGCCGAGCACGAGACGCTGCAGGCGCTCCCCCACGCCCTCGCCGTCGCGGATCCCGCGAAGCGAGCGCAGCTGCTCTCCATGCGACTCGGCATCCTGATCGCCCTCGGTCGCGCCGACGAGGCCGCCGAGCTGCTTCCCGCCAGGATCGAGGCGCTGCGGGCGGCGGAGAAGGATGATCAGGCAGATCTCGAGCAGCGGCTCGGTCTCGCGACCTTCGGTCTGGACACTCCGGATGCCGTCGCGGCCCTCGACCACGAGCTGTCGGCCTCGGCCCACCTGCCGGCCTGGTCGCGCGGAGACCTGGCCCTCAGCCGCGCCTCGCTGCACCTGCACGCCGGGGAACCGGATGCCGCTCTGGAGCTGGCCGAGGTCGCCGCACGGGCGTTCGCGGAGGCCGAGGACACCCGTCTCGCCCACACGACGACGCTCCTCGCGATCGCCGCGGTGCTGCAGAAGCCCGACATCGACGCGGCATCCGCGCTGCTCGACCGCCTGCTCGCACAGGACGATCTGAGCCTCGGCCATCGCGCGCAGGCGCTGCAGACCCGCGCACGGGTGCGCGGCGGCAGCGAGGCCTTCGCCGAGGGCGCCGCCGACGCCGACGAGGTGTGCCGACTGCTCGCGGGCCTCGGCGCGACGAAGGCTCTCGCATCCGCTCATCTTCTGGCCGGGGCCCTCTGGGAGGATGCCGGAGACGCTGAGAAGGCCGTCACGCGCTATCGCGTGACCTCACGACTGCTCTCGCAGGACGGCGATGACACGACCGGGTCGGACTTCCGGCTCGCGCGGGCCATGCTCTCCGCGGGGCACGCCGAGGAGGCGGCCGAGCTGTTCGGACACGTGCTCGATCGTGAGGAGCGGGCCGAGGCGTCGGCGGCATCCCGGGGCATGACGGCGTCTCTGCTCGCGCGAGCTCTCGCCGCAGCCGGGGAGTTCGGCCAGGCAGTGGGCGCGTTCGGCTATGCCGCAGAGCTCTTCGGCGCCGACGAGGAGCACGCCGACCAGGCCGTCGTGCTCACGGAGCGCGCCAGGATCCTCGCACGATTCGACGAGCACGACGAGGCGATCGCGTCACTCGAGGCGGCATCGGAGATCGTCCGCAGGGCCCCCGACGCCGTCGGCGCTCTGGTCGACGTGCTGCACAATCTGGGCCAGGCCTACGGTGCGCGGCACGACGAGCGGGCCTTCGCGCTGTTCGACGAGGTGGCGGCGCTCGCGCAGCAGCATGACGCGCAGTGGCTGCTCGCCGACGTGATGGACTCGCGTGCGCGCGCGTTCGCCGAGGTCGGCCGCATCGACCAGGCGGTGCCAGCAGCGCTCACGGCGGCCGACGGTTTTGCCGCTCTCGGCGACACCGGATCGGCGGGCGGCTCCGAGCTGTTCGCCGCACGCCTGCTCGCGGGTGACGGGCGGGGCGAGGATGCCGTGCCGATCTACCGGTCGGCGATCGAGCACGCCGAGGCGAACCCGCCGCTGCATCAAGTGTCGGCACTCGAGCTGGGCGATGTGCTCGAGGCGCTCGGGCGCCACGTCGAGGCCGCCGAGGTGCGTGCACTGCTCGACAGCTGAGCGACGCCCGCCCACCGCTCCCGCTCGTTGAGCGAGGACGACG
>NZ_CAUQVQ010000074.1:0-12202 GCF_963521645.1 uncultured Microbacterium sp. | reverse complement strand
GGGGAGGGGAGGCGTCCGGCCCACGCATAGGAACCCCGCGTAAAATCGACGCCGTGCCACGCGTCTCGATGATTCGTCCGAACCGCAGCGGCCGCTCCTCCCGTACACGGCTTCCTCGCCGTGCGGTCGGTGTCGCGCTCGCCGCGGTGTTCGCCATCGGCCTGAGCGCCTGCGCACCCGATGCCGTGAGCGATTCGTTCCTCTCGGGGGAGAACACCGGTTACGTGGCAGCCGACGGTGCGATCGTCGAGATCCCCGTGGCTGACCGGGAGGCTCCCGTCGAGGCGTTCACCGGAGTCACCGAGAACGGCGAGGACTTCGACAGCTCCGAGCTCGCGGGCAAGGTCACGGTCGTGAACTTCTGGTACGCGGGATGCGCTCCGTGCCGCCTCGAGGCCGAGGCACTCGAGGACGTCTGGCAGGAGCACGGCGGCGACGAGGTGGCGTTCCTGGGCGTGAACACCCGCGACCAGGCCGACACCGCTAAGGCCTTCTCCGCCGAGTTCGGTGTGACGTACCCGAGTCTGATCGACGTGGACACCGCCCAGGCGAAGCTCGCGTTCTCGTCGTCGGTGCCGATCCAGGCGACGCCCACCACGCTCGTGCTCGACAAGCAGGGCCGAGTGGCCGCGCGCATCATCGGGCCGATCGACGGCACCTCTGTCCTCTCGACGCTCGTCAAGGACGCGCTCGCGGAGGACTCATGACCTTCTCGGGAGCTGCATGAACCCCGGGGCGATCATCGACTCGGGGGCGCTGTGGCTCGCGATCCCTGTGGCGATGCTCGCCGGGCTCATCTCCTTCCTCTCCCCGTGCGTGTTGCCGTTGGTCCCCGGATATCTCGGGTTCCTCGGGGGAGCCGTGGCGCCTCGACGCGCGCGAACGACCGTCGGCGGCGCCGTCGCGACGGCCGAGGCCCCCGCACGCACCAGGCTCGTGGTCGGAGTGCTTCTCTTCATCCTCGGCTTCAGCCTCGTCTTCGTCTCGCTGACGGCACTCGGCGGAATCGCGAACGTCTTCCTGCTCCAGTGGGGTGAGCTGATCACCCGTGTCCTCGGCGGCGTGATCATCGTGATGGGCCTGATCTTCCTCGGCGCTTTCGGATTCGCCCAGCGCGAGTTCCGTTTCCATGTCGACCCCAAGCTCGGCGTGGTCGGCGCGCCACTGCTGGGCGTCGCTCTCGGCATCGGCTGGGCGCCGTGCCTGGGCCCGACGCTCACCGCGATCTTCGCCCTCTCGTTCAATCAGGGCGACGCGTTTCGTGCCGGCCTGCTGGGGCTGGCGTACTCGCTGGGCCTGGGCATCCCGTTCCTGCTGGTCGCCCTCGGGTTCGGCTGGGCCACGAAGACCGTGGGGTTCCTCCGTCGCCACATCCGCGTCGTGAACATCATCGGCGGCGTGCTGCTGATCGCTCTCGGCGTGCTGATGGTGACCGGGCTCTGGACCGACATCATGTCGCGAGTGACGGCGGTGATCAGCAGTGTCCCCCTCCCGTTCTGATCAGCACGAGACGCATCGGAAGGATGACGTGAGCAGCACTACCGAGAGGTCGAGCGATCCGCTCCGGCCGTCAGATCACGTCGACGGCGAGGAATCCATCTCCCAGCCCCGTCTCGGCTTCGTCGGGTGGCTGCGGTGGGGCTGGCGTCAGCTGACCTCGATGCGCACCGCGCTGATCCTGTTGCTCGTGCTCGCGATCGCCGCGATCCCCGGCTCGATCTTCCCGCAGCGCATGGCCGACCCGAACGGCGTGACGCAGTGGGAACGCGACAACCCCGATCTGTTCCCGATCCTCGACGGCCTGAAGCTGTTCGACGTCTACCTGTCGCCGTGGTTCTCGGCGATCTACCTCCTGCTGTTCGCCTCACTCGTGGGCTGCGTGATCCCGCGCATCAAGCACCATGCGAAGGCGCTCCGCGCGCGCCCGCCGCGCACTCCGGCCCGCCTGAAGAGACTCGCCGATCACCGCGCGGTCCACAGGGCCTCCGACGACGCGAAGGCGGATGCCGCGGCCTCCATCGACATCGCCGCGAAGCAGCTCAAGGCGCTCGGCTACCGCGTCGAGCGCTACGACTCGGGTCGCACGTACTCGGCCTCCGCCGAGCGCGGGTACTGGCGAGAGACGGGCAATCTGCTCTTCCACCTCGCCCTCGTGGGCGTGCTGATCACGATCGGCGTCGGCGGCGGATTCGCCTACACGGGCCAGCGGGTGCTGGTCGAGGGCGAGACGTTCGCGAACACCCTGCTCGACTACGACTCGATGAACCGTGGTCGCTTCGTGGCCGACGACGCCCTCGCCCCGTACTCGATGCGCCTCGACAGCTTCGACGTCACGTACCAGCCGTTCGGGGAGCCCGGTTCGGGTCAGGCCGGCGACTTCTCGGCCAATGTGACCGTGCAGGAGAACGGCGAGGAGCGCACCGGTGCCGTCAAGGTCAACGAGCCGCTCGCGGTCGCCGACGACGACGTGTTCCTGCTCGGCAACGGGTACGCGCCGACGATCACGGTTCGCGACCCCGAGGGCGAGGTCGTGTTCACGAACAGCACGCCGTTCCTGCCTCAGGACAACAACATGACGTCTCTCGGCGTGATCAAGGTTCCTGACGGCCTCGCCGAGCAGGTGGGTCTCGTCGGATTCTTCTACCCGACCACCGGAGTGCTCGAGAGCGGGGCGTTCTTCTCGGCGTACGGAGATCTCACGAACCCGACTCTCACGCTCGACGTCTACACGGGCGATCTCGGCATCAACGAGGGAGTGCCTCGTTCGGTGTACGTGCTCGACACGACCGGCATGACCAAGGTGACGGGACGCTCGACCGACCTCGAGTCCATCGAGCTCGCTCCCGGGCAGACCGCCGATCTGCCGAACGGGCTGGGAACCGTGACCTTCGACGACGAGTCTCCCGCGGGCGCCACCGACCTCTCCGAGTCGGTCAAGCGGTTCGCATCGCTGCAGATCCATCGCGACGAGTCCGGCGTCTGGGTGCTCGGATTCGCGCTCCTCGCGCTGGGCGGACTCATGCTCGCGCTGTTCGTGCCGCGTCGTCGTGTCTGGATCAAGGCGACGGCGGAGGACGGTGTCGTGGCGCTCGAGTACGCGGGCCTCGCGCGCGGCGAGGATCCGACTCTTGCCGCGGCCGTCGACGACCTGGTCGCAGGGCACGCGCGTCTGCTCGACGAGTCGCGCGTGACGCGCGCGATCGACGACCCCGACGCCCACGACATCGACCGCGATTCCGCGACGGAAGCCGCAACCGACACCCCGAAAGTAGACTGACATCATGTTCGATCTCGAAGTGATCTCGCCCGTCCTGCTGTGGACGGCGATCGCGATCTACGCGGCGGCCTTCGTGGCTTACGCCTTCGATCTCGCCCGCCGCTCGCAGCTGTCTGCGGATGCGGCGAGCGTGCGCGAGTTCGAACTCGT
Source organism: uncultured Microbacterium sp. (assembly GCF_963521645.1). Classification (GTDB taxonomy): domain Bacteria; phylum Actinomycetota; class Actinomycetes; order Actinomycetales; family Microbacteriaceae; genus Microbacterium. The sequence continues at coordinate 8,775 of NZ_CAUQVQ010000074.1, read as the reverse complement.
CGGCGCGGGCGCCGGGTCGCGCGCCGCGAAGAACGGGAAGGCTGCCGCAGCATCCGGAGCCGCCGAGGCGCCGCAGCGCTTCGTGATGGCGCGCATCGGCACCTCCCTCACGATCCTCGCCTTCCTCTTCCACCTCGGTGCGACGCTCACTCGCGGTTTCGCCGCGGGTCGAGTGCCGTGGGCCAACCTCTACGAGTTCGCGATGATGGGCACGCTGCTGATCGTCGCGGTGTTCCTCGTGGTGCTGACGCGGCTCGATCTGCGCTTCCTGGGCACGTTCATCACGGGCCTCGTGGTGGTGCTGCTCGGGCTCGCGGCGACCAACTTCTACGTCGACGTCTCGCCTCTGATGGACCCGCTGAAGAGCGTGTGGCTCGTGATCCACGTGTTCGTGGCGTCACTCGGGACCGCGTTCTTCGCGCTGGCGTTCTCCCTCTCGGTGATCCAGCTCATGCAGTCGCGTCGCGAGCGTCTGGTCGCCGAGGGCGCGGAGAAGACCGGCCCCGGGTTCCTGCGCACCTTCCCGGGATCCGAGCGGCTCGAGAGCATGGCGTATCGGTTCACGATCATCGGCTTCATCCTGTGGACGTTCACCCTCATCGCCGGCTCGATCTGGGCCTACTACGCCTGGAGCCGGTTCTGGGGCTTCGATGTGAAGGAGACCTGGACGTTCGTGATCTGGGTGCTCTACGCCGGGTACATCCACGCACGCGCGACGCGCGGGTGGCGGGGCAACCCGTCGGCATGGCTCGCGATCGTGGGGTTCTCGGCCGTGATCTTCAACTTCACGATCGTGAACGTCTTCTTCAAGGGCTTGCACGCCTACTCCGGCCTCAGCTGATCCGGATCGGTCGGGTGGCGTGCGGCGCTGCGATCAGCGCGCTCCGAGGGGGATGACCTCGGCCTGCTCGACGCCGCCCTCGTACCAGACGAACTCCGCCTCGGCGATCCGCTCCGACGGTCGTGAGCCCAGTGAGCGCCGCGACTTGTGTGCGAGCTCCGTCCACACCGCCGAAGTGAGGGTCTTCGCGTAGATCAGCGAGACATGGAACTTCCATGACTCGATCGGACGCTCGTCGAGGCGCTGGAAGTCGGTGGTGGCGAGAGCGGCAGTGAGGCTCGAATACGCCGAGACGAGCGATGCGGTGCGTGTGAGCCGGACCATCACGACCTGCCGGGGCGCGGGGAATGCATCGACCGCTTCTGCGACGACGTCGATCGGGTGCTGACCCGCGGCCCACTCGCGCAGCATCGCACTGAGCTCGTCGCGCCGCTCGGGTTCGGCGAATGCGCGCAGGACGACGTGGCCGGTGCGAGGGTGCGGCACGTCGGCGCGACCCAACGCAGACGCCTGCTCGGAGCGGAAGACGTCGGCCACAGCGGTGGTGGGCCGCAGCACGAGGTACTGCCGGCCCTCGAGCGAGGCGAGCAGATCGGGGGTGTCCATGAAGGGGAGACGCATGTCTCGACCCTATGTCCCGCCGCTCCGACGCGCCGACACGACGGCAATGCCGGGGCGGCGCGGTTCGGCGTTCAGGTCGTCGCGAGCACGGTCTTCGACGAGGTCGTGCGCCGGAGGACCACTGCCACGGTCGTCGCGACGAGCGACAGCAGCCCCCACACCACGAGTCCCGCGGCGGCGGCACCGTCGGGGGCGATCAGACCGGCGAACGCGGGTGCCGTCGGAAGCGCGGCTCCGAGGTCGCCCAGCCACCCCGGTACGGTCGAGATCAGGCCCGTCGCGACGGCCAGCACGCCCACGAGCGCACTGATCCATCGGCCCGCACCGCCGAAGACCGCGACGAGCGCCTGGTTCACCGCCGCGAAGGCGATGCCGGCGAGAACCGCGGTGCCCGCGAACGCCCACCAGGCGCCCGCATCGTATTCCGCCACGAACTGGACGATGAGAGAGACCAGGAGCCCCTGTGCCGCGCCGATCACGGCGGCGGGCAGCAGAGCGCGCAGAGCGAGTCCTGCCGACGAGCGCCTCGAGGTCAGCGTGCGGGCCGTGTGCGAACGCATCACGAGGAATGAGGCGAGTCCGCCGAACCACAGCACCACGGCTGTGAGCAGGGGGATCGCCGTCGGTCCGAAGATCGTCGCGACGTCGGAGCCCTCCGACGCCACCGGATCAGCGATCACGGAGGCCAGGGACGTCGATTCGGAGTCGCTGAACGAGGGCAGGGAGTCGGACGCCGTGCGGAGCCCGCCCGCGAGGTCGCCTGTTCCGGTCGCCAGCGTGTCGAGGCCGGCGACGAGCTCCGTGCCCCCCGATGCGAGTTCGGTCGCTCCGTCCGACAGCTGTCCGGCGCCGGAGGCGAGCGCGCGTGCACCGGATGCCGAAGCGGCGAGACCGTCGGTGGCCAGCTGGTTCAGTCCGTCGGCGAGGGTGGTCGCGCCCGCACCCGCTTCGCTCAACTGCGTCGACAGCGTGCCGAAGGCGCCGGGCAGAGCGGCGACGCCGGGGGCGGTGTTCGTCAGATATCCCGAAGCAGTGCCCGCCGATGTCGCAGCGGTGACGGCGTCGCCGGCGGCGGATGCGAGTTGCGCGCAGAGCTCTCCGGATGCCGCGGGATCGCACGTGGCGGCCAATCCTCCCAGGGTCTGGGCCAGCGCCGCGGTCTGCGAGGCGGCGTCGGTGGCCGCTCCGGTGCCGGTCTGGAGTGCGCCCACCAGCTGGGACACGTCGGCGGCGTTCTGTTGCAGTGCGGCCGCGCCGTTCGTGAGTCCGAGCCCGATCTGCGATGCACCCGCGGCTGCCTCGCGAGTCTTGGCGGTCAGGGTGTCGAGCCCCTCCGCGAGCGAGGACGCACCGGTTCCGAGCTCCGCCGTTCCCGTGGCGAGCTGCGTGGCACCGTCGGGAATCGCCTGAGCGCCGGTCGCCGCATCGCGCGCGCCGGTCGCGAGCTGATCGGCGCCGTCGGCGGCATCGCCGATCTGGTCGCCGATGGTCGTGAACCCGACCAGGATGTTCTCCGTGGTGGCCTCCGACAGCATGGTGCCGAGGGTCGACGCGGCGACGTTCGCGATCTGGCTCGTGATGAGATCGTCGGCGACGAGTCCGTCGTCGGGAGTGGTGACCTCGATGGTCGCCTGCTCGGCGTCGCCGCTCCCGTCCGAGACCGCCTGCCCGGCCGATGTCGCCGCCGCGGAGAACTCCTCCGGAATCGTGATGACGGCCTGGTACGAACCGTCGGCCAGTCCGTCCTCGGCGTCCTGCTCGTTCGAGATGACCCAGGTCAGGTTGGAGTCGAGCTCGTCCGAGCCCTCGACGAGACCCGAGGCGAGCTGACGGCCGAGCGGGGTGAGCTGCCCGTCTATCTCGACGGGCTCATCGAGGTTGACGATCGCGGCCGTCATGGAGTCCAGCCGCTCGGTCGGGTTGTGCAGTGCGGCGACCAGGATGCCCCCTACGGCGGCCGGCAGCAGCAGCACTCCGAGGATCGTGAGCCACGTGATCGGCTTGCGCGAACGGGCGCGCTCGATGGGGAGGGTCATGCGTGCACCTCGGTCGTCTCGGAGGGTTGCTGCGGGTCGGGGAGTGCGGGGGAGGAGGTCGTCGTGCCGTCGGATGCGCCGACGTCGATCGTCTCGGCGACGGCGCGTCCGGAGTCCGACAGCACCTCGACGGCGCTCGCCGGGTCGAGCGCGGTCATCAGCACTGCGGTCGACGCGCGCGCATCACGCAACCGAGCGGCGAGCTGGTCGCGTTCCGACCGCGCGAGTCGGTCGACGCCGTCGATCACCACGAGCGCGGCATCGCCTCGGAGCGCCTCCGAGAGGTCAGTCGAGAAGTGGTCGGCGTCCGCGGCGAGGAGCACGCCGACGTGCGCTCGCACCCACGCCGCACGGCCCGGCAGCAGGTGCCCTGCGACGCGCAGGCGCCCGCCTTCGGGTGCCACTCGGCCCGCGATGGTCAGGGCGAGTGCTCGGAGCGCCCCGGGAGACGCGCCGGTGAGCACAGCGGCAGATCCGGGCGCCATCCGCAGGTGCAGGCCCGAGACTCCCGCATCGCCGATCGAGAGCTCGTCGGCGGCGACGACCGAGTCGTCGCCGGGCCACTCGGCCAGATGGCGTTCGCGCTCCACGGCTTCGCCCTCGATGTCGACGACGGGCAGCATCCGCTCGAGCCATGCGGGGATCTCCCACGCGCGCTCGCCGAGGATCGCCATGAGCGCGGGGATCAGGGTCATGCGCACCAGGAACGCATCGATCGCGATCCCGGCGGCGAGGCCGAGCGCGATCGGCTTGAGAGACGAATCGCCCTCGGGCACGAACGCGACGAACACCGCGAACATGATGAGCCCGGCCGCCGTGACGACCTTGGCCGACCCCGTGAAGCCGCTGCGCACGGCGCGCAGCGCGGCTGCCCGCCGCGTCGACCGGTCGGGGCTCTTCCTGTCGGGATCGTGCACGTAGTCCTCCCGCATCCGAGAGACGAGGAACACCTGATAGTCCATCGCGAGACCGAACAGCACACCCATGAGGATGATCGGCATGAAGCTGATGATCGGGCCGACCTTCGCGACGTGCAGAGCGTCGGCGAACCAGCCCCATTCGAACACCGCTCCGACGACCCCGAATCCGGCGATGATCGAGAGCAGATAGCCCAGCGCAGCCGTGATCGGCACCCAGAGCGAACGGAAGACGATCGTCAGGAGGATCAGCGAGAGGCCGATGACGAAGATGCCGAAAGGCAGCAGAGCGTTGCCCAGCTGGTCGGAGATGTCGATTCCGACGGCGGTGAACCCGGTGACCTTCAGGTCGATGCCGAACTCGTCGAGCCATTCGTCGTGGTGTGATCGGAGCTCGCGCACGAGGTCGGCGGTGGCGGGGTCGTCCGGCGCCGTCTCGGGGATGATCTGCACGATCCCGGTGTCTGCGGTCTCGTTCGGCGTCGCGAGCGCGACCTCCTTGACGCCGTCGATCTTCGACACCTCGTCGCCGAGGTCTTCCATCAGCCCCAGCGGGTCGGTCGATGTCACGATGGTGCCGGTCAGGATGAGCGGACCGTTGAATCCGGCGCCGAACTCCTCGGCGACGAGGTCGTAGCTCTGCCTGGCCTCGTTGTCCTTCGGCAGCACGCCCGCGTTCGGAAGGGCGAGATCGAGGCTCAGGGCGGGGACGGCGACGATGCCGAGTCCGAGCACGACCGCCACCGAGACGAGGATCGGACGCCTGGTGACGCCCGTCACCCAGCGATCGCTGAAGGGGCGGTGGGCCGGTGCGGGTTTCGCACCCGTCGCCTTGCGTGGCCTCCGGGGGCGACCCACGACCCGGCCCTTCATGAATCCGAGCAGCGCGGGAGTGAGCGTCACGGCGATGGCGACGGCGACCGCGACCGCGGCGGACGCGGCGATGCCCATCGTGGTGAGGAAGGGGATGCCGGCGAAGCCGAGGCCGATCAGCGCGATCAGCACCGTCACGCCGGCGAAGACCACGGCCGATCCGGCGGTGCCCACGGCGCGTGCGGTGGATTCCTCGGGCGCCACGCCCTCGCGCACCTGATCCTGGTGGCGGGCCATGATGAACAGCGCGTAGTCGATGCCGACGGCGAGGCCCAGCATGAGTGCGAGCAGGGGAGTGGTCGACGAGACCGTCGCGAAGGCCGTCGCCGCGAAGATGCCGGCCATCGAGATCCCCACCCCGAGCACCGCGGTGAGCAGGGGGAGACCGGCGACGACGAACGATCGGAACGTCACGATCAGCACGAGCAGCGCGATCAGGAGACCGACCGCTTCCGTGAGCGTCACTCCGGGGATCGAGGTCGCGAAGAGCTCGCCGCCGAGAACGGTCTGCGATCCGTCGGGGAGCGCGGCGGCGAGATCCGCGACGACGCTCCTGAGGTCGTCCTGAGTCGCCTCCGACACATCGGTCGCCTGGCCGTCGAACTGCAGGCGGATGATCCCTGCGGTCTCCTCCTCGTTGATCATCCCGCTGACCATCTCGTCGAAGGGCGAGGTGGCGGAGAGCACCGAGTCGTCGAGGTCGGCGAGCTCGTCGACGGCATCCTCGATGTCTGCCCGATACGGGTCGTCCGTGATCGAGTCGCCGTCGGCCGCGACGACGATGATCTGGGCGCTGGTGCCGCTGACGGCCGGGAACGAGCGGTTGAGCTGCTCGAGCCCTGCCTGCGACTCCGTTCCCGGGATCGAGAACGAGTTGTCGGTACCCGCTCCGAGCGTGAGTGCGCCGGCTCCTGCGATGCCGAGCACGAGGAGCCACGAGAACAGGACGCGCCACGGGTGCCGGTAGGACCAGCGGCCGAGCGAGGACAGGAGTGTGGACACGGGTCTCCTCAGAATCCGGTTCGGATACACAGGTGTATCCGATACATAGTTGTATCGTAAGGTGATCCGAGCCCCGGAGTCTGTGCGCGGGGTGTGAGATTCTCCGGCAGCTCAGAGTGGAAGGATGGGGCGATGACCACAACCGCCACGCGCAGTCGAGAGAACACCCGCTCGAGGCTCCTCGACGCGGCGGCGCAGGTGTTCGCCGAGGTCGGGCTCGAGGGCGCATCCGTCGAGGCCGTGTGCGAGCGTGCAGGCTTCACCCGCGGCGCGTTCTACTCGAACTTCGACTCGAAGGACGAGCTGTTCCTGATGCTCGCCGGCCGTGTCGCCGAGCAGCGCGTGAGCGCGGTGCGAGACCGCGTCGGTGAGATCGCCGCCGAGGGCGGGCTCGACACCGGGTGCGATCCGGTGGAGCTCGTCCAGCGCATCATGGATGCCGGCGGCGACGACCGCCTCGGCGTGATGCTCATGAGCGAGATCCGCATCCGCGCGCTGCGTGACGAGCAGTTCGGCGCGGCCTATCTGGCGCAGGAGCGCGAGATGGTCTCGAGCATCGCGACGATCATCACCGACATCGTGTCGACGGGCTCTCTTGAACTCAAGGTCCCCGCCGACCAGGCGGCGCGCATGCTCATGATCGTGTGGGAGGGCATGACCGTGCGCGGCGCGATGGCCGGACACGACTCCGATCAGCTGAGGCATTCGGGCGGCGAGGAGCTGGGCCGTCTCGTGCAGCTGCTGCTCGCCGAGTGAGCCGGCTCAACCCGGCTGCATGCCGACATCACACCTGCATGCTCGGATGCCCCGTCTCGACCTGCATCCGTGATCTCGACCTGCAGGTGGCCGCCCGTGGTCAGCGTGCGCCGAGCTCCGCATGGCACCGCGCGAGGCGGTCGAGCCACCAGTCGCGCCGGTCGTCCTCTGCAGCGAGGCGTGTGAGGGCGGCGGCATCCGGGGTGACGCGACCGGAGGGGATCGCCCCGTCGACCGGGCGTCGGTCGGCGACGTCGTCGATGAACAGCGAGGCCGTGCCCAGACCGCAGTCGTAGTCGAGAGTGGGCAGCGCGGCGGCGAGCGCTGCGCCCTGGGAGAGGCCGATCGCGGTGTCCAAGGCGCTGGAGACCACCACGGGGAGGCCTGCGGCGGTGATGATCTGCAGGGCGTGCGTGATGCCACCGAGGGGCTGGGCCTTGATCACGAGCAGATCGGCGGCCCTCTCGCGGGCCACTGCCAGCGGGTCGGACGACTTGCGGATGCTCTCGTCCGCGGCCACCGGTATGCCCATGTACTTCACTCGGGTCCGCAGCTCGGCGAGTTCGAGGACGGTCGCGCACGGCTGCTCGACGTACTCGAGGTCGAACTCGGTGAGCGCGTGCACGGCGTGCTCGGCCTCGTCGACGTTCCATGCGCCGTTCGCGTCGATCCGGATGCGCCCTTCGGGGCCCATCGCCTCGCGCACCGCCCGCACGCGATCGACGTCGTCGGCGAGGGTCTGTCCGGGCTCGGCGACCTTGACCTTGGCCGTGCGGCAGCCGGCGAAGCGCGCCAGCAGGTCGGGCACCTGCGCGGCGGCGATGGCCGGAACGGTGGCGTTCACGGGAATCCGCTCGCGGAGCGGCTCGGGCTGGGCATTCCAGGCGAAGTCGATCGCGGCGGCGAGCCAGGTGGCGGCCTCCGCATCCCCGTACTCGATGAACGGCGAGAACTCCGCCCACCCCTGCGGTCCTTCGAACAGCAGTGCCTCTCGGGTGTCGACGCCACGGAATCGCGTGTGCATGGGGAGCGAGACGACCCTGGCCGAGTCGAGCAGTTCTGCGAGCGGAGGAATCATGTGCTCATTCTGCTCCGTGTCGACCTCTCGACGGTGCCCGCCGAGCCGCGAGCTGCGCATGTGCGGTACCGAGTGAAGTGTCATTGACAATAGTGTGTGACGCACAGTAATGTGGCGGACATGAACGAGATCCTCGACACGCACCTGCAGGAGCTGCGTCGCGGCACCGTGGTGCTGGCCTGTCTGCAGCTGCTGCGCACGGCGGGGTACGGCTATGGATTGCTCGAAGACCTCGAACGCCGCGGCTTCGCCACCGACGCGAACACGCTGTACCCGCTGCTTCGACGTCTCGAGAAGCAGGAGTACCTCACGAGCGAGTGGAACACCGACGAGGCCAGGCCCCGCAAGTTCTACCGCACATCGGAAGCCGGCATCCGGCTCGCCGAGACCCTGACCGAAGAATGGCGCTCGCTCACGACGGCGATCGCGACCCTCACAGCTGAGGAGAACTGACATGAGCACGACAGCCACGCTCACAGAGCGCTACATCAGCGCCACGATCCGCAGCCTGACACCCCAGGTGCAGGATGACGTCCGTGCCGAGCTCGAAGCGGGGGGAGCGGACTAGCGGGGCGCCGCACCGCGCTCAGGCGGAGGGGGGGCAGGCACCGCCCGCCCCCCGCGAAGCGCGCGTGGGGAGGCGCGGGGGGG
>NZ_CAUQVQ010000073.1:0-12483 GCF_963521645.1 uncultured Microbacterium sp. | reverse complement strand
CACAACTACATCGGCACCGAGCACATCCTGCTCGGCCTCATCCGCGAGGGTGAGGGCGTCGCAGCCCAGGTGCTCGTCAAGCTCGGCGCCGACCTCAACAAGGTGCGCCAGCAGGTCATCCAGCTTCTGTCCGGTGCTCCCGGACGCGAGCCGGCAGCCGTCGGCGCGCAGTCGAACGACACCCCGAGCGCTCAGGGCGGCTCGCAGGTCCTCGACCAGTTCGGTCGCAACCTGACGCAGGCGGCGCGCGACAACAAGCTCGACCCGGTGATCGGGCGCGAGAAGGAGATCGAGCGGGTCATGCAGATCCTGTCTCGTCGCTCCAAGAACAACCCCGTGCTGATCGGTGAGCCCGGCGTCGGCAAGACCGCCGTCGTCGAGGGCCTCGCTCAGGCGATCGTCAAGGGCGATGTGCCCGAGACGCTGAAGGACAAGCAGCTCTACTCGCTCGACCTCGGCTCGCTCATCGCCGGTTCCCGCTACCGCGGTGACTTCGAGGAGCGTCTGAAGAAGGTCACCAAGGAGATCCGCACGCGCGGCGACATCATCGTCTTCATCGACGAGATCCACACCCTGGTGGGTGCGGGTGCCGCCGAGGGCGCGATCGACGCGGCCAGCATCCTCAAGCCGCTGCTCGCCCGCGGTGAGCTCCAGACGATCGGTGCCACCACGCTCGACGAGTACCGCAAGCACTTCGAGAAGGATGCCGCTCTCGAGCGTCGCTTCCAGTCGATCCAGGTGAACGAGCCGAGCCTGCCCCACACGATCAACATCCTCAAGGGGCTGCGCGACCGCTACGAGGCGCACCACAAGGTGCAGATCACCGACGGCGCGATCGTCGCGGCATCGAACCTCGCCGACCGCTACGTGTCGGACCGGTTCCTGCCCGACAAGGCGATCGACCTGATCGACGAGGCCGGCGCACGCCTGCGCCTCAGCATCCTGTCGAGCCCGCCCGAGCTGCGGGAGTTCGACGAGAAGATCGCCAAGGTGCGCGAGCAGAAGGAGCTGGCGTCCGAGGAGCAGGATTTCGAGAAGGCCGCATCGCTGCGCGATGAGGAGAAGAGCCTCCTCGCCGAGCGCCTGCGCCTCGAGAAGCAGTGGCGTTCGGGTGACGTCGCGACCCAGGCGGTCGTCGACGAGGGCCTGATCGCCGAGGTGCTCGCACAGGCCACCGGCATCCCCGTGTTCAAGCTGACGGAAGAGGAGTCCTCGCGACTCGTCTTCATGGAGAAGGCGCTGCACCAGCGCGTCATCGGTCAGGAGGAGGCCATCGCGGCACTCTCCAAGACGATCCGTCGTCAGCGTGCCGGTCTGAAGGACCCCAAGCGTCCTTCCGGCTCGTTCATCTTCGCCGGCCCCACGGGTGTCGGAAAGACCGAGCTCGCCAAGGCCCTCGCGGAGTTCCTGTTCGACGACGAGGCCGCGCTGATCTCGCTCGACATGAGCGAGTTCGGTGAGAAGCACACCGTCTCTCGTCTGTTCGGTGCCCCTCCCGGGTTCGTCGGATTCGAAGAGGGCGGCCAGCTCACCGAGAAGGTGCGTCGCAAGCCGTTCAGCGTGGTGCTGTTCGACGAGATCGAGAAGGCCCACCCGGACATCTTCAACTCGCTGCTGCAGATCCTCGAAGAGGGTCGACTGACCGACGGTCAGGGCCGCGTGATCGACTTCAAGAACACCGTCATCATCATGACCACCAACCTCGGTGCTCGTGACATCGCCGGTGGTCCGGTCGGATTCCAGATCGAGGGCGTCAACTCGACGAACTACGAGCGGATGAAGGGCAAGGTCAACGAAGAGCTCAAGCGCAACTTCAAGCCCGAGTTCCTCAACCGTGTCGACGACATCATCGTGTTCCCGCAGCTGTCGAAGGAAGAGCTCGTGCAGATCGTCGATCTGTTCACGAAGCGCCTCGGCGAGCGTCTGCTCGACCGCGACATGACGATCGAGCTCTCGCAGGCCGCCAAGGAGCGCCTCATCGAGATCGGGTTCGACCCGGCACTCGGTGCCCGACCGCTGCGTCGCGCGATGCAGCACGAGGTCGAGGACCGGCTTTCGGAGAAGATCCTCCACGGCGAGCTGAACCCCGGCGACCACGTGAAGGTCGATGCCGAGAACGGCGAGTTCCTGTTTGAGCACGGCCCCCGTGGCGAGCAGGTCGCGGTCGGCGTCAACACCGGCGGAGCGATCCCCGGGACGCCCGATCTGGCCATCGCCAGCGGCGAGTAGTCCTCACGACGGACGGGGCGGGTGCTTCGGCATCCGCCCCTTCTGCGTGCCCGGCCCCTCTCGTTCGAATCGCGCACTTTGCAGGTTTCGGGCGGGTGTTTCTGCAAAGGGCGCGGTTCGTACGCTCCGGGTCTCGGGAGGGGACCGGTTCTAGGCTGGAGGGGTGAGCGACTACATCGTCCGTCCGGCGCGCAGCGCAGACATCGTCGGCATCCGTGCCCTGCTGCAGCCGATGGTCGAGCAGCGCATCCTCCTCGGCAAAGACCTCGCGGTGCTGTACGGCGCGGTGCAGGAGTTCGTCGTCGCCGAAGCGGACGGAGAGCTCATCGGATGCGGCGCTCTGCACGTGTTCTGGGAGGACCTGGGTGAGGTGCGCACGCTCATGGTGCGTGCCGACTGGCTGCACCACGGTGTGGGCGGCGCGATCGTCGGACAGCTCGAGCAGAACGCCCGCGTGCTCGGTCTGACTCGACTGTTCTGCCTGACCTTCGAGGTCGAGTTCTTCGGCCGTCGCGGATACACGACCATCGGGGAGCAGGTCGTCGATCCCGACGTGTACTCCCAGTTGCTGCGCAGCGGCGACGCTGGTGTCGAGGAGTTCCTCGACCTCGCGCACGTCAAGCCGAACACCCTGGGCAACACCAGGATGCTCAAGAGCCTCAACTAACCTGGATACATGCCTCGTCAGTCTGCCGCCGTCTACCGTCGTCGGCGACTGGTGACCCTGATCGCGCTGATCCTGGTGCTCGCCGTCGTCGGTGTCTCCGTGTGGCTGCTGGTCGCGCGGCCGTGGGCTGCCGCGAGCGAGGCGACACCGACTCCGTCCCCCTCCGCCCCGTCGACGGCGGTTCCGACTCCCGGGGCCGGAGCGAGCGAATCGCCCACCCCCTCGCCGTCGCAGACGCAGGAGGGTGAGGCCCCGACGGATGGGCCCAGCGTCGAGGAGCCGCCCGGCCTCGTCGCGTGCCAGGCCGGCGACATCGAGGTCACGGCGGTCACGGATGCCGAGTCCTATCCCGCCGGCGCGCTGCCCAACCTCTCGATCTCCCTCACGAACCGCGGATCGGCCGACTGCACGATCGACGTCGGGTCGACGACGCAGCGATTCACCGTCTCGAGCGGGGCCGACGTGTGGTGGCGGTCCACGGACTGCCAGGAGAACCCGAGCAGCATGATCGCGACTCTCGCCGCAGGTGCGACGGTCACGAGCAAGGTGCCTGTGGTGTGGGACCGCACGCGGTCGAGCGTCGACACGTGCGATCAGGAGAACCGCCCGCGCGCTCCCGGTGGCGGGTCGTCGTACCACGTGTCGGTCGAGATCGGCGGGTTCCCCGCGGCGACCACCGCGCAGATCCTGCTCTACTGACCGGCCGCGCGCTGACCCTGCTGACACCGGGGATTCTTTGGGATACCATAGAGGTGGCTCTCTTGATATTGCGGCGCTATGCCATCCCCAGTGGCGTCGAACCATAGCGTCCCCAGCGCTTCGACACTGCCGCCCGAGAGCCCCGGGCCCTTTCGACTGCATCCATCCCCAATGGTCACTCGAGAGGGCCCATTCTGATTCCGTCTCGTCCGGGGATTCCGCCCGGTAGCGCATCGGATCGACGGAGCTCTCTCCGGGAATAGGCTGGAGACATGGCAGCCAAGAAGTCGAAGTCCGGCAAGAACAAGCCAGCGCCCGAAGACTTCCGGTCGGATGCTCTCGCGCAGGCGCTCGAGAAGCAGGACATCGCCGCGGTGGCTCTGGCGCTGCGCCACGGGACGACCGTCGTGCCGCTGATCAAGCCCGGTGCCCGCGACAATCCCCTCGACAGCGGCGAAGTGTGGACTTATCGCGATCCGAACAGCGGAGATCTCGCGCTGCTGCTCTTCAGTGACGCGAAGAACAAACCGGCGAACCTTCCTCCGGGCGTCGGGATCTACAGCGCGGAGTGGCTGCGGAAGTTCCTCGCGACGCATCCGATCACGACCGTCTTCCTCGACATCGCGGGCCCGCATCCGATGCAGGCCTCACCCGAGGAGATACTCAAGGCACTCGACGCCTGACCGGCCTCGTCGTCGCGGGACGTTTCGTCTCGGTGCTTCGCTCCTCGCTCAACGACCGGGGTGTGGTGACGCAGGTCGTTCGTCGAGCGAGGACGGCGGAGCCGACCGAGAAGAGATGTGGCTCGCGACCGGGGTGTGGTGACGCAGGTCGTTCGTTGAGCGAGGACGGCGGAGCCGACCGAGACGAAACGTGGCTCAACGACCGGGGGCGTCGACTCAGAACGGCGGGATGTCGCGCTCGGGGCGCCGCGAGGTGTTGCGGGCGCGGACATCGTTCAGCGCGGCCCGCAGCGTCTTCGATCGGTCATCGACCACCTGCTCGTAGCCCAGGCGTGAAGCCTCTGACCGGCGTTGCGCCGACTGCGTGACGGGCCGGATCTCACCGGCGAGGCTCAGTTCGCCCACCGCGGCGACCGTGCGCGGCACTCTGATCTGCTGGATGGATCCTGCGACCGCGACCGCGATGGCGAGATCCGCCGCGGGTTCGGTGAAGCGCACTCCGCCGACCGTCGACACGTAGACGTCGAGGTTGCTCGTCTTGATGCCCGCACGTCGTTCGAGGATCGCGAGCACCATCGCCACGCGCGACGCATCGAGCCCGTGCACGACGCGACGGGGGTTCGGCGCAGAGGTGTCGATCGTGAGCGCCTGCACCTCGACCGGCAGCGCGCGGCGTCCCTCGAGCGAGATCGCGACGCAGGTGCCCGGCTCGGTCTCACCCTGCGAGAGGAACAGACCGGAGGGATCGGGCACCTCGGCGATGCCGTCTCCGGTCATCTCGAAGCATCCGACCTCGTCGGTGGGACCGAAACGATTCTTCAGCGCGCGGATGAAGCGCAGCGACGTCTGGCGGTCGCCCTCGAAGTGGCAGACCACGTCGACCAGATGCTCGAGCACGCGCGGACCCGCGACCTGTCCGTCTTTCGTGACGTGACCGACGATGATGACGGGCAGCCCGCGGTCTTTCGCGACGCGGATCAGCGTCGCCGCCACCTCGCGCACCTGGCTCGGCTGACCGGCCGCCCCGTCGATGAGCGACGACGACACGGTCTGCACCGAGTCGACGATCACGAGCTGGGGCTGCACCGCGTCGATGTGACCGAGGATCGTCGCCAGGTCGGTCTCGCTCGCGAGGTACAGCTCGTCGTGCAGGGCTCCGGTCCGCTCGGCACGCAGCCGCACCTGGCCGGGGGACTCCTCGGCACTCGCGTACAGAACGCGGCGGCCACCTCGTGCGGCCTGCGCCGCCACCTCGAGCAGCAGCGTCGATTTGCCGACTCCCGGTTCGCCGCTGAGAAGAATGGCCGCCCCGGGCACGATGCCGCCCCCGAGAACGCGGTCGAACTCCCCGACGCCGCTCGAACGCCGCGGCGCGTCGGCGGTCGTGATCTGCGTGATGGGGCGGGCGGCGCGGTCTGCCGTCGGTGCGAGCGGTGTGACCCGGCTCAGGATGCCGGTCTGCGCACCCTGCTCCTGCACGGTGCCCCATTGCTGGCACTCGGCGCAGCGGCCCACCCACTTGGCCGTCGTCCAGCCGCATTCCGTGCAGACATAGGCGGGGGGAGCGGGTTTGCGGGTGGCCATGCAGCCAGGCTATCGCCGGTATCCGACATCCCTATCGCGTCGGGCATTATTCACGGTCGATCCACTTCCAGCGATCCTGGCACAACGGGATACTGGATTCATGGCCAACGGCGGGCCCGTCTGCGGGCCGATCTCGACCTTCTCGCGGGTGCGGCTCCTGCACCTGCTCTTCGAGGCGCGCCCGGCCGGGCACGGTGCCTCGCAGACCCGTGCGGCGCTCACGATCGGCGAGCTGTGCGAGGCCACCGGCCTGCACCCCAACACCGTGCGCGAGCACCTGCAGCGCCTGATCGAGGGCGGGTACGTCATCCAGGCCACCGAGCACCGCACCACGCGCGGGCGCCCGCGCACGCTCTACAGCGCCGCGACCGGAGCCGCAGACGCCTCCAGCCCCATCGCCCGCAACAAGGCGAAGGCCGCTGCCGAGCGCGGTGATCTGCTGCGCCGTGTGCTGCCGGCATCCGCATCCGCCCTGGGTCGCGAAGCGACCTACCAGCTTGATGCCCTGATCGAACACTTGGAGGAGAGCGGCTTCGAGCCCGTCGTCGACGACGAGCAGCTCACGGTCGATCTCAGCCCGTGCCCGCACGCCGCGGGTCGCGTCGAAGACCGTCCGATGCTGTGCTCCGTGCACCTCGGCCTCATGCAGGGGGTGCTCACCGAAGCCGGTGGGCCGCTCGCTGCAGAGGGTGTGCGCACCCCCGCCCTCGCGGCGGACTGCGCGAGGCCTGCGGACTGCGTGGTGCAGCTGCGCCTGACGGAGATGACCGCCGCCTAGGCGACCGTCTGCCTTATTCACGGCCTGCGCCCCTTCGAGGGCGACGGGCCCGTCATTAGCGTGGCACCCGGAGCACGGAAGAACACGGGCACGGAAGAAGGAGTGGCTCATGGAATGGCTGGATCCGCTGGTCCTGTCTCGATGGCAGTTCGGTCTGACGACCGTCTACCACTACCTGTTCGTGCCGCTGACGATCGGCATGGCGCTCGTCGCGGCGATCTTCCAGACCGCGTGGGTGCGCACCGGCAAGGTGCAGTACCTGCACCTGACCCGGTTCTTCGGCAAGATCTTCCTGATCAACTTCGCCATGGGCGTCGTGACCGGCATCGTGCAGGAGTTCCAGTTCGGCATGAACTGGTCGGACTACTCCCGCTTCGTCGGCGACGTCTTCGGCGCCCCGCTGGCGTTCGAGGGCCTGCTCGCGTTCTTCTTCGAGGCGACCTTCATCGGCCTCTGGATCTTCGGATGGGACAAGCTCCCGCAGAAGCTGCACCTCGCGACCATCTGGTGCGTCTCGATCGGCAGCATCCTGTCGGCGTACTTCATCATCGCCGCGAACGCGTTCATGCAGAACCCCGTCGGCTACGTCTTCAACCCCGAGACCAACCGCGCCGAGCTCACCGACTTCTGGGCGCTGCTCACGAACCCGGTCGCGCTCGCCGCGTTCCCGCACACGATCTTCGGTGCGCTGATGTTCGCCGCCGGTGTCGTGATCTCGGTCTCGGCCTGGCACCTCGCTCGGGGCCAGCACTTCGACACCATGCGCATCTCGCTCAAGTTCGGGCTGTGGGCGATGATCGTCTCGACCGCCGGCGTGGTGCTCACGGGTGACCAGCTGGGCCTCGCGATGTACGCCGCCCAGCCGATGAAGATGGCCGCCGCCGAGGCGACGTTCAACACCGTGTGCGGGCCCGATGCCTCGTTCAGCCTCTTCACGCTCGGCACACCCGACGGCAGCTCCGAGCTGTTCAGCATCCGGGTGCCGTACCTGCTGTCACTGCTGTCGACCCACACGTTCGACGCGTGCGTGCACGGCATCAACGACCTCAACGCCGAGTACGCCACGACCTTCGCCGACACCGGTCTCACCGAGTTCGCCCCGATCCTCTGGGTCACGTACTGGGCGTTCCGCTGGATGATCGGCCTCGGCATGGCTGCCGCCCTCGTCGCGGTCGTCGGCCTCTGGGTCACCCGCAAGGGCGCCAAGAACCCGCCCGCCCCGTGGATGTGGAAGCTCGCGATCTGGTCGTTCCCGCTCGCGCTCGTCGCCAACATCATGGGCTGGGTCTTCACCGAGATGGGCAGACAGCCCTGGATCGTGTTCGGCCTCATGACCACGCAGGACGGCGTCTCGCCCGGCGTCAGCGGGGTCGAGGTGCTCATCTCGCTGATCGCCTTCACCGCGATATACGCCGCGCTCGCCGTGGTCGAGGTCCGCCTGATCGTCAAAGCGGCCCAGAAGGGCCCCGACACCGAAGAGCAGCCCCACGAGGAGACGGCCCAGCTGCCGTCGGTCGTGTACTGAGAGAGGGAGCAGTCATGGAATACATGTGGTTCTGGATCGTCGCCTTCCTCTTCGTCGGCTACTTCGTGCTCGACGGATTCGACTTCGGTGTGGGCATGTCGCTGCCCTTCCTCGGCAGGAACGACGTCTCGCGTCGCCAGGTCATCAACACGATCGGCCCCATCTGGGACCTCAACGAGACCTGGGTCATCGTCGCGGGCGCATGCCTGTTCGCGTCGTTCCCCGAGTGGTACGCGACCCTGTTCAGCGGGTTCTACCTGCCGCTGCTGCTGATCCTGCTCGCGCTGATCCTGCGCGGGGTGTCGTTCGAGTACCGTCACCAGCGCGAGAGCAAGCAATGGAAGGCCGGCTTCGACCGGATGATCGTGATCGGCTCGGCTGTGCCCGCGCTGCTGTGGGGCGTCGCGTTCGGCAACATCGTGCAGGGGGTGGCGATCGACGAGAACCACATCTACGTCGGAGGCTTCTTCGCGCTGCTGAACCCGTACTCGCTGCTCGTCGGCGTCACGACGCTGCTGCTGTTCTTCCTGCACGGCGTGCTGTTCGTCTCGCTCAAGACCGACGGCCAGGTGCACGACGATGCGCGCCGCCTGGTCAAGCTGGCCGCGGGCCCGACGATCCTCGCGGCGGCCGGCACGGTGCTCTGGACCATCGGCATCGCGTGGGAGCGCGACGCCCCGCTGATGCTGATGGTCGTCGGATGCGGTCTCGTCGCCGCCCTCGCCCTGATCGCGTCGGTGCTGTTCTCGATGCGCGGTCGCGACGGGCGGGCCTTCACCGCAGGGGCCGTGACCGTGGCATCCGCTGTCGTGATGCTGTTCGGTGCGCTGTTCCCCTACGTCATGCCGTCGACGATCGACCCGGCCTTCAGCCTCACGATCGAGAACGCCTCGAGCACGCCGTATACGCTGACGATCATGAGCTGGACCGCCCTGATCGCGCTGCCCCTGGTGTTGGCGTACCAGACGTGGACGTACTGGATCTTCCGCAAGCGGGTCACCCGCAGGTCGATCGAGGGGGCTCCGGCGCACGCGTGAGTCTCTTCTTCGCGAACCCCGTTTCGGCTCGCTGCGCTCGCTCAACGACCGGCCGCCGGTCGTTGAGCGAGGCCGCGCGCAGCGCGCCCGAGACCCGGTCGTTGAGCGAGGCCGCGCGCAGCGCGCCCGAGACGAAACGCGCTGACGCGTGAAACCCGTCGACATCCGGCTCGTCCGATACGCCGCCGCCGCGCGTGGGTTCCTGCTGCTGTCGGGCGTGATCGGTGTCGTGCAGACGGCGGTCACGATCGCGTTCGCCTGGATGCTGACGGATGCCGTCACCGGCGCGCTCGCCGGACGTGACGTCACGGCATCCCTGCTGTTTCTGCTCGCGCTCGCCGCGCTGCGGGGAGTGCTGATCGCCGCCTCGGATGCCGCGGGCACCCGCGCCGCGGCGAAGACCGGGATGCAGCTGCGCGCCGCCCTGATCTCGGCCGTCGGCCGCCTCGGACCGGGCTGGCTCGCGCAGCGCAACCAGGCGGGTCTCGCGGTGACCGCCGGACACGGACTCGAGGCGCTCGACGCGTACTTCGCGCGGTACATCCCGCAGCTCGTGCTCACGGTGGTCGCGACGCCGGTGATCGTCGCGGTCATGTGGTGGCAGGACTGGCCGAGCGGACTCACCGCCATCGTCACGCTGCCGCTGATCCCGCTGTTCCTCATCCTGATCGGCATCGCGACCCGCACGGTGCAGCGGACGCAGTGGCAGACGCTGCAGCGTCTCGCGGCGCGGTTCGCCGACACGGTGCAGGGCCTGTCGACCCTCCGGCTGTTCGGTCGCGAAGGCCGTGCCGCTGCGCAGATCGAGCAGACGTCGGACCAGTACCGCCGCGAGACCATGAAGGTGCTGCGGTTCTCGTTCCTCTCCGGCTTCTCGATGGAGCTGCTCGCGTCGATCGCCGTGGCGCTGATCGCCGTGGCCGTCGGATTCCGGCTGCTGTCCGGCGAGCTGTCGCTGGAGGTGGGGCTGTTCGTGCTGCTGCTCGCCCCTGAGGCGTTCCTGCCGATCCGGCAGGTCGGCGTGCAGTTCCACGCCGCGGCGGAGGGTGTCGCGGCGACCGAGGACGTCTTCGAGGTGCTCGACGCCGCGGCGGAGCGGGCCGACCGCGTGCACGATGCCGGTCTGAAGTCGGGCGCGACCGACCGCGCAGGTGCGCAGCACGACGCACACCCGGGGCTGCGAACGGGCGCCGGGGGAGTGCTGGTCGTCGCCGACCTGCGGGTGCGCGATCTGCCGCCGGTCTCGTTCACTGCGCGCCCCGGAACCATCACCCTGATCGAGGGGCCCAGCGGTGCGGGCAAGTCGAGTCTGCTCGCGGCCCTGCGCGGCGCAGCAGAGTTCGAGGGCGAGGCCGCGGTGGACGGCGTCGATGTGCGCGAGCTCGCTCCCTCGGACTGGCTGGCGTGGGCGGGGCAGCGCCCGCAGCTGAGCCGCGGCACGATTGCGGCGAACGTCGCGCTCGGCGATGCGGCACCCGATGCCGACCGGGTGCGCCGCGCCCTCGACGAGGCCTGCGCGAACGACCTGGAGCCTGCGCTCGAACTCGGCGTGCAGGGGAGCGGTCTTTCGGGCGGCCAGGCACAGCGGGTCGCGGTCGCGCGAGCCCTGTATCGGCACGCGGCCCGACCGGACGCAGTGCTGGCGCTCGACGAACCCTCCAGCGCGCTGGATGCCGAGACCGAGCAGAGGCTCTGGGCGTCGCTGCGCGCGCGGGCGGATGCCGGGGCGACGGTGCTGCTCGTCTCGCACCGCCGATCGGCGCGCGACGTGGCCGATCACGTCGTCGAGCTGGGGGTGAGCGCATGAGCGACTCCGCTCGCATCCGCGGCATCCTTCGCCTGGCGCAGCCGCCTGTGCGTCGCTTCCTGCCCGGCGCGATCTGGGGCTTCCTCTCGGCGGGCGCCGCCGTCAGCCTGCTCGCGGTCAGCGGCTGGCTGATCGTGAGCGCCTCGATCGTCGACTCTCTCGTGCCGCTGTCGATCGCCGTGGTCGGGGTGCGCTTCTTCGCGGTCTCCCGTGCGGTCACCCGGTATCTCGAGCGGCTGAGCGGGCACGATGCGGCGCTGCGTCAGCTCGCCTCGACGCGCGCCGACATGGTGCGACGCCTGACCCCGCTGTCGCCCGCCGGGCTCGGACGCACCGACCACGGGCGGGTGCTGTCGGCGCTGGTCGACGACGTCGAGAATCTGCAGAACCTGCCCCTGCGCGTGGTCCAACCGCTCGCCGTGTCGGGTCTCGTGGCGCTCGGCGCGGTGGGTTTCCTCGCGTTCGTGTCGGTGCCGGCTGCTCTGACGCTCGCGGCCTGCCTGGTGATCGCGGCGGCCGCGTCGATCGGTCTGGGGTGGGTGTTCGGATCCCGCGCCGAGGCTGCAGTGTCGCGCCGTCGCGGCGACCTCTCGGCCGCGCTGACCGATTACTTCGGCACGCTCGACGTGCTGCTCGCCTACGGGGCCGAACCGCAGGCGCGCGAGCGGGTGAGCCGAGCGGATGCGGAGCTGCGCCGGGCAGTGAGCAGCGCCTCTCTGGCTCAGGCGATCGCGGCGGGCATCGTGTCGGCGGTCGCGGGTGCCGCGTCGGTGTGGGCGCTCGCCGTCGCGGCACCCGGACTCGCGACCGGAGCGATCGACGGTCCGTGGCTCGCGGTCGCGGTGCTCGTGCCCATGGTCGTGTTCGAGGTGTTCGGGGCGGTGCCGATCGCCGCGGCATCCTGGCGCAGCGTGCGGTCGAGCGCTGAGCGCATCGTCGACGTGCTGCCCTCCCACGTGCCGCCCGAGTTGCGATCGGACGAGGGGGAGGATGCCGATCTCGTCGGAGTCCCGCCGCTGAGGCTTCGAGGCGCACGCGCGTCGTGGCCCGGGGGAGCACCGGCGCTGCGCAGCGTCGACCTCGACGTGCGGCCGGGGGAGCGAGTGCTCGTCTCCGGCCCGAGCGGTGCCGGGAAGAGCTCGCTGGCTGCCGTGCTCGTCGGGTTCCTGAGGGTCGAGGGGGAGTACTCGGTCGGAGGTGCGGATGCGACGTCGCTGTCGGGGCCGGCGCTGCGCCGCACGATCGGACTGTGCGAGCAGAACCCTCAGCTGTTCGACGAGGACATCCGCCAGAACCTGCTGTTCGCGCGGGACTCGGCGACCGACGACGAGCTGCTCGCGGTGCTCGATCGGGTAGGCCTCGGACCATGGGTGCGCGAGCGCGGCGGGCTCGATGCGCGCGTCGGCGACCGCGGCGGGCTGGTGTCGGGAGGCCAGGCGCAGCGGATCGCCCTCGCCCGCGCGCTGCTCAGGGG
>NZ_CAUQVQ010000072.1:0-12716 GCF_963521645.1 uncultured Microbacterium sp. | reverse complement strand
CACCAAACCGACAGCAGGTGCCACCCGACGAGCCGCCACCCGAGCCGCAACCCTACGTCGCGCAGAGGGATCCCTGGCGTCAGCCGCGCATGGCGACGCCGTGGCGCCAGTAGCCCATGAAGGCGACCTGCGAGCGGTCGATACCGAGATCCTTGACCAGGTGGCGACGCAGTGTGGTCACGACGCCGCTCTCGCCAGCGATCCAGAAGTAGCGCTCCGCCGGCGCATCCGCTGCCGCGATCTCCTCGCCGAGCCCCGAGTAGTCGGGGGTCTCCCACAGCAGATCCTCGGACTCGATGTCCTCCACGGCGATCTCGTCGCCGGCATCCGCGTCACCGAGGTACTCGAGCACCGCGGGGATCAGGCGCACCCCGTGCGGCTCTCCGACCTCGCGCGGCAGCCAGTGCACTTCGACCCCCGCCGGAGCATCGATCGGGAGCACATCGGCGGGCACGGGCACCTCGATGAAGGCGCAGCCCCGCAGGTCGCGCGGCGCGTCTTCGAGGATGCGGGCGATCGCGGGCGCGGCGGTCTCATCGCCGGCCAGCACGACCGAGGCCGCGGAGCCGGGCTCGTACTCGGCCCCGTGGTGATCGGCGGCAGACACTCCGCGGCGCGGGCCGACGATGAAGATCTCCTGCCCGGCAGCGGCAGCGTCCGCCCACCGCGAGGCAGGGCCGCTCAGACCAGGCGCGAGGTGCAGCACGAAGTCCACGTCGAGCTCGGTTCCGTGATCCGTCACGCGCAGGTCGCGCACGGAGTAGGTGCGCATGGAGCCGCGCTCCGCCTCGGGCACGGCCAGGTACGATCCCCACCAGTCGTCCGTGTCACGGTCGAGGTCGGGCAGGATGCCGGATGCCGGCGGGAACACGAGCTTGATCCGGGAGTCGAACGTGTCTCCCGGAGTGCCGAATTCGTCGAGCTCGGATCCTCCGAACGTCACGCGGACGAAGTTCGGCGACACCCGTTCGACCGCGCGCACCTCGGCGCGGGCGAGCACGTAGGTGGGGCGTTCGGTCGTCGTCTCAGCGGACATGATGCCTTCCGATCGGGGTGACCATCGGCTTTCCCGAGACCGGGTCGATGGTGATCTGGTTCGCGAGGTCGAAGACCTCCTCGACGAGCTGTGCGGTCACGACGTCCTTCGGAGCGCCGGTGGCGTGCACCCTGCCCTCCTTCATCGCGACGAGCTCATCGGAATACCTCGCTGCGAGGTTGAGGTCGTGCAGCACCATCACGATCGTGGTGCCGCGCGAGACGCTCAGGTCGGTGAGAAGGTCGAGAACCTCGACCTGATGCGCGACATCGAGGAACGTCGTGGGCTCGTCGAGCAGCAGGATGTCGGTCTCCTGCGCGAGGGCCATCGCGATCCAGACGCGCTGGCGCTGACCTCCCGAGAGCTCGTCGACGCTGCGGTCGGCGAGGTCGGTGGTGCCGGTCGCCGCAAGAGCATCGGCCACGACCTCGTAGTCGTGAGTGCTCCAGCGGGCGAGCGCCTTCTGGTGCGGATGCCGTCCGCGACCCACCAGGTCGGCGACGGCGATGCCCTCGGGAGCGATCGGCGACTGCGGCAGCAGCCCGAGGACGCGGGCCACCTCCTTGGTCGGACGCGCATGCACGGACTTGCCGTCGAGCACGACCTGACCGGCCGTCGGCGAGAGCAGGCGCGCGAGCGAGCGCAGCAGCGTCGACTTCCCGCATCCGTTCGCTCCGACGATCGTCGTGATCTTGCCGGGGGCGATCGCGAGATCGAGGCCGTCGATGATCGTGCGGTCGCCGTAGGCGAGCGTGACGGACTCGGCCGTCAGAGTGTGCGACTCGGTCACAGAGAGCCTCCCGAGCGGTTGGTGCGGATGAGCAGGTAGATGAGGTACGGAGCGCCGAGCACCCCGGTGATCACGCCGACCGGGTATCGCTCACCGAGAGCAAACTGTCCGATCAGATCGCTCGCCAGCACGAGCACCGCGCCGACGAACGCGCTCGGCACGAGCAGATTGGCGCCGGGACCGGTGATGCGGGCCGCGATCGGCCCGGCCATGAAGGCGACGAAGGCGATCGGGCCGGTGGCGGCGGTCGCGAATGCGAGCAGCGCGACGGCTCCGAGGATGAACATGATCCTCGTGGCGGTGACGCGCACTCCGAGGCCGGATGCCGAATCGTCGCCGAGCTGCATCGCGCCCAGCGCGCGCCCCTGCGACAGCATGAGCGGCACGATGATGACCGCCGCGATCGCGAGCGGCGCGACGCGCTCCCACGACGCGTTGTTGAGACTGCCGGTCAGCCACTGCATCGCCGTCTGGATGTCCCAACTCGCGGCACGCGACAGGATGTACGACGTGACGCTCTGCAGCATGGCCGCGACGCCGATGCCGATCAGGATCAGTCGGGTTCCGGCGAACCCGTTCTTTATGGAGAGCAGGTAGATGGCGCCCGCGGTGACCAGCGCGCCGGCCAGAGCGAGCAGCGACACCACGGGGCCGTTGAGTGACAGCACGACGATGCCGACGACCGCTGCGGCACCTGCTCCGTGCGACAGACCGATGATGTCGGGCGAGGCGAGCGGATTGCGCAGCAGGGTCTGGAAGGTCACGCCGGCCATGCCGAACGCGAGACCGGCGAGGGTCGCGAGCACGGCGCGGGGCAGGCGCAGCTCGCCGACCGTGAACGAGGCGCCCGGAACGGTCTCGCCGAGAATGACGCGGACCACCTCGTCGATCGAGTAGAAGGTATTGCCGATCATGAGCGCCACCGTGAACAGCGCCACGAGCAGCACGCCGAGGACGATCGTCGCGACAGCGTGTCGGCGGTGGCGGGCTCGACGACCCGCGATGATGGCGGCGACCTGAGCACTGCCGGGTGCCGACGGCTTGGTCTGCGAGCGGGCGAGGCGGTTCATGGTGGTCACAGTTCACGCACCTTGGTGCGCCGCACGATCCAGATGAAGAACGGTGCGCCGATGATCGCGGTGATGATGCCGACCTGGATCTCCTCCGACGACGGCGCGATCACGCGGCCGATGATGTCTCCGGCGAGCAGCAGCGCAGCACCGGCCATGGCGGAGAAGGGCAGGAGCCACCGGTGATCGGTGCCGATCAGCATCCGGCAGACGTGAGGGATGACGAGACCGACGAATCCGATCGGACCCGCGATCGCCGTGGCCGCACCCGCGAGGATCACCGCACCGAGCGCCGACATGAGTCGTGTGCGGAAGACGTGCTCGCCGAGGCCCTTGGCCATGTCGTCGCCGAGGGCGAGGGAGTTCATGCCCCGCGCGCTCGCGAGGCAGATGAGCGCGCCGAGGGCGAGCACCGGGGCCGTGATCGCGATGCGCGGCCACTCCGCCCCGCCGACGCCGCCGATCTGCCACGACTGGAAGGCCTGCAGGAGGTCGACGCGAGGAAGCATGATCGCGCTGATGAGCGAGGCGAATGCCGCCGAGGTGGCGGCACCCGCGAGGGCGAGCTTGAGAGGGGTCGCGCCGCCACGCCCGAGCGAGCCGACGGTGTAGACGAAAGTCGCGGCGACCGCGGCACCCGCGATCGCGAGCGCCATCTGTCCCCAGGCGTTCGTCAGGCCGAGGAACGCGAGTCCGAGGACGACGGCGAGCGAGGCGCCGTTCGAGACGCCGAGGATGCCGGGGTCGGCGATCGGGTTGCGGGTGACCGCCTGCATGGTCGCGCCCGAGAGCGCGAGAGCCGCACCGACGAGGATCGCGAGCACGGTGCGCGGAAGACGCTTGACGATCGCAGCCTGGGCGAGGGTGTCGTCCTGCCCCGCGAGCGCGGCGAAGATGTCGTCGATGCCGACGGCGCGCACGCCGAAGCAGATCGACAGGATGGCGAGCACGAGCAGCACACCGACTCCGACGAGGAGCCAGAGGGTGCGTGCCCACACCGGGCGCCGCAGTTGTGCGGTGCCCGGTGTGGGGACGGTGACAGCGGTCACGAGAGGTCGGATCAGGCGATGACGCCTGAGATCACTTCGCGAGCGGTGCTGCCAGCAGGGCGAGGTAGTCGCTGAGGCCCCACGGGATCGACAGCGGCGAGGGGTTCGCGGATGCGGCGATTGGCGTGGCATCCGGGAGGATCGCGATGCGCCCCTCGGCGATGGCCGGGATCTTCGACAGCAGCGGATCGGCCTGCAGCGTCGCGATGAGCGACTCGTCGCCGTAGGTCACGAACAGGTCGACGTCGGCGAACTTGTCCGCCTGCTCGGAGCTGACGGAGAGGTAGAACTCCTCGCTGTCGGCGTTCTCCTCGACGATCTCCGGAAGTGGGAGGCCCAGGTCGTCGTGCAGGTAGCCGGGACGTGTGTCGGCCGCCGTGTAGTAGCCGATCTGGCTGAGATCGGTCGGGTCGATGTAGGCGAACAGGACCTTCTTGTCCTTGAGTGCGCTGTTCTCTTCGAGCGCGGCCTCGCCGTCTGCCTGCAGCTCCTCGATCAGAGCGTCGCCCTCGGCCTCGAGCCCGAGCGCCTTCGAGTTCATCTCGATCATCTCGTCGACGGTCGTGCCCCACGCGATCTCGGGGTAGGCGACGACCGGAGCGATCTTCGAGAGCTGGTCGTACTGCTCTTCCGTCAGGCCCGAGTAGGCCGCGAGGATGACATCGGGCTGAGTGTCGGCCACAGCCTCGTAGTCGATGCTGTCACCGTCGTCGAACAGCACGGGCTCGTCGCCGCCCAGCTCGTCGAGCTTCTCCTCGACCCACGGCAGGATGCCGTTGTCGTCGTCGTCGCCCCACGTCGCCTTGCTCATTCCGACCGGCACGATGCCGAGAGCGAGCGGTACCTCGTGGTTGGCCCAGGCGATCGTCGCGACGCGCTCGGGCTTCTCCTCGATCGTGGTCTCGCCGTACACGTGCTCGATCGTGACGGGGAACGCGCTGTCGTCGGCGGGGTTCGCCGCGGCGGAGTCGGATCCGGTGTCGGCGGCGGGCGTCGCGCAGGCGGCGAGGCTCAGGGCGAGCGCGGCGGCCGTACCGGCGGCGGCGAGAAGACGGGAAGTGCGCACAGGCGGTCCCTTCAGGTTGTGATGAGGGGGTTCGGCGCGGAAGAGCGCCAAGGCTTTGGTAAGCCTCGCCTAATCTAACAGAAAGTTAGGCAAGCCTCATCTCGGACCTTCGGCCCGGCCCCTCCCCCTGCCCCCGCCGGGGCCACTTTCGCACCCGGGCCCCAGCCGGGGTCACTTTCGCACCCCGCGGAGCCCATTCGGATGCAGAAGTGACCCCGCCCGAATCCCGGATGCAGAAGTGACCCCGCGCAGATGTCGGGGGCGAAGGGGCGGGCGCGGCGGCGAAGGGGCCGGCGCGGCGGCGAAGGGGCGGGCGCGGCGCGCACACACCGGGGTACGCAGAAAGCCGGCCGGATCCGTGAGGATCCGGCCGGCTTCAGGAAGACTATGCGCGCTCAGAGAGCGCGGATGTTCGCCGCCTGCATGCCCTTGGGGCCACGCTCAGCGTCGAATTCGACCTTCTGGTTCTCACGAAGCTCCTTGAAACCGGAGCCGGTGATTGCCGAGTAGTGGGCGAAGAGGTCGTCCGTGCCGTCATCGGGAGCGATGAAGCCGAAGCCCTTTTCCGCGTTGAACCATTTCACAGTGCCAGTGGCCATGTGTTTTCTACTTTCTGTTTTCAAACGGCCGCTTGCGCGGCCCACGCCGTGCCGGAACGTCCGACATACGCGCCTGCTCAACGTACCACGGCAGACTGAGCGTCGCTCCGAAAGTTCGGATTCTTCTGAAGAACCGCGGCTTCTGTGCGCGTGCCGACCCCGAGTTTCCGCAGCACGGCCGACACATGCACGCTCACGGTCTTGACGCTGATGAAGAGGCGTTCCCCGATCTGACGGTTGCTCAGCCCCTCGGCGATCAGCTCGAGCACCTGCCGCTCACGGGCGGTGAGAGCGTCTGCACCCGCTCCCGCCTCGGAGATGCCGGATGCCGCTGCGAGGCCCGCGGCAGCACGGAACTCGCCGACTCTCCGCGTCAACGGCACGTGCCCGAGGCGCTCAGCCTCGCGCATCGCGTGCGCCAGCACGGAGCCGGCCTCGCCACGGTCGCCCGCGTCGACCAGCATGCGGGCGAGGGCGAGTCGCGTGGTCACGCCCAAGATCGCCGGCACATCGTCGTCGTCTGCGAGTGCGACCGCCTGGCGCAGGGCCACCACGGACGGAGACAGGAATGCCTCGAGGATCGCCTCCCACCTGTCACCTCTCAGCTGCGGCGGTTGAGCGCCCCATGCGTCGTGCACCTCGTCGGCCGCGGCCTCGACGTCGACGTCGGCCGCCCGCAGCTCGGCGATGAACCACGCGGCGTCGAGCAGGAGCCGACGCTGATGCAGGAAGACCGGCCCCGGATCGGCGAGCATCGCTCTGACCTCGTCGAGCGCACCGGCGAGGTCGCCTCTGCCCTCGGCGACGGCGACACGCATCATCACCTCGTCGTACCAGATCTGACGTTCGACCCGACCGGCCTCCTCGAACGCGGGATGCCACTCCCGCAGGATCTCGGCCGCCTCCTCATGCCTGCCGCGCCACGAGAGCACACGCACGCGCGTCATCGTCGAGTACATGTGCGAGATGCGCAGGGTCCGCTGGGCGAGCTCGCGCGACAGCATCCCCTCGACTCGATCGATCTCGCCCATCTCGAGCAGCGGCACCGCCATGTTCTGCGTCATCAGCGCCCCCGTGGTGCGCTCGACGCCGAAAGCACGGGCGGGGGCGAGCCCCTCTTCCGCGACCCTGACGGCATCGCGATAGCGGCCCAGAAGACCGAGAAGGTCCGAGTAGTTGACGCGGTACCTCATCTCGGCGTTCGTGCCCTTGGCGAGCCGCTGGGCGAGGGCGTACTCGCGGTGCCCCGAGTCGAGATTGCCGAGATGCGCACGGGCTCCACCGCGCACGTTGGCCGCGATCGACGCCTCGTCGTCGGATCCGGCACGCTCCGCTCGCTCACCCGCCTCGCCCGCCACCGCGATCGCCTCATCGAGGTGCCCCGAGATCATCAACCGGCTGGCGAGCTGATTCAGCACCGAGGCTCGCAGCCGGTCGTCGTCGACGCGGGCCTCGAGGATCTCGAGCGCCTGTCGCAGCAGCGGGACCGCGCCGGCCCTGCCGAGATTCATCGTGTAGTAGGCCTTGTCACGCAGCAGTCGGGCATGCATGCGCGGGTCGACCGTGGTCGGGTCGACCTCGGCGAGCGCGAGTTCGACCACCGCGAGCGCCCGCTCTCCGTCGCCGGCGTTGCGTAGCACGGAGCCGAGGGTGCGGAGCATCTCGAGGCGGGACATGCCCACCACGGCCTCCGCATCCGGCACCTGGATCCACAGGTCGAGGGCCAGCTCACCGAAGCGCGCGGCACTCGCGAACGCGAACCGCGACTTGGCGTCGGCCATCGCGGCGACGGCCGCAGCGAGCGCCCGCCTGTCGTCTTGAGCGAGCTGCCAGTGGTAGGCGAGCGCCGCGGGATCGGCCGCATCCGACTCCGGTCCGCCCTGCTCGAGCGCCTCGGCGTACGCCCTGTGCAGTCGAGCCCTCTCACCCGGGAGCAGATCGTCGTGCACGGCTTCGCGCAGCAGCGCATGACGGAAGCGGTAGTCGTCGTCGACGACGACGAGGATCCCGCTGAGCGTCGCCTCGCGGATCGCCGCGTCGAGCCGATCGTCGGGGAGGTCGGCGAGCCGCACCACGAGCGAGTGCGCCAGCGGACGTTCGGCCCCCGAGACCACCCGCACGGTCCGTCTGGCGTCGTCGCCGAGACGGTCGAATCGGCTCAGCAGCAGGTCTCGCAGCGACCCGGGCAGCGGGCCCGCGGAGCATCCCGCGATCTCTTCGACGAAGAACGGCACTCCTTCGGCTCGATCGTGGATGCGGTCGAGCGCGGCATCACTCAGCGACTCGCCGGTGATCGACTCTGCGAGCTGCCGTACGGCCGCGGCGTCGAGCCTCTCGACCGGCACCCGCTCGAGGAGGCGCGCTCTGCGGGACTCGCCGATGAAGCGACTCACGGCATCGCCTCGGCGCACGTCGTCGGAGCGACAGGTCAGGATCAGCAGGATGCGCCCATGGCCGAGCGTGCGCAGCAGGTAGGAGAGCAGCGCCAGGGTCGACTCGTCAGCCCAGTGCAGGTCTTCGACGACGATCACCTGCGGCGCGTGCGCGGCAGCGGCCTCGATCAGGGCGGCGATCGCGTCGCGCAGGCGGTCGGGGCTCGTCTGCGACCGCTCGGTCGGGTTCAGCTCGGGCAGCAGCATTCCGAGCGCTTCGACGCCGACCCCGATCTCCTCGCGCACGCGATCCGCTCCCATGCTCTCGACGATCGAGCGGAGGATGCCCGCCAGCGGCCCGAAAGGAGTGCGGGAGGCCCCGAGATCGAGGCACCAGCCGACGTGCACGTCGGCGCGATTCGCCACCTCGGCGCTGAACTCGCGCAGCAGTCGCGATTTGCCGATGCCGGCCTCGCCCTCGACGAGCGCGGCGACCGGCGTCCCGTCGACCGCTCGCCGGAACAGCTCGCGGATGATCGCGAGCTCGGTCTCTCGGCCGACCATCGCGGCGCTGGGAGCGGACGAAGGCATGGATTCATCGTGCCACTCCCCGCCGACATCGATGGCCCTCGGCGTGGGCACGGCGCGTGCGGTCGTCACCGCGCGGAGGCGGGCTCACGCACCCCGGGCACGCGACCGTCGGGCACACGGCGGTCGGCGGGACCGCCCGCATCCGCGCCCCGATCCCGCGGGGAGATCGAGACGACGTCGCGGGGTCCGGTGACGGCCCGCAGCATCCGCCGTCCGAAGCGTCTGACGGGGCCCGCCGCACGGGGCACGATCTGGTCGGCCCGCTCGCGCAGCTGTCGGCGGCGCTCGGCGTCGGCTGCGAGCTGCTCCTGTTCGTGCGCGGTCACTGCAGAGGCGAGATAGGGGTGTTCGTACATGACATCTCCTCGGTCGGATGTCCCTACACTCCGCTCTGAGGTGGCCCGTCGACATCGGGCGGATGCCCTATCTTCCGCGTCGGAGGAACCGTGGACCGACCTATGCCGCACCGAGGTCGACAGCGGAAGAGGCCCGGACCGCGCTCGAGACGAGCACTGTCCGGGCCTCCTGCCGTGATGTCTCAGGCGTCGACGTCGCCGCGCCAGGCACCGGTCTCGGCGCCGCGCTTCTCCATGAACTCCTTGAAGTTCTTGAGGTCCTTCTTCACCGCGTGCGAGCCTGCGCCCACGAGAGAGCCGACCTTCTCGAGCAGCCCCTCCGGCTCCCAGTCGATCTGCACCGTGACGCGCGTCGTGAGGTCCTCGAGCTTGTGGAAGGTGACGACACCCGCGTGCTCGGTGTCCCCTCCCACGCTCTTCCAGGCGACTCGCTCATCGGGGTGCTGCTCGGTGATCTCGGTGTCGAACTCGCGCGTCGCGCCGCCGACGTTGACCTTCCAGCGGTTGTGCGTGTCATCGATCTGAGTGATCGACTCCACCTCGTCGAGGAACTGGGGGAAGCTCTCGAACTGCGTCCACTGGTTGTATGCCACGTCGACTGGAACGTGGACGTCGATGGTCTCGATGATCTGCACCATGTGATGCTCCTCACTGTTCGTGGGTCGTTGCTCGTGTGTTCCCATTCAGCCCCCGACGCCCGGATAGGGCGACGGGGTTGACACGGGTGGGCCGGGCGGCCAGTGTTCGCACGTCAGGACATGCGACCGAACGTCGCATCGATGTCGGCCATCTCCATCGCCGCGGTCGCCTCGATGAGCGCTCGCAGGTCGGCGTCGGCTCCTGGCGCGAACTCCTCGGGACGCTCGGGCGAGATCACCAGCGGCACGCCCTCGGGTGCCTGCTCGCTCGCGTCGAGAGTCGTGCCGTCGCCCGAGGGCGACATGCCCTGGAAGATCTTCCCCGCCTCCGACATGTCGTCGAGATCGAACGAGTACTGCTTGCTCTGCAGCCCGAGATCCAGCAGCCGCTTGACCTCGGGGAAGCTCTCGGCGTTCGTCTTCGGGATCGGGAGCGCCGTGCGCCAGTTCACCCCCAGGGTCTCGAGCGCCTTGGCATACGCGTTCTCGTGCGCCTGATCGCGCACGATCAGGTACGAGATGGTCGACCGCGCGGTCTTGTTCGCCGTCATCTCGTAGAGGCGGCACTTCTGCAGGCGCCCCGTCGACTCGAGCATCAGGTTGTAGAGCAGATCGAGCACGAGGTTCCCGGAGTTGTAGACGTAGCTGCCGAGCCACGGGTTGCCCGCGGCATCCACGGGCATCGCGCCCTGCGCGCCGACCAGATAGTGGTGGATGTTGCCGTGATCCAGCGCGATGTTCAACGGCACCGCACCGCCGGCCCCCGGGGCGTCGACCGGAGCATCCTTCTTGCCCTGGTACTCGGGCGAGCCGTCGAGCAGACGCGAGATCGTCGTGCCGATCAGCTCGACATGGCTGATCTCCTCGGTGCCGATGCCCTGGATGAGATCGCGGTAGGGCTTCGCGGAAGGCCCGCGAAAATTGATGCTCTGGAACAGGTACTGCATCATGGTGCGCATCTCGCCGAACTGTCCGCCGAGGCCCTCCTGCAGCGCGTTCGCCGCCGCGGGGTCCGGCTCGTCGACCTCGATGTCGTTGATGAGCTGCTGGAGATGGAAGTACATGGGGACTCCTGACGATCTGGGGTTGGGCGCCCCACTCTCAGCCCCGTCGGCGCCTGAGCCTTCCCCGTGGACGAACTCGGTCGACGCATCTATCATTCGCCCGCGAGGCCGCGGGGTCCGCTGCAGATGCCGGCGCGAGTAGCGTTGAGCGCATGCGCATCCACGCCGCGATCCGCGCCTCGAAGCGCTCGCCCCTGCTGCAGGTGGTGAAGTCCGCCGCGGCCACGATCGCCGCCTGGCTGCTGGCGGGCTGGGTGGTCCCGGGGCAGCTGCCGGTGTTCGCCGCGATCGCCGCGCTGCTGGTCGTGCAGCCGAGCGTCAACCAGTCGCTGTCGAAGGCCCTCGAGCGCAGCATCGGCGTGATCGTCGGCGTGGTGATCGCGGTCGCACTGGGTCTCCTGCTGGGCTCACCCAGCTGGATCGTGCTGCTCGCGATCGTCGTGGCGATGCTCGTCGCATGGGCGCTCAGGGCGACGCCGGGCACGGGCAACCAGGTCGCGATCTCGGCGATGCTCGTGCTGGCTCTCGGGTCGACGCCCGACTACGCGATCGCGCGCATCTTCGAGACGCTGATCGGCGTGGTCATCGGCATCGTCGTGAACGCGCTGATCGTGCCGCCCGTGGCGATCGCCCCCGCCCGCCGCGACCTCGGACTGCTCGGCAGCGAACTCGCCGCGAGCCTCGATCGGCTGGCCGATGCGCTGCCCGAGCCGCAGACCACGGCGAGGCTGCAGGAGCTCATGCTCGAGGCGCGGCTGCTGCGCCCCATGAAAGAGGCCGCCGAGACCTCGATCGCCGCGGGCGAGGAGTCGCTGACGCTCAACCCGCGACGCTCGACGCACCGCGAGGAGCTCGTCGAGATGCGTGCTCTTCTCGAACGGCTCTCGCCCATCGTGACGCAGACCATCGGCATGACGCGCGCGTACTTCGACCACTACGACGATTCGATCGGCCAGGAATCGGCGGTCACGGCGATCGCCGAGCAGTTACGTCGCGCGGGCCACGATGTGCGACTGGCGGTGCAGATCGCCGATGTGGCGCCCGAACCCGAGACCCTGACCTCGGCGATCCCCGCCCTCACCGCACCCCTCGTCATCCAGCCGCCGTCGTCGTCGCACTGGATCCTGATCGGCTCGCTGATGGAAGACCTCCGGCGCATCCGCGGGGAGCTCGTCGAGGAGCAGTGAACGCGGTCGGGGCCTCAGCCCTCGTCGGGGTCGTCGGCGAGCACGTCGCCGTCGCCGTCCGAGGGCACGACCGTGCGCGGCTCGCCCTTGTTGTCCTCGGCGCCGAGGTTGTCGTTCTCCTCGGGACCGGGAGACGGCTCGGTGCTGAGGTCGGTGCGGTCGGTGCTGATGTCATCGCTGTCGCGAGTCATGGCTTTCCCTTCGTCGGAGTTCGCTCTGCGTGCGAGATTAGGCCGGAAGGTCCCCGGAAGCCCGGGCCTTGACAACGCTTCGAGGCCTACCCTGGTGACATGTCCGCCATGACCGCACCCGAAGCCCTCGCCGAACTGGCTGCACTCGAGGACCCGAAGATGCGTGCAGCGAACGAGAAGCGCGGCGACGACCACGGGATCAACCTGAGCCGCATGCGCAGCCTCGCCAAGCGCATCAAGACCGATCAGGCCCTCGCCGTGGAGCTGTGGGCGACCGGCGACACGGCCGCGCGCCTGCTGGCTCTCCTCATCTGCACGCCCCGCGCCTTCACCGCCGACGAACTCGACGCGATGCTGCGCCAGACGAGGGCGCCCAAGGTGAACGACTGGTTCGTCAACTACGTCGCCAAGAAGACGCCGCTCGCCGAAGAGCTGAGACTGCGCTGGTTCGACGACCCCGACCCGACCGTGGCCGCCGCGGCCTGGTCGCTTACGACGGTGCGTGTGACGAAAGGCGCGGAGGATCTCGATCTCGACCGCCTGCTCGATCTCATCGAACGCGACATGAAGCACGCCCCTGCGCGGCTGCAGTGGTCGATGAACGAGACCCTCGCGAACATCGGCATCTTCCATCCGGAGCTGCGTGCGCGGGCACTCGAGATCGGTGAGCGGCTGCAGGTGCTCGCCGACTACCCCACCGCACCCGG
>NZ_CAUQVQ010000071.1:0-12743 GCF_963521645.1 uncultured Microbacterium sp. | reverse complement strand
CCCTCCCCCGGCGTCCCTCCCCCGAACCCGAGCGCCGTCCCCGAACGCCCTCCCCGCATGCGGCCCGGCGTGCGGATGCATGCTCGGATCACGGATGCATGCTCATGCGGGTCGTCTCGGCATGCATCCGTCATTTCGACATGCAACCGCCCGACGCACGGCGCAACCGCCCGACGCCCGACGCACGGCGCCCGCAGGTCAGTGCGCGATGGTGCCGAGTCCCCGCTCGAGGTCGGCGATCAGGTCGTCGGCGTCCTCGATGCCGACCGAGAGGCGCACGACGTTCTCCGGCACGGCGAGCTCGGTGCCGCGGACCGACGCGTGCGTCATGTCGGGCGGGTATCCGATGAGCGACTCGACGCCGCCGAGCGACTCTGCGAGCTGGAACAGCTCTGTGGACTCCGCGAACGCCTTCGCCGCGGCCGCCCCGGCGGAGAGGCCGAGCGAGAGCATCCCGCCGAACCCGCTCATCTGGCGGGCTGCGATGTCGTGCCCCGGGTGCGAGGCGAGACCGGGGTAGTACACGGTCGCGAACTCGGGGCGCGCGGACGCCCATTCCGCGATCGCCTGCGCGTTCGCGGAATGCTGACGCACCCGCACGGCGAGCGTCTTGATGCCACGTGTGGTCAGCCAGGCGTCGAACGGTGCGGAGACCGCCCCCACGGCGAACTGCTGGAACTTGATCTGCTCGTAGAACCTGTCGTCGCCGAACACGATCGCGCCGCCCAGCACGTCCGAGTGGCCGCCGAGGTACTTCGTCGTGGAGTGGACGACGAGGTCGGCTCCGAGCGCGAGCGGCTGCTGCAGGGCCGGAGAGGCGAAGGTGTTGTCGACGACCACGATCGCCCCTGCCGCATGCGCGATCTCCGAGACGCGAGCGATGTCGACGATCTTCAGCAGCGGGTTGCTCGGCGTCTCGATCCAGACGATCTTGGTCTCGGGGCGGATCGCCGCGCGCACGGCGTCGACATCCGACAGCTCGACGGTCGAGGTCTCGATGCCCCACGGGGCGAGCACCCGGGCGAAGAGGCGGTAGGTGCCGCCGTAGACGTCGTTGCCGAGCACGACGTGGTCGCCGGGCTTCAGGATGCCGCGCAGCAGCGCGTCCTCGGCGGCGAGGCCCGACGCGAACGACAGCGCGTTCGCACCGTTCTCGAGCGCCGCGAGCTGGACCTCGAGCGAGGACCGCGTGGGGTTGCCGGCTCTGTTGTACTCGTAGCCCTCGCGGAATCCGCCGATCCCGTCCTGCACGTGCGTGGATGCCTGATAGATCGGCGGGATGATCGATCCTGTCGTGGGATCGGGCTCCTGACCTGCGTGGATGGCTCGGGTGGCGAAGGCATGCTCGGACATGACCTCAGCCTACGTCGGGCCACGGCCCCGCATCCCTCCCTGTTACGCCGGGCGTCGCATCAGCGCGAGATGTACGACAGGAGGTCCTGGCGGGTGAGCACCGTGTGCGGCTTGCCGCCCTCCGTCACCAGCAGCGCGTCCGCCTCGGCCAGCGCGGCTCGTGCCTGGGCGATCGACGCGTGGATGCCGATGAGCGGGAGCCTCTCCCCCACGTGAGCGCCCACGGCGTCTGCCGCCTTGGCGTCGCCGCGGAAGAGCAGGTCGAGCAGCCCCTTCTCGTCGACGGTTCCGACGACCTCGCCCATCATGACCGGAGGCTCGGCGCTGAGGACCACGAGCTGCGACACGGCGTATTCGGTCATCATGCCGATCGCCTCGAGCACGGTGTCCGACGGATGCGCGTGCACCAGATCGGGGATCCTGTCGCCCTGCCGGGCGGCGCGCGCGTCGAGCACGTCGGCGACGGTCTCGCCCTCTTCGACGTCGCTGAAGCCGTACGAGCGCATCCAGCCGTCGTTGAAGATCTTGCTCAGGTAGCCGCGTCCGCCGTCGGGCAGGAGCACCACCATCACCGCGTCGGCCGGCAGCTCGCGCGCCACGCGGAGCGCCCCCACCACGGCCATGCCGCTGGAGCCGCCCACGAGGATGCCCTCTTCGCGCGCGAGTCGCCGGGTCATCGCGAACGCCTCGGCATCGCTGACCGCCACGATCTCGTGCGGCACACTCGGGTCGTACGAGCCCGGCCAGATGTCCTCGCCGACGCCCTCGACCAGATACGGGCGGCCGGTGCCCCCGCTGTAGACGCTGCCTTCGGGGTCGACGCCGACGATGCGCACCCGCTCGTGCGAGACCTCCCGCAGGAATCGGCCGGTGCCGGTGATGGTCCCCCCGGTGCCGACTCCTGCGACGAAATGCGTCACCTGTCCGTCGGTGTCGCGCCAGATCTCGGGGCCCGTCGTCTCGTAGTGGCTGCGCGGGCCGTTCGGGTTCTCGTACTGGTTGGGCTTGAACGCGCCGGGGATCTCCCGCGCGAGGCGATCGCTGACGCTGTAGTACGACTCGGGGCTGTCGGCCGCGACGGACGTCGGGGTCACGACGACCTCGGCGCCGTACGCCCGCAGCACGTCGATCTTGTCGTCGCCGACCTTGTCGGGCACCACGAACACGCAGTCGTAGCCGCGCTGCTGTGCCACGAGCGCGAGGCCGACCCCGGTGTTGCCGCTCGTGGGTTCGACGATCGTGCCGCCGGGGCGCAGATCACCCGCGGCCTCGGCCGCGTCGATGATCCGCGAGGCGATGCGGTCCTTCGACGAGCCGCCGGGGTTGAGGTATTCGAGCTTGACGAGCACCGTGCACGCGACGCCCTCGGTGACGTGCCGGAGCTTCACGAGGGGCGTGTCGCCGACAAGGTCGACGATCGATTCTGCGTACTTCATGGTCACAGCGTACGTGCAGAGATGCCGCGGTCGGGGCTGTGTTGCACCCGACCGCGGCATCCGGTGCCGCGTCGCGACCTAGCCCTTGGTCGACCCCGCGAGCAGCCCTCGCACGAAGTAGCGCTGCAGCGAGAAGAAGACGATCAGCGGGATCACGATCGACACGAAGGCGCCGGCCGTGAGCAGGTACCAGTCGTTGCCTCGCGTACCCGTGATCTCGGCCAGCAGCTTGGTGATCGGCGCGGCCGCACCGTCGGCGAACACGAGGGCCACCAGCAGGTCGTTCCAGACCCAGAGGAACTGGAAGATCGCGACCGAGGCGATGGCCGGCATCGTCAGCGGCAGCACCACGCGGAAGAAGATCTGCCCGCGCGAGGCACCGTCGACACGAGCCGCCTCGATGATCTCGCCCGGGATCTCCGACATGAAGTTGTGCAGCAGGTAGATCGCCAGCGGCAGCGCGAACATCGAGTGGGCGATCCACACCTGCGCGTAGCCCTGCGAGGCGTCGAGCGGCAGTGTGACCTGCACCCCGAAGAGGTTGATGCCTCGCGAGAACGAGCTGAGCAGCGGCACGAGTGCCATCTGGATCGGCACGATCTGCAGCGCGAACACGAAGATGAACAGCGCGTTGCGTCCCTTGAAGTCGATCCACGCGAAGGCGTACGCGGCCATCGACGCGATCATCAGCGGGATGAGTGTGGCCGGGATCGTGATCGCGATCGAGTTGACGAACGACTCGAGGATCGTCAGCTGCGTGGTGCCCGACTGCAGCACCTGCACGTAGTTGTCGATCGTGACCTGCGGGTTCGCGAAGAACTCCCACCATCCGCTCGACTGGATCTGGTCTCGCGGTCGGAACGAGGAGATGAACAGCCCCAGGGTCGGGATCGTCCACAGGACGGCGATGACGATCGATGCCGCCGTCGCCCACGGGCGGGACAGCTTCTTGCGAGCACGCCCGGCCGCGGCGTCGAAACCGCCCCCGGTCGTGATGGCGCGGGTGCTGGTCGCACCTGTCTGGGTCTTCAGCGTGTCGCTCATCGGATCTCCCGCTGCTTCTTGATCTGGCGCGCGTTGTAGATGACGATCGGCAGCACCAGGATGAACAGGATCACCGAGAGCGCGGCGCTGCGACCCGCCTCGAACTTGGAGAACTGCGTGTACATCTCATTCGCGAGCACCGAGGTGCCGTAGTTTCCGGCTGTCATGGTGCGGACGATGTCGAACACCTTCAGGGAGGCGATCGAGATCGTGGTGAGCACGACGATCAGCGCGGGACGGATCGACGGCACGGTGACCGCCCAGAACCGCTCCCATGCGTTCGCGCCGTCGAGTTCCGCGGCCTCGAGCAGCTCGGCCGGGACGCCCTTGATCGATGCCGAGAGCACGACCATCGCGAATCCGGTCTGCACCCAGATCAGCACGACGATGAGGAACAGGTTGTTCCACGGCTGGTTCAAAAGGAACTGCTGCGGCTCTCCCCCGAACCACACGAGGATCTGGTTCAGCAGACCGATCTGCTTGAACTCCGATCCCCGGTACTCGTACATGAAGCGCCAGATGATGCTCGCTCCCACGAACGAGATCGCCATCGGCATGAAGACGAGGACCTTGTAGATCTTCTCGCCGCGGGTGCGGTCGATGAAGACCGCGTAGGCGAGGCCCACGAGCGTCGACACGGTGGGCACGAGGAGCACCCAGATGATGGAGTTGATGACCGACGTGATGCCGTCGGACTGGGTGAAGATCCACAGATAGTTGGCGAAGCCGACGAAGTCGTTGCCCGAGGAGTTGAAGAACGACGTGTACGCCGTCTGGATCGACGGGAGGATGAGCCCGACGAGGAGCAGCAGCATGGCCGGCGCCATGAAGGCGACCAGCTGGATCAGGTACCCGGCTCCGTCGCGGGAGCGGTAGTCGAGGAAGAAGAACAGCGCCCCCACGGCGACTGCCACTCCCATGGCCCAGTAGTAGGAGCTGAAGAAGAACATCACGGCGAGCGGGATGAGCAGGCACATCGCCAGCCGCACCCACGTGTAGACGGCACCCTTGCGCGGAGCCACGTCCACGAGCAGCAGGATGACGGCGACGACCACCGCGAAAGCGATGACGACGGCGACCGCCTGCAGGACCGGCGGGAGCATGCCGATCCATTGGAAGAATTGAGTCGCGTTCACGGAATCCCCTTCATGACGCGTGAGAAGAAGCAGCTCGCGCGACGGTGCGCGAACCGTGTGGTGACGAGGAGGGCCGCCCGTCCGGGCGACCCTCCTCATCCGATCAGCTGGACGGCCAGCCGGTCTCGATCTGCGTCAGGACCTCGTCGGTCGAGGTGCCGTTCACCCAGGCCACGATGCCCTTCCAGAAGGTTCCGGCGCCCACCGCACCCGGCATCAGGTCCGAGGCGTCGAAGCGGAACGTGGTGTCGGGGTCCTGAAGGATCTTGATGGTCTCCTGCAGGATCGGGTCCTTGGCGTTGGCCGGGTCGAGGCCGTTGTTGGCCGAGGTCACGCCGCCGAGGCTGACGCGGCTGTTGGCCCACTCGGGGCTGGACAGGTACGCGAGCACCTTCTGCGTCGCCTCCGAGTCCGTGAAGGCTCCGACGATCTCACCGGCGCCCGTGACGGCCTTGTCGTCTGCGCTCTGGCCCGGGAGCATGAAGGCCCAGACGTCGCCGTCCTCGGCGATCTCGGTGCCCTCCGGGAAGAAGCCCGACAGGAACGACGCCTGGTGCGTCAGCGCGCAGCTGCCCTCGGCGAGAGCCGGGGCGACGTCGCCGAACGCGGTCGAGTTGATCGAGCGCACGTCACCGAAACCGGCGTTGACGTTGGCCGGGTTCAGCAGCACCGTGCCCACCGCGTCGAACGCGGACTTGATCTGCGGGTCGGTGAACGGGATCTCGTTGGTCACCCACTGGTCGTAGACGTCGGGGCCGGACTGACGCAGCACGTAGTCCTCGACCCAGTCGGTTCCGGGCCAGCCGGTGGCCGTTCCGGACTCGAATCCGGCACACCACGCCGGGGTGCCGGTGGCGGCCTGGATCGTCTCGGTCAGAGCCGTCATCTCGTCGAGAGTCGTGGGCACCTCGACGCCCCACTCGGCGAACTTCGCGGGCGAGTACCAGATCCAGCCCTTGACGTTGGCCATCAGCGGCGCGCCGTAGAACTCCCCGTCGACCGTGCCGTAATTCACCCAGTCTTCGGTCCAGTACTCGTTGGCGTTCGACTCGACCTCCTCCGGAGCGGGCATCAGGAAGTCCCGCTTGGCGAAGTCGGCGAACAGACCGGGCTGCGGGAAGATCGCGATGTCGGGCGGGTTTCCGCCCTGCGCGCGGGTTCCGAGCTGCGTCTCGAAGTCCTGGCTGCCTTCGTACTTGATCTCGATGTCGTTCTCCTCGGCCCAGTCGGCCCAGGACTCCTGGAGCAGTTCGGCTTCCGAGTCGACGATCGTGCCGTAGATGGTGACGGTGTTGCCGCCGTCGCCGGAACCGCCGCCTTCGGGTGCACCGCCGGGAGCTCCACAGCCGGCAAGCGCGATACCCGCGACTCCCAGCAGAGCGATCGGCGCGTAACGCCGGGAACGCTGTGACAGACCCATGTGAATTCTCCTCTTCGAGTTTGCGGTTCCCCAGGATTCCATGCCGCCCCTCGGCGCGGAATCGGGAACCGATTCCAGGACAACCTATCGGGGTCGACGTCGCACGCACAATAAGCGAGGGTCACAAGCTCACAACCATTCCGCGCACGTGTCCGCGCCTCGTGGGAGCGCTCCCCCGGAGCAACTATGGAACCGGTTCCCTTCCCTGTTCCGAGCGGCTACGCTGACATCGGCGCGAGCGGGTGGAGCCGACGCGTGAGGGAACTGGTCGAGGAGGACCGATGAGCACGATCGCCGACGTCGCGGCGCGCGCGGGCGTGTCGAAGGCGACTGCGAGCCGAGCGCTCAGCGGACGGGGCTACGTCTCGGAGGACACTCGAAAGCGCGTCGCCGAGGCGGCCGACGAACTCGCCTACGTCGCGCACTCCTCCGCCACGAGTCTCGCGACGGGACGCACGCAGACCGTCGGGGTCATCATGCCGCCGGTCGACCGATGGTTCTTCTCGGAACTCCTCGCGGGCATCCAGGAGTCGCTGTTCGCGCACGACTACGAGCTTGCCCTCTACGGCATCCGCGAGGGCGGCGAGACCCGGGAGCGACTGTTCGACGTCGTGCTCCCCGGCCGGCGGTTCGACGGGATCATCGC
Source organism: uncultured Microbacterium sp. (assembly GCF_963521645.1). GTDB lineage: Bacteria > Actinomycetota > Actinomycetes > Actinomycetales > Microbacteriaceae > Microbacterium. The sequence continues at coordinate 5,708 of NZ_CAUQVQ010000071.1, read as the reverse complement.
GGTCGGGATCCAGCCGAGCGCGCAGGAGCTCGAGCGCCTGCACCGGTCCGAGCGCCCCCTCGTCAGCGTGGGGCCGTACAGCGAAGGGTCCAGTGCGGTGTCGATCGACGACATCGCCGCGGCCCGCATCGCCACGGAGCACCTGATCGAGCTCGGCCACACCGACATCGCCTTCGTCGGCGGGTCCACGGACCCCGGCGGCCTCAGCTTCGGCGACGCGCAGCGCGTGGAGGGGTACCTCGAGGCGCTCGCTGCGGCGGGGCTCGAGGCGGTCGCGAGGATCGCGGATTCGCAGCCGACGATGCCCGGCGGGTACGCGGCCGCGGTCGAGCTCCTCGGCGATCGGAGAGGGCGTCCCACGGCCATCGTCGGCGTCTGCGACGAGACCGCGATCGGGGCGATGGTCGCGGCTCGCCGATTGGGGATCGCCGTTCCCACCGAGCTCAGCATCGTCGGCATCGACGATCACGAGCACGCCGAGATGTTCGCTCTCACGACCATCAGGCAGTCGCCGCGCGAACAAGGACACGAGGCCGTGCGCCTGCTCCGGCAGCAGATCGACCATCCGGGCTCTCCCCGAGAGCGCACCGTCACGGCCTCCTCGCTGGTCGTGCGCAGCTCCACCGCCGGACGACGCTGATCTCGGCACGCCGCCCCGGACGCACGAAAGCCCCGGGCGGACCCGGGGCTTTCGTGAAGCGTTCAGGCGCTTCCAGGGCGAGGCATCACGCCGCGACCTGGAACGGATTACTTGAGGGTAACCGTGGCGCCTGCCTCTTCGAGGGCAGCCTTCGCCTTGTCTGCGGTCTCCTTGTTCGCGCCCTCGAGCACGGCCTTGGGAGCACCGTCGACGACGGCCTTGGCCTCGCCGAGACCGAGCGAGGTGAGCTCGCGGACGGTCTTGATGACCTGGATCTTCTTGTCGCCGGCAGCCTCGAGGATGACGTCGAAGGAGTCCTTCTCCTCAACCTCTTCAGCAGCGCCGCCGCCTGCGCCTGCAACGGCGACGGGGGCAGCAGCGGTGACCTCGAACTTCTCCTCGAACGCCTTGACGAAGTCGTTGAGCTCGACGAGGGTCAGGCCTGCGAACTGCTCGAGCAGCTCCTCAGTGGTGAGCTTAGCCATGATGTATCTCCTAGATAGATGGGTGTGTTGAACGAGATCGCCGGTCGCTCACGCGGCCTCAGCGGTCTCCAGCTTTTCGCGAAGAGCATCGATGGTGGCGGCAGCCTTGCCCATCGTGGCCTTCATCATGCCCGCAGCCTTCGCCAGCAGAACCTCACGGCTCTCGAGCGCGGCGTACTTGTTGACCTCGTCGGCAGAGAGGGCGTTGCCCTCGAAGATGCCGGCCTTGATCACGAGAAGCGGGTTTGCCTTGGCGAAGTCACGAAGAGCCTTGGCAGTGGCGACGAAGTCACCGTGCACGAACGCGACGGCCGACGGACCCTTGAGGTCGTCGTCCAGCGCGGTGATGCCAGCCTTGTTGGCGGCGATCTTGGTCAGCGTGTTCTTCACCACGGCGTACTCAGCGTCCTGACGGATGCTGTTGCGCAGCTCCTTGAGCTGGGCAACCGTCAGACCGCGGTACTCGGTCAGCAGAACGGCAGTCGAGTTCTCGAATGACTTCGTGAGCTCGGCGACCGATGCGTCCTTCTGCGCCATGGTCACTCCTTGGTGTGTACGAGGCGCCTCACGGCAGTGAGGCACCGACCCCTGACCGCATGCAACAGAAAAGCTCCGGCGCAAGCGCACGGAGCTTCGGAGAGTTCGTGTCCTGCGCGGGCCCCTGCTGAGCAGAGCTTCGATCGTTCCGCGTTCGCACGCTCGACGATGACCAGCGGTCTTCGGTTGCTGCAACTCTACCTCACCGCATCCCGTCCCCCAAATCGGTGGAGGCGATCGCGACGCGAGCGATTACGGTGGGGGAATGATCGACGCGACGACGCTGGTGATTCTCGGAGCCGGTGGCGACCTCACCTCCCGGCTCCTCCTGCCCGCCCTGGGTCAGCTGCTGACGAGAGAGCCCGAGCGCTCGGTGCGCATCATCGGCGCCGACCGCGAGGAGTGGACGGATGCCGCGCTGCAGGACGTCGTGACCACGGCGTTCGAATCGATGGACGCGGGTGACGCCGCCTCCCGCGTGGACGTCGAATACCGGCGCACCGACATCACCCGTGCGGATGAACTGCGCTCGCTGCTGGCCGGACTCACGGGCCAGGTGGCCGTCTACTTCGCGGTGCCTCCCGCCGTCGCGACGGCGTGCATCGCCGCCCTCACGCCCGACATGCTGCCGCCCGGTGCGATGCTCGTCATGGAGAAGCCCTTCGGCACCGACGAGGCGGGCGCCCGTGAACTGAACCGCAGCCTGACCGCGCTCGTCCCGGAGAGCCAGGTGTTCCGCGTCGACCACTTCCTGGGGCGGTCGACGACGCTGAACCTGCTCGGGGCGCGGTTCGCGAATCGCATCCTCGAGCCGCTCTGGTCTGCCGAGAGCATCGAGTCGATCGACATCGTGTACGACGAGTCGCTCGCACTGGAGGGGCGCGCGGGCTACTACGACCGAGCGGGCGCTCTGGTCGACATGATCCAGAGCCACCTGCTGCAGGTTCTCGCCGTGCTCGCGATGGACGAGCCGGCCACCCTCGACGAGGTCGACTTCCGCGCGGCGACCGGCGCGGTGCTGCGGGCGACCACGATCTGGAACGACGACGCCGCCGCATCCTCGCGGCGAGCGCGCTACACCGCCGGCGACATCGACGGTGTGGCGAAGCCGTCGTACGTCGACGAACCCGGCGTCGACCCGGCGCGAGAGACCGAGACGCTCGCAGCGGCGACGTTCGAGGTACGCAACGCCCGGTGGGCCGGCGTGCCGTTCCGGCTCCGCTCCGGCAAAGCACTCGGCACGCCCGCGCGAGAGGTCGTGGTGCGCTTCCGCCCGGTCCGTCATCTGCCCCGCGGGCTCACGGGCACGTCCGACGGGGCGGTGCTGCGGTTCTCGCTCGGCCCCGACCGGATGTCGCTCGAGTTGAACCTCAATGCGTCCGAAGACCCGTTCGAGCTCGAGCGGGCGACGTTGACGGCCGAGCTCGGCGAGGGCGCTCTCAAGGCGTACGCCGAGGTGCTGTCGGGAGTGCTCGACGGCGATCCGATGCTCGCGGTACGCGGCGACGCCGCCGAGCAGTCCTGGCGGATCGTCGCCCCCGTCCTCGAGGCGTGGCGGCAGGGCCGCGTGCCGCTCGACGAGTATGTCACCGGATCCTCGGGTCCTGAAGGGTGGCCCGCGTACGTCTGACCCTTCCGCCGCGAGGAACGAGACTCCGAGGGATGCCGTCGGCGGCGTGTGTGCGACGAGAGGGTCGGAGGACCGGGTTACGCTCGATGGGTGACTCCTGAACTCCAAGCTCGCATCGTCGCGGATTCCCGTGACCGCGTGGCCTGGATGAGGGCCCGTTCCCGCGGCATCACCGCGACCGACGTGGCAGGGCTCACCAGCGAGAGATCGATCGCCCGGGCTGCCGATTCCAAACTCGGCGGAGGCCCGCGTTTCGGCGGCAACGCGTTCACCGACCACGGACGACGCCGCGAGCCCGAGATCGCCGCCTGGGTCGCCGCGACGCACGGCATCCTCCCGTCGTCCGCGCTGTTCCGCGCCGAGGTCGAGCACCGTCACCTCGCCACTCCCGACGGCATCGCCGTGGATGCCGAGGGGCGCGTGGAGCTCGCCGAGATCAAGACCACGAACAAGGCCTTCCGAGGCATCCCCCGCACCTACCTCCGCCAGATCTGGTGGCAGCAGCACGTCCTGGGCGCCGAGCGCACCCTGTTCGTGTGGGAGGAGCACGTCGACTTCGCTCCCGTGCATGACGAGCCGCGCTGCGTCTGGATCGACCGAGACGATCGCGAGATCGCGAAGCTCGTGGGCCTGGCCACCGATCTCATCGACGAGCTGTATCGTCGCACGACGGGCCAGCAGGTGCCGACCCGGATCGCCGAAGCCGCGGCCGCTGCAGCCGCGAGCCGTCGGGAGCATCTGCGCGAGCGCGACGCGTTCCGCGCTCTCGCCCTGGCCGACTGACGCTCAGGTGCAGGTGGCTCCGAGCCCGAGCAGGGCGACCGAGAGCTGACGCGTCGACGCGACCGACACCCATGAGGTCCCTGCCAGCAGATTGGTCACGCTCAGGGTCGTGGTGCTTCCGAGCAGGTTCGAGATCAGGCTGACGAGCAGCGCCTGACTGAGCGCAGCGGTGTGGGTGTACAGGCCTCCCACCGGACCGGTCGTGGTGATGTTCGCCGCGGGGACGACCGATGTCGTGGCACCCTGGATCAGCGTCAGCCGCACGCCGCTCGCCGGATACGGAGAGGTCCAGATCAGCGTCACGCTCTGGAACACGCCGAGAGCGTTGTTCGAGATGGTGCACGCCGTGATGGTCGGGGCAGGAACCCGGAACGCGGTGATCGTCGCGGTCGCCTGCTCCGGGTCGGTGAAGGCCGCATCGGTCTCGTGCGCCGCCGGGGTGATCGCCACGCCCGTCAGCAGGGCGGCCCCGGCCACTCCCGCGAGCACGCGACGCCGCATCTGCGAGCTCATGAGCCACCCCCGGACGCGTGCGACGGACCGCGACGACGTCGCACGAGGGTCGAGGTCGCGCCGGAGACGAGCAGCACGCCGCCCGCGGCGAGCGCCCACCGCAGATCCGTGGACGGCCCCGTGGTCGCGAGCCCGCCGTCGGGGCCGATCACCGCCGACTCCCCCGCCCCCTCGGCGTGCACACGCACCTCCGTGCTGCCGGAGTGCGCGCCGTCGAGGGCGATCGAGAACCGCAGGTGCGCCACGTCGCCCTCGGTCATCTCGAGCAGCGGCACCTCGATCCCGTCGAGCGGCAGCGACCAGTCGGATCTCAGCGCTCGCGCGCCTCCGGGGCATTCGGCGCCCTCCCACGCCCGCATGCACACCTGCGCGTCGACGAGCAGATCGGCGCCGCCGCGGGCACTGATGCCGATGCGCACGGTGCCCGGCTCGGGGCGTCAGAGCTCACCGCCACGTCCCACCCCACCCGCTCTCCCGGGCGCATGCTCGATGCCGCGGACCAGTCCGCGACGGAGACGAGGCGGAGCACCTGACCCTGGATGACCTCGGTCGTCGGCGCGGCGGCGGCGGGGCCCGCGCAACCCAGCGTGGCGATGCCGACGATCACGCCCGTCGCGACCGTCGTCCGCAGCGGACCTCCCCTGCTCACCCTCATGCGCGGGCCTCGCGCGGCGTCCGCGGCCAGAAGGCCCACACCACCAGCACGGTCGCCGCGAGCGTGAGCGCGCCGAGCACACGGGGGTCCCCGAGTCCCGCGATGACGGTCGCCACTCCGGGGACCGAGAACAGCACGATCCGCACCGAGGTCACCTCATAGGGGAAGGGGTCGTCGTCGGCGTTCGCATCACCGCGCATCGTGATGATCCGCTGCCCCTCCTCGGCGCCCGCCTCGACCGACGTGACCCGGTGGGTCACGGGCAGGTCGCCCGAGCGATCGACGGTCACCACATCGCCGATCTCGATGCTCGATGCCGGCACCCGCTGCACGACGGCGACGGCGCCCGCGGGGATGGACGGAGACATCGACCCCGTACGGAACATGATGAGCGTGATGCCCGCCGTCAGCGCGAGCACCACCACCACCATGCAGGCCACGCCGGACGCCGCGGCGATCGACGAT
>NZ_CAUQVQ010000070.1:0-12865 GCF_963521645.1 uncultured Microbacterium sp. | reverse complement strand
GGCCTGTGGGGTGGCACCTGTTGTCGCATTGACGCGCCCATTCCGACAAGAAGCGCCACCCCGCAAGGAACCCTCGCCCGCCAGTGGGCACCTATTGCCGCATTGACGCACCCATTCCGACAAGAGGCGCCACCCCAAAGTGAAGCAAACTCCCCACAGGCGCCTACCCACCACCAACCCCACCCCTCAGTGGGCACCTGTCGCCGCATAGACGCGCCAATTCCGACAAGAAGCGCCACCCCGGTGGAAACCCCACCCCTCGGCTGGCACCTGTCGCCGCATAGACGCGCCAATTCCGACAAGAGGCGCCACCCCAAGTGGGGCCTCACCCCAAGACGCCCCACCCCACAAGACACCCCACCCCACAGAGGGGCGTGATCCGTCAGGATGCCGCGAGCACGCCGCCGAGGATCCCCGCCGCCTCGGCGAACCGCGCGGGGTCGGCGTTGGCGTAGTTGAGTCGCACATAAGCGCCTGAGGGCTCTGCGGGGAACCACTCCGACCCGGGAGAGATGATGAGGCCGCGCGCCTCGCACTCGCGCACGACCGCATCCACGTCTGTGCCGTCGGGCAGCCGCGCCCAGAGGTTCAGGCCACCGGCGGGCACCGTCTCGACGATCGCGGTCGGCGCGTGCTCGGCCAGGCTCGTGAGCAGCAGATCGCGTCGCGCCCTCAGCTGTTCGCGGAAGCCGCGCAGGTGACCGCGCCATGCGGGCTGGGTCACGACGTCGAGCGCCGCCGCCTGCAGCACCCCGCTCACGTACATCGACTCGGCCGCACGGTCGGCCAGGATGCGTTCGCGCGCGGGGCCGCGCACGATCACCGCAGCGATCCGCAACGCCGGCGAGACGCTCTTGGTCAGCGATCGCAGATACACGACATGGCCGTCGTCGTCCATCGCGGCGACCGGTCGGGCGTCGCCGTCGATCGCGAGATCGTGCGCCCAGTCGTCCTCGATGAGGAAGGCGCCGTGTCGCCGAGCGCTCTCGAGAACCGCGAGGCCCGTCGACGCCGGCCACCTGGCCCCTGTCGGGTTCGCGAATGCGGGTTGGGCGTAGAACGCTCGGGCGCCCGTCTCGACGAAGGCCCTCTCGACGGCATCCGGGTCCGGGCCGTGCGGCCCCGAGGGGATCGGCACCAGCACCACACCTGCCTGCTCGGCGGCGAGCAGAGCCCCCCAGTAGGTGGGCGACTCGATCAGCAGCGGCCGTCCCGCGCCGACCACGGCTCGGAAGATCGAGCTCAGTCCGCTCTGGCTCCCCGCGATCACGAGCGCATCCCTGGCGGACGCCGGAGTGACGTCCGCCGGTGCGGATGCTGCGAGCTCGGCCGCGAACCAGGCCTGGAGTTCCGGCATGCCGGCGGCGGGCGACCGGGTGAGCGCCGACGAGCTGCGCGCCGCGCGGGTGATGGCCTGGCGGACGAGGCGTTCGGGGAGCAGGTCGATCGCCGGATATCCCGAGTGCATGCCGATCGCGTCCGGTGCGACGCTGCGCTGCGTGGAGGTGAGACCGGCGAGTCGGGCGGGAGGAGCGCCGAGGGCGGAGGTCTGCCAGCCGTAGTCGGCCGGACGCGGGGATCTCTGAGCCCGCACGAACGTTCCCGCGCCGGGCCTGGTCTCGACGAGCCCGAGCCTCGCGAGTCGGCTCATGGCTCGCTGCACCGTGACAGGACTCGCACCGTACTGCGCGACGAGGGACCGGTTCGACGGCACTCGCGCACCCGGAGCCGCCGTCGTGATCCACCGACGGAGTTCCGCAACGATCCGCTCGCTGCTATCGTGACTCATGACAGAACAGAGTAGCGTTATCGCCCCTGTTTCCGCACCGCTATCCTCGCGGACCGGACTCTGGTGGGGGCTCGTGGGCGTCGTCGCCTTCTCCTTCACGCTCCCCTTCACCCGCATCGCGGTCGGCGGCCTCTCGCCGCTGTTCATCGGAACGGGCCGCGCGGTCGTCGCCGCGGCCCTGGCCGGCCTGGCACTGGCGCTCACACGACAGCATGCGCCCACCGCGACACAGTGGTGGCGCCTCGCGATCGTGGCCGCCGGAGTGGTCGCCGGCTTCCCGCTGCTGACGTCGTTCGCCCTGACCACCGCCCCCGCGAGTCACGGTGCCGTCGTCATCGGCCTGCTGCCCGCGGCGACCGCAGTGGCGGTGGTGCTGCGCACCCGTGAGCGGCCGGGACGGGCGTTCTGGTGGTACGCCGGTCTGGGCGCCGCCGCGGCTGTCGTCTTCGCGTCGCTGCAGAACGGCGGCCTCGGCGAGCTCCACCCGGCCGATCTGCTGCTGTTCGGGGCGGTGCTCGCGGCGGCCGTCGGCTACGCGGAAGGCGGGCTGCTCGCGAGGGAGATCGGCTCGTGGCAGACCGTGTCGTGGGCGCTCGTGCTCGCGGCGCCGCCGATGCTCGCGCTGACCCTGGCATCGGCGATCGCCGAGCCGCCGAGCGCCTCACCGGGGCAGTGGCTCGCCTTCACGTATCTCGCGGTGGTGAGCATGTTCCTCGGGTTCTTCGCCTGGTACCGCGGCCTCGCGATCGGGCCGATGGCCTCCGTCAGCCAGATCCAACTGGTCCAGCCCGTCATGACCATCGCCTGGGCGGGCCTGATCCTGCACGAGTACATCGGGTGGCCGACCGCACTCGGCGGCGTCGCCGTGATCGTGTGCGCCGCCCTCGCGGTGCGCTCCCGGCTCATCCGTCCCCGAGCGACGACCCGCCGCCGAGCCGACGCCCACCCCCACCCCCTGCACGAGGAGTCCTGATGCGCCACACACCCCGCTACCTGATGACCGACCCGCTCGAGGTCAAGCGCCTCATCCGCGGCAACCCCTGGGCCACGTTCGTGTCCCCCACGAGCACCGGTCTGATCGCCTCGCACTATCCCGCCCTGCTCATCGAGGACGAGCACGAGATCGTGATCGCGAGTCACTTCGGCCGCCCCGACGACCAGCTGCATGAGCTGGGCGACCACGAGATCCTCGTGATCATCCAGGGCCCGCACGACTACGTGTCGCCCAGTCTCTATGCGCCGGGAGACCTGGTGCCGACCTGGAACCACGTCACCGCCCACCTCTATGGCACACCCGAGATCCTCAGCGAGGACGAGAACTACGCCATGCTCGCTCAGCTCACCGACCACTTCGAGAAAGGCACTCCGCACGGGCGCAGCCTGTCGGAGGATGAGGCCGGCACGCGTCGCGCCGCGAAGGGCACGGTGGGTCTGAGAATGCGTGTCGACCGCTTCGATGCGCGCGCCAAGCTGAGTCAGAACAAGTCGCCCGAGGTGCGAGACGACATCACCGCGCGGTTCGACGAGACGAACGCGGCACTCGCGGCCGAGATGCGGCGCGTCACGGATCAGACGGCTCAATAGGCTGGGGAGATGACCGATCCGCACACCGACGTCTGGCCCGTCCGCACCGAGCGGCTGCAGGTCCGGCCGATGACCGCGGCCGACGTCGATGCGATGTGGTCGTGGCGGCGCCTGCCCGAGGTGAACCGCTGGCTGGGGCTCGCCCCCGCCACCATCGAGGCGTTCCGTGAGCGGTACCTCGACCCCGACCGCCTCGCCTCGATGTACATCGTCGAGCTGCTGCCGGCGGGCGACGACGCGCCCGTGCCGATCGGCGACATCATGATCAGGGTCGGCGACGGATGGGCGCAGCTCGAGGTCGCCGATCGGGCGAAGGGCATCGAGGCCGAGCTCGGCTGGGTGCTCGACCCGGAGCGCACCGGGCGCGGCTATGCGACCGAGGCGATCCGGGCGGTGATCGACGTGTGCTTCGGCGCGCTCGGGCTGCGCCGGGTGCACGCCGGATGTTTCGCCGACAATGAGCCGTCGTGGCGACTCATGGAGCGCCTCGGCATGCGGCGCGAGGAGTTCAGCCGAAAGAGCGCTCTGCACCGGTCGGGAGAGTGGCTCGATGGCATGAACTACGGCATCCTCGCCGAGGAGTGGCCGTCGGCCGGTCAGGGCTCGGCGATGCCGTCGACCACGAACGTGTAGAGGTCGCGCACCAGATCGGTCGCCTCGAGGCGGTCGCGATCGCGCGCGGCGACCACGAGCGCATCGACGACCGAGCGCAGCATCGCAGGGTTGCGGGGTCGGCTGAGCGAGCGGATGCCGAGCACCAGCGCCGTGCGCTTCGAGGCGTGCAGAGCCTGCAGATGTCTGTTCCGTGAGAACACCGCCAGCAGGTCGAGAAGCTCCCACAGCCCCTCGGCCCCGACGACCTGGTCGCGACGGTCTGTCTCCCAGAGACTGCGGACCCGCGCTGCCGCCGCCTCGAACTCGGCGATCTCCTCCTCGCTCGCACGGGCGATCCCGAGGTCGGCCGCCGCGATCGAGAGACCCGAGCACTCCGCCGCGACGGCCACGAACCATGCGGGCGTGGGGGTCACGACGACCGATGCCCTGTGCAGTCGATGCTCGACCAGGTGCATCGCCTCGAGCGCGCCGAGTGCCGCGCGCACGGTGCCGGCTGCGACGGAGAGACGCTGCGCGAGAGCGGTGACCGACAGCGCGTCGCCGGGCGACAGCTCCCCCGACTCGATCGAGTGCGCGAGCGCGTCGACGACCGCATCGGATCTCGATGCGATGACAGGCGGCGACCCTCCTCCCCCCAGCAGGCGCGAGGAGTTGAGCCGGTCGATCCGGGGGTCGGACATGTCATCTCGGGGGAAGGAGACCGACGGTCGGCGACTCGGGGGAGCCCTTCGCGGCGAGCGCCGCGGCAGCGCGGAGCGGCTCGATCGTCGACCGGAGGAAGAGGGGCTCGACGAGCGCACGCACACCCGCGCCGTCGCGGCGTCCGAGCAGCACGCGCAGCTCTGCGAGGGCCGCCCGGATGTAGTCGAGGAGCTCTTCCGCGACCTGTTGCGCGGGTTCGGTCCTGGTGAGGTGCAGGGCGAGGTGGCCGTCGAGGATGTCGATCATCGTCTGGTTGCCGGCGCTGAGCACGATCTCACTCCACAGCGCGAACCAGAGACGGATGCCCTCGCGTCGGGGAGCGAGCGCGAGCGCGGGGTCGAGCAGACCGTCGATCCGCGCGTGGAGCGACGCGATCTGTTCGTCGGTGTAGGTCGGCACGGCTGTCGCAGCGCAGTATCCGATCATCGCGAGGGCCGTCTCGACACGATCCGCCTGCGCGTCGAGATCGACCGGGGCGACACGCGTGAAGCGGTTGGTGCTGACCTCGATGAGCCCGAGGTCGGCCAGGCGATTCAGAGCCTCCCTGATGGGCGTGCGGGAGACGCCGTATTCGGCCTGCAGATCCTGATCGCGGATCTCTTCGAGCGGCCGCATCCGACCCGAGACGATCTCCTCGGCGAGCGTCGCGAACACCTGGTCGCGGATCAGCTGCCGCGGCCTGATCGGCACAGATGCGCTGATATCGCCCACGGGCACACCTTATTCCGGTATTCCGTCCACGCGCCAGACATCGTGCACTGAAGTTTCACCGGATCCGACGGCATGTGCGTAGCGTGGCCCCCGTAGGGCAGCGACCCTCACCCGGCACACACTCCCCATGAAGTGCCGCGGACCTCCCCAGATCCTGTGACGCGAGTCGCTGCCCTCGTTCGGCCGTCCGGCTCCTCGCCGGTCCGCGCGCGATTATCGCGTGTCACCCGGCGACGAGTGCGAGCACGAGCGTCGCCATCAGCACTGTCGGCACTGCGACGATCGCGCCCCAGAGCATCAGCTGCCCCCAGCGGACATCGACGCCCAGCGACACCACACGGTGGTGCCAGAGCAGCGTGGCCAGCGACGCCCACGGCGTGATCAGAGGCCCGAGGTTCACCCCGATCAGCAGCGCCATGAGCGCGACCGGGTCGCCTGCGGCGGGTTCGAGGATCAGATAGGCGGGCAGGTTGTTCACGCCGTTCGCGGTCAGCGCGCCCACTGCAGACAGACGCAGCAGCTCTACGGGCGCATGTCCGCTGGTCGCGAAGACCGACAGGACGTCGAGCACGTCGTTCGCATGCGCGGTCTCGACGACGACGAACAGGGCCGCCGCGAGACCGATCGCCTGCCACGGCACGAGAGAGAGTCGCAGCACGTGACGGCGCCGGATGCCGAACACGACGAGGAGCAGGAGCGCGGCGACCGTCGCGGGAATCCAGACGTCATGCGTCAGGGCGAGCAGCGGCATCAGGATCAGAAGGATGCCGGAGGCCGCCCAGAAGAGCACCCGGTCGGAAGGATCGGCGCCGCGCGGGGCGCGATACGCGGCGAAGAGCGTCCGTCGGTGTCGCAGTGTCAGGATCACGACGGGCACGAGCACCCCGACGAGAGTCGGAGCCCAGCTCAACGCCACGAACGCGAACGGGTCGTCGCCGATCGACCGCGCCGCGAGCAGGTTCGTGAGGTTCGACACGGGCAGCGCGAGGGAGGCCGTGTTCGCCAGCCACACCGTGACCAGGGCGAACGGAAGCGGCGGGATGCCCACGCTCTGCGCCAGCACGACCACCACCGGCGTCACGATCACCGCTGTGGTGTCGAGTGAGAGGAACACCGTGCTGATGACCGCGAGCACCACGACCGACACCCACAGCAGGATGACGCGCCCGTGCCCCCAGCGGGCGAGGCGCTGCGCGACGACGTCGAACACCGCGGCGTCCCGCGCGAGCTCCGCGACGATCGTGATGGCCACCACGAACCCGAGCACCGGCGCGATACGGGCGCCGAGCGCGCCGGCATCCGTGGCCGGGAGGACGCCTGTGACGATGCACCCGAGTGCGACGGCGATCAGCACCAGGACGATGATCGTCCCGGGTCCCAGCCTCCGGCGCGTTGCACTCACTCGCCGAGTGTAGAGCCGGCGGAGCCTCCGCGCGTTCGTTGCGGGCGCCGCGTCGGAGCAGACGGGCGGCGCGCGCTCACTCGTCCCAGGGGAGCTTCACCACCGGCAGGATGTACACGCGGCCCATGACGGCGGTCGGATGCTTGGCCATGAAGGCCGCCGCCTCGTCGATGGACTCCGCGGTGACGATGTCGTACCCCGCGAACCACTCCTTGAACTCGGGGAACGGGCCGTCCGTGACGAGCACCTTGCCGTCTCGCACCGCGACGGACTTGGCCTGGTCGGCCTCGGCGACCGGCGCACCGTCACCGAGCCTGCCGGCTGCGTCACCCTCTTTCGCCCATTCGCCGAGCACCCGCTGGTCCTCGTCGCGCGGCATCGTCTCGCCGGTCGGATCGGTCATGTGGATCACGAGGTATTTGTTGCTCATCTGCTCTCTCCGTTCGTCGTGGCACCTGGGGTTCCGGGCGCCGGTGGCATCGCGATCTCCTCGCGACGCCGGGTCAGGTGGACGATCTCCGCGTCGTTGCCCGCGGCCGCGATCGCCCGGTCGTATGCGGCGACGGCGTCGGGCACTCGCCCTGCTGCGCGCAGCAGTTCGGCCCGTGTCACATGGAAGCCGTGGAAGTCCGCCAGCGCATCGCTCAGCGACTCGACCACCCGCAGCGCCTGCTCGGGCGAGCCCCGCTCGGCCATCGCCACAGCCTTGCCGAGAGTGACGACGGGACTCGCGTCGATGCGCTCCAGGTGTTCGTACAGCTCGACGATCCGCGACCAGTCGGTCTCATCCGCGTCCGCCGCTCTCGCGTGCACGGCGTTGATCCTCGCCAGGAGCGAGTACCGGCCCGGCGCGGACGCGCGCAGACCGTCGACGAGCGCCAGCCCCTCGTCGAGCATCTCCCGGTCCCAGGCCCGTCGGTCCTGCTCATCGAGGCGCACGAGCTCTCCCGTGGGAGAGAGGCGGGCCGGCGAACGGGCCTGGCTGAGGAGCATGAGAGCGCTCAGACCCGCGACCTCCTCGTCGTCGGGCAACAGCTCGCGGACGAGGCGCACGAGCCGGATCGCCTCGATCGTCAGCTCGCTGCGAAGCGCCGGAACGCCCGGACCCGAGGCGAGGTAGCCCTCGTTGAACACGAGATACAGCACGGTGAGCACCCCGTCGATACGCGTCGGCAGATCGTCGGGCGCGGGCACCTGGTACGGGATCCGCGAGGTCTTGATCTTCGCCTTCGCCCGCGTGATGCGCTGCCGCACCGCCGACTCCTGCATCAGGAACGCGCGCGCGATCTCCTCGACCGTGAGACCGCCCACGATCCGGAGAGTCAGTGCGACCCTCGCCTCGAGCGACAGGGCCGGGTGGCAGCACGTGAACAGCAGCCGCAGCCGGTCGTCGTCGATGATGCCCGTCGACTCCGGCGGCTCGGGATCGTGCAACATGAGCGCCTCCCGCTGCTTGACATCGCGGAACGACTCACGACGCAGTCGGTCGATGGCCTTGCGGTAGGCCGTCGTCGTGATCCAGCCGGCGGGGTTTGGCGGCACACCCTCGCCGGGCCACCGCTCGACCGCCGACGCGAACGCCTCGGCCGCCATCTCCTCGGCGAGGCCCACGTCGCCGCACCGTCGAGCGAGACCGGCGACGATACGGGTCCATTCCTCGCGATACACCCGGGTGATGCGGGTGTCGACATCGGCACGGCGCATCCGCGCAGCATCCGGATTCATCGCACCGCGCCGCACGGAGATCCGCCGCCGCCCTCGAATGGCTCCATCCGTGCCGTGTCCCTCCACTCGCACCTGCGGGATCCGCAGCGACCCTGCCGTCACCACGATCATGCTCTCTCGAGGTCCGCGCGCGAGGAGCCGCGCCACCAGACGCGGCGAGCGCGGGCCCAGATCGAGAGCCGTCTGATCCGGCCCGGATGCTCGAGCAGGGCGCGCCGCCTCGCGAGAGTCGCCTCCGCCTGCTCCGACTCCAGCCGATACAGGATGCTTCCCATGATCGGATCGTTGTACACGTCGTCACCCCGCCTCTCGCGTCTGAGTCACCCGGATCGGTCACCCTCTATCTGCTCTACGAACGGCGTCGACCGAATGCGACACCGAATGCGACACCGCGTGGCGACCTCTCGCACCGAAGGAGATCTCGCACATCGAAGGACCGGATGCCGGGTCCGGTCCTTCATTGCGTGAGATCTCCTTCGCACCGCGCGGCCACACCGCCCGGCCACACCGCGCGGCCACACCGCCCGGCCACACCGCGCGGCCACACCGCCCGGCCACACCGCACAGCCGGGCAAACCGGGACGTGAGCAACCCGCATGCATCCCGCGCGCCTCCGTAGGCAAAGCGTGAGGATCGTCATATCCCCGCTCGCACGGGAGTTGTATCGAGTCTCGTGCTCGACATCATCTACATCGCGCTGACTCTCGCGCTGTTCGCCCTCGTCTCCCTGATCGCCAAGGGGGTGGAGCGACTGTGATCGTCTTCGAGATCATCGCCGCCGCCCTCGCCGTGGCCGCCGTCGTCTACCTCGTGGCGGCTCTCGTCGCCCCGGAGAAGTTCTGATGGGCGGCGCGGACATCTGGTTCGGCATCCTTCAGGCCGCCGTCCTCATCGTCGCCCTCGTGCTGCTCTACCGCCCTGTCGGCGACTACATGGCGCACGTGTTCAGCACCCCTCGTGACCTGAAGGCCGAACGGGGCATCTACCGCCTGATCGGCGTCGACCCGGCATCGGAGCAGACCTGGCGGGCTTACGCACGCAGCGTCCTCGCGTTCTCGGTCGTGGGCTTGCTGCTCGTGTACGGGCTGCAGCGTCTGCAGGGCTTCCTGCCCCAGTCGCTCGGACTCCCCGCCGTACCGGAGGGACTGGCCTTCAACACCGCGGCGTCGTTCGTCGCGAACACCAACTGGCAGTCGTACTCCCCCGAGCAGACCATGGGATACACCGTGCAGCTCGCGGGCCTCACGGTGCAGAACTTCGTGTCGGCCGCCGTCGGGCTGGCCGTGGCGGTCGCGCTGATCCGCGGCTTCGCGCGTCGCGGCTCGACCACGATCGGCAACTTCTGGGTCGACCTGATCCGCGGCCTCGGACGCATCCTGCTGCCGATCGCCCTGATCGGCGCGATCGCCCTGATCGCCGGCGGCGTGGTGCAGAACTTCGCCGGGTTCACCGACGTGACCACGGTCTCGGGAGGCAGGCAGACGATTCCCGGCGGCCCGGTCGCCTCGCAGGAGGCCATCAAACTGCTCGGCACCAACGGCGGCGGATTCTTCAACGCCAACTCCGCGCATCCGTTCGAGAACCCGACGGGCTGGACCAACCTGCTGCAGATCCTGCTGATCCTGGTGATCCCGTTCGCACTCCCCCGCACGTTCGGCCGCATGATCGACGACGACCGCCAGGGCTACGCGATCGCCGCCGTGATGGGCACGATCTTCCTCGTCTCGACGTTCGCCCTCTCGGCTCTCGAACTCGCCGGCCGCGGCAGCGCCCCCGAACTCGCGGGTGCGGCGATGGAGGGCAAGGAGGTGCGCTTCGGCATCCTCGGCTCCACGCTGTTCGGCAGCGCGAGCACGCTGACGTCGACCGGCGCGGTCAACTCGATGCACGACTCCTACACGGCACTCGGCGGCATGATGCCGATGCTCAACATGATGCTCGGCGAGGTCGCCCCCGGCGGCGTCGGCTCCGGTCTCTACGGCATGCTCGTGCTCGCGATCATCGCGGTGTTCGTCGGCGGCCTGCTCGTCGGCCGCACGCCCGAGTACCTCGGCAAGCGCATCGGCCCGAAGGAGATCAAGCTCGCGAGCCTGTACATCCTGGTGACGCCCACCCTCGTGCTGGCCGGCACCGCCCTGAGCTTCGCGATTCCCGGCATCCGCGCGGACGTCGAGGCCACGAGCATCCTGAATCCCGGTGTGCACGGCATGAGCGAGGTGCTCTACGCCTTCACCTCGGCGTCGAACAACAACGGCTCGGCCTTCGCCGGCCTCACCGCCAACACTCCGTGGTTCAACACCGCACTGGGCATCGCGATGCTGCTCGGCCGCTTCGTGCCGATCGTGCTCGTCCTCGCCCTCGCCGGATCGCTCGCGGCGCAGCAGCGCGTGCCGGAGAACACCGGAACCCTGCCCACGCACCGACCGCAGTTCGTCGGGCTCCTCTCGGCCGTCGCGGTCATCATCACGGCACTCACCTACTTCCCGGTGCTCGCACTGGGACCCCTCGCTGAAGGACTCGTCTGACATGACTTCTCACGTTTCGTCTCGCTCCGCTCGCTCAACGACCGGGGAAGAAGGCTCCGCTCGCTCAACGACCGGGGAACAAGACCCCGCTCGCTCGACGACCGGGGAAGAAGGCTCCGCTCGCTCGACGACCGGGGAAGAACGCTCCGCTCGCTCCACGACCGGGGGATCCGAGCAGAATGCCGCGGCATCCGGCTCAGAACCCGCAGCCCCCACCCGTGCGTTCGGCTGGGCGCAGCTGACGCAGGCCCTGCCGGGCGCTCTGCGCAAGCTCAACCCCGCCTCGCTCGTGCGCAACCCCGTGATGCTGCTCGTCTGGGTCGGCGCCGCGTTCACGACCGTGCTCGCGGTCGCCGAGCCCTTCCTCGGCGGGCCGGCCGACTCGGGCGGAACCCCCGTGCCCGCACCGTTCACCTGGGGCATCGCGATCTGGCTGTGGCTCACCGTCCTCTTCGCGAACGTCGCCGAGTCGGTGGCGGAAGGACGCGGAAAGGCCCAGGCCGCCAGCCTGCGCAAGACCCGCACCAGCACGATGGCACGCAGGGTCGTCCGCTATGACAGCACAGCGGATGCCGCCGCCGAGCGCTCTGAGACGGTCGACGTCTCCTCGGCCGAGCTGCAGCGCGACGACATCGTGATCGTCACCACGGGAGAGCTGATCCCCGGCGACGGAGACATCGTCGCCGGCATCGCGACCGTCGACGAATCGGCCATCACCGGCGAGAGCGCCCCGGTCATCCGCGAATCCGGCGGCGACCGCAGTGCCGTCACGGGAGGCACCCGGGTGCTGTCGGACCGCATCGTGGTGCGCATCACCTCGAAGCCCGGCGAGACGTTCGTCGACCGCATGATCGCGCTCGTCGAGGGCGCGAGCCGCCAGCGCACCCCCAACGAGATCGCGCTGAACATCCTGCTCGCGAGTCTGTCGATCGTGTTCGTCGTGGTCGTGCTCGCCCTCAACCCCATCGCGTCGTACGCGGCATCGCCCGTCAGCATCCCGGTGCTGATCGCCCTTCTCGTGTGCCTCATCCCGACCACGATCGGCGCCCTGCTCTCGGCCATCGGCATCGCCGGCATGGATCGCCTCGTGCAGCGCAACGTGCTCGCTATGTCGGGTCGGGCTGTCGAGGCGGCGGGAGACGTCACCACGCTGCTGCTCGACAAGACCGGCACCATCACCCACGGCAACCGACAGGCTCACGAGGTGCTGCCGCTCGCGGGCGTCGACCCCGAGGAACTGCTGCGCGTCGCCGCCCTCGCATCCCTCGCCGACCCCACGCCCGAGGGCGCGTCGATCGTGGCGTTGGCCGCGTCTCACGGCATCCGGGTCGAGGAGCCGGTCGGAGCTGTCGTCGTGCCTTTCACCGCACAGACCCGCATGTCCGGCCTCGACCTGCCCGACGGCACGCAGATCCGCAAGGGTGCAGGCTCGGCGATCAGCGCCTGGCTCGGACTCGACTCGGATGCCGAACTCACCACCCTGACCGACGGCGTCGCGTCGAGCGGCGGCACCCCCTTGGTCGTCGCCGTGCGGATGGCTGACGACGCCACCCCCCGATCGTCGAGCAGCTCCCGGTCGTTGAGCGAGGACGCGCCAGCGACCGAGACGACACGCGGTGACGAAGCGTTCGACGCCGATCAAGGCGTTTCGTCTCGGGGCTTCGCTCCTCGCTCGACGACCGATGGCGAAGTGCTCGGCGTCGTCCACCTCAAGGACATCGTGAAAGACGGCCTGCGCGAGCGCTTCGAGGAGCTGCGCAGCATGGGCATCCGCACGGTCATGATCACGGGCGACAACCCGCTGACCGCCGC
>NZ_CAUQVQ010000069.1:0-12948 GCF_963521645.1 uncultured Microbacterium sp. | reverse complement strand
CCCCCGCTCCGAAGGAGATCTCACGCATCGAAGGACTGGATTGAGCATCCGGTCCTTCAATGCGTGAGATCTCCTTCATTTCGCGCGCGCGGGCGGTCAGCGTCGATGCCGACCCTGTGCCACGGCCTCCATGATCACGGCCTGCACCTCATGCCAGCGCTCCACGATCTGCTCGTATCCGAACCGCAGCACGTGATAGCCGCGAAGCGTCAACTGCGCGTCATGGGCGATGTCGCGCGTGCGCTGCGCGCCGGTGTGCGTGGCCCCGTCGATCTGGACGACGAGCCGCTCCCCGATGAGCACGTCCACCCGCCTGTCATGGACCCACGCCTGCGGAAGCATGGGGATCTTCAGCCACCGGAGGCGCGAGAGGAAGATCGTCTCCAGCCCCGAATCGGCGAACGGTCGCGCACGCTCGAGCAGTTCACGCGCCGCGGGCGGGAGCTCGAGTTCTCGGAACATCTCGAGGTCGATCAGCCGCGCGTTCAGCGCAGACTCCCAGACCACGAGGGCGGTCTCGAACGGCTGGCACTGCGCGATGAGGCAGAGGATGTTCGGGATGCCGTCGATCGTCGCGTCGGGGTCACGGGCGATCACGGGCTGCGACCAGTGGACGACGATGTGCGACGGAACGGAGACCCTCGCGGCGTTCGGCCGCGCGACCACATGCAGCTCGGCCTTCCGGGTCCCCTCTGGCACTGCCGGCCTCTCGGGCACCCAGAGTCCCGCGCGCTCGGCGGCAGTGACGCAGCTCAGCAGCACACCGCGGGAGATCGCGCCGACGAGCAGTGCATCAGCATCCGGAAGAGCCACCCAGTCGCGCCGGAGCGTCTTCACGAGTCCGACCTCCTTCGCCCGCCGGAGAGAATGGGCGCGCACCCCCGCCGCGCGAAGCGTGCTCACACGGGCGATGCCCCCTCGTCGTTCGAGCTCTGCGACCGGATCCATCCGCCCATCGTGCCGAGGCCCGTCGACGGGCGGTCCCCGGGTCGACGCAGAGTGGGGAGAGCCCACACCGATCGCATCCCTGTGCAGACTCGGTGACCAGACCCCACACCCACACCCACCCACACCCGCACGCGCGGATGGCGGCGCGGAGCACCCGTATCGAAGGAGTTCTCACGCAACGAAGGACGTGACCCCCTCTGCCGTCCTTCGTTGCACGAGATCTCCTTCGATACGCGGCCCGCCCGCCCCACCGCGCGCCGCCGCCAACCCCCGCCCGGATACGCAAGAGGGGCGAGGATCCGAAGATCCTCGCCCCTCTGTCTGCTGAGACTTACCAGCTCGACTTGGTGACACCGGGCAGCTCGCCACGGTGTGCCATGTCACGGAAGCGGACACGCGAGATGCCGAACTTCGTGAGGACACCGCGGGGGCGGCCGTCGATGACGTCGCGCGAACGCACGCGAGCCGGCGACGCGTTGCGCGGCAGCTTCTGCAGGCCGACGCGTGCGGCCTCGCGGGCCTCGTCGGTGGCGTTCGGGTCGACCAGGGTCTTCTTCAGCTCGGCGCGACGCTCTGCGTAACGCTCGACGATGACCTTGCGCTGCTCGTTGCGAGCGATCTTGCTCTTCTTAGCCATTGATCAACGCTCCTCTCGGAATTCGACGTGCTGACGGACGACCGGGTCGTACTTCTTGAGCACGAGGCGGTCAGGGGTGTTGCGGCGGTTCTTCTTGGTCACGTACGTGTAGCCCGTACCTGCCGTCGAACGCAGCTTGATGATCGGACGGATGTCCTGAGCCTTCTTGGCCATTAGAGCTTCACACCCTTCGCCTGGAGGTCCTTGACGACGTTCTCGATGCCGCGGACGTCGATCACCTTGATGCCCTTGGCGGACACGTTGAGCGTGATCTTACGACCGAGCGAAGCGACGTAGTAGGTCTTCTTCTGCACGTTCGGGTCGAAGCGGCGCTTCGTCCGGCGGTGCGAGTGCGAGACGTTGTGACCGAAGCCGGGAACAGCTCCGGTCACCTGGCACACTGCTGCCATGATGGTGACTCCTTCTATACCGTGAGGCCGGACGGCCTCACCCAAGATCCCTTGTCTGCGCGCCACCCCACACGGCCGATCACTCGGCAGAAGGAGGGGGAGCACACGAACTACGCACAGGAGTGTGCGCAGACAAGGAGTCAGTTTAGCACGGCACCGCGTCACACCCGGACGGCCTCGAGCAGCAGCGCCGCCCCCGGAGCCAGGAGCGGCAGCGGCACCCCCACCGATGCGAGGAACGCGCCCGTAGCCTCGATGCCCTCACCCAGCCATGCCGGGTCGGCGACCTGATGACGCGCGACCCCTCCGAGGTCGTCGCGCACCCGCAGACGGTACCGCTCCCCCGCCTGCAGCCCGGGGATGCGCGTGCGCGGCGTGAAGGCATCGACCGACGCACCGAGCCGCACCCACGCGAACACGCCCCGCGAGCCGTCACCGGCGACGACGCCGTGCAGCAGCGTCTCGTCGTCGACCTCGTCGCTGCGCACCGTGACGCCCGAGTGCAGCAGCGGCCGCAGCTCGCGGTAGAGGGCGGTCCACCGCGACAGCATCTCGCGCTCCTCCGACGTGCATCCGGTGAGGTCCCACTCGATGCCGGCATGACCGAACAGCGCGGTGGTCATACGGAACGACAGCGAAGCCGCGCGAAGCGTCGTCTCGGCGACCGCCGGGCCGACGTGCGAGCCGACGAGCTCGGGCGGCACGAGGGTGCCCGTCCAGCGCTGGATGCGCTGTCGCTCGATGGGGTCGTTCGAGTCCGACGCCCACACGCGCTGCGTGCGCTGCAGCACGCCGAGGTCGACGCGTGCGCCGCCGCTCGCGCACGATTCGATCTCCAGCGACGGATGCCGCTCGCGCAGCGCATCGAGCAGGGCGTAGAAGGCCGCCGTCTGCGTGTGCACGGCCGCGC
Organism: uncultured Microbacterium sp.; assembly: GCF_963521645.1. Classification (GTDB taxonomy): domain Bacteria; phylum Actinomycetota; class Actinomycetes; order Actinomycetales; family Microbacteriaceae; genus Microbacterium. Next base: position 10,043 of record NZ_CAUQVQ010000069.1, on the reverse strand, counting down.
GGCCCGTGCGCGGCGACACTGCTGCGTGCAGGTCGCGGTTGTGATCCCACTTGATGAAGTCGACGCCGATCTCGGCGACCAGGGCGTCGAGACGCTCGAGCAGATACGCCGCAGCATCCGGATTCGTGAGGTCGAGCGCCTTCTGGTGCCGCCAGGTGGGCGAGTCGGGCGATGCCTGCAGCACCCAGTCCGGATGCTGCGCCGCGAGGTCCGACACCGGGTTCACCATCTCGGGGTCGAACCAGAGGCCGAACTGCATGCCGAGCCCGTGCACGTGGTCGGCGAGCGGACGGAGACCACCGGGCCACTTCGCGTCGTCGATGTACCAGTCGCCCAGACCCGATCGGTCGTCGGGACGGCCGCGGAACCACCCGTCGTCGAGCACGAATCGCTCCACCCCGACGGATGCCGCGACGTCGGCGAGCGCGCGGATCTTCGCGGGGTCGTGGTCGAAGTACACCGCCTCCCAGGTGTTCAGCACGAGGGGACGCGGGGTCGTCGGGTGGGCCGCGAACGCCCGCACGGTCGAGTGCAGTCGGGCTGACACCGAGTCGAGACCGCGGTCTCCGTAGGTCAGGAAGATGCGCGGCGAGACGTAGCTCTCGCCCGCCCCGAGCCGGATCTCGCCCGGCAGCAGCAGCTCTCCCCCGCCCAGCACCGCGCCGTGCACCCCCGCCCCCTCGGGAAGGCGTTCGACGCCGACCTCGAGGTCACCGCTCCAGGCGACGTGCGCGGTCCACAGTTCTCCCCGGCGGAAGCCGAAGCCGTCTGTGCCGACCGCGGTCAGGTAGGGCGCGTCGTGTCCTCCACGGCCGCGACGCACCTGCCGCAGGTGCGCTCCGTGTCGCAGGGCGCCGCGTTGGGGATGCCGCTCGCCCGTCCAGCGACCCGTGTGGTCGAGCACCTCGGTCGCGTGCGCGGGGATCGGCAGCAGCATGCGGGCGGCCGACAGGTCGAGCGGCTCCGCATCGGGGGACGCGGTGCTCGCGACGGAGAGCTGCGCGATGAGCACTCCCGCGGCATCCAGCTCGAGATCCAGGACCACGGATGCTCCGGCGGCGGTGTCGGCGAACTCCGCGCGCACCGACGTCGACGCCGTCGTCCACTCGACCGACCGCAGCAGCGGCGCGCTGTGCAGTCCGCCGCGATGCCAGGCGAGCGCCGGTGCACCCGACCATCCATCGGCCTCGACGGCGAGCAGCGGGAAGACGCGAGGCTCGTCGAACGAGCTGAACGTCACCGAGCCGGTCGCCGAGCCTGCGAGCGCGTCGAGGTCCGCGGGGTCGATCGCGGCACCCCAGTGCAGCAGACGCGCGGTCGTCGTGTCGATGACGACGCTCACGCCGGCCGAGGTCAGGTGGACGAGTTCGCTCATGTGCCGCTCCAGACGGGTCGCAGACGAAAGGGAGGCCCGCCCGTGAGCATACGGGCGAGCCTCCCAGGGATCACTACTCCGTGACGGGGATCGATGCGGCCTTGAGCGCGTCGATCGTCGACGACTGGCCCTTCTCGATCGCCTCGAGCAGGGTGCCGTTGCCCGACACGGCCGCCTTGAAGCCGTCGGAGACGTCGGCGTAGGTCTGCGTCATGGTCGGACCCCACGCGAAGTCGGGCGAGACCTGCGTCGCCGCGTCGGCGAAGACGTCGTAGATCTTCTGTCCGCCGTAGAAGTCCACACCCTCGGCGTAGACCGGCAGCGTCAGGCCGTCGGTGGTGGCCGGGTAGAGGTTGGCCGCCTCGGCGAGGGCGGTCAGCGCCTCGTCCGACGTGTTGAGCCACAGAGCGAACTTCGTCGCCTCGTAGACGTGCTCACTGCCCTTGAGCACCGCGGTCGACGAACCGCCCCAGTTGCCGGCGGCCGATCCTCCGGCCTCCCACTGCGGCAGCGGTGCGACGGCCCAATTGCCCGCGGTGTCGGGTGCGCCGCTCGAGATGGAGTTCGCGCCCCACACGGCGGAGTTCCAGGTCCAGACCTCGCCCGAGTTGTAGGCGTTGTTCCACTCGTCGGTCCATGCCGGCACCGTCGCGACGAGGTCGTCGTCGAGCATGCCCTGCCAGTACTCGGCGACCGTGGTGGTCGCGTCGTCGGCGAGGGTCACGGTCCACCCGGCGTCGTCGCTCGAGAACCACTGCGCGCCGTCCTGCCAGGCGAAGCCCGCGAACTGGTTGATGTCGGACTGCGAGAAGTTCGTGATGTAGCCGCCGAGCTCGCGGATCTTCACGGCGGCCTCACGGTACTCGTCCCACGTCGTGGGGATCGCGATGCCGTTCTGCTCGAACAGGTCGGCACGGTAGAACAGTCCCATGGGACCGGTGTCCTGCGGGATGCCGTAGACGCTGTCGGTGCCGAGAGTTACCTGGCCCCAGGCCCAGTCGACGAACTGATCCTCGGCGGCCACGACGCCTTCGCACGCGCTGAGGTCTTCGACGCCGTCCTGCACGAGGAAGTTCGGCAGGGCGTCGTACTCGATCTGGCCGAGGTCGGGGGCGTCGCCCGCCTTGATCTGGTTGAAGAAGTTCTGGTACGTGCCGCCGTTGCCGTTGGGGCCGGTCTGCACGTCGACCTGGATCTCGGGGTTGGCCTCGTTCCAGATCTCCACGACATCTTCGATGCCGGGGATCCAGGACGTGAACTCCAGCGTGACGTCTCCGTCTGCCGGGGCGCAGGAGGCCGCGGCGTCGCCGCCTCCTGTGCTGTCTCCGCCGCCGGCGGAGCAGCCTGCGAGCGCGAACGCCGAGATGGCGAGGACGGCGGCCGCTGCCTTCTTCTTCGAATGCATGTCGATCCCTTTCGTGGATGCGAGGTGGTGCGTGTGTGGGTGTGGTGATGCGGGTGTGTGGTGCGATGCCGCGCGCACGGTGCCGCGCGGCGGCCTGCTCACTTCAGGGCGCCGGCGCCCAGTCCGTTGCGCCAGAAGCGCTGGAGCAGGAGGAAAGTGACGATCAGCGGGATGACCGACAGCAGAGCGCCGATCAGCACGAGACCGCGGAGTTCGGGCAGCTGGTTCAGCTGGTTGTTCCAGTTGTAGAGACCGAAGACGACCGGGAAGAGGTCTTCGCTGCGCAGCATGATCATCGGCAGGAAGAAGTTGTTCCAGATGGCCACGAACTGGAACAGGAACATCGTCACCAGGGCCGGGGTCATCAGGCGGATGCTGACGGTGAAGAACGTGCGGATCTCCCCCGCTCCGTCGAGCCGACTCGCTTCGAGCAGCTCGTCCGGCACCGATGAGGCCGCGAAGATCCGCGCCAGGTAGACGCCGAACGGGCTGACGATCGAGGGCAGGAACACCGACCAGAACGTGTTGGTGAGCTGCGCCTGGCTGAAGATCAGGAACAGCGGCAGCGCGAGAGCGGTGGCCGGCACGAGCACGCCGCCGAGCACGATGTCGAACATGAGGTCGCGGCCCGGGAACCGGTACTTGGCGAGGGCGTATCCGGCCATCGCGGCGAGCAGTGTCGCGATGGCCCCGCCGAGCGCGGCGTAGAGCACCGAGTTCAGCAGCCAGCGCAGGTACACGCCGTCGCGATACGCGAACAGCTCGGCGATGTTGTCGAACAGGTGGAAGTCGGCGAACCACAGCGGCGCGGTGGTCAGGATGTCGCCGGTCTCCTTGCTCGACGCGACGAGCAGCCACCACAGCGGCAGCAGGAAGTAGACCGTGAACACGGCCATGATCAGCATGGCTCCCGTGCGGGAGATGCCCGATTCGCGGGCGGCCCTGCCGCGCGAGCCGACGCCGCGCGACGAGCGGCCGGGGGCGACGATCGACATGGTGCTCATGCGTTCTGCTCCTTGCGCTGCATGTACTTCATGAACCCGAACGACAGCACGAACGTCGTCACGGCGAGCACGACCGAGAAGGCGGCCGCCAGGTTGGTGTTCGGGATGGATGCCGTGGCGTACACGGTCATGTTCGGGGTGAACGTGCTCGTCACCGCCGAGCTGAACGAGCGGAACACCTGAGGCTCGGCGAGCAGCTGCAGGGTGCCGATGATCGAGAAGATCGCGGTCATCACGATCGCCGGACGCACGAGCGGGATCTTGATCGACCACGCGATGCGCCACTGGCCCGCACCGTCGAGGATCGCCGCCTCATACAGCTCCTGCGGGATCGACAGCAGCGCCGAGTAGATGATCAGCATGTTGTAGCCGACGTAGACCCAGGTCACGACGTTCGCGATCGACCACAGCACGAGGTCTGCGCCCAGGAAGTCGATGTTCTTCGTGATGGCGGTGAACGGCGAGAGGTTGGGCGAGAACAGCGAGCCCCACATGATCGCCGCGATGACGCCGGGCACCGCGTAGGGCACGAAGAACGCGAGACGGAAGAAGCGCTTGCCGCGCACGAGCGGCGAGTCGAGCAGCAGCGCGAACAGCAGCGCCAGGCCGAGCATGACCGGCACCTGCACGACGCCGAAGGTCAGCATCCGCCCCATCGATGCCCAGAACGCCTCGTTCTGGAAGACGAGCACGTATTGGGCGAAGCCGCCGAACACCTGCTCGGCCTTGCCGAACGTGCCGTCGCGCTCCACGACGAGCAGGGACTGCCAGAACGCGTAGGCGATCGGCACGACGTAGAACAGCGCGAACAGCACGCCGAAGGGGACGATCAGGAACGCGATGGCGCCCTTGTGCGGGATGCGGCGGCGGCGACCGGGCGCGGCCTGCGCCGAGCCGACCGCCGGGGCGGTGAGCGTGGTGGTCATACATCCTCCTTGATGATGCGGACGGCGCCCGCCGGGACGACGCCGGTGGCGGGGGCGTCGGTGACGAGGTCGTGCCCCGAGACGGGGATCTCGGCGGCGGACTCGCCGTGGTTGATCACGAAGACGAAGGTGCCGGCCTCGCCCGTGCGGCGCACGATCTCGATGTCGCGATCCGCGCCGGGGTGAGCGGCGACGCCTGCGGTCTCGGCGAGTCGTGCGACGAGGTCGCGATAGGCGATGCGGTCGGGCTGCGTGGCGACGAACCACGCCTCGCCGTCGCCCACCGTGCGGCGGGTCAGTGCGGGCTCACCCGCCGAGGGGCCGTCGGCGAACGACGCGACGACCTCGGCATCCGTGGCCTTCATCCGCTCGGTCCAGACGGAGCCGGTCGTGCCGTCGGTGAGGAACACGCTCTCGCCCGGGAGCAGCGGCGCGAACTCCTCCGATCGGATGCCCAGGAGATCGCGGAATGCGCCGGGGTAGCCGCCCGTCCGCACGCGATCCTGTTCGTCGACGATGCCGCTGAAGAAGGTGATCAGCGCCGTCGCGCCGTTCTCGACGGCTCGGGCGATCGCGGCGGCGTCGTCGTCGGTGATGAGGTGCAGCGCGGGCACGATGAGCAGGCGGTAGCCCTCGAGGTCACCGCCGGGGCGCACGACATCGGTGGTGATGCCGGCATCCGACAGTGCGGCGTGCGCGGCGTGCACCTGACCGAGGTACGTGAGCGCCTCGCTGGGGCGCCCTTCGTTCTCGGCGGCCCACCAGCTCTCCCACGAGAAGAACAGGGCGGCATCTGCGGCCACGCGGGTGCCGGCGACCGCGCCGAGGCGGTCGAGCAGACCGCCGAGCTCCACGACCTCGCGCCACTGGTCGGAGTCCTCCCCCGCGTGCGGCACGAGGGCGGTGTGGTACTTCTCGGCCCCCTGGGTCGACGCGCGCCACTGGAAGAAGCAGATGCCGTCGGCGCCGCGCGCGACGTGCGCGGCGATGTTGCGCTGCAGCTCGCCGGGAGCCTTGGGGAGGTTGTAGGGCTGCCAGTTCACCGCGCCGGTCGAGGTCTCCATGAGCAGCCAGGGGTCGCCCTGCGCCAGACCGCGAGTCAGATCGGCCGCGAACGACAGCTCCCCTCGCGCGTCGTGGAGGCGACGGTCGAGGTAGTGGTCGTTGGCGATCAGATCCATCTCGCCCGCCCACGTCCAGTAGTCGAGGTTGCGGATGTGCGCCGTCACCATGAAGTTCGTCGTCACCGGGATGTCGCTGCGCTCGCGAAGGATCGCGGCCTCGGCGCGGTAGAGCGCGAGCTGCTCGTCGGAGCTGAAACGCTGGAAGTCGAGGATCTGCCCGGGGTTGCGCAGCGACAGCGCCTGCCCCGGAACGCGCACGTCGTCGAAGTCGCTGTAGCGCTGACTCCAGAAGGTCGTGCCCCATGCGCGGTTGAGCTCGTCGATGTCTGCGTAGCGCTCGCGCAGCCAGCCGCGGAAGGCTTCGGCGCTCGCGTCGCAGTAGCAGAGGGCGTTGTGGCAGCCGAGCTCGTTCGACACGTGCCACAGCGACACCGCCGGGTGATCGCCGTAGCGCTCGACGACGCGCGTCACGACCTCGGCGGCGTAGGCGCGGAAGATCGGCGAGCTCGGGCAGTAGCCCTGACGTCCGCCCTGCTGGAAGACGGTGCCGTCTTCGCCGACCGGCAGGATCTCGGGGTGCTGCGCGGTCAGCCACGGAGCGGGCGATGCGGTGCCGGTGCCGAGGTTGATGCGGATGTCGGCGGCGTGCAGCAGCGCGATGATCTCGTCGAGCGCGCTGAAGTCCCACACTCCCCTGGCCGGGTTGATCGACGACCACCCGAAGATGTTGATCGCGACGAGTCCGACACCGGCCTGCTGCATGAGGCGCACGTCGTCGGGCCAGACGCTGCGATCCCACTGCTCGGGGTTGTAGTCGCATCCGAAGACGAGGCCGCGCCCTGTCGAGAGGGTGGCGATGCGGTCGGACACGGCGGCGGCCATCGGTGACGCTCCTTTGCGGTTCATGTGTGCACGTGCACAGCCTGCCGCATGAGAACAGCGGTCAGGATTTCTGTGAACGTGCACACATCGTCGCATGTCGTAGTGAATCCCGTCAAGTCGGGGTCGCTAGGCTGTCGACCATGAGCACTTCCGCGCGCCGTCGCAGCACCGTGCACGACGTGGCGCGTGTGGCCGGCGTCTCGCGCGGAACCGTCAGCCGTGTCATCAACGGCGGCTACGTGTCGGATGCTGCGCGCACCGCGATCGAGGAGGCCATCCGCGAGGTCGGCTACGTGCCGAACACCGCGGCGCAGAACCTCGTGCGCCAGCGCACGCAGGCCATCGCCTTCATCGTGCACGAGCCGCACGCGCTGTTCCTCGAAGACCCCAACATCGGCGCGATCATGCTCGGCACGAACGAGACGCTGTCCGAGGCGGATTACCAGATGGTGTGCCTGGTGGTCGACTCCGAGCGCGACACCGAACGCGTCGCCCGCTATCTCAACGGCGGCTTCGTCGACGGCGCCGTGATCGTCTCGGCCCGCGCGCAGGACCCGATCACCAAGGCCGTCATGCGGCTCGATCTGCCCGTCGCCTACGTCGGCCACCCGCCCGACGTGGATGCCGCGTGGGTCGGCGTCGACAACCGCGGTGCCGCACACGCCGTGACCTCACGACTGCTCGCGACAGGGCGCACGAAGGTCGGCATGATCGCCGCGGCGCTCGACCGCGACTCCGGGACCGATCGTCTCGCCGGCTTCACCGACGCCGTCGGCGATGCCTTCGACCCCGATCTCGTCGAGGAGGTGCCGCTGTACTCCTACGCCGACGGCGCCGCGGCCATGACGCGTCTGCTCGAGCGCGTTCCCGACATCGACGGGGTCTTCGCCGCATCCGACGCGGTCGCCGCCGGCGCCATGTGGGCTCTGCGGGAGGCGGGGCGGCGCGTGCCCGAAGACGTGGGCGTGGTCGGCTTCGACAACAGCTCCTGGGCCACCCGCACGACCCCTCAGCTGTCGACCGTCGACCAGCCGGCACAGGGGCTCGGCGCGGCCGCCGCCGCATCCGTGCTCGCACAGCTGCGCGACGACCAGCGACCGCGTGAGGGCATCATGCTGCCGACGCCCGTGGTCTGGAGAGACTCGGCCTGAGAGACGGGCTCAGGCGAGGCCGAGGGACGCCGCCTGAGCGCCCCTCCCCCAGCGGAACGACGACACCGTCGGGTCGGCGGAGATCCAGAAGCGCCACGGGAACGCATCCGTTCCGGCGACGCCCGCGACACCGACCCGCGGTCCGCTCGCGACGTCGACGACCGGCTCGTCGCGCAGCCACAGCTCCGCGCGGGCGCCCTCGAAGTCGGCTCCGGAGACCGCGTCGATCCCGTCGTGGATCGGATGCCGCAGCCCGGATGCCTGGCCGAACCGGCCCGGCCCGCGAGCCAGGTCGCGCAGCGCGGTCGCCCGGAGCGGCAGGGCCGCACCTCGGCGCACCGCCGCCGCGTCCAGCCCTCCGATGACCTCGCCCGCACGCAGCAGGATTCCGCCGGCCTGCCCCTCCGGTCCCGACACCACGTTGACGCACGAGTGGATGCCGTGGCTCAGGTACACGTACAGGTGCCCCGGCTCACCCCACATCGTCGCGTTGCGCGCCGTGCGCCCCATGCGCGCGTGGGAGCCGGGGTCTGCCTCGGGGCCCGTGCCCTGCCCGTGGTAGGCCTCGACCTCGGTGAGTCGCAGGCGCACCTCGACCCCCGCCACGACCGTGCGCAGCTCACCACCGAGCAGCATCGGTGCGACCTCGACCGGCAAACCGCGCAGCTCGGCGCGGGTCGCTCGATGCAGCGCTTCCGACGACATGGCGCCTAGAACTGCGGAGCCGTCTGGCACCACGAGGCGTCGAACCCGGTGAGCGCGACGAGCTCGTCACCCGAGCGCAGATCGATCAGGTGCGTCTCCATGTTCTCGGGCAGCGGCAGCAGCATCTGGTCGTAGGGGTTGTCTGCCAGATCGGGGGCGATCACGACGGCCGCGTACTGTCCGCTCGGCGAGGCGCAGGCCTGCAGGATCGAGTCGGTGGAGTCGACCTCGACCAGCGGCGTCGCGGCACCCTCGTCGTTCACCTTGATGATGGCCTGCCCGCTCGGCACCCCTGTCTCGTCACGCGCGACGACGTGGCGCAGAGTGCCGCCGGGGAACGGGGTGATCGTCGTCGCCAGGCCGTAGTCGGGCGACGATGCCGCGAGCGGCTGCTCGGATCCGTCCGCGAGGTTGAGCTCGACGACAGTTCCGTCGAGTCGCTCGACGATCGCCGTGTAGGTTCCGCGGCTGATGCCCTGGATCGTCGTGGCGAGACCGAGCGACTGCACACCGGCGTCCGTCGAGCGGTCGACCAAAGACAGCGCTCCGTCGAAGTCGATGAAGAGCACGGCAGAGCTGTCGGGCACGAACTGCCAGACGAAGATGTTGGCCTCCTCGCCTCCGACCTCTGTGACCACCGGCTCGTCGTCTCCGCTCAGCGACTGCGTGACCAGCACGCTCGCGCGCCCTTCCGTGTCGCTGAGCTCCTTGTCGGAGTAGCTGTAGCCCACGTAGCCGCCGCGCTCCGAGACCTGGATGGCTCCGACGTATCCCTCGCCGGGCAGCTCGAGCTCACGCGGGTCGGAACCGTCGCGGTTCATGACGAGCAGCTTCGAGCCGTCCTCCTCCTCGAGCGACACGACGAGCTGAGTGGACGTCGCGCGGAAGTCGTTGATCCTGTCGGCGGAGAACACCGCCACCGCCTTCTCGCCCGTGAGATCCGTGCGGAAGATCGAGTCCTCGCCGTCGACGTCGCGCCGCAGCAGGAAGATGTTCGACGCGGGGGTCGTGAAGCTCTCGGTCAGAGTCGCCGTCGGACCGCCGCCCGCACCCTGCACGTCGGCGATGCTCACGGTGTACTCGGTGTCGTCGTCGAGCGGCACGGTGAAGCGGATGCCGACGCCGCGGCCGGCTGCATCGAGAGTGAACGGCACCGCGGGGTCGACCGTGACCTGCGATTCGTCGATCGCGGTGAGCGACTGGTTCGCCGTGAGGATGAGGCGACTGCCCGAGGCCTCGATCGCCTGCGCGGGATCGACCTGCACCTCGGTGATGCGGGGCCCCTGGGTGAGGCTCAGCACCCCGAGACCCCCGCCGACGAGCACCAGGATGCCGAGCACGACGCCGAGCGCGAGGATGAATCGGCGGTCGCGTGGCGCCGCGTTCACGGGGTCGGGCTGCGCAGCGGCGTCACCTTCGCTCGTTGAGCGAGCCGCAGGCGAGACGAAACGCGGTTCCGGCTGCGCAGCGG
>NZ_CAUQVQ010000068.1:0-13033 GCF_963521645.1 uncultured Microbacterium sp. | reverse complement strand
GAGGCAGCTCAGAGGCACCTCAGAGGTGCTTGCCGCCGGTCACCGCGATCACCGAACCCGACGTGTACGACGATTCGGCGGACGCGAGGTAGACGTAGGCCCCGGCCAGTTCCGCGGGCTGTCCGGCGCGGCCGAGAGGAGTGTCCTGCCCGAAAGTCTTGACCCGCTCCTCGCTCCACCCCGTCGCCGGGATCAGCGGGGTCCAGATCGGTCCGGGCGCCACGGCGTTCACGCGGATGCCGCGCTCGCCCGCCTCTTCGGCGAGCGCCTTCACGAAGGCGACCTGCGCGGCCTTCGTCATCGCGTAGTCGATGAGTCCCGGCGACGGCTGATACGCCTGCACGGAGGCCGTGACGATGATGCTCGCCCCCGATTCGAGACGCGGGTATGCGGCGCGCGCCGTGTAGAGCAGTCCGTAGAGATTCGTCTCGAACACGCGACGCAGTCGGTCGGTCTCCAGATTCTCGAAGCCCTCGATGTCGTGCTGATATGCGGCGTTGAGCACGACGATGTCGAGGCCGCCGAGCGCATCGGCCGTCTGCGCGACGATGTCCGTGGCGAAGGCCTCGTCGCGGACGTCGCCGGCGATGCCGAGTGCGGTGCGCCCTTCGGCCCTGATGAGGGCGAGCGAGTCATCCGCGTCCGCCTGCTCCTCGGGCATGTGCACGATCGCGACGTCGGCGCCCTCGCGGGCGAAGGCGATCGCGACGGCCCTGCCGATGCCGGAGTCTCCGCCGGTGATCAGCGCACGGCGGCCGCGGAGCCTTCCGCTGCCGACGTAGCTCTTCTCGCCGTGGTCGGGTTCGATTCGCATCTGCTCCGTGAGCCCCGGCTGATTCTGCTCCTGTCCGGGGAACTCCTGGTCGCGATGCTGTGTGCGGGGGTCGGGAGTGGTGTCGGTCATGACCCGAGACTCGCCGAAGCCGCGCGATCAGGGCAGGGGGTTGACAGGATCAGAGCTGCGGACCGGACCCCAGCTGTGCGCTGTCGGTCGCGGCGGCCGCGGCACCGTTGGCGTCGCTCGGCTCGGGGACGACATGGAGTCCGCTCGCCGCGTTCGCCGTGAAGGCCAGCGCTTCGACCCAGGCGCGGTTGATCGAGGGCTGCCTGCTCCCGTAGTACTTGAAGACCAGGGCGCTGCCGGGCTGGATCCAGACCGTCGTGCGGCCACCGCCGACGCTGGTGTCCTCACGCCAGCTGAACGGGAAGGGCTCGGCTCGGCGAAGCTTTGCGGTGATCACGAGCTGAAGGTGAGTGAGGGTCCGGTCCTCGATCTCGGTCTTGACGCTGCCCTCGTAGATGAACTTTCCCATGCCGGTCTTCCTCTGCCTCCACGATCGACCTGCGCCCGTTCCCGGCACCTCCTGCCGGGCCCTCAGGCATATTGTGTAGCCCGATCATATTCGAGGGATACACCGGAATGTCGGTGGGCACGTCGGAACGGTCACCCGAAGTCAACCCCCTGACACGTACTCCTTCCAGGCCCTACGGTCGGTGATGACTGCGAGGAGGCCTGACCATGGCACGACACATCGACGACCGTCCCGACGAGGGCTACACGCCCACGACCACCCACGCCGAGTTCGGCGCGGGCAACCCCCGGCTGCGCGTCACGCGCGACGGAGAACGCAGCGAGTTCGCGATCGACGCGGAGGTCGTGCGCATCGGGTCCGCCCCCGATCTCGAGCTGCGTCTCGACGGGGCAGACGCCGTGCACGCGACCATCACGCATGACGAGCGTGACGAGTACGTGCTCGAACTCCACGGCGAGGGCGAGATGAACACCAACCCCGATGCCGATGCCACGCATCCCGGCGAGCGCGTGCAGACGCTGCGCACCGGCGCACGCTTCACGGTCGGCGCATGGGAGCTGGTGTTCGCGCGCGACGAGTTCGCCGACCACGGCCGCCCCTACGGCGGACGCCTGGGCGGGGAGTACTCCGACCAGCCCCTGCAGCCCTCGCGCCCCGACTACTCCGACGAGGCCACCGCGACGATGGACGAGACGCCTGCCACGGATTCCACCGTCGAGACGGATGACACCGTCGCGACGGACGACACGGCGGCGACGGACGAGAACCAGCGGTGAATCTCGACGAGACCGCTGAGGAGACCGGCTCCCCCGAGGAGACGACGGAGGAGCCCACCGAGGCGGAGGTGAACTCTGCCTCGGCCGTGCTCGAACGCCTCGGCGAGGTGGCCCGCGAGCGCGGTCTGCGGGTGTGCGTCGTCGAATCTCTCACCTCGGGCCAGTTCTCGAGCGCGGTCGGCGCCGTCGAAGGGGCAGGCGACTGGTTCACCGGCGGCGTCATCGCGTACCGCCCCGACATCAAGGAGCGTGTGCTCGGTGTGACTCCCGGAACCGACCCGGTCTCGGCCGTGTGCGCCGAGCAGCTCGCGGAGGGTGCACGCCGTCTGTTCGACGCCGATCTGTGCGTCTCGACGACAGGGGTCGGCGGGCCGGATGCCGAGGGCGGCCACGAACCCGGCACGGTGTACCTCGGGTGGGCCTCGAACGACGGGATCGGGCACCGGATGCTGGCGCTCACGGGAGGCCCGGAGGACGTGCTCGAGGAGACCGTCGCGATCGCCTCGCGGCTGCTCGCGTTCCACGCCGAGGGACTGCACCCGGTGGGTCCGCGCCGCGGAGACGCCCAGAGAGCGTGACACCGGATCCGCGGCGGCCGGTCTTCGGCATGGCCGCCGCGGACCGGGCTCAGCGCCCCGGTACGAGGCCGATCCGCAGCGGCGAACCGGCTGCGGACGCGTCGATCAGCGCGTCGTCGATCTGCGTCAGCTGACGCACGGCGCCCACCGCGTCGGCGAACGGGTACGCGCGTCCCCGTCCCGCGAGGAACGCGACCGCGGCAGCGAGCTCGGGGCCGGTGTAGTTGTGCACGCCGCTCACCGTCACCAGCCGACGCACGATGCTCTCTGCGTCGAGAGGCACGGGGTCTGCGGGGAAGACGCTGCCGACGAGCACGACCGTCCCCCCGGTCACGACCCCCGCGAGGGCCTCGGCGACGGCGTGCCCCGAGGCCTCGATCATGACCTCGGGCTCGCGATCGAGCGGTGCCGCACCGAAACGGGTCGCGAGCGCGCGGCGCTCGGGGTTCGGGTCGAGCACCTCGACGGAGGCGCCCTGTTCGACGGCGATCGCGGCAGCCGTGAGTCCCACGAGACCCGCGCCGTGCACGCGCACCGCAGCGCCGTCGAGATCCTGGTCGCGTGCGGCTCTCGCCACCGCCGCCCACGCCGTCGCCGTGGCGCACGAGGCCGGCGCGAGCACCGCGGCCGGGAGCGATTCGGGCACGCGCACGATCGCGGTGCCGGCACGCACCTGCACGTGGCTGCCGAATGCGCCGGTGAGATCGCCGTTCACGCCCACCCTGTCGTGCCCGTACTTGCCGAGGGCCCTGCACTTCTGGGTCAGGCCGCGGGCGCATCTGTCGCACGTGCCGCACGAGATCGTCACCGACCACACGACGCGGTCGCCGATGCGCAGCGGGCTGCCGTCGACCGCCGTCGCTCCGCAGTCGCCCATCGCGATGACCCGGCCGACGCTCTCATGGCCGAGCACGAGTGGGACCGGCGCCGGGCGGCGCCCCTGCACGGTGTGCACATCGGATCCGCAGATCGTCGACATCTCGACCGCCACGAGCACATCTCCGTCGCCGAGCGCGACGCCCGGCACCGCGATCGTCTCGTGGGGGTGCCCCTGACCGATCCACACCATGGCCGTCGCGGCGGGGCGCAGCACGACATCCCGGCGGTGGCCGGGCGGACGAACCAGCAGGGTTCCCATGATCGCGACCTCTCAGCCCGAGACGAGGGCGAGCCGACCGCGCTCGGCGAGCGACGCCCGCAGCTCGGTCACGTCGGCCAGCACGGCATCGGCTCCCGCGTCGCCCAGCGCAGTGCGGTCATGAGCGCCCGTGAGCACACCTGCGACGAATCCGGCACCGGCACGACGACCGGACTCCACATCGCTGACCGTGTCGCCGGCGACCGCGACGGCCTCGACCGAGGAGGTCCTCGTGCGCAGGAGCGCCGTGAGCACCAGGTCGGGCGCGGGACGACCGCGGCCGGCGTCGACGGGAGACAGCACGAGGTCGACGAGACCGCTCCACCCGAGCCCGTCGATGAGAGCATCGCGGGTCACGGGGGCGAAGCCGGTCGTGAGCACGACCCGGAGGCCGGCGTCCTTGAGCCCCTGGATCGCATCGGCTGCGCCGGGGATCTCGGTCACCCCGTGCTCGTCGACGATCTCGGCGTACGCGCCCTCGAACGCGGCGGTCGCGCGCTCGGCCGCTGCGCGATCACCGTCGGCGAGGTGCGTGAACACGTCGATCTTCGACTGGCCCATGGTGTCGCGCACGTAGGTCAGTGCCGCGTCCCACGGCATCCGGTCGGCCACCCCGGTGCGTTCCGCGGCGCGCTGGAAGGCCCGCTCGACGACGCCGTCGTCGAGCACCGTGGTGCCTGCCATGTCGAGCACGACGAGTTCGGTGCGGATGGTGTCGAGAGTGGTCATGATGTTCCTTCCAGTGCGGGTGCCCACCCGAAGGCGGCTGCGAGATTCTCTTCGGCGAGCCCCAGACCCGTTGTCATTCCGATGCCGGTGGTCGCGGCGAGCACCAGCGTCCCCTCGTCGACGCGCTCGATGAGGAAGTCCTGCGGGCCCTTGGCATAGACCCCCTGCCAGCGTTCGAGCACACGCGGCGCCGGCATCTCGAACAGGGCCTCCGCCTCGGCCAGGAACGCCGCGAAGGCCGCCTCGGGCTGGAACGGCACGGGCGCCGTGGCCGTGGCGTGCGAATCGCCGACGATCATCGTCCCGTCCGGCAGCTGCGTGTACATCTGGTTGAGATCGAGCGCCGCGAGGTCGGGTCGCTCGGCGTGGAGGCGTTCGCGCAGCGACGCGGCCGACGGCGACTCGGCGAAGCGTCCGTAGCGCGCGAGCGACCAGCCGGTCAGCAGCGGGGCGGAGAGCGGATGCCGCACGGTGACCGCCACGCGCATCATGTCGAGCGTGCAGCGCACCACTCCCCCGCGCTCGGCGACCTCGGGCAGCAGCTGATCGATGTCGTGGTTCACGGCGATGACCACCGCGCCCGCGTCGAGGGCTCCTCTGGTGGTCTCCACCCGCGTGCTCGCGTCTGCCCGGTCGCCGATCGACGTGACCGCGGTGCGGAACCGGAACTCCACTCCGAGCGCGGCGAGGTGACGCACGATCGCGCCCGCCGCGGTGCGGGGGTCGGTCTGCAGGTCGGGCTCGATGTGCGCTCCGCCGAGGAGTCCTCCGGCGCGCAGCGGGGCGAGGTGCAGCAGCTCGTCGGCATCCAGCATCCGGATGCCGCCGTCGCGTGCCGCCTCCTCGAGCACCGCGAGCTCATCCGCGTGTCGAGCCGCGACGAGCGTGCCCGATTCACGGAGCCAGAACCCGGCGTCTCGGGCGAGGCGCAGCCACAGCTCTCGCGAGGCGTCGGCGTACCGGCGGGCCGCGCCGTGCTGCGCTCCGATGCAGAGGTGCCCGAAGTTGCGGATCGTGGCTCCGACCGGACCGTCGGTGCGGTCGATCACGATCACCCGCAGCCCGCGGCGCACTGCCGCGTAGGCCGCGCCCAGGCCGACGATGCCCGAGCCGACGACCACGACGTCGGCCGTGTGCGGCGCGCTCACCGGAACACCTTCCGCATCCACATGGCGAGTCCCTCGACGACCAGCACCGTCACGAGGATCATCAGCACGATCGCCGTCACGGTCTCGTAGCGGGATCCCTGGCTGGCGTTCAGCAGGTAGTAGCCGACCCCGCCGCCGCCCACGATGCCGAGGATCGTCGCCGCCCTGATGTTCGTGTCGAGCATGTAGAAGCTGTGGCCGATGAGAGCCTGCATCCCCTGCGGCACGGTGGCCGACGCGTATGTCTGCATGCGCGTCGCGCCGACCGCTCGCAGTGCGCGCTCGGGGCCGCGGTCGACCTCTTCGAACGAGTCGGCGATGAGTTTGCCGAGGAGCCCGATGCCTCCGATCGCGAGGGCGATCACGCCCGCCTGAGCGCCCAGGCCCGTGATCACCACGAGCACGATCGCGAGGATCAGCTCGGGGATGCCGCGGATGCCGACGAGCAGGAAGCGTGCGGCGCCACGGATGCCGGAGCTCGGGGCCACGTTGCTCGCGGCGAGCGAGCCGAGCAGCAACGAGGGCAGCAGGGTGAGCACGGTGGCGGCCAGCGCGATCGCGACGGTGTCGACCATCGCGGCGACCATCGCGGCGGTGTCGTAGGAGCCGAACGACGGCAGCCAGAACCTCGCGGCGACGTCGGGGAGCTTCGCCCAGAAGGTGAAGAAGTCGCCCCAGTTGATCTGGCTCACCACGACGCTGCCGATCACGACGAGCACGGCGATGCCCGCACCGATCGCGTGGCGCACGCGTTCGCCGGTCCACGGTCGACGCACCGCGGTCTGCGGGGTGGCGGCCCAGGCCGGACGATCCCCGGGCGCGCTCGTCGGTGCGGCGCCGCGCAGTCGCGGGTGGATGAGGCGATCGATCCACGATCGGGTGTGCTTCTGACGACCGAGCATCGCACCGCGCACCGTGCTCGAGATGATCTCCATCGCGATGCACAAGATGAAGATCACGAGTGCGATGCCCAGACCCTTGCCGTAGTTCAGCGATTTGAACGCGTAGGACATCTCGAGGCCGAGGCCGGCGACGCCGACGTAGCCGAGCACCACGCTGCCACGGAGGTTGATGTCGTTGCGGTGCAGCACGGTCGCGACCCAGCTCGGCAGCACCTGGGGCAGGATGCCGGAGGTGAACTCCTGCATCTTCGAGCCGCCGGCGGCGCGGATCGCGAGGCGCGGTCCCTCGTCGATCTGTTCGATCGCATCCGCGAACATCTTGGAGATCATGCCGATCGAGTGGATGCCGATCGCGAGGATGCCCGGCAGCGTGCCGAGCGAGAACATGAGCACGAACGCCATGGCCAGCACGACGTCCGGGAGTGCACGGGTCAGCACCCCGACGAACCGGGCGGCTGCCCGCCACCCTGTTCCCGGCGTGGTGTTCGATGCGGCGAGGTAGGCGATGGGCACGGAGAGCACGGCGGCGAGCAGGGTGCCCACCAGCACCAGACCGACCGTGAGCGCGATCAGCCACGCGAGGTCTCCGGGCTCGGGGAACGAGAGCCCCCCGACGCGGGCCATGAAGTTCTCGGCGTTGCCCCAGCTCTGCACCATCGCCGGGATGGAGATCCCCACCTCGGCGACGGCCAGCACGCCGAGCACGAGGAGCGTGAGGAGGGTCAGGGCGGCGGCGATCCGCTCGGGCGAGACCGGACGCTTCGGTGCGCGGTCGGCCACGGCACCGCCGTGCGGGCGGACCGTCTCCCCTGCGGGCGAGTCGAGCAGTGTCATGAGACGCGGGCCCCGTCGGCCGCGGTCACGGACGGAGCGTCTGTCAGCTCGAACGCCACGGCCTGGATCTCTGCGGTCGTCGTCGCCACGCGCCCGTAGATCTCCATGACCTGCGCCTTGGTGAGATCCGTGGTCGGGGTGTCGAGCACGACCTCGCCGTGGCGGAGTCCCACGATGCGGTCGGCCCACGAGATCGCGAGGTCGACCTGGTGCAGGCTGCACACCACGGTAAGCCCCTCATCGGCCGCGATCTCGCGGATCAGCGCCATGACCTGGTCGCTGGATTCGGGGTCGAGGGAGGCCACGGGCTCATCGGCCAGCAGGATGTCGGGCTTCTGCATCAGCGCGCGGGCGATCGCGACGCGCTGCTGCTGTCCGCCCGAGAGGGTGTCGCTGCGCTGGTAGGCGCGGTCGAGCAGACCGACGCGATCGAGGTGCTCGAGAGCGCGGATCCTCGACGCGCGGGAGTAGCCCCACAGTCCCAGGCGCGGTCCGCGCACGGTCGACAGCGACCCGGTGAGCACGTTCTCGAGCACGGTGAGAGAGGGCACGAGCTCGAACTGCTGGAAGATGAAGCCGACACGGCTCCGCAGCGTGCGCAGCGACGAGCCCGACAGCGAGGGCACCTGCTGTCCCAGCACCTGCACCGAGCCGGAGGTCGGCGTCTCCAGACCGTCGAGGTGACGCAGCAGGGTCGACTTGCCCGACCCCGAAAGGCCGAGGAGCACCACGATCTCGCCGCGCGACACCTGCAGCGAGGCGTTCTTCAGGGCCGTGGTGGACCCGAAGGTCTTCGTCACGCCGTCGAGACGGATGAGGGGTTCGGATGTCGGGTCGAGCGGAGTGCTCATGGTGATTCTGTCTCCTGCGGGTCGGGGTCGGACGCTCGGGAGCCCTGCGACAGGCTCAGGACCGGATGGCCTCAGGGACCGGATGGCCGCAAGGGCCGGATGGCCGCTGAGCCTGTCGCAGCGCGGTGCTCAGACCGTCAGGCCTTGCACTGCTCGGCTTCGGTCTCTTCGCAGATGTCGCGGATGAGGTCGTAGTAGGCGTCGTCGACCGGCTTCGTGGCGTAGAACACGCTGCGGAAGGCATCCGTGTCGGCACCGTCGATGCCCGCGGCGATGATGTCGTCGATCGTGACCTCCGCGAGGCCGTCGATCAGTGTCGCGGAGACGTCGTCCGGAAGGCTCGAGGAGTAGACCAGCGGAGCGCCCGGCACCATCGTCTCGTCGATGACCTTCACGGCATCCGACTTCTCGACCTCGGAGTCC
Source organism: uncultured Microbacterium sp. (assembly GCF_963521645.1). Taxonomy (GTDB): domain Bacteria; phylum Actinomycetota; class Actinomycetes; order Actinomycetales; family Microbacteriaceae; genus Microbacterium. Next base: position 4,341 of record NZ_CAUQVQ010000068.1, on the reverse strand, counting down.
TCGGCGAAGCCGACCTCGCACTCGACGCCCTCGCCGACCTTCTGCACGCTCACGTCGTGCTTGCCGGCGAACACCGGGGTGATGTCGGTCTGCGGATCGATGCCCGCCTCGATCAGGTTGTACGACGGGAAGAGGTAGCCCGAGGTCGACGAGGGATCGACGAAGCAGACCTTCTTGCCCGCGAAGTCCTCGTAGCTGTCGATGTCGCTGTCGACCGGGACGATCGCCTGCGAGTAGTAGCCGGGCTCCTGTCCCTCCTCCGTGACGATCGAGGAGATCGGAGTGAGCTCCGCACCGTTGTTCGTCGCGGTCACGTAGGTGAATCCGGAGAACGACGCGACATCGACCTTGCCCGCCACCGCGGCCTCGATCAGCGCCGCGTAGTCGGTGGACTCGTGGTATTCGACGGTCTTGCCCGAGATCTCGGCGATGTAGTCCATCAGGGGCTGGTAGTTCGTCTCGGTGTCGACCGAGTCGGGGACCACGCCGAAGACGAGAGTGTTCTCGTCGACCGCGAATGCGGTGCCGGTGGACGTCTCTGCGGCACCGGAGTTGCCGGTGGCCTCGGCGGCACCGGAGCACGCGGAGAGGCCGAGCGCGAGCATCGCGGCACCGGCGAGAACGGGGAGAGCACGGAGCTTCATGAGGACCTTTCGAGGGTGAGGGAGGTGATCCGACAGCCACTCTGACACCGCGAGTCGCGAGATATATACCTAACTCGGAAGAGTTCAAGGTTCGTTCACTCGGCATTTCCCGGGATGAACTGCTGACGAACACGGGAGGAGGCGCACGACTGCCGAAGTAGTATGCCTATGTGGCCGAAGCTGTATACACCCAGATCGCCGACGAACTGCGCGCGCAGATCCAGGCCGGCATCCTGCGCCCGGGAGACGACGTCCCCACCGAGGCCGAACTCGCCGAGCGATGGCGCACGTCGCGCGGCCCCATCCGCAACGCACTCGCCGCCCTCAAGTCCGAGGGGCTGATCGACACGGGGCGCGGCCGCCCCGCGCGCGTCGTCTCGCAGAAGGCCAGCCAGGCGGTCGACGTGTCGGTGCCGTTCACCCGCTGGGCGCGCGAACTCGGCGTCGAACCGGGAGCACGGACCCAGGAGCTGAGCCTGCGCCGCGCCGGGAGCCGCGCGGAACTGCTCGGAGTCTCACCGGACGACATCATCGTCGGCGTCGTGCGGCTGCGACTGCTCGACGGGCGCCCCACCATGCTCGAGCGGCTGTTCTACACGGAGGCGGTCGGGCGCCTGCTCTTCGATGTCGACACGGATGAGGTCTCGATCACCGAGTACCTCGGCTCGCAGGGGCATCCGATCGTCGGGCTGCAGCACCAGATAGACGCGGTGGCGGCCGACGAACAGGACGCGACGCTGCTGCAGGTTCCGCAGGGGACGCCGATACTGCGCCTGAGCCGTATCTCTCGCGACGCGGAGGGGCGGATCTTCGAGGCCTCGGAGGATCGATACCTCAGCGAGGTGGTCCGCTTCACGGTGGCCGCTTCCGGGATCTCCACCGATGGACACTACATGCGCGCCGTGGGCGGCTGAACCAGGGCATCGACCGAGACACGGATGCTGTCTCAGGAGAGAAGCTGATCGCGAGCGCGAGGGGATCAGATTCCAAGGATCGCGCTCGCGATCACAGCGCTGGGGATGCGCTATTTCTGGGGTGTTACCAATGTAAACCGCATATTTACCGAGGGAGTACGGCCTTACGTCGAGATCTCACCTAGACCTTTGGCCAGGCCTTCGGAATATCGGTCGGCGACATCCGCGTGTTGACGGCTCAGACGCGGGCGATCGGGAGGCGGGCCGACACGACCCAGCGTCCGCCGATCTCACCGGCGTCGAACGTGCCGCTGGCGCCCAGGACCCGCTCCGCCATGCGGCCGATACCGGTACGGCTCGACGACAGCTCGCGACGCGGGGTCGCCGAGAGCGGACTGGCGACGGTCAGCACCGCGGATTCGTCGCTCACATCGAGGTCGATCGCGATCTCACCCTCGCCCGCGTATTTGAGAGCGTTCGTGGCCGACTCGCGCATGATGCGCGCGAGGATGATCTCGGCCGCTCGCGGGATGCGCTCGTCGGTCGGATCGCCGTTGAGTGCGACGGGGTGCCCCGCCGACTCGAATTCTTCTCGGGCCTCGTCGATGGACGCCGCGAGGTCGCCGGACGGCATGCCCGTCGAGCGGGGGCCGTCGTCGGCGAGATCGATCACGAAGCGCAGGTCTGTCATGGCCTTCCGCGCGGCGATGCGGATGGCCTCCTGAGAGGAGGCGCTGGCCCGATCGTCGTCGAGCATCTGCACGTGCAGCGACACCACCGTCAGGTGGTGAGCGATGCTGTCGTGCAACTCGCCGGCGATCCACCGTCGCTCGGCGAGGACTGCTTGACGTTCCTGTTCGGCCTTCTCCGCGAGCTGCACCTCGAGGGTGCGCCCCCGGGCGAAGGCGAGACGAAGCGCGTAGCCGACGGCTCCGGAGACCGCGGCTCCGACGAGGAAGATGCTGATGCGGAAGACCTCGGTCGTTCCGCTGGTGGCCACCAGCGCGGAAGCGACGAGGAAGGCTCCGACGTAGGAGAGGACCAGAGAGGTCCAGCCGAGGCGCATGATGAGCCCGGCCGCGAATGCGGCGGTCGTCAGCACCTGGGCTTCACTGCCGGGAATGAAGGAGAGAGCGAACACGGCGCCCAAGGCGCATGTCGCGACGAGAGGCGACCAGAGATACAGGACCAGGACCGCACTGGACGCGATGCTGATGACTGCTGTCAGCGGCTCCAATCCCGGAGGGAGGAACAGCCCGACGATGTCGAAGATGAGGATCGTACCGACGACCACCAGAACAGCGATCCGTTCGATCGTGCTGAGCTTCTCGCCCTTGCCGAGTCGGGTGACATCGAATCGATCACCCGTCCCAAGACTTGAAGCCATACTTCAGTATCTCCTTTTCGCCAGTTATATTAACGATAGAAGCCGAAGAAGCGACCAACCTGATCCCAAAAAGACATATGAATTCACCTCCCGAGTTGCACTTTTGTTTAGCGATGTATTGATCTTCTCGGTGAACGGATCACCCCGCATCTGCCTTAAGGCCAGAGCTGACTAGCCAAAGGTCTAGTCCTTCGCACCCGTGGTCGACCCCCGTTAGGCTTCCTCCATGCCCGAAATCCGCGTAGTGATCGTCGATGACGACCCTTTGGTGCGTTCAGCGCTCTCGCACTTCGTTTCGCGAGATCCGGAGATCACGGTGGTCGCCGAGGCGGAGTCGGGTCTCGAGGGCATCGACACGGTCGAGCGCGAGCGGCCGGACGTCGTGATGATGGATGTGCAGATGCCCGAGATGAACGGCATCGAGGCGACTGCGGTCATCAGTGAGCGCTGGCCCGACGTCAAGATTCTGGCGGTGACGACGCTCGACGGGAGCGACACCGTGTTGCCGATGCTCAGCGCCGGCGCGTCGGGATACATGCTGAAGGATTCGAGCGCGGCGAGCATCGTCGCCGCGGTGCGCGAGGTCTACAGCGGCGCGAGCTCACTCTCGCCGCGCATCGCCTCACTCCTGATCAAGCATGTCCGCGACACCGAGCCGGTCGGCGGCGACGGCACCCTCGAAGAGCTCACCGACCGCGAGGAAGAGGTGCTGCAGCGCCTGGCTCAGGGCATGTCGAACGCCGAGATCGCTCGTGCGCTGATCGTCTCGGAGGGCACGGTCAAGGCGCATCTCGGTCGCATCATGTCGAAGTGGCACGTACGCGACCGCGTCCAGATCCTGGTGACCGCGGCGCACGCCGGCCTCGTCGAGTTCCGCTGACGCGGGTCAGGTGCGCAGCGCCCGAGAGATGTTGTCGGCTTTGCCTCGCAGGTGCGCGCGGACGATGACACGGCGAAGCGGTGTGAGCAGCACACGGCTCACGCGGCGGACCAGCCCGTCGGTCGTGGCATCCGCTGCGTCGCGGCGGAGCGAGAGCGTCACCTCGGTGCCGGCGCCACGCGGCTCGAGCTCGATGCGCAGCACCTGACGCGCGATGTGCGGTGCGCGCGGGAACGAGCGCACCCACTCGATGACATCCGGCGACCCGGTGCCATCCGGCGTGCCGGGTGCATCCAGCGTCTCGGGTGATCTGATGCGGTGATCAGTCGTGGCGAACTCGGGTGCGAGCCGCGCCGGCCTTCCGTCGAGGTTCCGCTCGCGGGTGTGCGCATGCACCTCGCCGCTCGGCATCACCTCAGCCGACTGAGCCTCGAAGTCGTTCCATTCGAGCCACCGTTCCGGGCGCGAAAGGAGCGCCCGCACCTCGCCGACAGGGAACGGGACGGAGCGACGGTA
>NZ_CAUQVQ010000067.1:0-13295 GCF_963521645.1 uncultured Microbacterium sp. | reverse complement strand
TGCTCCCACGACCCAGTCATCACAACCAGGCCCGAAGGGCAACTTCTCTATCTTAGCCATCCCGTCTCGCTTGTCAAATCAGCGCGCCGTGCAGGTCTTGGACCTGGTGCGCAGCCTGTGACAGCCGCAGTCGGGGTGGATCTCCCATCCTAGACGCACGCGTCTGTTCTCACAAGTGAGTGGATGTGGGAGGTGGTTCTCCGCTTGAGGGGGGTGAAGCTCTCGGCTCCTCCGCGTCCCTGTGGGGCGAACAAGTAATAAGTTACGCGGGTTCCGGGGTTCTGGCAAATCGGGCCACTCACCCCGGGCGTGTCGGCTGCAGCCCACTCTCACCTTTCCCCAGTCCAGACGGCCAATCGACCCGGATCGCCGCCACGAGTACGATCGCAGCGTGGCCGAGCCGACGAAGGATCACCCCGGGGACGAGCTTCTGGAGCGTGTGTGCTCTGCACTCCGCCTCGACCTGACACGCACCGAGGTCGGGGCGCGTCCCCCGCACCCCGTGCCTCTGCCTTCGCGCCTCGCGACAGCGGATCTCGCGTGGGCGAGCGTGCGCTCGGTGTGCGTGGCAGCGGGCATCGAGGCTCTCCCCGACCCCGATCGCATCGCGGCCGCGTACCGGAGCGATCGCGTGCTCACGGTCGACGGTCGCGCGCCGGACGTGTGGTCTCCGTACTCGGGCTTCTTCCGAGCAGCGGACGGCTGGATCCGTACGCACGGCAACTACCGCCACCATGCCGAGCGCCTCCTCGTCGGCCTCGGTCTCGGCCCCGGGGCGAGCGGCGATGACGTGCGGGCCGCCGTGCTCACCCTCTCGGCCGGCGAGGCGGTCGCGCTGATCGCCGAGGCTGGCGGCATGGCGGTACGGGTGATGCCCGAAGACCCTCGCCTCGAGGCGCGCGTGCGCGCCACTCCCCTGCTGCACGTCGAGCGGGTTCGCGGGTCTCAGCCGGCGTCGCGGAGCGGGGGCGCCGCCCGGGATCCTCGCGCGCCGCTCGCCGGGATCCGCATCCTCGATCTCACCCGCGTCATCGCCGGTCCCGTCTGCACGCGCACTCTCGCTCTCCTGGGTGCCGACGTGCTGCGGGTCGATCCCCCGCTGCTGCCCGAACCCGAGTGGCAGCATCTCGACACCGGGCACGGCAAGAGATCCACTCTGCTCGACGCCCGGACCGACCGGATGAGCGAGCTGCTCGCCACAGCCGACGTCGTCGTGCTCGGATACCGGCCGGACGCCGTGGAACGACTCGGCCTCTCGGCACGCGCCCTTCTCGATCGACACCCGCACCTCGTGGTCGCCCAGCTCAGCGCATGGGGCGTCGATCAGCCGACCCGTGGCGGGTTCGACAGTCTCGTCCAGGCCGAATCCGGGATCGCCATGGTGGAGACGGCAGACGGGGATCGTCCGGGTGTCCTTCCCGCGCAGGCGCTGGACCACAGCGCCGGATACCTTCTCGCCGCATCGATCATCTCGCTGGTGGAGCGCCGCCGTCGCGAAGGCGGCGGCTGGATCGTGCGCACCTCGCTGCGACGGGTGGCTGCCGAGCTCCTCGGGATGCCCAGGTCGTCGGGGCCGGGTACGGAACGGGAGGTGGACCTCACCGCCCACACGGTGACTTTCGACATCGACGGATGCACGGTCACCACGGCCGCATCGGCGCTCCCGGGACGCGAACTCGCCGCTCCCCATCGCTGGGGGTCCGATCAGCCGCGCTGGTGACGCCGGCGGAACAGCGGCAGCGAGAGGCAGAGCGCGAGAGTGAGTACGCCCCACAGCGCGCACGCCGGCGGCAGTACCCGATAGGCCAGATGCTGATACGTGAACGCCTCGGTGAACGGCCCGTAGCCCGCGTACCCCACGACCCATGCCGTGATCAGCACGGCGGGAAGCGACAGCCACCACGCGATCCGGACGGCCGGCGGCGTCGTGCGCTCGAGGTGCGCACGCGGCACGGCGTGAGCGAGCCGCACGGTGGCCCAGATCGCGATGACGAGCAGTCCGATCGCGCTCGAGCCGTACTGCAGCCACTTGTACCCGGTGAACGGGCCCCAGGCGTCGTCGAGAGCAGGGAACACCTGCACTCCCCATCGCGCCTCGTGCGTGAAGAGGTCCCAGACGATGTGCGACAGCACGCCCAGCAGCAGTGAGGCCGCGAGCATGAACGGGTACAGCCGGTCCGACGAACCGACTCCGATGGATGCCCTGGCTGCCGCGATCCCGCGCTGCTCCCAGCCGACCGGCAGCCGTCGCGCCAGCCAGGTCGGCGACAGCTCGCCGACCGCGGGCCGCAGCACGACCCGCCACAGCAGGAAGAGCGCGAAGGCCACCAGACCCGTCCAGAGGACGTTGCCGAAAGTGTGGGTGAACGAGTACCGGAGCCCGACACCGCCCAGGAACAGCGGAAGGTCCGGGGTCATGGCGCCGATCGCGATCGCGGCGGGCACGAGCGGCGTGCGGATGAACGGAAGCGCGACCACCGCGTGACTCGGCGTGAACGGCATCGGTGTGCTCCTGTCGACCTGAGTGGGGGAACCGGTGACGGCGGCCGTCCGAGAGACCTCGGACGACCGCCGTCGGACGATCCAGGACGTGTTCAGCCGAGGAAGACTCCCGCGAGGGTCTTCTTGCCGCGGCGCAGCACGGACACTCCCCCGGGCAGAGTTCCCCGCACGAGGGCGGCATCGTCGTCGACACGAGCTCCATCGAGGGACACGCCCCCCTGCGCGATGGCGCGGCGCGCTTCGGAAGCGCTGGAGACGAGTCCCGTGGCGACGAGGGCGTCGACGACGGACGAGCCGGCGGCGAGCGTCGCGTTCGGAAGCTCGTCGAGTGCCGTGCGCAGCGTCGTCGCATCCAGCGCGGTCAGGTCGCCCTGACCGAACAGAGCCTCGGATGCCGCGATCACGGCGGCCGCCGCATCGATGCCGTGCACGATGGTCACGACCTCGAGCGCCAGGCGCTTCTGCGCCGCACGGCGGAAGGGCTCGGACTCGACGAGCACCTCGTACTCCTCGATCTCGGCTCGAGTGAGGAATGTGAAGACCTTCAGTCGTCCGATGACATCGGCATCCGCCGTGCTGAGCCAGAACTGGTACATCCGGTACGGACTGCACATCTCGGCGTCGAGCCACACCGCGTTGCCCTCGCTCTTGCCGAACTTGGTCCCGTCGCTGTTCGTGATCAGCGGGGTGCCGATCGCATGCGCGGAGACGCCTTCTGCTCGACGGATGAGGTCGGTGCCGCTCGTGAGATTGCCCCACTGATCGGAGCCTCCCGTCTGCAGGACGCAGTCGTACTGGCGGTAGAGCTCGAGGAAGTCCATCCCCTGCAGGATCTGGTAGCTGAACTCGGTGTAGCTGATGCCCTCGTCGGAGTTGAGGCGCGCCGCGACCGCGTCCTTCTTCAGCATGGTGCCGACGCGGTAGTGCTTGCCGATCTCACGCAGGAAGTCGATCGCCGACAGCGGCGCGGTCCAGTCGAGGTTGTTGACGATGCGGGCGGCGTTGTCTCCGTCGAAGCTGAGGTACCGCTCGACCTGCGTCCGCAACCGACCCACCCACTCCTCGACGGTCTCGCGCGTGTTCAGCGTGCGCTCGGCCGTGGGCCGAGGGTCGCCGATGAGACCGGTCGAGCCGCCGACCAGGCCGAGCGGCTTGTGTCCGGCGAGCTGGATGCGACGCATCGTCAGAAGCTGCACGAGGTTGCCCAGATGCAGACTGGGGGCCGTCGGGTCGAAGCCGCAGTAATACGTGATCGGGTCCCCGGCGAGAAGGGCGCGCAGCGCCTCCTGGTCAGTGGACACATGGACGAGGCCGCGCCACAGCAGTTCGTCCCACACGTTCTCGAACGTGGGGTCGATCGCCGGCGGGGCGGTCGTCAGATCGGAGTTCGACACGCGCTCCAGGCTATCAGCGGTGAGCGGCGACGATTCTCCCTGGCTCGGCGACCGAAGCGGTCAGCTGTGCGCTGCCCACCACACCAGGAATGCCGCCCCCAACCCGATGACCCAGCTCACCAGACTCCCGACGAGGAAGTACTCCGCCCGCGCGCCGGTCTCTCCGTCGCGCGAGATCTCGGGGAAGCGGACGATGCCCTTGGCCGCGAGCATCGCCGCGAGGATCGGATAGGCGGCGGCCAGAGTGAGGAGCATCACGAGGATGCGCTCGAGCGGCCCGATCAGACGCCCGCCCTTGAAGTCCGTCCGAGGATCGGGAGCCCCACGATCGGTGTCCGTGCTTTCGACAGGGTCGACCCCGACATGCGTGGTCTCGGGGATGGGGCCTCGATCGGCATCCGCGAAGGGCCGCGGCTCCGCAGCGACACCGTGCGCGATCTCGCGCTCGGGAGAGGTGGGTCGCAGCTCGACGGGCCGCCATGTGTGCTCGCCGTCGAGCGCGGCGCGGACCACGAGGTTCGAGGATTCGAGCAGGAAGACCGCCGCCCCCAGAGTGAGCATCGCGAGATCGAAAGACACGTCGCCGAACGGCGAGCGCAGCGTCCACACCGAGCCGATCAGGCCGGCATCGGTGCGAGCTCCGAGCCAGACCACGGCACCGATGCTCGCGGCACCGAGCAGCACGGCGGGCCAGAAACCGATCGGTGCGGGCCGCTCCGACGGCATGCACCACACCCACAGCGCGCCGACGAGCAGGCCCGCGAGCATCGGCAGCAGCGCGTCGCTGACGCTGCCGAGCAGCAGCAGGATGACGACCACCACGAGGTAGCCGACCCACCGGCGCGGGGCGAACCGGCGCACGAGATCAGCCGCACCCACGGCCAGCAGCATGAAACCGGCGACGATCATGCGGGGTATCCCCTCAGGGCTGCGACGCCCTCGATGATCGCGGCGCTGCCCGCGCTGCGCAGCGACTTCGAGACACTGGGCTGCGAGACGCCCTCGTCGGTCGCGAGCTCACGCTGGGATCTGCCGACCAGACGCCCGTACGTCAACCGGCGTTCGCGTTCGCTCATCGCACCCACCAGCTCGTCGCGGACGAGGAGGTAGGCGTTCGATGCGGCGATCACGCTCTCCATGACCTCATCCTGCCCGGGATCACCGACAATCCATGTGCGCGTGCGCGGCACGGTGCGACTCTCCCTCGCATGCACGATCTCGATCGCGGCGCGCGCGGCGTACCACCCGGGGCCGTCGGCGAGCTCGCCGTGCACGGAGTCGACCGAGCGCACCTCGCCGATGCCGATCCCGAAGCGGAACGCGAGACCCTCGGGAAGCGCGAGCTGGATCATCAGGAGCGACACCAACGCATCCTCGAGCGCGAGGTAGACGCCCTGCTGCTCGTCGCCTACCGTGGGCGTCAGCGGCGTGTGCGCGAGAGGCATGTCGCGCTCGACCCGCCCGATCGTGTCATCGAGGGTGCGCTGCGCAGCCGACCGATCGTCGAGCTGGCGAGAGCCCACGATGTCGGCGAGTACGGCGATGACCATGCGATAACCATAACATGCATAACATTGTTTTATGCCTCATTTGGTTATAGTCTCGGAATATGCCTGAATCCGACATGATCTCGTGGTCCGACGGCGACTGGACCCGCACTCCTGCCGCCCTCTCCGCCGAGGGCGGAACTCTCGATGTGACCGCCGTCGAGGGCAGCGATGCCTGGCGACACACCGCCTACGGGTTCGTGCACGACACCGAGCACGCGCTGCTGGCTCCTCTGGCAGTCGGCGAGGCGATGGACGTGAGCTTCCGCGCACCGTGGGACGGCCAGTTCGACCAGGCCGGCATCTTCGTCCGCATCGACCACGAGCACTGGATCAAGGCGGGCATCGAGTTCGCCGACGGTCATCTCGGTCTCGGAGCCGTCGTCACCGAGGTCCGCTCCGACTGGTCGGTCGGTCATGTCGACGACTGGCACGGCAGCGAGATCACCGTCCGCGTGAGTCGCTGGCCGGATGCCGTGATCGTGCGCGCACGCGCGAGCCACGGCGAATGGCGTCTCGTGCGGGTGGCGCCGTTCGACGGCGGCGCAGCCGCATCCGCCGGCCCTTTCCTCGCGGCGCCCACGCGCTCCGGCCTCGTGGTGCGATTCACGCGGTGGACCCGCTCAGCCGCGGACGCCGCGCTGCACTGAGCCGACGGCGTCCGCTCAGAGGCCGAGCGCGTGCGCCGCAGCCTGCGCGCGGGCCACGAGTTCGGCACGCTGCTCCGCCACACGCACCGGAGCCGTTCCTCCGGCGCCGGTGCGCGACGCCACCGACCCCTCGATCGTGAGCACCTCGCGCACCTCGGGCACGAGATGGGGCGACACCGACAGCAGCAGCTCGTCGGAGGCGTCTTCGAGACCGATCCCCTGTTCTTCGCAGGCACGCACGAGCGCTCCCGAGATCTCGTGCGCATCGCGGAACGGCACACGACGCTTCACGAGCCACTCGGCGACATCGGTCGCGAGAGAGAACCCCTCGGGCGCGAGCGCCGCCATGCGCGCGGTGTCGAAACGCAGCGTCGCGATCATGCCGGCGAACGCGGGAAGGACGACCTCGAGGGTCTGCACCGAATCGAAGACCGGCTCCTTGTCCTCCTGCAGGTCGCGGTTGTACGCGAGCGGAAGACCCTTGAGCGTGGCCAGGAGCCCCGAGAGGTTGCCGATCAGACGCCCGGACTTGCCCCGAGCGAGCTCGGCGATGTCGGGGTTCTTCTTCTGCGGCATGATGCTCGACCCCGTCGAATACCCGTCGTGCAGGGTGACGAAGCCGAACTCGCGGGTGTTCCAGAGGATGATCTCCTCGCTCAGACGCGAGATGTCGACCCCGGTCATCGCCGTGATGAACGCGAACTCCGCGACGACGTCGCGCGCCGCGGTGCCGTCGAGGGAGTTCTCGGCCGGACGATCGAGACCGAGCTCGGACGCCACGAGAGCGGGATCCAGGCCGAGCGTCGATCCCGCGAGCGCTCCGCCGCCGTAGGGCGAGACTCCGGCGCGACGACGCCAGTCCACGAGCCGCTCGAGTTCTCGCACGAGGGGCCAGCCGTGCGCCTGCAGGTGGTGGGCGAGGAGCACCGGCTGCGCGTGCTGCAGATGCGTGCGACCGGGGAGGATCGCGTCGGGGTGCGCCTCCGCCTGAGCGACCAGAGCGTCGATGACCCGCAGGATGTCGCGGGCGATCACCCGCGCGTGATCGATCAGGTACATCCGCACGAGCGTGGCGATCTGATCGTTGCGGCTGCGACCCGCACGAAGACGTCCTCCGAGCTCCGGCCCGAGTTCGGCGATCAGCGCCTGCTCGAGGGCTCCGTGCACGTCCTCATCCGACGGCACGGGCTGCAGGGTGCCGTCGGCGACCTTGCGAGCCACGGCATCGAGTCCCTCGTGCATCCTCGCGGCCTCGTCGGGCTCGAGATATCCGGCCGCCTCGAGTGCCGTCGCGTGGGCATGCGATCCCGCGATGTCATACGGCGCGAGAACCCAGTCGAAGTGGGTCGACCGGCTGAGCTCGACCAGCTCGGGCGAGGGACCGCTCGCGAAGCGAGCACCCCAGAGTGCTCCCTCGTTGGTTCCTTCGTTCTTCGCGTCCATCACTCGCCCTTCTTGCCCAGCAGCCAGACGAGCAGCGCCTTCTGCGCGTGCAGACGGTTCTCCGCCTCGTCCCACACCACGCTCTGGGGCCCGTCGATGACCTCGGAGTCCACCTCATAGCCGCGGTCGGCGGGCAGGCAGTGGATGAAGATGGCATCCGGGTCGGCGAGCTGCATGGTCTCGGGCGTGACCTTGTAGCCACCGAGGTCCCGGATGCGCGCGAGCTTCTCCTCCTCCTTGCCCATCGACACCCAGGTGTCGGTGACCACGACGTCGGCGCCGGCAGCGGCCTCGACCGCATCCGTGTAGAGCGTGATCGATCCGCCGGTCTCGGCCGCTCGACGATCCGCGGCCTCGACGACGTCCGCCCGAGGCGCGTAGTCGACCGGCGAGACGATGCGCACGTGCATGCCGGCGGTGACACCGGCCAGCGCGTAGGAGTGCGCCATGTTGCTCTGGCCGTCGCCGAAGAACGTCAGGGTGAGCCCCTTCAGGTCGCCCTTGTGCTCGCGGATAGTGAGCAGATCGGCGAGCAGCTGGCACGGGTGGAAGTCGTCGGAGAGGGCGTTGACGACTGGCACCGTGGTGCCCGCGGCCATCTCTTCGAGTCCGGCCTGTGCGTAGGTGCGCCAGACGATCGCGGCGACCTGGCGCTCGAGCACCCGGGCGGTGTCGGACGGGGTCTCCTTGCCGCCGAGCTGGCTGCTGGCGGTCGAGATGATCAGCGGCGAACCACCGAGGTCCGCGATCCCGACGGCGAACGACACGCGGGTGCGGGTGGAGGACTTGTCGAAGATCACCGCGACCGTCTGAGGGCCCGCGAGGGCCTTGTTCGCCCAGCGGTCCTTCTTGAGCTCGATGGCGAGATCGAGGATCTCCGCCTGCTCGGCGGGGGTCAGATCGTCGTCACGCAGCAGGTGGCGGGTCATGCGAGGGCCTTTCCGGATTCGGCGAGGGAAGCCTGCACGTCGGCGAGCGACGCGGCGAAGAGCTGACGGAACTCGGCGAGTTCGGCGTCCCCGATGGTGAGAGCAGGCGCGATGCGCACCGTCTCGGGGTTGGCGGCGTTCACGATGAGGCCGCGTCCCTGAGCCGCGGCGACGACCTCGTTCGCGACCGGTGCACTCAGCGCGACGCCGATGAGCAGTCCGCGACCGCGCACGCCGGTGATGAGCGGCGACTCCAGTCCGAGGATCATCTCGCGGAGCTCCTCCCCCCGACGCGCGGCGTTCTCGACGAGTCCGGCGTTCTCGATCTCGGTGAGCACGGCGTCGGCCACGGCGGTGGCCAAGGGATTGCCGCCGAACGTCGAACCGTGCGAGCCGGGTGTGAAGAGCGAGCTCGCCGCCCCGTACGTCACCAGCGCCCCGATCGGGAAGCCGCCGCCGATGCCCTTCGCGAGGGTGATGGCGTCGGGTGTGATGCCCTCATGGCTGAAGCCGAACCACGCACCCGTGCGGCCTGCTCCGGTCTGGATCTCGTCGACGATGAGAAGCGCTCCGTGCTTCAACGTCAGCGAACGAGCCGCCTGCAGGTATCCGTGCGGAAGCTCGACCACGCCGGCCTCGCCCTGGATCGGCTCGACGATCACCGCTGCGACACGGTCGTCCATGGCCGCCTCGAGGGCCTCGATCGTCGCCGGGATGTGCTCGACTCCCCCCGGCATCGGCTCGAAGGGAGCCCGCATGGCCGCCTTGGCGGTGAGCGCGAGCGACCCCATGGTCCGCCCGTGGAAGCCGTTCTCGAGAGCGATGATGCGCGGCTTCTCGGCGCCGCCGTGCAGACGCGCGAGCTTGAACGCGGCCTCGTTGGCCTCGGCGCCCGAGTTCGAGAAGAACACGCGGCCGTCGATCCCGGCACCGGCCAGGCGCTTCAGCCGTGCGGCGAGCGCGAGCTGAGAAGGAGTCGCGAAGTAGTTCGACACGTGCGCGAGAGTCGCGGCCTGCCTCGATACCGCCTCGACGAACACCGGGTGCGCGTGTCCCAGGGAGGTCACCGCGATGCCCGCCAGGAAGTCGAGGTGGCGCGTGCCCTCCGAGTCCCACAGATAGGAGCCCTCGCCTCGCGTCAGCATGGCCAGGCGCGGTCCTGCGTTGAGGACCAGATCACTCGCTGCGTCGTCCTGCCAGTTGCTCATGCGTTCGTCCCTGCCGTTCCCAAGACCACTTCTGTTCCGATTCCCTTGCTGGTGAAGAGCTCGACGAGCACCGAATGTGGCACACGTCCGTCGATGATGGCGGCGGCGTCGACGCCGCCCTCGATCGCATCCAGGCACGCCTTCATCTTCGGGATCATGCCCGACTCGAGTGCCGGGAGCATCTGGATGAGCGTCTCGGAGGTGAGGTGAGAGACGAGCGAGTCCCGATTGGGCCAGTCGGCGTAGAGCCCGGGGACATCCGTGAGGATGACGAGCTTGCGGGCCCGCAGAGCCACCGCGAGGGCGGCGGCCGCGGCGTCCGCATTCACGTTCAGTGACTGGCCGGGGTGGTCGAGGTCGGGGGCGATGCTCGAGACCACGGGCACGCGTCCTGCGGCGAGGTGGTCGAGCACAGGCGTCGGATCGACCTCGACGACGTCTCCGACTCGGCCGAGATCGATCTCCTCGCCGTCGATCACCACGCCGCGACGACGCCCGCCGAAGAGTCCGGCGTCTTCACCGCTGAGCCCGGTGGCGATGGGACCGTGCGAGTTGATCTTCGAGACCAGCTGCGGGTTCACCTGTCCGGTGAGCACCATGCGCACGACGCCGATCGCCTCGGTGTTCGTGACCCGATAGCCGCCCTTGAACTCGCTCGGGATCTCAAGGCGCTGCAGCATGTCGGAGATCTGCGGTCCACCGCCGTGCACGACCACCGGCAGGACGCCGACGTACCGCAGGTAGGCGATGTCCTGCGCGAACGCCTCCTGCAGCTCGTCGGAGACCATCGCATTGCCGCCGTACTTGACGACGACGATCTGGTCGCGGAACTTCTTCAGCCACGGAAGCGACTCGATGAGTGTCGCGGCCTTGACCGCGGCGACGTCGGGCGTGGTGTCCTGGATGTCGGTCATGAGGCGTAGGCGCTATTCTCGTGCACGTAATCGTGGGTGAGGTCGTTCGTCAGGATCGTCGCGGTGGCGTCGCCGACCTTGAGATCGATCACCAGGTGCGTCGCGCGCGGCGTGAGGTCGACCTCCTCGCGGGGCCGATCGGGACCGCCTTCGCTGCACACCCGGACGCCGTTCATCCAGACGTCGACGTCATACGGGTCGAACTGCGCACTGGTCGTGCCGATCGCAGCGAGCACCCGGCCCCAGTTGGGGTCGTTGCCGAAGATCGCGGCCTTGAAGAGGTTGTTGCGCGCGACCGAGCGGCCCACCTCGACGGCCTCCCCCTCGGTCGCGGCGTGCCGCACCTCGATCGTGATGTCGTGGCTCGCGCCTTCCGCGTCGCCCTGCAGCTTGACGGCGAGCTCGTGGCAGAGCTCAGCGAGCGCCGCCGAGAAGTCCTTGAGCTCGGGCGCCACACCGGAGGCGCCGTTGGCGAGCAGTGTGACCTGGTCATTGGTCGACATGCAGCCGTCGGAGTCGAGGCGGTCGAACGTCGTGCCGGTCGCGAACCGCAGCGCAGCGTCCGCCTCGAGCGGTTCGAGCACGGCATCCGTCGTGATGACGACGAGCATCGTCGCGAGACCGGGTGCCAGCATGCCGGCTCCCTTCGCCATGCCGCCGATGCTCCACCCGTCTCTGCTCACCACGGCTGTCTTCGAGACGCTGTCGGTGGTCATGATGGCCTCGGCCGCCAGCTGACCGCCGTCGGTCGACAGCTCGGCGATGGCCTGCTCGGTCCCGGCGAGCACCTTGCTGCGGAACACCTCGTCGCCGACCCCGATGAGGCCCGTCGAGCAGACGAGCACGTCGCCGGCGCCGATGCCGAGCAGCTCGGCCGCCTTCTCGGCGGTCTGGTGGGTGGTCTGGAAGCCGAAGCTGCCCGTGAAGCAGTTGGCTCCTCCCGAGTTCAGCACGACCGCTTCGACCACGCGATCGGCGACGGCCTGCTGCGACCAGATGATCGGGTTGGCCTTCGCGCGGTTGCTCGTGAAGACCGCGGCACCGACCTTGCGCGGGCCGCGGTTGACCACCACGGCGACGTCGGGCTTGCCGGTCGACTTGAGGCCGGCGGCGACTCCGGCCGCCTCGAATCCTGCGGGGGCGGTGACACTCACGGCGCGACTCCGTTCACTGAGAGGGCGCGGGACTCGGGCAGCCCCAGCGCGAGGTTCATGGACTGGATGGCAGCGCCTGCGGTGCCCTTGACGAGATTGTCCACCGCGGTGACCACCGTCACGCGGTTCGCCGCGCGGTCGATCGCGAGGCCGATCAGCGCCGTGTTCGCGCCGAGGACGTCGGCCGTGCGCGGGAAGTGCCCCTCGGGCAGCAGCTGCACGAACGTCTCGTCAGCGTACGCGTCCTCCCAGGCGGCGCGGATCTCCGCGTCGCTGGCGTCGCCGACGATCGGTGCGGTCGACGTGGCGAGGATGCCCCGCGACATCGGCACGAGCACGGGAGTGAAGGAGATGCGGATGCCGTCGGCTGCGGCACCGGATGCCGCGGCGAGCGCCTGGCGGATCTCGGGGATGTGCCGGTGGGTGCCACCGACCGCATAGGGATTGGCGCTGCCGAGGATCTCACTGGCGAGCAGATTGGTCTTGAGGCTCTTCCCCGCACCCGACGGTCCGACGGCCAGCACCGAGACGATGTCTCCCGCGTCGATCACCCCGGCGGCGACTCCGGGCGCGAGGCTCAGACTCACCGTCGAGGCGTTGCACCCGGGTGCCGCGATGCGCTTCGCGGTGCGCAACGTCTCGCGCTGCTTGATGCCGTCGACGAGCAGTTCGGGGACCCCGTACGCCCAGGGCTGGTGGAAGTCGCCGCCGTAGAACGCATCCCAGGACGCCTGCGAGGTGAGGCGGTGGTCCGCTCCGGCGTCGATCACGAGCGGGGTGTCGCCGAGCGCATCGGTGTACTGGCCGGACTGTCCGTGCGGCAGTGCGAGGAAGACGATGTCGTGACCTGCGAGCGTCTGGGGTGTCGTGTCCTGCAGAGTGAGGTGGGCGAGCGACCGCAGGTGCGGTTGGTGCTGCACGAGCGGCTGACCGGCGTTCGAGTGCGCCGTGACGGTACGGATCTCGATGTCGGGATGAGACGCGAGGAGGCGCAGGATCTCGCCGCCCGCGTAGCCGGATGCGCCGGAGACGGCGACGGAATACGTCATGCTTCTACCTTAACGGTCGGGCCCCGCATCGAACGCGGGGCAGTGTCGGGACCGGGGCGGCGACACCGGCACCGGACCGCCGTGCGTACGCAGGCAGAAGCGCAGGGTCGCCTAGAGTCGGCGGCCGCTGCGGCGTCGGCGCACGGCGATGACGCTCGGAGCGAGCGTCAGAGATGCGGTGGCGGCCGAAGGCATGCCGCGACGATAGCGCGCTCGTCGCGGCATGCGCAAATCCGGTGCCTCACACAGGCGCGCCGACCGCGGACGGAGCGGCGAAGAACGCGAGCTCGTGCGCGCTCGACACCTCGAACGCCCGCAGCATCCGCTCTCGCGTGGCCGGGGTGGCGGCTGAGGCGGCCGCCGACACGATCGCGATCGCCTGATCCGTCGCCTGCGCGAAGGCAGGGTCGGCGTACGTGGCGAGCCACGTGGCGTACGGATGCCGCGGGTCCCGTGCGTACTCGCCGAACTCCCCCGCGTGCAGGCGTCGTCCGAGGTCGGTGTA